>JAKATL010000013.1 GCA_021827985.1 bacterium
CCGCTGCGGTCTGGTGGCCAGCACCCGGTCCAGCCCCAGCTGGCGCAGGGTGCCCAGAACCGCCAGCACATGACCATGGGGCTTGGAGCTCAGGACTTCGAACGTCTCCTCCAGGTCCCCGACCGGGCGGCCCTTGAGGACTTGGCGGACGGCGTCGATGGCGGCCATGGGCAAAGGGGTGAGGTTGGCGAGAGTGCGATGCTTCACCTTGCCCTGGTCCCGGTAGGACTGGCGGAGCAGGTAGCTGACGTGGCTGCCCTGGTGGCTGGAGATGCGGTCGATGTGCATGGAGTTGCCACGTGGTTTGGCCACAAGGCAATGCTACCACTGCAAATGTCACTTGTCAAGCTCCGAGTGGCTACATGACAGCCCATTCCTGAACTCGATTCAGTTCAACATCCCCAGGAACTTCCGCTTAACCAACAAGGAGAAGATGTCGAATGCCCTCTCCCCCTTGTCGAGCTGTCCAGGACGGTCGGCACCAGGCCGGCACTCACAGATGGTGCTCCGGTGAGATCCCCCCTGGTGGCACAGCCTGACCTCCCGGGCCGTTCATATCGTATGAGGTATATCATTCAAGGTATGGACCGGCCGGTGACGGGAGTGCAGAGGTGACGGGCCGAAGGCACGCGACCCCCTTCCCGGGGTTCCAGGAGATGGCGGAACGCCGCCGCCAACTGGGGGGCGAACTTGCCGCCCGCCGGCTGGCCGCTGGGCTGTCGCAGACGGAGCTCGCCGCCAGAATGGGCACCTCGCAGTCCGCGGTGGCGCGACTGGAGGCGGGCAAGGGAGACGTTCGGATCTCCACGGTGTCCAGGTACGCCCAGGCGCTGGCTCTCCAGGTGGAGATCACCCTGGGGGAGCGTGACTGAGGCCCCCGACCCGCCCGCCTGGGACTCCCTGCAGGAGGAGCTGGCCTCGCGGGGGACGACCGTGATCCGGGGACACCTGGATCTGGGGCTGGCCACCCAGGCGGCGGCGCGGCTCATGGAGCATGACGCCGTCTCCGATGCAGCGGCGCGCGTCCGCCTCTACACCTCCTCTGGAGAGTTCGGGGCCGCCCTCACGGTGATGGACACCATCGCGGCGCTGGGCGTACCCACCGAGGTCACGGCGGTGGGAGCCGTCCAGGGTCCCGGCCTCGGGGTGCTGGCGGTCGCCGGCCACAGGGTGGCAACTCCCAACTGCCTGCTGGCCTTTGCCGCCCCTCGACTCCAGATGGAGGGGCCGGTGGAGGTCCTGGCCCGATTCCTGGAGGCCGAGTTGAGGGACCAGCAGAGGTGGTTGGAGCAGGTGGCCAAGGCAACCGGGCGGCCGTTCGAACTCGTGGAGGCGGACCTCGGCTCCGCTCTCGCCCTCCCGCCGGAAGCGGCCCTGCGCTACCGGCTGATCGACGAGGTGGTCGGCTCGCCCGGGTCCTCGGCGGGCTCGGTGAAGTAAGGATCCACCGGCTCGCCTCCTCCAACAGCCAATCGGGCTGCCGGGAGGTCGCTGGTGCGCTCCGCCAGGCCGAGGATCTGGTCGACGATCCCCTGGTGGCGGAGCACATCCCATCCGGCCTCGGGGTCCAGCGGAGTGGAAGCCACCACCTGGTCGCCCTCGATGTGGACGTCCCAGCCCAGGTTCTCCAGCCGGCGCAGCACCGGCGAGAGGATGGCGGCGCGATCGTGGATCTCCTTGGCGGCGGCCGCGATCCGCACTGACACCGGCAGGTCCTCGGGAGTGGGCCGGTCGGGGAAGCCGAAGGAGTGCATCTCCACGTAGGTTTCCATGTGCCGGGACATCGGCTGCCGGGTCACCGCCCGGAGCTCCTCACCCGCCCGCCGGATCGGCCGGAACACCAGCCTCACGGACCGGACCTCGTGGGCACCAGAACCCCCAGGTTACTGGCCGGACCATTGAGCGCCGGGCCGCTGGTGGAGGGCGGGGTGTAGTTCTGCTGCTGATTGATGAGCATGTGGTTGGTGATCAGGAAGGGGCCCCGGCTGTCCTCCCGGATGTACCCCATCAGCGCCATGATGAGGGAGATCGCCACCCCCACGGTGATGAGGGAGATGGCCTGTCCCCGCCCGGCATCCCCCCAGTGCAGCCTGCCCCTCGAGAGGTGGACGGCGTACACGGTGATCGCCGTGATGGTCACCCCGGTGAAGACGATGAGAGCCGTGAGCTTGAAGGGGATCATCTGCCCCCAGGGGATGAGCAGCCCCCCCTGCCAGATGGGGACGTTGGCGTTGGCCGCGAAGACGTCCTCATAGCTCCAGGCCAGGGACGAAGGGGTGGAGATCAGCAGCCAGGCGGCGAAGGAGAGGGCGGTGCACACCGCCAGTGCCGGGGAGCGGAAGCCGCTGACCCTGACCCGGCGCCACAGATAGAAGATCCCCACCGTGAAGATGGCCCCCAGGAGGAACACCTGGAAGAGGAAGGCCACCGAGAGCCCGCCCAGCATCATGCTGTACCACGAGGCGTAGGCGTGGAGCTGGATCTCCTTGGCGTACTCCCACCCGACCAGGGGCTGGGCGATGGTGAACCCCACCGCCCACATCAGGCCGTAGTGGCCCATCCAGTCCAGGTAGGCGCGGTGGAGCTGATGACGTGAGCGCCAGAGCAGGCGGATCCCCGCCACCAGCGCCACCATCGCCCCGGCGAAGGCGATGTTGCCCACGAAACGGTGCATCTCCAGGGGGATCTCCGTGGGGTTCATGAGGATGAGCGGCAGGTTGAAGGCCGGCCGGGGGGTGAGCATGTAGGAGGCCACCACGTTGATCAGAAGCATCTGGATGCTGGCGTTGATGAAGAGGAGCAGCTCCAGCCCGACCCGCAGCCCTCGCACCCTTCCCAGCCGGTCCCAGCGCGCGTACAGCGGGTAGAGGCAGATGATCTCGCCGATGAAGGCGGCGGCCTCGGCCACGAAGGGCCAGAAGAGGATCCGCTCCAGGGTCACGAAGAAGTGGCTCCAGAGCCCCAGGAAGAGGATCATGACGGCGAAGATCGCCAGGGAGCCGCCCACCGCGAAGCTGGCCCCCAGAACCGTGACCAGCCCCTTGGAGAAGCGGTCGTAATGGGGGTTGCGCCGCTTCCAGCCCATGAAGTCGGTTACGGCCAGGATTATGTACCCCCCCTGCTGAAAGGCGGCGAACTGGACGTGGCCGAGCATCAGCAGGGCGACCAGGGCAGTCGCCACTCCGGTGGAGATCGGTACCGGGGTGAGGTGGGGGGTGGAGGCGAGGATCAAGTGCATATCAGAGGTTGAAGAGCCGGTTCACGGCCAGCAGCGCCTCGAAGAGGAGGAACAGCACCACGAAGAGGGCCGGGATCATCACCTCGGGGCGCCGCCAGGGCTCCCGCCCCGGGGACCGGTCGAGGAAGGGTACCAAGATCAGGAGGGTGACCCCGATCCCCGGCACGATGAAGACCCCCACCGGGATCATCCAGGCCTGGGGGAACTGCACCAGCATCTGATCCAGCGGCAGGAAGAACCACTCCGGGGTGGGGACGTAGTTGAGGGCGGCCGGGTTGGCGGCGCGCTCCAGAGGGGCGCCCACCACCACCGCCATGATGAAGATGATCAGCACCAACCCGAAGCTGACCACCGAATCCTTGAACACCTGGGAGGGGAAGAACTCGTCGAGGTCCACCGGCACCGCGTACCCGGGGTCCGAGGGGATGGCCGGGTACGGGTACTCCACGTGGGCCATCCGCCGGGCCCGCTCCTCCGCCGTCTCCTCCTCCACCCCCTCGTAGTTGACCCAGGAGCCGTGCTCGCCGTGACGCCGGAGCAGGATGAGATGCAGCCCGATGAGGGGGACCAGCAGCGCCGGGAGCAGCCAGATGTGGATGGCGAAGAACCGTGTCAGGGTGGCCGGACCCATCTGGGGCCCGCCCCGGAGGATCTCCTGCAGCTGGCTCCCGAAGAGGGGGAAGTAGTCGATGACGTGGGTCACCACCACCGCCGTCCAGTAGGCGGCCTGGTCCCAGGGCAGCATCGCCCCGGTGATCCCCAGCCCCAGCACCAGCAGGAAGAGGACCACGCCCACGATCCAGTTCAGCTCCCGCGGCTTCTTGTAGGAGCCGCTCACGAAGGTGCGGACCATGTGCAGCCCGATCACCACGAAGAGCACGTAGGCGCCCCAGAGGTGCATTCCCCGCACGATGGCCCCGAACTCGTCGTGCCTCTCGGTGAAGTTGAGGCTCTCCCAGGCCTCGGTGGTCGATGGCACGTAGGTCCAGAGGAGGAACATCCCGGTCACGATCTGGTTGACGATCAGGATCAGGGTCGCGCTCCCCAGGGAGTAGGCCCAGGCGCCCCGGCGCGGCACCGCCTCGTAGAGGAGCTGGTGGACCAGGTCGGTGACCCCCATCCTTTCGTCCACCCACCTGTAGGTGACGGCCATGACCCCGGCGAACGGCCGGCTCAGGCGACCTGCCAGACGGCTCCTCTCAGCGGCCATCCCCTACCCCTCCGTGAGCACGTTGCGGACGTACAACGTGTTGCCCACCAGCTTGTGTTGGTAGCGGAAGAGCGGCTGCGGCGGGGGCCCCCCGATGTTGGTCCCGTCGATGCTGTACAGGCCGCCGTGGCAGGGGCAGAGGAAGACGTTGAGGTTGATGTCCCAGTGGACGTCACACTGCATGTGGGTGCAGACGTTGGACAGGGTGATCAGCTGCACCTTGCCGTTCAGGTTGAGCTTGACCACGTAGACGGTGCGCGGCACCGGCGGCACCTGCCAGGCGTCCCCGCCCTGGTCCAGCAGGACCACGTAGGCGGTGGGGACCCCGACCGGGACGTGCTGGATGTCGGCCACCAGGACCCAGGGGTAGCGGCTCTTGTAGAAGACCGGACTGAGGATCGACCCCACGATCGGCGCCCCGATGAGGAAGGCGATCCCGGCACCGGTCGCCTGGATGCCTAGGGTCATGAACTTGCGCCGCGACATCCGGCGCTGGGAGATGGCCATCTCTGGGTCAGGCACTGCCGCGCACCACCAGAAGGATCAGGAGGCTGAGGCAGAGCGCCAAGAAGAAGATGAAGGTGAAGAAGCTGGCGCCCACGGCCAGCCAGCCCGACATGGTGTCCCCGGCCACGAAGAGATGGCGCACCCGGCGCATGGCCATCCAGAACCCGGTGAGCATGATCACGAAGAAGGAGGTGATGATCAGCCCCAGGTACCAGGCCGACTCGAAGTCCTGATAATTCACGGGAGGGTACCCGGCGGGGCGTTGAAGTTCTGCGCCGACTGGTGCAGGGAGAGCAGGCACGAGGACTGGCCGGTGCCGGCGTCGATCCCGCAGGGCAGCTTGGCGTTCTCCTTCACCACCCCCATGAAGATGGTGAGCGCCAGCGCCGCCACGGCCACCGCTCCCATCGCCCGCGGAACGATGGGTGCCAGCGGCACCCCGGCTCCCGCCCGGCGCACCTCAACCAGGTAGCGGCCAAGGTTGATCGCCGTGGCCATGAAGGCCACGAAGAGCGCTGTGTAGCGCAGCCAGACCAGATCCGCGGGTATCACGGCTGCGGGCAGGGCCGTGCCCGCCATCCCCAGCAGGGAGATCGCTGTCAGCCCCGCACCGGGCCCGGAGGAAGGCCCCCGGTGCAGCCAGAAGACGAGGTTCGCCCCCACCACCACAACCGCCAGAAGACCCACCTGGCCGATGAACATGCTTCCGGAGTTGAAGACGAAGAGGTTGTCGAAGGCCCCGATGGAGCTGTTCTTGATCGCCTCGGCCAGCAGGAAGCCCGAAATCGGTTGGGCCAGAAGGAAGATCGACCCGATGGCGAAGGTGACCCGACTCGTCCAGGTGTGGTACTGGCGCTCCTCCTCGGTCTTGGCGCGCCGCGCCCTCCAGACGGCGATCGCCGCCAGCACCAGCGCCGACCAGGATAGAGTGGCGCCGGCGTAGTGCAGCAGCAACCAGGGGTAGCTCGGCGAGTACATGGCGTGGGCCGCGCTGACCGCCGTCCCCGGGGTGAGGGCGAAGCTGTCCAGCTGGACGATCATGAAGAGGAAGAGGTACTGGATCAGGGCGAATGTGAGGCCCACCGCCAGGTGCAGCCTCGGCCCCAGGCGGTCCCACCCGTACACATAGAGCAGCAGCAGGGGGATGCCCACGAAGAAGCTGGCGAAGGCGATGGTGAGCGGGAGGAGCAGCAGGTTGAGCAGCGTCCCGATCAGGCGGCCGTAGAGCCCGGTCAGCAGCACCACCGCGAAGACCGCCCAGGTGGCGCCGAAGCTGTACAGGTAGAGCACCGAACGCGACAGCCCTTGCGCATACCGAAGGCAGTTGGGGCTGGCCCCGGAGCGCCTCCCGACCATCTCCATGACCGGGGCGATCCCGGCGGCCCCGAGGATGTAGCCCACGATGGCGATGTGGATGAGGAAGGTCGCCCCGATGGCGAACTCAGCGCCCAGGGTGCCCAGGGGCAACCGGGGTTGCGGGCTCGGGAAGGCAGACAGCAGCACTGGCACCCAATGCTGACGGGCTGAGGGCGCCCAAGGCAAGCCGGGAGCGACCCGGCGATAATCGAGAGGTGCCGGAGCCATTGGTCCTTCTCCACGGAGAGGACCGCTACCTGGTCACCGAGGCCGCTCTATCCCTCCGCACCCAACTGGTGGAGGAGATGGGCTCCGAGCTGGGGCTGGAGGAGTTCCGGGACCTATCCGACGGCGACGCCATCGAGCGAAGTCTGGCCAGCCCTCCGTTCCTGGCGCTGCGCCGGGTGGTGGTCCTCTGGGACCCGCAGATCGGGCCCCGGGGGACGCGGGAGACGGAGGCTGTGCTCCGAGCCGTCTCCCACCGGGCGGACAGCACGGCGGTGTTGGTCGTGGTCCGGGCCGTGGTGCCGGCCACCAACAACCTGCATCGCGGCCTACGGGAGCTGGGAGCCGAGGTCCGGCTGGTCCCGCGGCCAAAGGGAGCAGCGCTTCGGCACCACGTTGACCAACGGGTGCGGACCCGGGGCCTGAATCTCGCGGCCCCGCTCTCGCCGAAGCTGGTGGAGGTAGCCGCTGAGGGCCTGGGCCAGCTGGAGATGGAGCTGGACAAGCTGGCGCTGTACCCCGAACATCCCGGAGAACTGATCAGCGAGGAGGTGGGCTACCGGCTGCTCACCCCGGTTCCGCCTCGGGAGCTCTACCGCCTCACCGATGCGATCTTCGACGCTCCGAGCCGGGTGGGGCGCCTCCTCGCTGGCCTCATGTCACGTCCCGAGGTGCCGCCCCAACTGGTCATCGGCGCGCTGGCCAGGGCGCTCCGTGACCTCATCGCCATGGCCGACGGCGGCTCGGGAGCAATCCCCTCCTGGAAGGCCGAGCGGATGAGCCGGCAGCTGAGACGGGCCGGAGCTCCGCGGTTGCAGCGCTGGCTGGTGGCCCTAGCCGACCTAGACTGGGAGATTCGCGTGGGTCGGCTTGACGCCGTCCAGGGGCTGGAGGCTCTTCTGGCCCACATGGCAGCGGAGCTGTCGCCCCGCACCGGCTGACCTCAGTCGCGCTCTGTTTCGGACCCCGCACTGCGCCGGCTTCTCTGCGCCGTGCGCACCGTCTTGGTGACGGGCTTGGCCTTCCCTGCCGCCGTCTTCCGCTGCGAGGCGGTGGACTTGGACTTCGTACCCTGCGCGGCGGCGCGCCGAGCACCGGCCGCGGGCTGCGCGGTGGCCGCGGCCAGCGCGCGCATCAGGCGCGACTTGCGCCGGGCCACATTGCGCGGGTGCAGTACCCCGTGCTCAGCCGCCTTGTCCAGCGCCGAGGTGGCGAGGCGACCGAGTTCGGGCGCCTCCTCTCCTCCCACCGCCCGGCGAGCCTTGGCCACCGCCGTGCGCACCGCGGAGCGGACGGCGCGGTTCCGATCATGCTTGCGCTGAGCGGCGCGCACCCGCTTGCGAGCTGAACTGGTGTTGGCCAAGACTATCCCCGTTTGGAGCCCCGTGGGGCGAACTCAATCAAGCGCTGGGTGCGCCTCGTGCCCGGCCAGTATACGGCAGCGAGGGAGCGGTCCGAAGTGCCGGTTAAAGTAGGGCGGATGCTGGCAGTCGCGGCCGCCCCCGCCAAGCTCAACCTGGCCCTGGAGCTGGTCGGGCGGCGCGCCGACGGCTTCCACCTCCTGGCCGCTGTGTCCCAGACCGTGGCCTGGAGCGATTTGGTGGCGGCGGAGCTGGACCCGGCTCCGCCCGCGCGCGACCGGATGCCGGTAGCGGTCATGGGGCCATTCCGGGGCGGGATTCCTGAGGGGCCGGACAACATCGTGGCCCGGGCGGCTGGGGCGCTTCAGCGCCGGGGAGTGGGCCGGGGGGTGGCGTCGGTGGCGATCTGGAAACGGATACCCACGAAGAGCGGCCTGGGAGGGGGGTCATCCGACGCCGCGGCACTGCTCCGGCTGGCCGCCGGCGACGACTGGCCGGCGGACGTTGCCGAGGCGGCTCTCGAATGCGGCGCGGACGTGCCCTTCGCCCTCCGCGGCGGAGCGGCTCTGCTGGGCGGGGTTGGTGAGCTGCTCACTCCCCTCCCCCCCTTGGTGCCCACGGTGATCCTGGTGGCCGTCCTGGGGGCCGTGGAGACCGCCAGGGCATACGCCTCGGTCCGGAGCGAGGAGCTGAGCGACGGCAGCCGGGCGGCGGCGGTGGCGGAGGCTCTGGGGAAAGGCGAGCTCCCGGGGCCGGAGCTCTTCGGCAGCGCCTTGGAGGCGGCCGCGCTGCGCGTCGCCCCGGAACTCTCGCCACGGCTGGCCCGGCTGCGGGCCGCCGCCCCTCATCTGAGCTGGGCGATGACCGGCAGTGGAGGGGCGTTCTTCGCGCTCGTCGGGGCCGCCGAGGCCGGACCGGTGCTGGCCGCCTGCAGAGCCGCCCTGCCGGGCGTGCCGATCCGCGCCACGGCGCCGGCATGACCCGGGCGGACCCCCGATTGAGGCTCGCGGTGCTGGGCGGGAAGGCCACAGCTTGGGCCTCGCGGAGCCTGGGGATGGGCGGAGGCACCACGCTCCCCGGGGACGTTGCCCGCGCCATCGACCCCCGGATCCTGCGCAAGCTGGGAGCATCTCCTCGGCTCGGCATCATCCTGGTCACCGGCACCAATGGCAAGACCACCACCTCGGCTCTCCTCCGCCAGATCGCGGCCGCGGCCGGGTGGCGCACCGGAGGTAACCAGAGCGGGTCCAACCTCATCTACGGCCTGACCGCTGCCACTGTCGCCCAGGCCGATCTCCGGGGGCGGATGGAGCTGGATTGGCTGGTGCTGGAGGTCGACGAGCTGAGCGCAGCGTTGGCCGCCGGGGAGTTGCGGCCAGGGATTCTGGTGGTGCTGAACGCCTTCCGGGACCAGCTGGACCGGTCCTTCGAGGTGGACCAGGTCGCAGCTCGCCTCGGGGAGGCGGTGGCGGCGCTCCCCGAGGGAGCGGTGGCGGTGCTCAACTCGGACGACCCGCGCATCGCCGCTCTGGAAGGAGGGCCAAATGCGTCCCACTTTGGAATCGAGGACCGGGAACTGGACCGCGGAGGGCTGCCCGAGTCCGCCGACCGTCCGGTCTGCCCCCGTTGTGGGGGGTCCCTGCGGTTCGACGCCGTCTACTACGGTCAGTGCGGGGACTATCACTGTCCGGCCTGCGGCTGGTCCCGCCCCTCCCCGGCGGTGCGGGTGACCCGGCTGCTCACCGCTGGCCTGGATCACATGGAGCTGAACCTGGCAGGCCCGGGGGGAGGCGCCGGGCCATTGCCGGTGCCCCTGGCCGGTGCCCACAACGCCGCCAACGTCGCGGCGGCAGCAGCGGCGGCGCTGGCGATGGGCGCTAGCTGGGAGCAGATCCGGCGCGGGCTCGAGGAGTTCCGCCCCGCCTTCGGCAGGTCCCAGGTGGTGCCCTGGCGACAGAGCCAGGTGCGCCTCCTTCTGGCCAAGAACCCGGCGGGAATGGAGGCCAGCCTGGAGACTGTGCTCGGAGCAGGCTCCGGTCCGGTGCTCGGGCTGGCCCTCAACGACGGGATCGCCGACGGAACCGACATCTCTTGGATCTGGGACGTGGAGTTCGAGCGGCTGGCCAGCGGCGGGCCGAGGTGGGTCGTCCTGAGCGGGCGGCGGGCTGCGGAGCTGGAACTCCGTCTCCGGTATGCGGGGCTGGACGGCTCGCGGCTCCTGCTCCGGCCCGGAGCGGAGGAGGCCCTGGATGAGCTGGCGGCGAGGGCCGCGCCGGGTTTGCCGGCCCCGGCCCTGCTCACCTACACAGCGATGCTGGCCTGGCACCGCGCGGTGGTCGGCACAGGGGGAGCCCAGCCGTTCTGGACTGAAGGCGGATGACCGGGTCGAGATCGCTGCGGCTGGGTGTGCTGTACCCCCGTGAGATGAACCTCTATGGCGATCGCGGGAACGTCCTGGCTCTGGTTCGGCGCGCCGCGCTCCGGGGAGTGGAGTTGGAGGTCACGACCCTGGGCCTCGACGGCGGTGACCCCGAAGAGATCCAGTCGTGCTCCGGCTTTCTGATCGGTGGTGGGCAGGACTTGGACCAGCTGGCCCTGGCCCACGATCTGGTTACCCGCAAGGGGCCGGCGCTCCGGGAGCAAGTGTCCAGCGGAGCTCCCCTCCTGGCGGTTTGCGCGGGCTACCAGCTCCTCGGGGACCACTACCGGACGGCGGCCGGCGATCTCATCCCCGGCCTGGGCATCCTCCCAATGCGCACCGAGGCGGGTCGCCGCCGCCTGGTGGGCAACATCCTGGTCGCCGCCAGCCCCGGACTCGGCCTGGCCAATCCCCTGCTGGTGGGATTCGAGAACCATTCGGGCCGGACCATCCTGGATCCGGGGCTGCCTCCCCTGGGGAGGGTCGTGCGGGGCGGGGGGAACGACGGAGACTCGGGTGCAGAGGGAGCGGTTCTGGGGCCGGTGATCGGGACTTACCTCCACGGGCCCCTGCTGCCCAAAAATCCGGCCCTTGCCGACTGGTGGCTGTTCACGGCCGCGGACCGGACGGGGACCACCATCGAACGATCCCAACTTGACGACACTGCGGAGGAAGCTGCCCGCCGCGAAGCGATCCGGATCACCCTGAGCGGATCCCGAAGCCGGGGCTACCGCCTCCTGGGGCGGCGGCCGCGAATCAGGCGAACTGGCTGAGGGAGGACTGCGGCAGTTGGGGCGACCCCGGGAGGATCACCGCCGGCTTGGAGAGCCCGAAATCGGCCCCGAAGCGGCTGAAGTCGACCCCCGTCTGCAAGCCCATGCTGGCGCTCCCGGTCACCGATGGGGAGCCGCTGGGCGCCAGCATCGAGAGGGCGCCCAGGTCCAGCGTGGCGGAGGAGGAAGAGGTGAGCCGCTGGGGCAGATGGTCAGTGGTGGCCACCCAGCCATCCACCGTGGTGGTGCCGAAGTTCACCAGTTGGGAGAGGATGCCGGCGCCGGGGGTGGCTCCAGTCGATTGCCCCAGGCTGCCCAGGGCCCCGGACAAGGCGGCGGCGAGCGCCGAGCCCGGCAGCTCGGCCTGAATGTGCTCGGTGGGCACGCCGTTCACGGTTCCCCCGCTGCCCAGGTCGGTGACCTTGGTGGCCGACTTGAGGCTGGAAAGAAGCTGGCGGAGCTGGGTCTGGAGCCCCGCCGCGCCACCGGGCCAAGAGGACGCACCCGGAGACTGGATCGCATACCACTGGGCCCCGTTCAGGCTCACGTATCCCGCGCCTCCGACCTCAAGAAGGTGGACGGTGCCCGAGAAGAGAGCGGGCACGTTGTAGCTCAGCTCCTCGGTCCCACTGGACTGATACAGGATCTGGCCGCTGATGGTCGAGCCGGAGAGTTTGGCGGCCGCCTGCTGCAGCTGCTGCAGGGTCGCCGCCGGCAACCCCGACACTCCCTGCAAGGAGATGCTCACGGTCGCGGTGTAGTTCGCCTCGAAGCTGGTCCCCAGAGCCGCCGTACCCGAGGAGCCCAGGAGGTTGGCGGCCACCGCGGGGCTGCGGTGGTGAGCAACCGCCCCACAGCCGGCCAGTAGGACTGCGGCCACCGCCACCGTGAGAAGCCGCCGCCCGTTCATGGCCGCATCGTAGCCCATGGCCGTGGGCGACGCTGCGGCGCAAGCTGATCGTCACAAGTCGGGCGCGCCGTAGTAGCTTTGCAAGGTGCCCGATCCCCTGCCCGCCGGCGTCCGCCCTGAGGTGGGACGCGAGGCCCCAGCCGATCCCCTGGTGGACCCGGCCAACTACATCAACCGGGAGCTGAGCTGGCTGGACTTCGACTTCCGGGTCCTGGCCGAGGCGCGCGACCCGCGCGTCCCCCTGCTCGAGCGGCTCCGCTTCCTGGCCATCACCGCCAACAACCTCGACGAGTTCTACATGATCAGGGTGGCGTCCCTGCTCCGCCAGGTCGGAGAGCCGCTTCAGGCCAGCCACCCGGATCGGATGACACCCAAGGAGCAGCTGGCGGCGATCCGAAGGCGGAGCTCGGAGCTGGCGGCGGCCCAGCTTCACTGCCTCAGCCGGGAGGTGGCTCCGGCGCTGGCGGAACAGGGCGTCCGGCTCATTCTGGGGGAGGAGGCGCTCTCCGCCGAGGAGCAGGCACAGTGCTCGCGCTTCTTCGAACGCCAGCTCTATCCCCTGCTCACCCCCCTAGCCATCGACCCCGCCCACCCCTTCCCCTATCTCAGCAACCTCTCACTCTCGATCGGGGTGGTGCTGGACGACCCCGAGGACCCCGGGGCCCGGGTGGCGAGAGTCAAGGTGCCGTCCGCGGTGCCCCGGTTCTTCCGGGCCGGGCCCCAGGGCCCGTTCGTGCCCGTGGAACGGATCATCGCCGAGCGGCTGGACCACCTCTTCCCGGGGATGCGGATAGTGGCCCGCGGATATTTCCGGGTCACCCGTGACGCCGACTTCGACGTGGATGAGGACGAGCCCAACCTTCTCTCGGCCATCGAGGAGGAGCTGCGGGAACGCCGCTTCGGAGCGATCGTCCGGGTGGAGGCCGGGCCCCGACTGCCCGACGAGGTGGCCGCCATGCTGGAGGCCGAACTGGGGATCGACGCCAGCGAGATCCAGGCGGTGGACGGCATTCTGGACCTCACCGGCCTGGCCCAGGTGATAGAGGCGGTCGATCGCCCCGACCTGGCCTACACCGCCTTCAGCGGCACGACTCCACCCCGGCTGCTCAGCGTCCAGGACCAGGAACCGGACTTCTTCGCCGTCCTCCGTGCCGGGGACGTGCTGGTGCAGCATCCCTACGACTCCTTCGCCGCCACCACTGAGCGCTTCATCGAGCAGGCGGCCCGCGACCCCCGCGTCCTGGCCATCAAGCAGACCCTCTACCGCACCTCTGGGGACACGCCGCTCATCGGCGCCCTCACCCAGGCGGCGGAGGACGGCAAACAGGTGGTGGTGCTGGTCGAGATCAAGGCCCGCTTCGACGAGCAGAACAACATCCGCTGGGCGCGGCAGCTGGAGCAGGTGGGGGCCCATGTGGCCTATGGCGTCCCCGGCCTCAAGACGCATGCCAAGCTGGTGCTCGTGGTCCGACAGGAGGAGGGCACGGTTCGCCAGTACGCCCACATCGGGACCGGTAACTACAACGCGGTCACGGCTCGGGTGTACACCGACTTCGGGCTGCTCACGGCCCGCCGGGAGATCACCGAGGAGGTGGCGGATCTCTTCAACTACCTGACCGGATACTCGCGCAAGCACGACTACCGCCACCTCTGGGTGGCCCCAATCAACGTGGTGGAGCGCTTCGAGGCGCTGCTGGAGCGTGAGCTCGAGCACCTCCGGGCCGACCGGCCGGCCGGGGTGCTGGGCAAGGTGAACGGACTGACCGACGAGCGGGCGATCTCGGCGATCTACCACGCCTCCGCCCAGGGGCTCCCCATCCGCCTTCTGGTGAGGGGCATCTGCGCTCTGCGCCCGGGCATCCCGGATCTCAGTGAGACGGTCACGGTGCACAGCGTCATCGGTCGCTTCCTGGAGCACGGCCGGGCCTTCGTCTTCGAGAATGGCGGCTCTCCCGAGGTCTACATGGGCTCCGCCGACCTCATGGGCCGCAACCTCTACCGGCGCGTCGAATGCATGGTCCCCTTGCTGGACCCATCGTGCCGGAGGGAGGTGCAGGAGGTCCTGGAGCTGACCTGGGCCGACCGCCGGCAATCCTGGGGGCTCGAGTCGTCAGCCGTCTGGAGACGGCTAGACCCGGCCGGGGATGCTCCAGGGATCCAGGAGCTGCTGATAGAACGGGCCCGGTCCCGGGCGCCCCGCTGGGTTGGCGCCGGAGAAGCCGCCGATGGCTAGTGAAGACGCCCTATCCTTCATCTCCTCCAATCATCGGGCGGTCCTGGCCACCTACCGACGGGACGGCTCCGCCCAGCTGTCCCCGGTCGTGGCGGGGGTGGACGCGCAGGGTAGGGTGGTGGTCAGCAGCCGGGAGGGAGCGGTGAAGACGCTCAACGTGCGGCGCAATCCACGGGTGGCGCTGACCGCATTCACCGATCGGTTTTTCGGTCCCTGGGTGGTGGTGTGGGGCTCGGCGGAGGTGGTCTCACTCCCGGTCGCCCTGCCCCTCCTGGAGGAGTACTACCGCTCGGTGGTGGGAGAGCACCCGAACTGGGACGAGTATCGAACCGCCATGGTCGCCGAGCGCCGGGTCCTGCTGCGGATCACGGTGGAGCGGTCGGGCCCGGAGCGCTCGGGCTGACCGCCCTGCCGGCGGAGCGGCTTCCGGCCGCCCTCGCCAAGGTGGGAGAGTTCGCTGCCGCCCGGGTGGCGCCAGGAATGCGCCTCGGGCTGGGCACCGGCCGCACTGCTTCGGCGTTCCTGGACGCCCTGGCGCCGCGGGTCCGCCAGGGGCTTGAGGTGTCGGCGGTCTGCACCTCCGAGGCCACGGAGCGGCGAGCCCGTTCGATGGGCATCACCATCCTCCCGGACACCGGGGAAGGGCTGGACCTGGACGTGGATGGCGCTGATGAGGTCACCCCCGGGCTGGACCTGATCAAGGGAGCGGGCGGCGCCATGGTTCGCGAGAAGATCGTCGCCGAGCGGAGCCGGCGCTTCTGGGTGGTCGCCGACTCGACCAAGAGGGTGGGACGGCTGGGCGAGCGGGCGGCGCTGCCGGTTGAGGTGCTGCGGTTCGACTGGCAGGGCACCCAGCGCCGGATCGAGAGCCTGTGCCGGCTCAGGACCAGGCTGCGCGGGGAGCGGGAGCCCTTCATCTCCGACAACGGCAACCTGGTGCTGGATGCGGACCTGGCCAGCTGCTCGCAGCCGTGGCGCGAACTGGCCCGGATGCTGGCAGAGGTGCCCGGAGTGGTCGGACACGGCCTCTTTCTTGGCCTGGCTACGGCGGCAGTGATCTCTGACGGACGCGCGGTGGAGGTGCTGGGCGACCTGGAGGAAACCCGCTGAGGTCAGCGTCTGCGGTTCAGCCCGAGGATCAGGGCCAGCGGGATCGCCACCCCGAGGAACCCGGTCACCACAGCGATCCCATTGGGGAGCTGCTTGGGATTGGCCATCCCCACGTAAGAGAAGAGGGCCGAGAGGACGGCCAGCGCCAGGATGATCACGATGGCCGCCACCAGGACCCAGGTTTCGTTCTCCTGGCGGCTGACCACGAAGTCCGGCCAGCGATTTCGCACATACCGGTAGACGCTGAGTCCGGTGAGGCTGTTGAGGATGAGGGCGCTGACCACGGCGCTCACCGCCACTCCCCAGCGAAACGCGCCCAGCTGGGAGATGACCCAGGCCGAGAAGTTGACCACCAGCAGCCCCACGGGGGTGGCCAGCCCGATGAGGGGCAGGATGCAGGAGCGCCAGTCCCGAGGCAGGGGGATGTAGATCCCGTTCTGGGCTGGGGCGCGCCCGGGGCGACCCCTCCCCTCTGGCTCGCCTTCAGGCATCTCGTTCCTCAAATCCGCTCACGGCGGGAACCGAACCTGGCCGCCATTGTGGGGCAACGCCCGGGCCCTCCCGAATGATCGCAGCCGCGCCATGAATCTGGTCGACCTGCTAATCGTCCTGGCCCTGGCCATCACCGGGGTGGCGGGGTACCGGCGCGGGCTCTCCTTCTCCGTCCTTTCCATGGCGGGACTCCTGGGAGGACTCCTGCTCGGCTCCTGGGTGGCCACCCTGGTGCCGGCGCGACTGCACGGCTTCTCCAGCGCTGAGCGCACGGCGCTGGCCATCGCCGTGGTTCTGGCCATCGGCTTCCTAGGCAACGCCATGGGCGGTCTCTTGGGGGCCAAATTGCGGCTCACGACCCTCCGGAGCCGGATCGGCGGGGGCCTGGACTCGCTGGCCGGGCTGGCGTGGAACCTGATCGTCACCTTGGCGGTCAGCTGGTACCTGGGCCTGATCTTCGCCGCGGGGCCGATACCCCAGCTCTCCACCCAGATTCAGGGCTCGTCCATCCTCCGCGCCCTGGCGCGCGCCCTGCCCGCCGGACCAGCGTGGATGGGAGACCTTCAGCACCTGCTCAGCGCCGTGCCCTTTCCCGAGGTCTTCGCCACCCTGGTGCCGCCGCTCCCCGGCCCGGTGGTGATCCCCCAGGACCTGGCCGCCCACCCGCAGGTGGGCCAGGTCGCGGCGGAGACGGTGAAGGTGATCACCAGTGGCTGCGGAGGCCTCATCGAAGGGAGCGGCTTCCCCGCGGGCCCCCAGGTGGTGGTAACCAACGCCCACGTGGTCGCCGGCGGCCAGTCGGTGCAGGTCCAGGTGCCCGGGTCCGCCACTCCCCTGGCAGCGGAGGTGGTGTACTTCAATCCCCAGGTCGACCTGGCCCTCCTGCGGGTGCCGGCGCTTCACCTGCCCCCGCTCACCTTCAGCGAGACCGCTCCCCGGGGGGTCCAGGGCGCGGTCATCGGCTACCCCGAGGGCGGGCCGGAGCAGGTGGTGGGCGGTGCGGTCCGAGGGACGGTCGAAGCGGTGGGCAGAGACATCTACTCCCAGGGGCTGGTCTCGCGGCAGATCCTGGTGCTGCAGGCTGACGTCATCCCGGGCAACTCCGGCGGCCCCTTCGTCAACCTCTCCGGGCAGGTGCTGGGGATCGTGTTCGCCAAGTCGCTGGTGACCCCCAACGAGGGGTACGCACTCAGCGCAGCCGAGGTGCTGCCCGACATCTCCCACAACCTGGCCGACACGGCGCGCGTCGGCACCGGGTCCTGCGTCTCCTGATTTTACTTAGGCGCTCTAATTAGGTAAACTAACCATGTGAGCGCATTGGCGGCCCGAGATCGCGGGGTGGAGGCGGTAGGCGCGGAGCTCGGGGAGCGGCTCCCGGGGATAGTCAGCCGGCTCTCGAGGGGGCTTCGCCAGGCGCACGACCCGATCGGCCTCAGACCGGGGGAGTTCCCGGTCCTCTCCTTCCTCCTGAAGCGGCCCGGCGCGACGGTCTCAGAGCTGGCCCAGGCCGAAGGGGTTCGAACGCCCTCGATGACCGCCCTCTTGGCGCAGATGGAGGCGGGGGGCCTCATCTCCAAGGCGGGCGACCAGTCCGACCGCCGGTGCGTGCGCGTGGGGCTTACGGCACGAGGCGAGGAGCTGGCCCGGGCCGCCATTGCCGCCCGGCAGGCATGGTTCGCGGCCCGGCTCGCCCGCCTCTCCAGGGCCCAGATCGTGGCCCTCGACCGGGCGATGGAGGCGCTGGAACGGCTCAGCGAGGTGGAGCTGTGATCCGCGCCCCCCTGGCCGTCACCCAGCGCACCTTCCAGGCGCTGTCGACGCGCAACTACCGGCTGTTCTTCGGGGGGCAGCTGGTCTCGGTGACCGGCAGCTGGCTGCAGTCCACGGCCCAGGCCTGGTTGATCCTGCAGCTCACCCACTCGGCCTTCATGCTCGGCCTGCTGGTCATGGTCCAGTTCCTGCCCAACCTGCTCCTCCAGCCGTTGGGCGGCGTGATCGCCGACCGCTTCCCCAAGCGCCGAATGCTGATCGCCACCCAGAGCTCGTTCGCCCTGGTGGCCGGGGCCCTGGGGATCCTGGTGGGGCTGCACCAGGTGCAGACCTGGGAGGTGTTCCTGGTGGTGGCGGCCTTCGGGCTCATCAACGTGGTGGATGGGCCGACCAGACAGGCGTTCGTCCCCGAGATGGTGGGCGGCGACCAGCTCCCCAACGCCGTCGCCCTCAACTCCACGGTGTTCAACGGGGCCCGCGTGGTCGGCCCCGCCGTGGGCGGGATCCTCATCGCCACGGTGGGGACGGCCCTCTGCTTCGATCTGAACGCCCTCTCCTATCTGGCGGTGATCGGAGCGCTCTGGCTGATGCGGTCCCGGGAGCTGCACCTGAGCCGCCGGCCCCGGTCGACCGAGGGTGCTCTGGCCCAGGTACGAGAGGGCGCCGCATTCGCGCGGCGCACCCCGGAGGTGCTGCTGGTGATCCTCCTCATGCTGGTGGTGGGGACCTTCTCCTACAACCTCTCGGTGATGGTCCCGGCGCTGGCTCGCAACGGCCTGCATGTGGGCGCCACCGGATTCGGGCTGCTCTCGGCCTCCCTGGGTGTGGGGGCACTTCTGGGAGCGCTGGGGGTCGCCTACGCGGGCCGGGCGGCGGTCCCAGCGCTGCTGGCGGGCTGTGCCGTGTTCGGGATCTTCCTCGCCGGCGCGGGACAGATGGACGGCATCGTTCCGGCCATGGCCCTGCTGGCCGTGGCCGGGGCGGGCATGATCGTCTACTCGGCGATGTCCAACAGCATCATCCAGCTGCACACCCCTGCCCACCTGCGCGGCCGGGTGATGGCGCTGTACCTCTGGGTCTTCCTGGGCACCACCCCCATCGGCAGCCCCCTGGCTGGCTGGGTGGAGCAGAACTTCGGCAGCCGGGCGACGCTGGCGATGGCGGGGTTGGTGGCCCTCTTGACCGCCGCCGTCGGCGCGGCCCTCTGGGCCCGTCGCCGGCCCCGCGGCGACTACTCCTCCTCGGCCGGCTCTCCGGGCAAGCTGGCGGACGTCCCCACGGCGTGATATCCGCCGTCCACGTGGACGATCTCTCCGGTGGTGGCGGTGAAGTAGTCAGAGAGCAAGGCGACCACGGCCTTGCCCACCGGGCCGGGGTCCCGGGCGTCCCACCCCAGCGGAGCCTGCCGCTCGAAGGCCCGGGGGAACTCTGAGAAGCCAGGTATGCCCTTGGCTGCCACCGTATAGGTGGGGCCGGCGGAAACGGCGTTGACGCGGACGCGGCGGGGTCCCAGGTACTGGGCTAGGTAGCGGACCACGGACTCCAGAGCCGCCTTGGAAACCCCCATCCAGTCGTAGCCGGGCCAGGCCTGGGTGGCGTCAAAGTCCAGGGTCACGACGGAGGCTCCGCTGGGGTTGAGCAACGGCAACAGGGAGACCACCAGCTGGCGTAGGGAATATGCCGAGATGCGCAGCGCCATTGCCGCCGACTCCCAGGGGGTGTCCAGGAAGGCTCCGCCCAGGGCATCCGCGGGAGCGAATGCCACCCCGTGGACGATCCCATCCAGCCACCACTTCCGCCTCGCCAGCTCCAGGGCCAGGCGCTCGAAATCCGCGTCCAGGGAGACGTCCAGCTCCAGCACCTCGGGCACCGGATCGAGACGCTGGGCGCTCCGCTCGGTGAGCCGCATCGGCCTCCCGAAGGAGGTGAGAATCACCTCGGCCCCGTCCTCCTGCGCCTGCCGGGCGACGGCGAAAGGCAGGGAGGCTGGGGTGAGGACCCCGGTGACCAGGATCCGCTTGCCTTGGAGCAGCATCGGGCCGTAGGTTAACGGCTTGGGGGCGGAGTTGGCTGGCGAGGCTCGCCGCCGGGGTCGGCTACAATCCCCCCACATGGCCGCCGGGACCAGGCCTAGGCGCCGCCGCGCCGGGCTCTCGACCCACCGATCGTCCTTCTCATGGGGCCGGCACCCAGCCCTGCTGGCGTTCCTCCTCCTCATCGGCTTCGGCGTGTCCGGGGTGAGCGGGGCGGTCGCCTACTTCCTGCCGGCGGTGACCACCGCGCTCCATGTCACCGGCCAGAAGACGACTGGGCACCAGGGCAAGGCGACCCACCCGGGTGCCACTGTCACCCCTCCCCCCCCAGGCCAGCCCTTCACGGTCCTGCTGCTGGGGTCCGACAACGACACCAAGTTCTCGCCCAGCAGCGTTCTCACCCAGACCATGATCCTGGTGCGGGTCGACCCCGCCACGCACCACGCGGTGATGCTGTCCATCCCCCGGGACCTCTGGGTGCCCCTCTCCACCGGCGGCAGCGCCAAGATCGACGCTGCCTATGCTTACGGTGGGGCGGCGGCGGCGATCCAGACGGTGGAGAACAACTTCAACGTCACCGTCAACTACTGGGCGTGGATCGGCCTCGGGGGGCTGGTGAGCCTGGTGAACCAGCTGGGCGGGGTGGACGTCCTCGCCCAGATGCCCATCCTGGATGTCCAGTACCCGTATGACCTCACCGGCAGCAACCCGTACGCCAACCAGCGTATCGCCATCCTCCCCGGCCCCCAGCGGCTGGACGGGGTAAACGCCCTCACCTATGTGCGCTCCCGCCACGGCGACATCCTCGAAGACATCGCCCGGGGCCAGAAGCAGCAGCAGCTGCTGGTGGACATCAAGGACACCGCCAAGCTGATGAACCTCGCCGACATCCCCCGGATCGCCAGCAGCCTGGCCGGTGAGGTCCGCACCAACCTCAGCCTCACCCAGATCAGCTCGGTGACCGCGCTGGCCCACGACTTCAGCAACGGGGACGTCACCCAGATCGTGATGCTGAGCAACGACTACAGCAGCCGGACCATCAATGGAGAGTCCGCCTTGGTCCCCAAGTGGCCAGCGATCAACTCCCTGATCGCCCAGAACTTCCCCCCCGGATGAGTTCCCGGCAGTTTCTCGCCAGCCTGGCCACCGTGGCTCTCATGGCCCTCTTCGGATACGGGGTCTGGGCGGTCCTGGGGACGCTGCAGAGCAAGGCCAACCACGCCGTCGACCCAGTCCAGTCCCAGGCCCTCCTGGCCCTCCCCGGGACCATCTACCTCGCCCAGGGCGGCTCGCTGTACAGCCTCCAGGGGCTGCACTTCACGCGGCTCGGCACCCCGCCGGGAGACTGGGTGCAGGTGGCTCCCGCCACCGGCGGGGACCTGCTGGCCGTGGACAAGGGCAACGGCTACAGCAACCTCTACCTCCTGAGCCCGGGCGGCCAGGTGATCCGCACCCTGCTCCAGGAGAGCTCCTCCCACTACTTCGACAACCACTTCGTCTACTACCCCCGGGTGAGCCCCAATGGGCAGAGCCTCTTCTACGCCTGGAACTGGATCGACCCCTACGCCAACTACAACGTCGACTTCGAGATCCTCTCCGCTCCCCTCTCCAATCCAGGGGCGGGCCCCACGGTCTGGAGCCTCTCGAACCTCTACTACCAGGGAGGGGACGTGGAGCCGCTCCCGCTGGCCAACGGCTCGCTCATCTACGTCAAGTACGCCACCAACACCAGCAGCGGGGCCGTGTACTCGCAGCTGGCCTACGTCACCTCACCCGGAGCCGAGCCCCAGTACCTCACCACCCCGGCGCAGAACTGCAGCGAGCCCGCCCTCAACCCTCAGGGCACCGAGATCGCCATGATCTGCTCCAGCAATCAGCTCCAGACCTCCACCCTCGACGTTGCCAGCTGGAACGGCAGCACGCTCGGGCCTCTGGTGCAGCTCTCGCCCGGCCCGATGGCGGCCATGCCCACATGGGCACCGAACGGCCAGAGCCTGGTCTTCCTGAACGTCCCGGCGCGGGCCCTCCCCTTCCAGCTCTACTGGGTCCCCAAGGCCGGGAGCCCCAAGCCGGGAGCACCGCAGCAGGTGACCCAGGACCTCTCCCTGACGGCGACCTCGGGCCCGGTCTGGTACCCGTGACCTCGGCGGGGGCCGCCCGATAGCCCGAGCTGGCTGGGGACGCATCCCCCAACCTTGGCCAGGACCACCCAGCGCCGGCTCCGGTCACTCGCTGACGGCAAAGCGTGGTGGCTAGCCAGGGTGACGTCCGCGACGGAGGCTGAATGGGCGTGGAGGGTGCGCTGGGTCCTGCGGGTCGCTCGCACCCGCGGGACCCAGCGCATCGGCTCGACCTCTTCCGACTAGTTCGCCCCGGCGGGGTTTTCGGGGACTCGCGGCGGCTGCCAGGGCCGTCCCAGCTCATCCACCAGAAGCGCGATAAGTGCCGTCCACCCGGTCTGATGCGAGGCCCCCTGGCCGCTCCCGTCCTCAGCGTGGAAGTACTCGTGGAAGAGCAGGCAGTCACGCCAAGTGGGATCCTCCTGGAACTTCGCGTACCGACCGAACACCGGACGCCGCCCGTCCGCACCGCGGCGCAGCAGCGCGACCGTGCGTCGGGCCAGCTGGTCAGCCACCTCGGTCAGGTTCAGGGACGAGCCACCAGGTGCGGGGAACTCGTGGGTGAAGCCAGGCCCGAGTCCGACCCCGAGGAGCCGCAGGGCCTGAATCAGCAGATACCCCGTGGGCAGCCAGATCGGCCCCCGCCAGTTGGAGTTGCCGCCCATGATCCGCTCGTCGGCGGCGCCCGGTTCGTACCGGACCGGCGGCATCTCGGGCACCAGCTGGGACTGGAAGGGCTCCTGCTCGTGTGCCTTGGACAGAGACCGCAGCCCGAAGTCCGAGAGAAACTCCGTCGGGCTCAGGAGCCGGTCCAAGAGTCGGTGCAGCCTCTCTGGGCCGAGCAGAGAGAGGACCGCATAGGGGTCGTCCCCGGCTGCCCGGTAATGGAAGGCGCGCTGCTGCTGGTTGGCCGCCAGCTGCCGCGCCAGGCGGGGCAGGCGGTCCAGGGTGTGCTGGTGCACCACCTCGGTGGCCGCCAATGGCAGCAGGCCCACCAGACTGCGCACCCGCAGCACCTCGCTGCGCCCGTCGGCCAGCCGGAGACGGTCGTAGTAGAAGCCTTCGGTCTCGTCCCAGAGCCCGGGCTGGCCGTCATCACCGTTGAGCGCCTGGGCGATATGGGCGAAATGGTTGAAGAAGCGGATGGCCATGTCCTCGTACTGCGGCTCCTCCACCGCCAGCTCTGCGGCGATGCGGAACATCTTCACCGCGAACATCCCCACCCAGGCGGTGGCGTCCGCCTCCCAGATCTCGGCCCCCGAGGGGAGGTGGCTGCGGTCCACCGCGGAGATGTTGTCCAGCCCCAGAAACCCGCCGGCAAAGATGTCGTGGGCGCTCACGTCGCGGCGGTTCACCCACCAGCCGTAGTTGAACAGCAGGGCCAGGAAGGCCCGCTCCAGGAACTCCCGGTCCGGCTGGCCGGTGCGGTTGCGCTCGCGGACGTAAATCTGCCAGACGGCGGCGGCATGCACCGGTGGGTTGGAGTCCGAAAAGCTCCACTCGTAGGCGGGGAGCTGCCCATCCTCCCGGGTGTAATCGGGCCGCAGCAGCAGCATCACCTGGCTCTTGGCCAACTCGGGATCGTATGGCTGCAGGGCCAGGGCATGGAAGGCCAGGTCCCACGAGGCGAACCAGGGGTACTCCCAGCTGTCCGGCATCACGATCACGTCCGCCGCCCTGAGCCCCCGCCAGCCGGCATTCCTGCCAGAAAGCCGCGACGCCGGAGGTGGAGGCTCGGTGGGGTCGCCGTCCAGCCAGCGGCCGACGTCGTACTCGTAGTACTGCTGCGTCCAGATCAGCCCGGCCAACCCCTGGCGGAGGATCAGCCGATCGTCGTCGTCGCAGGCCCCGGGGGAAGAGCGCAGGTGGTAGGCGACAGCGGCAGCGCGCTGGCGCTCGCACACCGAATCCACCAACGTGGGCGACAGCCCCTCCCGATCTCCCCAGACCCAGCGCACCACCCGGCTCTCCCCCGCCCCGAGCTCGAGGAGGAACTGGGCGGCGGCCCGGGTGCCCTGCCCGGCGGGATTGCACAGGCTGGGGTCCTGGCGCACCACCGCATCGCCTATGGCCCCCTTGGGGTACCGCGTTGTGCCCGGAGCCCCGAAGAGCTGGGCCATGTCGGTCTCGTTGTCACAGAAGAGGAAGGTCGCTCCCGGGTCGACCGCCAGCCGGTAGCCGGGGAAGTCCGGATGATCAAGAGCGACCACCCCATCCCGCAGGGAAAGTCGCGGTTGGGACTGCCCGGACCATGTCCAGGTATTGCGCAGCCACACCTGGGAGAGCAGGTGGAGCGGCGCCGGCGCGGAGCTGCGGTTGGTTACCGTAACTCGACAGCAGACGACCGTGGGAGAGTCCTTCGCGTATTCGACCTGGACGTCGAAGTACCGGCCGTCCTCGAAGAAGCCAAGATCCAGCAGCTTGAGTTCGGGGCCCGGCGCCCGATTGCGCTCCCGGAGCTCCTGATAAGGGAAGGCGGCCATCGGATAGCGGTAGACGGCGGCGAGGTAGCTGGAGTCCGGCAGGGCGTCCAGGTAGTGCCAGTACTCCTTGACGTCCTCACCGTGGTTGCCCTCGGCGTTGGTGAGCCCGAACAGCCTCTCCTTCAGGATCTCGTCGGCCCCGTTCCAGAGTCCCAGCCCGAGGCACACCAGCTGCCGGCGGTCGGAGATCCCCAGCAGCCCGTCCTCCCCCCATCGGTAGGCCCTCAGTCGGCTGTGCTCGAAGGGGACATAGGCCCAGGCATCCCCGTCGGCGCTGTAATCCTCCCGGACCGTGCCCCACTGGCGGAGGGAGAGGAAGGGTCCCCAAAGCCTTTCGGGACCCTCGGGCGGTCCGTCGCGGGACTCACGGGAGGGTGCGGGCACCTTGGGATTGTCTCAGCCGGGGGAAGCACCGGGTCTGAGCTGATCCCGGCGCGCCCTCCGGCTCGGGTTCCCGTCCAAGATGAGGGCCAGCGCCGGGCAGGTACCGACGGTGCGGCGAGTCAATCGAGCCAGGTGGCGCGGCACCGGGTCAGGAGAGATCATCGGATAGCCGAAGTCGTCCAGGGTGATCAGCTCGGGGAGCATCTCCGCACAGAGCCGGTGGCCCACGCAGATGGTGGGATCCACGTGCAGGTAGCGGCCGCTCACCGCTGATCCGGGCCGGGGGGCAGCGGCAGCGCCGACTGCCGGTGGCCACTACAGGCTCCCGAACGGTGGCGCCGCAGCTCGTCGGGGAAGGCACTCGCCGCCGATCGGGCAAGATTCACCGCCCCGTCCGGGTGCCGGCAGGCGCCCCTGCCCTCGATCTGGTCGCCCCACCGCTCCAGCTGGTCCAGCGCTGCCTCCGACCCGGTGCTGGCCACCTCGTTCAGGGCTGACGCCATCGCCGGAAGACCGAACGCGCACGGCCCGCACTGACGGGCTCCCTGGGCCGCCAGCCAGGCCAGGATCCGCCCGGACTCCCGAAGCCCGCAGGTGCCCTGGGGAAGGAGGTGGAGGACTCCGGCCCCAGGAGTCGCCCCGGCCGGGCGAAGGCTGCTCCGGGAGAGAGCGAGGCCCTGGACCTCCGGGGCTCGCAGCCAGGAGCCGAAGTAGCCGCCCACCAGCAGCGCGACCGCCCCGGGTTGGGCCCCCGCCACGTAGAGGACTTCGGGAAGCGGGGTACCGATGGGAACCTCGTAGACACCGGGCGCCTCCACCGCCCCGCTGAGGGTCACGAGCATGGTGCCAGGCTCGTCGGCGACCCCTGCCCCCCGGAACCACTCCGGGCCAAGCCGAACCACCAGGCCCAGGTGGGCCAGGGTCTCGACGTTCTGCACCAGAGTCGGCAGCCCCCGCCAGCCCCGGTCGACCACCCGGGGGGGCTGGTACCGGGGAACGGCCCGGCCACCCTCCAGCCAGCGGATCAAAGCGGACTCCTCACCGCCCACGAAGTTCGCCGGCCCGCGCACCACCTCCACCGGGATGGACACGTCCAGGCGTTCCCGGAGAGCGGCCTCCACCGCCGCCATCGCCGGTGCTGAGTGGGCTACCAGGAAGGCCTGCTGAGCGCCGAGGATCCGGGTGGCCACCAGCAGCCCATCGAGGACCAGGTGGGGCCGGAAGCGGAGCAGGAGGTCATCCTTGCCGGCTGCCGGTTCGGTCTCCGAACCGTTCACCACCACCACCGATCTGGGGCCGTGGCGGCGCACCGCGGACAGCTTGTCGGCCGTCGGGAAGCCGCCACCTCCACGCCCCCGTAGACCCGAGCGCCGCACCCGCTCCACGAGCTGGTGCGCCCCCGCCCTTCCCGTCCAGTCTGTGATGCCTCCCCCCAGCCTGCGCACGTGATCGGCCAGCGGTTCAGGTCCACCCAGCTTGGGCCCGGCCAGGAGGCGCTGGTTCCAGGGACCGCTTCGGGGCACACGGAGTTCCCCCGGCGCGGCCGTGGCGACAAGGCTCACGAGTCCTGGCCTCCGTTCTCGCCGGCTCCGCCTGCGGGGGCACTGCCAAAGTACAGGACGCCCGAGACCGAGGAGGCTGGCACCGGGCCGCTGATGGTTAGCTCGGCCGGCTCCGAGGAGCCTGCGCGGGAAGCGAGCCTGAGGATCAGGGAACCGGGCCCCACCGACACGACCTTGCCCGTGTACACCAGAGACCCCGTGGCGGGCCGGTAAGTGACCGCCCCCTGGTCGACCGCGAGGGCTCCGTCGGGCAGCTGGCTGGCGGACAGGGCGACCAGAAGCTGGCCTCCCACTCCTCCCTGCACCTGTCCGGAGATGGTGATCGTCTCGCCGTTGCCGCCTGTGGAGGAGGTGGCCGAGCCCACGAACCTGGCCGTGAACGGGGCTGGGAGGGACGCCTGCCCGGCGGCGCCCGTCGAGGCCGGAGTTCCCGAGGCCAGAGCGGTGGTTGGAGTCCCGGCTCGCCGGGCCCAGCCACTTTGCAGCGGCCCGGCCGCCGACCAGGCCAGAACCGCCATGGGGGTGGCCGCGACCGCCGCCATGAGAAGGCCCCGCACGGCCACCCGCGGCCGGGTGGCCCGGGCCACCCGGAAGATCACCGTCGTAGCCACCAGTCCCACGCAGCCCAGCTCAAAGGCGAAGACCCAGGTGAGCCTGGTGTCGGTGCCGCTGCCCACCGAATGGAGGAGGGCAACCGGCCAGGAGAGGTAGGTGAGCCAGTGGATCACCCGCCACCAGTGCGGCCGAAGGTGAGATCGCAGCAGGCTGGTGACCACCACGGCGGCCATGAGGTCCAGGCTCAGGGTGCCGAGCCCCAGCCAGAAGGGCCGGTAAGGACTCACAAACGGCACCAGGGCCGCCCACCAGCCGACCGGGACGAACGGATCCAGCTCGATGGTGACCACGTGGATGATCAGGAGCACCACAGCCAGGAGGGCGAGGTTGCGATGCACCGCCTGCACCGCAAACCGCGGCCAGGTCCCGGGGTGCCACCCTCCGTGGATGGCGATCCCCATGACCAGATTGACCGTGAGCACCGCCAGCAGCACCAGCCCACTTCCTCGGGCCAGGTACCAGAGAGTCATCGGCCCACCGAGGGCAGCGACCACCGTCAGCCTCCGGGCTGGAGGGGCAGTGCAGCGAGCTCCTCACCAGCGATGGGCCAGCCGCCTTGATGGACGACTCGACCGTCCACGGCCACCAGCCGGGCAGCGGCGCCAAAGCGGCGCAGGAGGACCTCTGCCCCGTCCCCTCCCACCAGGGCTGCAGTCGACAGGGCATTGGCTTGTAGGCAGGTGTCTGCGACGACGGTGGCCGTCCGCCATCGCCCTTGCGCCGGCCGGCCGGTGCGGGGGTCGATCAGGTGGTGCATGGCCGTCCCCTGCCGGAACCAGCGCCGGACCGCCGTCGAGGAGGTCGCCATGCCGCGCGCCAGAAGGCTGACCGTCTGTCCGGGCTCCTCCCCTCCCCCCCGATGGTCGTCCCCGACCCGAACCGTCCAGCCCCCGGCGGGCACCGTCCCAGCGGTGGCGATATCCCCTCCCAGGCTCACCAGACAGGCCGTGCCGGTGGCCGCGCCGGCCCTAGACCCGGCGCGATCCGCAGCTGAGGCCTTGGCGGTCGCCCCGAGGTCGAGAAGCACGCCTGGGGGGCGAGCGAGGACCGTTCCCTCGAGCCGGACCTGGTGCCACCCGGGAGCCGGGGTCGAGGGTGCGGCAGGTGCGCGGGCGTGTTCACCGAGCTGGGAGAAGTCGCGGTCGTACCCGGCAGCCAGCAGGGCGGCGCCCACGGTGGGGTCGAGCAGACCATCCGTCGCTCGCGACCAGAAGAGGGCCTCGGCCAGTAAGCCGGCCAGCCCATCGCTCACGCAGACCTCGGGCCGCGGATCCGAGTTCACCCGGGACAGTTCAGAGTCGGGCCTGAACCGGCTGGCCAGGTCGTCAACCTCGGCGATCACCCGGTCGGCCTCCCTCAACGCCGGGGCCAGCTGGTGGACGTCTGAGATCAGGACGCGGGCGGTGGTCCCGAGCGCCCGACGCCACGCACCCGAAACACCGGGAAGGGGTGGCAGGCGGGCCCAGCCCCCGTCCACTCAGGAACCGCCGGAGGTGACCACAGGCGGAGAGGTCGCGGGAGCCGGGGCGACGCCGCCAGGGTTGGTTGCCCCGCTTGCCGAACTGGAAGCCGCGCCCCCGCTGGATGAGCCGGGCGCCGGCGTGGCCGCGGCAGAGCCGGTGCCGTGGGAGTTCCGGCCAGGTATGGAATTGGCGACGGCGGCCGCCACCGCCGCGGTACCGGCCACGGCCGCCAAGGTGAGCCACACGGTGGCCCGCCTCACCAGGGATTCGCCCCGGGTCCGCTCGCGCTGGCTGAAGGGAGGAGTGGGTGCCATGGGCCGATGGTCCCATTAGAACCTTGGAATCCAACCAAGAGAACGCTGGGAGTCTCCTGGGACGCGGGTAACGCAAGCTAGTTGCGCAACCCACTTGCTTTATGTATTATGGAGCCATGGGCAGAAGGCCGAAGATCGCAGGAGCCGTTCAGGAACTCATGGCGGCGCGGGGTCGGCATGCCTGGACACTGGAGGAGCTCCGTCAGGCGCTGGCCGCCAAGGGCATCCGCGCCGACTTCTCCTCGGTGTTCCGGGCCACCGCTCGACTCGAGACCGAGGGAGCTCTGCGCCGGGTGGAGTTGGACGACGGCCGCACCCACGTCGAGATCCGGGACGAGCACCACGACCACTTCCGGTGCGAACTGTGCGGCGAGGTCCTGGCTGTTCCCTGTGAGGCGTCCGGGGCGGCCATGCGGGCCCTGGAGGACGCCACCGGACTGGAGATCCATGACCATCACCTGGTCCTGACCGGTGTCTGCCAGGGCTGTCGGGCCAAGTCATCCAAGCAGCTGTTCCTCAGCGGGGCCGGGGCGGCATCGTGATTGGGGCGGTGATCAACCTCTGGAACCCGGTGCACGTCACCGGGCTGGCGATCTTCGTGACCGCGCTGATCCTGGGCATGGTGCATGGGATCACCCCTGATGAGCACACCTGGCCGATCACCTTCAGCTATGCCATCGGCAGCTACTCCACCAAGCGTGGGTTCCGGTCGGGGCTGATCTTCTCCCTGGCCTTCACGCTGCAGCGGGCGATCGCCGCCGAGCTGGCCTACCTCGGCTTCAGCCGGGTCCTGACCCTGGCGGGCGCGGACTACGCGATATACGTGGTGGTGGGCATCCTCATGGCCTGGGCGGGGCTGATGATCGCCAGGCGGAGTCGGCTCCCGTTCCACTTCCACCTGCACATCCCCTGGCTGCAGAAGGACGCCGCGCTCGTGCACTCGGGGCAGGAGTTCCCCACCCCCGGCTGGGTGCAGGATCCGCGGCCCTGGATGCCCGCCGCCCATGGCTTCGTGGCCGGATGGGGGTTTGGTGCCTTCGCCATCATCATTTACACGGTCCTGGCACCGGCGATGCCCTCGCCCCTCCTGGGGTGGGTACCGGGGGCGCTGTTCGGGATCGGGACCACCATCGTCCAGGTGCTGGCCGGGGCCGCCTTCGGCCGTTACGCCTCCCGGCGCGGCCTGCCCCCAGACGCCGTCCGGCACGTGGCCCTCACCGTCGCCGGACGGACGCTCACCTGGGGAGGGCTGGCGTTCATCGTGGGCGGGGTCTTCGGCCTGAGCTTTCCCCAGATCGCCAACCTCAGCTTTGCCACCGGCATCCAGGTCCACAACCTGGATCAGATCGGCTTGCCGCTCTTCCTGGTGGTGTTCGCCGTGGTCGGGGTGGGCGTCACCTCGCTGATCCGGGAGACTAGGTCCTGGTCGCGCCGTCAGGCCGCCCAGGTAGCTGCCGCATCCCATCCGGCCTGACGGCGGGGCCACCGTCTATCCCGGTCAGCCGGCAGGGCTGACTCCCGACGCGACCGCTGGGTCCGGCTCCTCCGCTGCCGGCTCCGGCGCCAGCGGGCGTTCGACGGGGATGCGCACCTCGAAGGTCGCGCCCCCCCCCTCCGTGGGTCGGTACTCCACCGTGCCCTGGTGGGCCGCCACGATCGCGCTCACGATCGAAAGGCCCAGGCCGGTGCCCCCGGTCGCCCGCCCCCGGGAGCGATCGGCTCTGTAGAAGCGCTCGAAAATGCGCGCCGCCACCTCATCCGGAATCCCGGGTCCGTGATCGATCACCTGCACCAGTCCCTGGTCCCCATCAAGCCGGGCAGCGATCTCCACCGCGGTTCCCTCGGGGGTGTGGACCACGGCATTGCGGACCAGGTTGGTCACCACCTGCCGCAACCGCGCCTCGTCTCCCTGGACGAGCACAGGGGAGTCCGCGTGAACCCGAATCAGGTGTCGGCGATCGGCAGCCGACTGGTCGGCGGCCGAGTCGATCGCCAGCTCGGCCAGGTCCACCGGCTTGCTATCCAGGGGCCTTCCCCGGTCCAGACGGGCGAGCAAGAGCAGGTCGTCCACCAGCAGTCCCATCCGGGTGGCCTCGCTCTCGATCCGGCTCATCGCCTTGTCCAGGTCCTCCGGGTTGGAACGGGCCCCCCGGCGGAAGAGCTCCGCATACCCCCGGATCGAGCTGAGGGGGGTGCGCAGCTCGTGGGAGGCATCGGCGGCGAACTGGCGCAGACGGGCCTCGGACTCCCGGCGCTCAGCGAAGGCGCTCTCGATCTGGGCCAGCATCTCGTTAAGGCTGATGGCCAGCTGGCCGATCTCCGTTCTCTCGTCCACACCCTGAACGCGCTGGGTGAGGTCCCCCCGGGCGATCTTGCGTGCGGTGTCCCGGATCCGCCTCAGCGGGCGGAGACCAAGGTCGACCAGCCACCAAGCCGCCACGCCCAGCGCCGCCAGGACCACCGCGCCCACCAGTACCTCCAGGGTCTCGAGTTGGCTCAAGGTCGCCTCCACCGAGCTGAGCGGCATGGCCACCACGAAGGGCTCCGCCGGGCCCCCGGCAACCTGCACCCCGACCAGCAGCCCGCGGAACGTGACCCCTCCGCGGTTTCCCGGAGCCGTGAAGAAATAGGGAGCCGCAGGTATGTCGCCTCCGGTGACCGAGGCCGGCAGGACCGGACGGGGGGTGGTCTGCGCCGAGCCCCAGACCACCCCCTCTTGACTCCCACCCGGCCCGATGAAGGCGGCATAGCTGCCCTCCGGAAGGGCGGTGCTGGTGGGACAGTCGTTATGGGTCACCTGGGAGATGACGCAGGTCCGGGCCGAGTCCACGGACTGGAGGAGCTCCTGCTCCAGCCGATTCCAGAGAGATGACTGGAGTGCCACGTAGGTGACGGTGTCGGTGGCGACCATCCCCGCTGCCACCAGGGCGATCAGGGCCAGGAGGAGCCGGAGGCGGAGGGTCACTGTCAGCCCCGGGGCAACCGCAGAACGTACCCCATGCCCCGCACCGTGTGGATGAGCGGCGGATCGACGGCGTCCACCTTCTTGCGGAGGTAGCTGATGTAGGTCTCCAGGATGCCGGCGTCGCCGCCAAAGTCATAACTCCACACGTGGTCGAGGATCTGGGCCCTGGTCAACACGCGGCGAGCGTTGATGAGCAGGTAGCGGAGGAGGCGATATTCGGTGGCCGTCAGCTCAATCCCGTGATCGCCGCGGCGCACCTCGCGCAGATCCTCGTCCATCTCCAGGTCAGCGAAGGTGAGGATGTTGCGGCTCTCCTGGCGGTGACCGCTGCGCCGGAGGATCACCCTCACCCGGGCGATCAGCTCGTCCAGGCTGAAGGGCTTGGTGACGTAGTCATCCCCCCCGACCGTGAGCCCGCGGACCTTGTCCTCGGTCGCATCCTTGGCGGTGAGGAAGAGGATGGGCACGTCGACCCCGGTGGCGGTCAGAGCCCTGGCAACCTCAAAGCCGTCCTGGTCGGGCAGCATCACGTCCAGGATGATCAGGTGAGGCTTGAACTGCCGAACCTTCTCCAGGGCCTCCCTGGCGCTGCGCGCCGTCTCGGTGTCGAAGTCGGCGTAGCGGAGTGCCGTGGAGACCAGCTCAACCAGGTTGAGCTCGTCGTCCACCACCAGCACCCGGGTGCGCTCGTCCACGCGCGAATTGTGGATCCGTTTGCTGAGAGTTGCCTGGGTGGCCCCTGAGCTGGCCTCGCGAGCTCTCCGAGCAAACTCTCAGGCTGGTCACAGGGCACCCCAAGGTCAGGGGACCAGAGTTGCAGGTGTCGCCGGCACGGGCCCAGCGGGCCGGTCCGGCGGCAGCCCTATCCTTCCCTCCCCGCAGCGGCCCGGCACCAGCCGGGTCGCTGTATTTTTGTGCCCCATTCGACCCTGGAGCGCGGGTGGAATCCACCTTGCGAGGGCGGGTGCGATCGCCCGGGTACCCCCCTCCAGGCGCTCCTAGCCTGGAATCTGAGGGGCGGGTCTGCCCCCCAACAAGCGGGGGATTTGCGTGCTGCTGATCTGGATGGTCCTGTTGCTGGCCGCGACGTTCCACGAGGCCGGGCACTACCTGGTCCTACGCCGCCTAGCGGCGCGGCCACATCCCACCATCGGCATCCTCGGCCCCGGGTGGGAATTCGAGTCCGGTCCCCTGAGCCAGCGGCAGCTGGGCCTGGTGTGGGCCGCGGGCCCGTTGGCGGAGACCCTGGTCTGGGGATCGGCAGCGATCCTCGCCCGAGGTTCGGCGGGCCTGCTGCTGTCGCTGCTCATGCTTCAATTGCTGGCCAACACGGTGCTCCCCGGAAGTGACGGATGGAAGCTGGTCAGGTCGGGGATCGGCCGCCAGCACCGTTTCCCCGCGGGCGCAACGGGGCCGCGACGGCCAGGGACCTACCCCAGCCGTCCCCGGTTCCGACCCGCCTGACCGGCCAAGGTCACCCCCAGAGCGCCTCCACGGAAAGGTAGCGCTCGCCGCTGTCGTAGGTGAAGGTGAGGACCCGGGAGCCGTCCGCCATCTGCGGCTCCAATGACGCGACCGCGGCCAGCGAGGCACCCGAGGAGATCCCCACCAGAACTCCCTCCTCCCGCGCCGACCGACGCGCGTAGGCGAACGCCTCATCGGCGGATACCTGGATCACCCCGTCGAGCAGGTCCTGACGCATCACCCGCGGAACGAAGCCGGCACCAATACCCTGGATCGGATGGGGGCTGTGGGTGCCGCCCGACAGCACTGGCGACAGGGCCGGCTCAACCGCATAAACCTTGAGCCCTGGCCATCTCTCCTTCAGCACCTCGGCGCAGCCGGTGATGTGCCCCCCGGTGCCGACCCCCGTGACCAGGTAGTCCAACCCCTCAGGGAAGTCCGCGGCGATCTCCTCGGCGGTGGTGCGGCGGTGGACCTCGACGTTGGCCGGATTGTCGAACTGCATGGGCATCCAGGCTCCCGGGGTCTCCTCCACCAGCTCCCGCGCCCGGGCGATCGCGCCCCGCATCCCCAGCTCCCTAGGGGTGAGGTCGATCTCGGCCCCATAGCCCGCCATCAGCTTGCGCCGCTCGACCGAGAACGACTCAGGCATCACCAGGATGAGGCGATACCCCTTGACTGCCGCCACGAGGGCGAGGCCGATGCCGGTGTTCCCCGAGGTTGGCTCGATGATGACCGACCCCGAGTTGAGGGTCCCACTTCTCTCCGCGTCCTCGACCATGGCGAGAGCGATCCGGTCCTTGATGCTACCCCCGGGATTGACCCGCTCCTGCTTGAACCAGACCGTCACCCGGCGGTCGAAGAGGTGGTTGATCCGCACCACCGGGGTCCTTCCGATGGTCTCGAGAATGCTTTCGGCTCTCACATTGCCTCCCCGGCCCGGGTTGCGGCCGTGCTCAGATGACGAAGTCGGGCGGGTCCAGCATCTCCCCCACCTGGCGGACCCGGACCTGGCTGGAATGGTAGACGAGCGAATAGGGCCCGACGCTGCTGGTCAGCCAGACGTTGCCTCCCACCACGCTGTCATGGCCCACCAAGGTGTCGCCCCCCAGCACGGTGGCGTTGGCGTAGATCACCACCCGGTCCTCGATGGTGGGGTGGCGCTTGGTGCCAGTGGCCTGCTTGGCCACGCTGAGTGCTCCCAGGGTGACCCCTTGGTAGAGCTTGACGTCGTCGCCGATGACCGCCGTCTCCCCCACCACGATCCCGGTCCCGTGATCGATGCAGAGTGCTCGGCCGATCGAGGCGCCGGGATGGATGTCGATGCCGGTCCGGGCGTGCGCCACCTCGGAGAACAGCCTGGGGAGCACGGGCAGCCCCTGATGATGGAGGTGGTGGGCAATGCGGTAGGTTCCAATAGCCAGGAAGCCGGGATAGGCCGAGATCACCTCGTCCAGACTCTCCGCGGCGGGATCCCCGGCCAGGATCGCCTCCGCGTCCCTGGCGACCTGGTCGCGGATCACGCCTAGCGACGAGAAGAGCCGCTGGGCGACCGCCCGTCCACGGTCTTCATCCACCATCCCCCGCACCAGTTCGCACAGCCGGAGCTGGAGGCTCTCGAGCCCAGCCAGAATGTCTCCCCGGTCACGGATGAGCGTCGATGCCAGCTGGGGAAATAGGAGCCCCAGGAGATCGTCCATCCAGCCCTCCACCTCCCGGCGCAGGGGTATCCCCCGGCTGCCGTCGCGGTGGGCGGCGGTAAGGTCACGTACCAGGTCGGGATCTGCGTCCACACCCCGATTCTCCCAGCCCTGGCCGGGCCTATGATGACTGGCCACAAGACGTCCGGTCGGCTAGGGGCTGGATGGGACCGGCTATCATCGACCACGACGACTTGGGGCCGTGGCGCAGCGGCAGCGCGCTTCCTTGGCATGGAAGAGGTCGCGGGTTCAATTCCCGCCGGCTCCACCACCGGCTCCTCTCGGTGCGGCTGGTCCAGACCGTTCTAGGACCCGGGCAGGCCGCCAAACCTGCGAGTGCTGGCGACGCCGGAGATGGTTCCGGACTGCCGGCCTAGAGGCCTACACCGTGGAGGCCGGCAAAACGGTGTGCATGCCAGGCAGTAGGCGCACCCATTGAGAATCGACGCGCGAAGGCGGACCACAGGTCGCGCAGCCCGGAGTCGAGCTCGACCGCGCCATCCCGGACCACCATCGCCCGGTACAGAGCTGGGGCGCGCTCTGACAAGTCGATTCTCGGTAGCTCGAAGCCGGTGGCGGCTCCCTGGCCAAGTACCTGCATGTCGATCTCCTCCATTAAGCCGCGCAAGTTGACTCTCGGCCACCCTGCCGTGAGACTGGCTCAGTGCCAATGGCCAATTGCTCACCACAATCGTGGGCCAATATGCCGGGCGCTGGACTCGACCTCTTCCTGGACTTCACGGCGACCGATTCCAGCGCCACCGGGCTTAGGACCCGGATCGAAGGGGGGCCGGCGCCGTGGTGCTCGTCGGCTAGGGGGCCGCTTTGGAGTCCACCTTCGCTCGTGGCGTGGAGGCGCTCTCGGCCGTATTCACAGGCGTGAGCTGACCCTGCCGGGAGAAGCCGAGCCATCCGCGCGGTCACCGAGTGAAGGCCAAGTGTCGCCCGCCCGCGGTGACCAGTCCGGTGTAGGCGAGGGAGTGTCGCGGGTGGGACCGCGCCCGCAGCTGGGAGTTCAAGGCCGCCCCTTTCCTCGCGAGGTGTTCAGCCGGCCTCCTGAGAGACTCGAAGCCGGACTGGCCCGCCGCTATCCGGCGCTGGCCGCCGCAAATGCGCCGCTCAGCTTCTCCCAGGTGGTGTCGAGATGCTCCGGGACCACCTTCACCTCTGCCAGAACGGGCATGAAATTGGTGTCTCCCGACCAGCGCGGTACCAGGTGGAAGTGGAGGTGGGTGTCGATCCCCGCCCCCGCCACCCGGCCCTGGTTCCAGCCCCCGTTGAAGCCGTCGCAGCCCATTTCAGACCGAAGGACCCGGGTCGCCAGCTGCAGCTGGTCCACCACGTCCACAAGTTCATCAGCGTCCAGGGCCGCCAGATCGCCACCGTGCGAGCGGGGAGCCACCATCAGATGCCCGGGGTTGTAGGGGAAGCGATTGAGCATGACCAGGGAGAGCGCCCCGCGGTGAACCACCAGGGACTCCCGGTCTCCGGCCCCCAGGGCACGGCAGAAGATGCACTCCGCTGACGGCTGGGAGTCGGTCACCCTGTCGATGTAGGCCATCCGCCACGGCGCCCAGAGGGTTTCCATGAGCTCCTCCCCAATTCGGCCGAAGTTGACGCACCGCCCGGCGCCCCCTTAGACTACCGGGGTCCCCGGGCAGCCGCGTGGAGGGCTGTCCCAGATCCGCCTGCGGGCGCTTGTGAGGTGCTCTTCTTCGTGGGTTCGGTGATTAAGAAGCGGCGCAAGAAGATGCGCAAGCACAAGCACAAGAAGATGCTCAAGAAGACCCGCTGGCAGCGCCGCGGGAGCTGAACCTCTCTCCCTTTTCGTAAGGCTGGCGGCGGCAGGTCGGGTCTATACTGCCCCCGGGGGCGATAGCTCAGCTGGCAGAGCGCTGCTTTCGCACGGCAGAGGTCAGGGGTTCAAGTCCCCTTCGCTCCACCACGACTCGACAGGGTCCCGGCAGGCGAGCCGACAGTCGCAGGCCCGCAGCTTGTACTGACCCGGAAGGCCCGCCCCCCGTCCAGGGGCAGCGCGGGGGGGACACGCCCAAAAGGGCGGCCGACGAAGCTCTCCCGAGCTGGACGCCCCGGTGCCTACTCCCCGTCCAGGTTGGCGAAGTAGGCGGAGACCGCGTGGTCGAGCAGCTCCGGGGTGAGGCGCGGCTCGACGCCGAAGTAGGCGGCGGCGTGGATCAGGTGATCCAGGATGTCTCGGGGCTCACATCCGTGCAGAGGCCGCCCGGACTTTCGGTAGTGCTCCTCGACGAGATAGCTGACCGCCTCCGGGTCGTAGGTTAGCCCCATGCTCTCGCAAGCCCTCCGGAAGATCCGCCCGTATTCGATCACCGAGGGGTTGGGGACCTCCACCTTGTAGCGGATCCGGCGCAGGAAGGCCTCGTCCACCAGGTCCTTGGGCTTGAGGTTGGTGGAGAGGATGAGGATCTCGGTGAAGGGCACCTGGACGGTGGTCCCGGCGCGGGAGATGTTCAGGTAGTCGTACCCCGCCTCCAGCGGCACGATCAGCCGGTTGAGAAGGTCCTGCGGCGAGAGCTGCTGCCGCCCGAAATCGTCGACCACGAACAGCCCGCCGTTGGCCTTCAGCTGGAGCGAGGCCTCGTAGAAGCCCATCCGGGGATCGAAGCTCAGCTCCAGCTCGCGTCCGGTGAGCTCGCCGCCGGCGATCACCACCGGACGGGTGCAGAAGGCCCACCTCGTATCGTGGGCTGGGAGCTCGGCCGGGACCGGCTTGTGGTGCACGGGGTCGAAGATCCGGATCACCTCGCCCTTCACGTAGATGGCGTGAGGCACGAACAGCGGATCGCCCAGCATCGAGGCGCAGGCCTGTGCGATCGTGCTCTTGCCGTTGCCGGGCGGGCCGTACAGGAAGATCGACTGGCGCGAGCTGAGGGCCGGGCCCAGGCGGTTGAGTACGCTCGGGGGCAGCACCAGCTTGTCCAGGGCGGCGCGCAGGAGCTGGTGGGTCACCATCGGACCGGTCCGGCCCTGGTAGCGAGCCACGGCCACATACACCTCCAGGGGAACCGGGGCCGGCCCGGCGTACTGGCTGACCTCGATCAGCTCACGGGCGCGCTCCCGACCCGTGCGGCTGATGGCGTACTGCAGTCCCTCGGCGAACCCGGCATCGCCGTCCACGGTGCCCCGGATGCCGGTGGTGCCGCAGTAGCCCTCGTCCGAGAGGAATTTCAGAGCGTCCGAGACCATGCCCCACGGCAGGCACACGTGGCGCGCCAGGTCCCGACCCAGCATCCCGCCGTTGAAGTAGAGGACCTTCAGGACCAGATCACAGATGAAGTTGAACGGAAGGCCGGCCTCCTTCGGGCTCTGGGGAACCGGAGGGAAGCCGATCTGGCTGCGGGAACTGGGCGGAGAGCTGACGGTGGCTGCAGACATTCTGTGTGCTTCGAACTCCTGATGGAGGTGGCGCGTCACCCCGGCTGACTGGCGCCAGTCTCCCACCGAAACCACCGAATTCATCCCCCGACACCAGCAGTTTGCAGAGCCGTGAGGCGATCGCCACGGGACTGTGACCGGACCCAGCCGCCCCCTCAATTCCGGGGCCATGGCGCACGGGCTGGCATAATCGCCGAACGGATGGCAGCCCCAAGCACCCGGCCCCACCCATGCAGGAGATAGAGCTCCCGGCCGGCAAGCGCCGCCGCTCCACCTCCGGACGCCGCCGTGGAGGTCGGGGAGGGCGTGACGCCGGCTTCTGGCGACGTCATGGATTCCTGCGCCGCAGCGCCCTCGCCCTCGTGGTCCTAGTCCTGGCGGGGTGTGCTGGGCTGGGCACCGGCTTCATCGTCCTGGCGGCCTTCCAGGTCGGGCTCCCGTCGGTCGCCGACCTCCCCAACCTGGGACCACCGCAGAACAGCTACCTGCTGGCCAGTGATGGGACGCTGCTCACCGTGCTCCACGAGCCCGGGGAGCAGCACATCCACGTCGGCATCTCCCAGGTCAGCCCCTGGGTGATCAAGGCCACCGTGGCCGTCGAGGACCGCCACTTCTTCCAGGACGCCGGCTCGGTGGACCTCCCCCGGATCATCTCCGCCGGGCTGCACGACATCGTCCACCACAACTCCCTGCAGGGGGCCAGCACCATCACCGAGCAGCTGGCCAAGGTCTCCTTCCTCACCCCGGCCCAGACCATCACCCGCAAGATCCGGGAGCTGCTCCTGGGCTTCGAGATCTCCAAGAGCTTCAAGCCCGATCAGATCCTGCAGATGTACCTCAACCGGATCGACTACGGCAATCAGGCGATCGGCATCGGCACCGCCGCCGAGCTGTACTTCCACATCCCGGCCAGCAAGCTGGACCTGGCCCAGGCCAGCATGCTGGCGGGGATCCCCGATGCCCCCTCCGCCTTCGACCCCCTGGCCTACGTCGGGGTCAAGGGCCCCAACTACGCCAAGCTGCGCCAGCAGGTGGTCCTGGAGGCAATGGTGGCCAACCACTACATCACCCAAGCCCAGTCCGAGGCCGCCTACAAGGAGCAGCTCACCTACTACCCCTGGGAGGACAGCAGCCCCCTGCTGGCGCCCAACTTCGTGACCTACGTCGAGAGCGAGCTGCAGCAGCGCTTCGGCGATGCCTACCTCAACCCCGGCGGCTGGACCATCTACACCACTCTGAACATGGCTGACCAGCAGGCGGCGGAGCAGACCATCCAGAACCCGGCCAACAACGCCCGCCTGCTCCGCGAATACAACATCGGGGACTCTGCCCTGGTGTCCCTCGACCCCCGGGACGGCGAGATCCTGGCCATGGTGGGCACCAGCAACTACAACGGCTCGGTGGGCCAGATCAACATGACGGTGGAGCCGCGGCGCCCGGGGTCGACCTTCAAGTTGTTCACCTACACCGCCGCCATCGCCTCCGGCAAGTTCACCATGACCACCCCGGTCCTCGACGCTCCCATCAACATCAACGGCTACCAGCCTCAGAACTACGAACACTATTTCAGTGGCATCTGCCAGCTGCAGCTCTGCCTGGGCAACTCCATCAACATCCCCGCGGTCAAGGTGGAGATGATCACCGGGCTGCAGAACGTGGTGGCCATGGCCCAGCGGATGGGTGCCTCCCTGCTACTGAACCCGCAGAACACCTATGGAGACGCCCTTACCCTGGGCGGCCTGTCCATCGGGGTCACCGAGCTGCAGATGGCGACCGGGGCCTCGGTGCTGGCCAGTGGAGGAGTGCTGCACGAGCCCACCTCGATCCTCAAGGTGGTCCAAGGGGGCCAGACGATCTACCAGTACAACGTCGCCAACAATTCGGTCCAGGTGGTGCCCCCGGACGTGGCCTTCATCATGAATGCCATGCTCTCCAATAACAACAACCGGCTCCGCGACTTCGGGCCCTACGCCCACCTGACCCTCCCCGGCCGTCCGGTCTCGGCCAAGACCGGCACCTCCGACGCCCAGTTCGCCAACGGCGCGTACTCCAACAACATCGAGGACAACTGGACCTTCGGCTGGACCCCGCAGCTGGTGACCGGCGTCTGGGTGGGCAACCCGGACGGGCAGACTCTCAGCAACGTCACGTCGGGAATCTCCGGTGCTGCCCCCCTCTGGCAGAGCTACATGGAGCACGTGCTGTCCGGCCAGCCCGCGCTCTGGTACACCAAGCCGGCCGATGTGGTCCAGGTCGGTTCCGGGCCCTACCCCTATTACTACCTACCCAACACGGTGAGCTACGCCAACCAGGACGTGAACTGCCCCCCAGCCTATCGCTCCGGCTGGAACGGCACCTGCTAGGACGGCCCGAGGAGCCCGGCCAGAACAGCGGAAGCCAGCCTCTCCGGCGAGTCGGACTCCAGGGCGTCGGGAAAGTGGCAGCAGACCTCGCTGACCCCCAGGTCCAGGTAGGCCTGAAGCTGCTGGGCACAGCCCTCGGGTGTCCCCACCAGCCTCCGGGCCCGGAATTTGGCCCGCTCCTCCCCGTGTCGGTTGAACCGCTCAACCAGGCGGTCCGCCTGGACCTCGGTCTCCCCCACCAGGCAGTCCAGGACCACCGCTACGCGCACGCTGTGCAGGGGACGGCCGACCTGGCGGCAGTGCTCGGCGAGGACGTCCAGCTTGCGGGAAACCCGATCGGGTGGGCCGAACAGGCTGCAACCGTCCGCATGCCTGGCCACCTGCCAGAGGGTGAGCCTCTCACCCCCGCCGGCGATCCAGACCGGGGGGAAAGGCTGCTGCAGGGGTCGGGGGATCACCGCTGCCCCGTCGATGACGGTGTAGCGGCCCTCAAAGTGGGTGGTCTCTCCGGACCAGCAGGCCCGCAGAAGCTCGGCGGCCTCGCCGGCGGCCAGGATCCGCTCCCGCAGTTGCGGCGCCGGCAGCCCGAAAGCCCTCAGCTCTCGGGCGTCCGAGCCGGCACCCAGCCCCACTTCCAGGCGGCCTCCGCTCAGGATGTCGAGGTTGGCGAGCTGGAGTGCAAGGGGACCCAGGAGATGCCGGGGTAGAGCCAGGCACATCGTCCCCACCCGCACCCGGGTAGTAGCCCAGGCCACCACCGCCAGGGAGATGAGGGGATCCAGGATCGGGCCTGGCGGGCCAGGATCGGCCGACCGCAGGTGGTCATACACCCAAACCGCGCCGAAGCCGGCCCTCTCCGCCCTCAGGGCGACACCCACCATGGTCTCGAAGTGCCGCTCGGGTGCCGCGGCGGGCAGGTCGTGCCTCCAGCCCTGAGGGAGGAAGCACCCCAGGCGGAGCTGTGCGCCCGTCACCTGGGAGCCGCGGCCACCCGCTGGAGCGGCCGCGGCCGCACCCGGCGCGCCGGCCCCCAGAGCCCCTCGAGGTCGTAGTAGGCACGCTCCCCGGGGAGGAAGATGTGGGCGATCACCGAGTCGAAGTCGAGGCAGACCCAGGAGCCCTCCTCCATCCCCGCTCGGCTCAGCGGGTGCTGCCCGGCGAGCGCCGCGGCCTCGTCCATGGCGTCGGCGACGGCGCGGACCTGGCGGTCGGTGTCGCCCTCGCAGATCACCAGGTAGTCGGCCATCGTGGTTTTGCCCCGGAGGTCGATCCGCACCACATTGCGGGCCTTGCGCGAGAGCGCGGCGTCGGCGATCAGCCGGCTCAGTTGCAAAGGCGTCATCTGGGGGCGATTATCCCATCGGGACCAGCTGCCGACCCGGCTGACTCCCGGTAGAGCCCGTGTTCACGGATGTAGCGGAGGACCGGGGCCGCCAGGAGCCCGTCGGCAACCTCGCCCCGGCGCAGCTGGGCCCGGACACGACTGGACTCCACCTCAGGAGCGGTGAGCGACACCAGCTCCGGCTCAGGGGCCGACCAGCCGTGCCCCCTCAGCTCCTCGACGGCCGCCTGTGCCCCGATCCGGGCTCCAGGGCGGTCGAACACCACCAGGCGGGCCAGTTCGGCCACTCGGTCGGGGCGGTGCCAGCGCCAGAGGCCCCGAGCGGCATCAGAGCCCAGGGCCAGCAGGAGCGGGCGCTCCGGCTCATCAGCAGCCAAGCGCGCCAGCGTGTCCGCTGTGTAGGAGGGACCGGGTCGTCGCACCTCCAGATCCGACACCGACACCAGAGGGTCCCCGACCGCCTGCACCATGAGCTGGGTCATGCGCAGGCGGTCCTCCGGACTGGCGCTCGGGGTACGGCGGTGGGCGGGGTGCCCATTGGGGAGCACCAGCAGTGGCACCCGGAGGGTGCCGCGCAATCCCACGATCACCTCCTGATGGCCCAGATGAGGTGGGTCGAAGGTTCCTCCGAAGACGACGAGCGGCTGAGCCATCACCTGGTGGCTCCCTCAGGCACGAAGGTGAACTCCACGCCCCCGATCTCCACCACATCCCCCTCGGCCGCTCCGGAGGCGGCGAGCCGGGACTCCACCCCTAGTCGCCGGAGCTGCCTCTGCAGCCGCGTCACCTCTTCTGGGTCGTCCAGGTCGGCGGCCTCCACCAGCCGCGCCACGCCGTCGCCGGTCACCCGGTAGTGGCCGGCGCCCCCCTCCACCGCGATCTCCTGGCTCGTCGGACGCGGCCCGGGATAAAGACGGAAACCGCCCGGTGGGAGGGAGTCCCGCCCAACCGCCAACCCGATGGACTCCTGAAGGAGTTCACCGAGCCCTTCACCCGTCAGGGCGGATACCGGCAGCACCGCCGATCCCGCGCCCACGGCCTGCCGCAGCGCTTTGAGCACCCTGCCACGGTCCCGCCCCACGATCAGGTCCACCTTGTTCGCGGCCACCAGCCGCGGGCGAGACGCCAGCTCCTCGTCCCAGGCACTCAGCTCCAGCTGGACCTGGAAGTACGCCCGCACGGCAGCCTCGGGGCCTGAGCTGGCATCTACCACATGCACCAGGGATCGCGTGCGCTGCAGGTGGCGCAGGAAACCGATACCCAAGCCGGCCCCCAGGTGGGCTCCCTCGATCAGGCCGGGGACGTCGGCCACTGTGACGGTGCGACCACCATCCAACTCGGCGACTCCGAGATTGGGAGTGAGCGTGGTGAAGGGATAGTCGGCCACCTTGGGGCGGGCTCCGGTCAGTTGAGCCAGCAGGCTGGACTTGCCCGCGTTGGGCAGTCCCACCAGGCCGAGGTCGGCTATCAGCCGGAGCTCGAGCCGGACCACCGCCACCTCCCCGGGATCCCCGAGTTGCCGGTGGCGCGGGGTCTGAGCCACCGGAGTGGCGAAGTGGGTATTCCCCCACCCCCCCCTCCCACCGGAAGCCACGACTAGGGTCGCCCCCGGGTGGTCCAGGTCGGCCAGGAGTCGGCCGGTGGCGGCGTCGAACACCATGGTGCCAGCAGGGACCGGCAGGCGCACGGCCTCGCCATCGGCTCCGTGACGTCTGGAGGGTCCCCCGGGGCCGCCCGCCGCAGCCTTGAACCGACGCTCCGTGTGAAACCGCTGTAGGGAGGCCTCACCGAGGTCGGCGACTAGCACCACATCGCCCCCACGCCCGCCGTCACCGCCGTCCGGCCCACCGCGGGGCACGTACTTCTCTCGACGCAGGCTGTTGGACCCTGCTCCGCCCTTGCCTCCGCTCAGGTGGAGCTCGACCTCATCGAGGAACATCAGGACCGGCTGACGGCGGCCGGCGCTAACTCAGCCGGCTTCTGCAGGAACGGGGTGTATGGCGACCCGGGTGCGGTCCGTGCGGTAGGGCTGGTAAACCACCTGGCCCGGAGTGAGCGCGAAAAGGGTGTGGTCTCGGCCCACCCCGACTCCGGTACCGGGCAGGATCTTGGTCCCACGCTGCCGCACCAGGACGGCTCCCGCCAAGACCTGCTCCCCGCCGTACACCTTCACGCCGAGGCGCTGGGCCTGGCTGTCGCGCCCGTTCCGGCTGCTCCCGCCGCCCTTCTTATGCGCCATCTCCACCTCTCCCTTCGCCGTCGCCGACGACCTCGGCGGCCTCCCCGCTGGCGGGGGCACGGCGCCGCCGCGGCGCCTTGGCTTCCTTGATCGTGCCGCCGGCAGCCCCCGCCGCCTCCGGAGTTTCATCAGGCGCCTCGGCCGGGGCGACCTCGGCCTCCACCGCCCGGGCAGCACCCTCCTCCGGAGATGCCGCAGCCGCCCTTCTCGACGTCCTGCGGGTTGTGGGGGCCTGACGCTCGTCGGCCGGCTGCTGCCCGGGACTGAGGATCTCATCGATCCGCAGCTCCGTCAGCTCGGCCCGGAATCCCATGGTGCGCCGGTAGCGCTTCTTGGGCTTGTACTTGAAAACCACGATCTTGGGACCGCGGAGGTGGCTGACCGCAGTGGCGGTGACCCTTGCCCCGTCCACCTTCGGCCGTCCGACAGCAGTTTCGATGCTGTCCCCGGGCTCGGCCACCAACATGCGCACATCACCCAGCTCCACGGCCTGCCCCTCGGCCACGGTCATGCGGTCCACCACCATCCTCTCACCGGGCCGCGCCCGATATTGGCGTCCCCCCACCTGGACTACGGCGTACATGCGAACTCCCGAATCGAGGCTGGAGCCGGGGCCCCACAGCCCAGGCGGAAGCAGCCGCCCCTAGGCGCGCTCAGCTGTCGAGTTTATCAGACCGCCCGGGAGCGGATCAGGGACCGGTGACCGCCACCGGAGTCAGTGCCGAATAGTTGGTCTGGATCTCGTTCTGGTTGCTCGACCCGGTCCCGGTGACAACTGTGGCCGAGGCCTGGTATACCCCGGCGCCAACATCAGGCAGCACCCGGACCTCGAAGGTGACGGTGAGGACCCCCGGTCCGCCAGCCCCCGACCCGGGGATGTCGAATCCGACCCAGTTGGGAATCACCGATCCGACCACCGGATAGGTGGCACCTCCGGTGCTGGCGTTGCCTGAGGTGGAGACGGTTGACTGGTAGTCAAAGTCCGACGGCAAGGTGATGCTGAGAGTCGTGCCCATGGCCGCCCCGCTTCCGGTGTTGGTCAAGGTGGCCACGTAGGTCAGGGTCGAGCCTGCGGTGACCGTGGAGGGGCTGGCACGGAGGCTGAGGGCCAGGTCCGGAGCCGGAGTCACCTGGAGGGCCAGCGGGGCGGCTGTGAGGGTCCCCGAGTACCCGGTAGCGAAGACCTGGGGAACGAGGCTCGCTGACCCGCTTCCGCCCGTGGCCGCGAACTGCGCGGTCACGATCACCTGGCTGGGAAGACCAGGCGCTCCGGCCCCGATCGTCCAGGAGCCCCAGGTGAGCGTCGCCTGCCGGGACACCGGGGAGATGTCGGCCGAGCGCACCGAGTCCCCGTTCTCCGCGACCGAGACCGTGTTGGTGTAGGTGAACCCGTTGGGAACCGCCACCCGCAGGGTGACCCCCTGGACCGAGCTGCTCCCCACGTTGGTGATGGTCATCTGAACATCGACGGAGGACCCCTGCGCCACCTGGTTGGAGGTGGCGTTGCCGCCTAAGGCTACGACCTGGGTTTGAACCTTGAGCCCAGCGATGGCCGGTGCCGAGCCACAGCCCCCCAGTGCGCCTCCCGCCAGCATCAGTGCCGGAGCGGCGACCGCCAGCCCCCCCAGCCTTGGCTTCAGCGCCCGCCCCCGGCGTGGTTGCTGCTGGCCAGGGGGCGCCTGGTGTTGGCGTACTTCCCCACCGGCACCGACCGGTCCGGGGCGGTGGGCAGCGGGTCGGGGTAGCCGACCTCGCCGAGAAGCCGCATGGCCAGCTGGCAGTCGAGCCCGATCACGGTGTCGGTCCGGCCCCCTATCGCCTCCACCAGGCCGCCCCCCAACCCCTGCACCGCATATCCGCCCGCCTTGTCGAGGGGTTCGCCGCCGGCCAGATACTGCTCCAGCTCATCCAGGCTGAAGTCCCGCATCCGCACCGCCGATCGCGACACGCCGATCCGCTCCTCGCCGGTGGCCGGGGCCAGGGCGCACACGCCGGAGAGGACCACGTGTCGCTGCCCGCGCAGCTCCAAGAGCATCTCGCGGGCTCGCTGGACGGTCCCCGGCTTCCCCAGCGGTCCCGAGGACCCGACGACGATGGTGTCGGCGGCCAGAATACAGACCGGGCCCGGGCCGACCGAGGCCACCACGGCGTGAGCCTTGGTGCGGGCGACCAGCTGGACCGCGAGGTCGGCGCACACCCCCGGAGGCAGGGCCTCGTCAATCTCCGGAGCCACCGTGCGGATGCGGAGCCCCAACCGCTGCAGAAGCTCCCTCCGACGTGGGGAGCCGGAAGCCAGCACCAGTTCGGTCAAGGACGCTTCCTCGGGTCCCGGCCCCTCGAGCAGGCCTCCCCCATGGCACAGGTCGACGAGGTCGGGTTCACGGGATCCATATTCTACCAGCGCGCGAGGCGAACCCCCGCCCCCAGCCGGTGCCGGCGGCCCTTCCGGCGGCTCCGGCGGCACCGCCCACCACCAGGGCGCTCAACCCCCAGACCACTAGCCCCACCACCACCGGCCACCCGGCCACGGCCGGGATGATGAGGAAGGCACAAGCCCCGGTGACGGACACCCAGCGGAGTGCTCCCGACGGCGATCCCGGGCTCCCGGCCCACAGCGCAAGCGAGCCCAGGATCGCCACCGCCACCGCCACCCTTCCGATCTCCGCGCCGGTGCCCGGGGCCGAGAGTACCCCCGCCCATCCGGGGCTGCCGAGGACCAGGGCGAGGCCCAGGAGCAGCAGGGAGACCAGGACGGGGTACAGAACCTCAAGTCCGGAGTGGACCCGCGCTCCGTCTCCGGAACGGCCCCAGAGCACCCCCAAGACGGTCATCGGCAGCGACGCCAGCGGTGCCGCTGCCAGCCCCAGGCTCCCGAGCTGCAGCAGCGGGCTGCCGGGCCAGGGCAGGGAAAGAGCCACCAATTCCGCCCCGGCGAGCACCGTCAGAGGCGGCAAGGGGGCGGGTGCCATGGGACGGCCCCGCCCGAGGTGAAAGGCAAAGAGGGCGGTGGCCGACGCCGCCAGCAGGCTGACCCCCCCGGGATAGATGGCGAATCCGGCCATCAGGGAGAGCAAGAGGAGAAGGTGGCTCACAGGTGAACCCCGAAAACGGCCGACAGCGTCTGCTGGGGCACCACCCCGATCACCAGGGTGGCTACCGCCACCAGCAGCGCCACCGCCTCTCTGGTGCGCCCCCCAAGGGGACGGCGCGGTGCCTGGGTGGCCGCCCTCATCCCCAGAGCCGACCCAGCCAGCTGCAGACCCATAACCGCCAGCAGCCAGGTGGCGAGCGTCGAGCTCACGGGCGAGGCCGCCAGCACCAGCAGGAGCCGCCCCGTGAATCCGCCGAAGGGCGGAGTGCCGGACACCCCTACCCAGGCCACCAGCTGTGACCGCCGGCCCGCATCCTCGCTCAAGACCGCTCCGCTGAGCCAGTGCGCCAAGAGCAGCAGCATTACCGCCCCCAGGGCGGTGACGCTGCCGAGCCCCACGGCCGCCGCCACCAGCCCGGCATCGGCGGCGGCCACGCTCCAGTATCGCGACCCCGGGTCAGCCACCAGCCCGTGCAGCGACCAGAACACCGCCGCGGCGACCCCCAGGCCGATGAGGAGCTCCTGTAGCGGCAGCGCGATCTGGTGAGGTGAGGCAGCCACCAGCCGGAGACCCAGGATGGCGCCGACGGGAAGGAGCCACACCCGCCACAGGGAAGCCTCGGCGGCGCCCACCCGCCTGGACGCCCCCGGAATGAGGGAGAAAGGGATGACGCCCATCAGGCTGGTGACGGCCCCGACGTAGAGGATCGCCACCAGGATTCCCGGGGCGGCGCCCTGCTCCACCGACGGGGTGATCACGGCTCCCACCAGCAGTGCGCCCATCGCCAGCAGGGACTGGCGCGCCAGGCTCCTCACCGGCAGTTGCGGCCCGGCGGCACGGGACCAGCGCACCCAGACGACCCCCAGGACAGCACCGCACCCCAGGGCCACCGAGACCAGACCGGTGGCCGTGAGCACCACCGCCGCCGGCACCGCAAGCAGCACCGAAGTCGCCGCCAGCCCTGAGGTGGCCCCCTCCCCGATCGCCACCTCCAGGACCTGGGCCGCGAGGGCGGCCACGACGACACCGGCAGCCAGGCGGGTCGGGACCAGCGACCCGATCTGGAGGTCCGCCAGGGGTCTGGGCATGACCGGCGCGACGGCGGCAGCCACGGCCGAGAAGGCGACCGCCGCGGTCACCACCGCCAGGACCACCGCCAGCCGAGCTCGGTGACCGGCACCGAGCCGCCACACCAGAAGGGCGAGGGGGAGTGGCAGCAGGAAGGAGACGGCCAGCGCCGGATTCATCCCTGCACCTCCCACGGTTGGGCGTGGGCAAAGAATCCCAGAAGCACCGCCGGACCTCCGGCAGCCAAGGCGGCCGCCTGCCACGCCCCGCCACCCGAATCCAGCAGGATGAACGCGCCCGCCCCCATCCCGATCGCCAGGGCACCGAGGGCCAGGTCCGCCGGCCCTCGCCCGGTCCCGATCCGAATTGCCCCCACCTCCCAGGCGAAGAGGCAGGCGAAGGCTGGACCCTGAGTGCTGATGGTACCCGCCCCCAGATGGCCGGAGAGCAGACGGGCGGCCAGCAACCCACCCAGGCCCAGAAGCAACCTGAAGCTGCGCTCGCTGAACACTCGGGGCCGTCCCACCACTGGAGCCCTGCCCAACAGCCAGACCAAAGACCCCACCCGGGCTCCCAGCCCCCCCAGCCAGATCATGATCGCGCAGGCGATCCCAAGAAGAAGAGGGACGGCTAGACTTGCCGCTCCACCGGCGAGATAGGCAACGCCGCCAAAGCCCGCCCCCAGGCAGAGCGCACTGACGATGGCCCCCCGGGTGCCTCCGGCCAGAAGTGCCACCGCGGCCCCCAGGAAACCCCCCGCCGCCAGGAGCGAAGGGCCCATCAGCGCTGCACCAGAAGCCAGGACACGGCCAGGGAGGCGGCCAACCACATCCACACCGGGCGCTCGGCCATCTCCCGAGCAGAGATGCGCAACCCCGCCGTGAGCGCCTGCCGTGCCCTCCCGGCGGCCATCCAGCCGACCTCCCAGCGAGGGGGGCGCCAGCGGTCCGGCGGTGGGGATGGGGAGAGCCGGCCCCGGGCCGAAGCGGGGGGGCCCAGCACCTCCCGCACTCCCCAGAAACCGCCGGCGAAGACCAGGGCCACCACGGCTAGGTAACCCCCTGGCCAGAGCAGGCCCGGCAGCTGCACGGAGAGGGGATCGGGCGCGCTGAGCACAGGCAGGCCGAACGCCCCTCCGGTGATGACCGGCGCCGCGATCGCCTGAAGCAGACCGCCCGGGAGCAGCGCGGCTGCGGCGAGGAGGAGACCCGGGAGGACCAGCGGCCAGGGAAGTGGTCGGCAGGCGGCCCGGAGTAGCCGGGATCCCCCCGCCGCCAGGCCGGCCAGAGCCACCAGGAACCCCAGGGTGGGCAGCACTCCGTCCATGAGGCCCGCGTTCAGCTCCAGGGCCAGCCCGGCCACGCCCGCCGTGACCGCCGCAGATATCGGGAGTCCCAGCGGGAGCAGGAGGACCCTGGACACGGCGGCAGGCAGGGTCCAAATGGCCATCGGCTGGTCGGACACCAGCACCCTCGGCGCCAGCAGGGCGGTCAGCTCCAAGGACACCCCGGCCGCCACGGCGAGGGCAGCCCCCGATGCCGAATCAGCCCCGAACCCCAGCAGGACCAGGGCCGCCATCACCATGAGCAGCGAGCGCAGCCCCGTCCCTCCAGGTTCTCGGACCTGGAGCAGGAGGGCACCCAGTCCCAGGATGAGCGCGACTCCGTCGAGGGCCGTGCCCAAGGCCGGGTGGGGCCAGGTCCCCCCCGCCAGCTCCTGCACCCGGAGCAGCACCGCCAGCCCCGTGGGTACCGCCACGACAGCCACTAGGTCGCCCAGGTCCGAGGCCCGAGGGGAGCCGTACCGATCGGGCAGGAAGGACGCCCCAGATAGCCGCGCGATGCCCGGGATCACCAGCACACCCGCCACCGGCAGCGAGATGGCCGCAGTGGGGATCCCGGCGAAGACCAGCGTCCCGGTGGTCAGGTTGAGGCCCACCACCGCCCCCAACCAGATCAGCGAGACTGCCTGATCCGCGATCGCGGCGGCGAGCAGCCGGCCACTCGGCGCCCGGGGAAGGCGGGCGTAGCTGAGGCCTATCCCGCCCACCGCAGAAAGCTGCAGCCCGATGTACATCGCCAGGAGCCCCCCGGCCAACCCGGCCACCATGGCGCCGAGCGCCGCGGTGCCGAGAGCGGCGCTGGCCAGGGGCCCGTCCCGGGAGGCGAGGCTGATCACCAGGGCGGCCGTGGCGGCCGCGATGGCCAGGGCCAGGCCGGCATCGTCCACCTGCAGCGTCACCGGCAGGCTGGGAGTGATCCGCCAAAGGGTGACCGTCAGCACCCCACCTGGGGGCAGGGCGAGCACCACGTGGACCAGGTCCGCGACGGAGCCTAGCAGGGCCAGCCGCAGCAGGATCCTCCCGGTCCCGGCCGCCCGGGCCGGGACCACCTCACCCAGAACTCCGGCCGCCAGGGCGGTGACCGCCACCGCCAGCAGCGCCAGGGCCGGCAGGTGCTGGAGGGTGAGCACTACTTCCGTTCCTCAAACCGTGACAAATGCGACAGAGGTCTGAGGACCACCGATCGAGCCGGTGGGCTCCGGGGCGATCCCGGGTCCTGCTTCACAGCCACCAGCCGGGCGAGGCCCGGTCTTACGGTCGGCTCCACAGGCAGTTAACGTCTCCGCCGCACTGGCGGTGACGGCCGGGTGGGCCCACCCGGCGAGGTTGATCGCGGCGTTGAGGTCC
>JAKATL010000061.1 GCA_021827985.1 bacterium
TGGGCAACACAGGCCCGCCAAGTCCAGGTAAGACCCGAAGCGGCAAACGTGGTACCGGTGGCCCCTAGGCCAAGTAAGACCGTCCGCCTTGGCCGGGTGTCACTTATTGGCACTCAGTAGGAACGGTCGCCGAGGGCACGGAAGAACTTGGTCACCAGCTGCCTCCCCACAGGGTCCTTGGGGATGAGGCCGCGCAGAGGTTCACCGGGTGCCCCCATATCCGCCGTGGTCGCGCTCAGGCCGCGCAGCATGAGAGCCTCCCGACATCCCGGGTGAACGTCTGGGCGGCCAGCTTGAGGCCCTCCGCCATGGTGAGGTAGGGGTGGAGGGTCGCCGCCAGCTCGGCGGTCGTGATCCCGTGACGGATGGCGAGGACGGCGGCCGAGATCACGTCGCCCGCCCCATCCGCCAGGACCGTGGCGCCCAGCAGCCGCCCACTTCCGGCCTCCGCCACCAACTTCACCAGCCCCCGGGTGTCCCGGTTGACCAGTGCTCGAGGGACGGCGGAGAGCGGCATGACGGTGGTCCTGACCTCCCTCCCCTGGGCCCGCGCCTGAGCCTCGGTGATGCCAGCCGAGGCCAGTTGGGGCGAGGTGAAGGTGACTCGCGGCAGCCCCAGCAGGTCCACTTCGCGATCGTCGCCCAGGAGGGCATTCCCCACCGCCAGCTGACCCTCGTAGGCGGCGACGTAGACGAACTGGGGCCCACCGGTCACGTCCCCAGCGGCGAACACCCGCGCGTTGGAGGTGCGCAGGTGGGAGTCGACCATGACGGCTCCCCGCCGGTCGACCTCAACCCCGGCCAGCTCCAGCCCCAATCCGGCGGTGTCGGGAGACCGGCCGATGGCGACCAGGATCTGGTCCACCTCCAGCTTCTCCTCGCCGGCGTCATGGCGGAGCGTGAGCACCTTCCCCGTCGGGGTGGCGGCAACCTCGAGGACCTCGGCGGGAGCCAGGACGTGTGCCCCCTCCTCCTGCAGCAGTTCCGCGAGCCGGGCCGCGGCCTCGGGCTCCTCCAGGGGAGCCACCCGCTCCGCCACGTCGATGAAGGTCACCCGGGAGCCCAGATGGAGGAAGAGCTGACCGAGCTCGAGGCCGATCGCGGACGAGCCGATGACGGCCAGACGGCCGGGGACCGAGGTGAGCTGGAGTGCCGTGGTGGAGGTCAGGAAGCCACCCTCCTCCAGCCCGTTGATCGACAGCACGGTCGGGGAGGCTCCGGTGGCCACCAGGAAGGCCCGGGCCGTGAGCGTCCTCCCAGCCACCTGGAGCTCCCCTGGACCCGTGAACTGGGCGTGTCCGGAGATCACCTCGAAGCCGTAGTCGGCCACCAGGTCCTCGTACTTGGCGGAGCGAAGCTCGGCGACCAGCTCGTCCTTCTGGGACACCATGGCGCCGAGGTCCGGGGCGGCGGCCGAGGTGGGAACCCCGGCGAAGGGATGGTGCCCGGCTGCCCAGAGGGTCTCGGTGGCCCGCAGGAGAGCCTTGGAGGGCACGCAACCGACGTTCACGCAGGTGCCTCCCAAAGTCCCGCGCTCCACCATGGCCACATGAAGCCCGCCCTCAGCTGCCCGAATGGCAGCGGCGAAGGCCGCGGACCCCGAGCCCACCACGAGCAGGTCGAAGTCCGTCCCTGCATCCGGAGGAGCAGCCAATCCATCCGCGCGCGCCAGCACCCCCGGGCGGTAGCCGGCCGCCTCGACCGCGGCTCGGAGTGGCTGCTCCCTGACGCCCTGGGGGAGCGAGAAGCGAGCTCGCCCGGCTCGCCAGTCCACGGCGACCTCGCGCGCCCCGGCCCCAGCCAGAGCCCCGGTGACGTGGTGCGCGCAGTCGTCGCAGGTCATGCCCGCGACCTCCAGAGTGAACCTCGGATCGGCACCCCGGCTCATCGACCGCCCTCCCAAATGATCATTATTCGGATAAGCGGATGATAGCAGGCTGACGCCGGATAGTGGCGCCATCAGCCCGGCGGTCGGCCTAGGATGTGCCAGTGGACCGGATCCCCGCCCAGCTGGACCAGGAATCGCTGGATGCGCTTCGCCGCGCCGTGGGCAGCCGCTGGGTGCTGACCGATCCCGACCAGCTGCGCACCTATGAGTGCGACGGCCTCACCGGTTGGCGGGCCGTGCCCCTGGCCGTCGTCCTCCCCTCCAGCACGGAGGAGGTGGTCCAGGTCGTGCGCATCTGCCACCGGGCCCAGATCCCGTTCGTCGCCCGGGGCAGTGGCACCGGGCTCTCCGGTGGCGCCCTGCCCGTCGAGGACGGGATCGTGATCGGCCTCAGTCGCATGCGACAGGTCCTGCGCATCGACCTGGACAACGAGCGCGTGGTGGTCCAACCGGGGGTTCCCAATCTCGAAGTCAGCCGGGTTGTGGCTCCCTTCGGCTACCTATATGCCCCGGATCCCTCCAGCCAAAGGGTGTGCAGCATCGGCGGCAACGTCGCCGAGAACTCCGGAGGCGCCCACTGCCTCAAGTACGGATTCACCAGCAACCATGTCGTGGCGCTCACCCTCGTCACGACCGAGGGCGAGGTCGCCCATCTGGGGTCGGCAGTGCCCGACAGCCTGGGTTATGACCTTCTCGGGGTGGTGGTGGGAAGTGAGGGGACGCTGGGGATCGTGACCGAGGTCACCCTAAGGGTGCTGCCCGTGCCCCAGCGGGTCCAGACCCTGCTGGCCGCCTTCCCCTCGACGGACGCCGCCGGTGAGGCCGTGGCCGAGATCATCGCCGCCGGGGTCCTGCCGGCCGCCATCGAGATGATGGACCGGGCCACCATCGAGGCGGTGGAGTTCGCCATGCACGCCGGATACCCGGATTGCGGGGCGGCCCTCCTAGTGGAGCTGGACGGCCCCCAATCCGAGTGCGAGGCGCTCTTCGGCCAGGTGGTGGAGATCTGCCGGCGATGCGGCGCCAGTGAGGTTCGGGTGGCCGAGGACGAGGCCGAGCGCGCCCTCCTATGGAAAGGGCGGCGGGGAGCCTTTTCAGCGATGGGCCGAGTGAGTCCTGACTACTACGTCCAGGACGGAGTGGTGCCCCGCTCCCAGCTGGCCCGGGTGCTGGCGGGGATACGGGAGCTGGAGGGCCGGCACTCACTCAAGGTGGCCAACGTCTTCCACGCCGGGGACGGCAATCTTCATCCTCTCATCCTCTACGACCGCCGCTCACCCGATGGCCCCGAGCGGGCCAAGCGGCTGGCGGAGGACATCCTCTCACTGTGCCTGGAGGCGGGGGGCTCCCTCACCGGCGAGCACGGGGTGGGCCGCGACAAGGTCTGCCAGATGCCCAAGCTCTTTTCCCCCAATGACCAGATGGTCATGCATCTGCTGCGCCGGGCCTTCGACCCCGGAGGCACGGCCAACCCCGGCAAGGTGCTGCCCACGCCCCGGCTGTGCGGCGAGCATCCGGGCATCTACCGGCCCCATCCCCTGGAGCTGAGCGGGGCTGCGCAGCGGCTGTGACCAGCCTGGAGGCCGACCTCGAGGCCCTCTTGGGCAGGGAGTCGGTCACGCCCGCGGCGGAGGGGACGGGCGGGACACCGCCGACCCCCACGGCCCGCCCGAGGAGTGCCGAGGCGCTGGCCGAGGTCCTGGCGCTCGCCAATTCGCGCCGGCTCGCCGTGCTGGTGCGTGGTGGCGGCACCAAGTCGGGCTGGGGCCGCGCTCCTGGTCGCTGCGATCTGGTCATAGAGACCACGGCGCTGAACCGGCTGCTGGAGCATGAGCCCGGAGACCTCACCTGCGTGGCGGAGGCGGGCCTCACCCTTGGTGAGCTGCAACGCCTTGTGGGTGGTGCTCCCGGGCACCACCAGCGGCTCATGCTGGACCCGCCTCAGGGCGGGGGCGCCACCCTCGGAGGGGTGGTGGCCACCGCCGCCTCCGGACCGCTTCGTGCCCGCTATGGGACTCCCCGCGACCTGCTGCTGGGCGCCCGGTTCGCCCTCGCCGACGGCACCCTGGCGCGCACTGGAGGCAAGGTGGTGAAGAACGTCGCCGGGTACGACCTGGGCAAGCTGCTCACCGGCTCCCAGGGGACCCTGGCCGTGATCGTCGAGGTGGCGCTCCGCCTCCACCCGGTGCCACCGGCCAGCCGGTGGGTGGTGGCCGAGGGGGTGGGCCCGCCGACCGCCCAGGTCACCCTGACCGCGCTGCGCCGGGCCCCGGCGGTGCTGTCCATGGCGGAGCTGCTCTGGCCGGAGGGCACGCTGCTGGCGCGCCTGGACGGGGCGCCGTCAGCCTGCGAGCAGCAGGCGGAGATCGTACGCGCGCTGGTCCCCGGGGGCCGGGTGGCCGGGGAGTCGGAGGCGGAGGAGCTCGCCAGGATGATCGAGAGGCGACCGTGGGAGGGGGAGGGTCCTGTCCTTGGGATCTCAGTGCCCCTGACCAGGATCGGGGAGCTCATGGCGCTGGCCGCGGTCGGGGGCCCGGTGGCCCAGCTCTCGCTGAGGGGCACCGTGGGTGCCGGGGAGGCGCGTCTGTGGGCGGGGGCAGACCCGGCTCAGTTCGCCGCCCAGGTGGCCGACCTGGGGGGATACGTCTCCTGGCACCGCGGCGGAGGCCAGGACGCGCCGCCGCTGCAGCCTCTGGACCCGGTGGCGGCCCGGCTCGCCGGGTCGGTCAAGCAGGCTCTCGACCCCCACTCGACGCTCGCCCCTGGGCGGGGACCCGCATGAGCACCCAGCCCCGCTCCCTCCCGCCGACCCCTCGGGGACGGCCACGGCACGCGGCGGAAGCCGCCGCCTTCGACTCCGACCATCCACCGGATCCGGAGCTGCTCTCGGACTGCGTCCACTGTGGCTTCTGCCTGCCCGCCTGCCCCACGTACCAGCTCTGGGGCGAGGAGATGGACTCGCCCCGGGGCCGCATCCTGCTCATGGATCTGGCGGCCAAGGGGGAGCGGCCGCTCACCTCGGAAATGGTGGCCCACTTCGACGCCTGCCTGGGCTGCCTCGCCTGCGTTCCCGCGTGTCCCTCGGGGGTCCGCTACGACCTCCTTCTCGAGAGCACCAGGCAGCAGGTGGAGCGGCGCTTCCGACGGCCTCTGGGGCAGCGCACCTGGCGCCGCTCCCTCCTGGCCGCCCTCCCCCACCCTGGAGTGCTCCGGCTGGGGGCGCTGGCGGCCTGGGGAGCCGGCCGGCTGGCGCCGGGTCTGCCGGAGCGACTCCCCGGAGGGGTGGGGACCGCGGCTCGGCTGCTGCCACTTCCTCAAGACGCGAGGCAGCTGCTGCGGCGGCTGCCCGCCCCGCGGCGACCGGAGGGCCGGGTGCGGATGCGGGTGGCCCTGCTGGGGGGGTGCGTGCAGCGCGTGTCGTTCCCCATGGTCAACGAGGCCACCGCTGTCGCCCTGGCGGCGGCGGGAGCGGAGGTTCAGGTGCCCCGGGGCCAGGGCTGCTGTGGAGCGCTGGAGTTCCATGCCGGGCAGAGGGGGCCGGCCCTGCGCCGGGCGCGCCGGCTGGTGAAAGTCTTCGACGACCCCCGGGTGGACCGGATCGCAATCAACGCCGCCGGCTGCGGTGCCCTGGTCAAGGAGCTGGGCCGGCTCCTGGAGGACGACCCCCGGTTCAGCGATGCCGCTGCCCGGGTGGCGGCGAAGGCCAGGGACGTCTCCGAGATCCTTGAGGAGCTGGGGCCCCCCGCCGTCCTGCACGAGCTGCCGCTGCGGGTCGCCTACCACGACGCCTGCCACCTGAGCCAGGCCCAGGGGATTCGCTCCGCACCCCGGCACATCCTGGGTTGGATCCCCGGCCTGGAGCTTCTGGAACTGGCCGAACCGGAGCTCTGCTGTGGAAGCGCCGGAACCTACAACCTCACGGCTCCGGACGCCGCCGGCGACCTGGGCCGGCGGAAGGCGGAGACGGTGCTGGCGGTGAACCCGCAGATGCTGGCGGCGGGAAACCCGGGGTGCCTGCTCCAGCTGCGCTCCGCCCTCTCGGGGTTGGGAGCCGACCTCCCGGCGGTGCATCCCGTCGAGCTGCTGGCGGCTTCGGTTCTCGGACGTGGTCCCGGGGAGCTGTCACCAGCTCCCCCCGGGTGGTTACGCCCACCCGATGGCGGTGGGTTTCGCCCTGGGCCGCAACCCGGCTGAGGGTCAGTCTGTACATCCTCGGGTACCAGCAAGCCGGAGGTGGGCGAAGATGGATGGAGAGATGCCGGCGCGGCGGCTGGCGGTGCTGGTGATGGAGGCCAGGTCCAGGCGGGTGGGACCGGATGGGCACTCCGAGGCCCGCCTCGCAGGCGCGGAGATGGAGCCGGAGAAGGTGGCGAATCTGGGGCGGCTGCTGGAGGAGGTGCGAGCACTGGGGGCACTGGTGGTCTTCATCCCCTACCACCGGTTGGAGCGGCAGTTCCCGGGCCTGCCCGGGGAGCGGGGCACCGGCCCGGAGACCCTCGGGGAGCGGAGCCGCGATTGGCTGGAGCAGCTGCGGCATCGGCACCTCGTGGGATACCGGGACGAGGGCGCGGTCTGCCTGGAGTGCGGGCGCGACTGGCCCTGCGACGCCGCCCTGGCGGCAGAGGAGGCGGTCCGGCTGGGAAGGCTGCTGGAGGGGCAGCCCCTGGGCGAGGCCGTGAGCTCGGTCCCCAGGCCCCACCCCGGGGACCTGCTGATCTCCGGCTGCCGGACGATGGATCCGTTCGCCTCCACCGAGCTGGACGCCCTTCTCCGCTCCCGGGGTGTGGACACCCTCGCGCTGACCGGGTACCACACCAATTGGGGGCTGGAGTCGGCGGCGCGCTCAGCCTTCGACCGGGGCTACCGGGTCCTGCTGGTGTCCGACTGCGCCACGGCCGACAGCCCGGAGGCGGGCGGCTACTGCGAGCAGCGGGTCTTCCCCCAGCTGGGCTCGGTTGTGACCGCGGACCAGCTGCTCCAGGCCACCCGGCCGGCGCGTGAGCTTACGGGGGCCGCAGCGGGCTGAGTTCAGTCGGCCGGGACGCCGGTCACCGGGCGGGCCTCTGGTCGAGTCCCCGCGGACGATCCCCCGTGAGGCACCGGACAGACGGCCGGGGCTGCTGGCGCACCGTGGTCCACCGGGCATGACCCGCCGGGAGTGGTCCCCTCCTCTCGCGGTCGAAGACGGGCCACCGTGGGCGAGGCCTCCCGCGGGACGTAGCGGCCACCCGGCCCACCGGCGGCGTACTGCAGGAGCGCCTGGTCCACCGGGCCGGCCTCCCCGGCCGCCTCCTCGAACCCCGACAGGGCCCCCATACCGGCGGAGGACCCCTCCAGCGGAGTGCGGTGGGGCTGAGCGTTGGCGGCCCGGCCCAGCTCGGGGGCGATCAGGGGCTCCGCCACCTCCAGGGTGACCACGGCCAGCCGCCGGGTCCGGGCCACCTTCTCGATCTTGGCCTTGATCCGCCGGCGCAGGTACCCGGCCGGCATCTCATGGAGCAGCGTGCGCGCCTCCATGGACCACCCGATCTTGCGGTTGTCGAAGGTGAGCTCCTCGGTGACCTCTCCCTCGGCCAGCGCCGCCTGGGCGATCCCCTCCCGGTCCACCCGGGCGAAGAGCTCGCTGGAGCCGCCACAGACCGGGCACTCCACGGGGAGCACCCCCCTCGCGGTGTAGCCGCAATCCCGGCAGACATGGACCTCGGCGTCGTCGGTTGGCCCGTGGCTGACCTCGATCCCGATGGCCGCCGAGGCCTCGGGGGGCAGGATGTCACCCAGCGCGGCCACCACCAGGTTCTGGGAGATTATGGAGTGGCCCCGCTCCATCGCCCAGCGCAGCACGGCGGTCCGGGACAGCCCCTGGGCGGAGCAGGGGATCCGCTCCAGCACCTCATGGGCCTCCGGGGTCCATACCACCTGGGCCTCGCCGCGGACGTCGATGGGGGGGACGTAGGTGCGGGAGGAGAGGAGGACGCTGCAGGGAGCCAGTCGGAGTAGGTTCTCGCTGTTCCCGCCGATGTCCATCCCCTGATCGGAGTGCACCCCGATCCGCCCCACCACCAGGAGGCTGGCATCGCGCTCCCGCACGTAGCGGAGCACCTGCTCGAACGCCTTCCCGTCCAAAAGGGTGATGGGCAGGTCATAGCCCTCGGCCCGGGCCACCTCCTTGGCCACCTTGAGGTGGGAGGAGTAGATCATCGCCAGCCCGGTGTCGATGATCTCCTCGTGGAGCGCCTCCTGCTCCTTGAAGCGGAAGACCTTGCTGGCCTCCTCGGAGAGGACCCCCACGATCCCGTTGAAGAGCACGTAGTGGAGGTAGGGGTCGTACACCGAGACGGCCTCGACCGGGAGGTCCAGCAGGCGTCCCATATCCAGAGCCGAGCGCAGCCCGGCGAAGGACTGGGGGGAGCCGTCCACGGCGACCACGATCGGCCCGGACAGCGGGTCACGGCCCTCGCGGTGGCGGACCACCAGGGTGTCCCGGTGGGCGCGTCGGACCACCCGGTCGACGCAGGTGCCGATCTGGGTCTCCTTCACCTGGCCCAGACCGCACGCCCCCATGACCACCAGGTCGTACTGGTTCTGCTCGATGTCCTGGACCAGGACCTCCCAGTTCTTGCCGTCGAAAGTCTTGGGGGTGAAGGGGATCCCCTCCTCCAGGCAGCGCCGCTGGGCGGCCTGGAGGTAGGAGTCGGAGATGAGGTTGAGCCCGGTGGTGATCAGGCTGTCGTGGATCTTGCGCTGGCGCTGGAGCTCGACCTCGTCCTGGTACTCCGCGGGCAGGGTGTACTCCATCTGCTTGAAGCGGTAATCGTGGAGCCGGGCGGCGTACACATGGCTGCCGATCACCTCCGCTGAGCTGGCCCGGGCCAGCCGGATGGCCACCTCGCAGGCGGCGTTGGAGTGGTCGGAGTTGTCCAGCGGAAGATAGATCTGACGGTACATCCCTGGTCCCGGTGGAGCTGGCGCTGCCGGGTGATCGTAGCAAGCCGGGC
>JAKATL010000014.1 GCA_021827985.1 bacterium
GGCCAGCCCGCTGGTGCGGAGAGCTACCACGCGCAAAACGCCAACCGGCAGGGGCACGAGAGCGAAGGGACCACAAGGTCACCAAGGCGTGAGGGCGCTGAGCGGGGCTGGGCAACACAGGCCCGCCCAGTCCAGGTAAGACCCGAAGCGGCAAACGTGGTACCGGTGGCCCCTAGGCCAAGTAAGACCGTCCGCCTTGGCCGGGTGTCACTTATTGGCACTCAGTAGGAACGGTGTTCAGCCGGCCGGAGGGTGCGGCCGCAGGTCCAGGACTCGCTTGGCCTTCCCCAGCGAACGTTCGAGGAGGCCGGGCTCGATCACGTCGACATCCAGCGTGACCCCTAGGGCGTGCTTCAAGCGCTGGGCGAGCTCGACGCCTAACGCTTCCCTCCGCTCGGCGCTGGCCGCCTCCGGCCGCGCCTCGACCCTGACCGTCATTTCGTCCAACCGCTCCGGGCGGCTCAGGACGCAGAGGAAGTGCGGCGAGAGCCCCGGGATACCCAGGATGACCTCCTCCACCTGACTTGGGAAGAGGTTGACTCCGCGGAGGATGATCATGTCGTCGGTCCGCCCACGGATGCGCTCCATCCGCCGCATGGGGCGGGCCGTCCCCGGAAGCAGGCGGGTGAGGTCCCTGGTGCGGTAGCGAAGCAGAGGCATCGCCTCCTTGGTGAGCGTCGTAAGGACCAGCTCACCCACCTCGCCGTCGGGAAGTGGCTTACCGGAGACCGGGTCCACCACTTCGGGCAGGAAGTGGTCCTCCCAGAGGGTCAGGCCGTCCTTGGTCTCCACGCATTCCTGGGCCACCCCTGGTCCCATCACCTCGGAGAGCCCGTAGATGTCCACGGCGTGCATGTCTGCCCGCGCTTCGATCTCGCGCCGCATCTCCTCGGTCCAAGGCTCGGCGCCGAAGATCCCCACCTTTAGATTGGACTCCCGCGGATCGATCCCCAGACGCTCGAACTCGTCGAGGATGACCAGCATGTACGAGGGGGTGAGCATGATCACGTCGGCTTGAAGGTCGCGCAGCAGGGTCACCTGTCGTTCGGTCATGCCCCCGGAAGCCGGCACCACGGTGCATCCCAACCGCTCGGCACCGTAATGCGCACCGAGCCCGCCGGTGAACAGCCCGTAGCCGTAGGCGACGTGAACCAGGTCCCCTGGTCGCCCGCCGGCCGCCCGGATGCTTCGAGCCACCAAGGACGACCAGGTGTCCAGATCGCTGCGGGTGTAGGCGACCACCGTGGGCTTGCCGGTGGTGCCGCTGGAGGCGTGGATGCGCAGTAGCCGGGTGCGCGGGACGGCGAGCATCCCCAGGGGATAGTTTTGTCTGAGCTGCTCCTTGGCCGTGAAGGGCAGGTGCTGGACAGCGTCCAGGGACCGAATGTCCTGGGGTGCTATCCCCGCCTCACCGAGGGCGCGCCTGTAGAACGGCACGTTTTCGTAGGCATGGGCCACCGAGTGCTGGAGGCGTTCCAGCTGCAGCTCCAGCAGCTGCTCTCTGGGGGCGCGTTCCTCGGGGTCAAGGGTGGATGCGTCGGGGGTGAGGTCACGCAATTCAGTTGGTCCTTCCGTTGCCAGCACGTTCCTTGGAGAGCCTCCGGGAGCGGCCCCGAAACTCTGCCACCACCCGCTGGCTTGCGGACTCCCGCACGGTCACATCGTAGATGCCGCTCCTGCCCTGGAGTTGGCGCTCGGTGGCAGTGGCCTCGAGCATCTCTCCGACCGCGGCCGGGCTGAGGAAGTCGACCGTGGCCCCTGCCGCCAGCACGGTGCCTCCCCTCGAGTTGGAGGCAAAGGCGAAGGCGGTGTCCGCCAGGGCGAAGATCATCCCCCCATGACAGATGCCGTGCCCGTTGGCCATCCGAGGGGTGATCTGCATCTCGACCCGGCTTCGTCCTGGGCTGACCTCGAGCAACGCCATGCCCAGCCACTGCGAGGCCTGATCCTGGTCCCAGAGATCCGATCCGCGCGCCCTGTCCATGGGCGGCGGGGTGGCTCCCGGGCTGGCCGAGTCCATGGGCAGCTATGTTAGTGGGAGGGCCTGTTCGAAGTCGGGCAGGACCGTACGAGCAGGATGGGAGAGCTCTGAGCAGATGCAGCAGGTGTACTCGGTGCAACGAACCATCCACGCTTCCCCGGGAGCTGTGTTCGCCCTGGTGGTGGACGCTGCGCGCCACCCCGAAATAGACGGTTCCGGCACCGTGCGGCGACTTCGCCCCGGCGCGACCCGGATGCTCTCCTTGGGGGCGGTGTTCGGGATGGAGATGCGGGTTGGGGTGCGCTATTCGATGCGGAACGAGGTTATCGAGTTCGAGCCCGATCGCCGCATCGCCTGGAGGACCACCGTGGCCGGCGCCCTCGGCCGCTGGGCCGGGGGTCGGATCTGGCGTTACGAACTAGAGGAGGTGCCCGAAGGCACCAAGGTTAGAGAGTCGTGGGACATCTCCGGGGACAAGCAGCGCTGGCTACTCGGTCGGTTCGGTACGCCGGCGAACACGGTGCGCAACATGACGCGGACCCTCGAGCGCATAGCTGAACTCACTGAGGCCCGTCAGCCTACCGCGAATCCCGAGCCGCGATGAGCGACAGGGGTGTTCGACAGGTCGGGCGGCTGGCGATCGCCGTGGGCATCGTGCTGCTGGCCGGTGCTGGGCCACTGAGCCGGCGGGCCCTGGGTCCGGAGGTATCGGGATCCCTCGGCCTGCGGCTGGCCGGCGTCCGGGACGTAGCAATCGGGATGGCGATGGCGCGGCAGCCGGGCCGGGGCGGGACCGCAGGCAGGACCTGGGCACAGGTGGCCCTTGCCATCCAGGTTGGAGACCTAGCCGTGTTCCTGCTCCAATGGAGCCGCCGCCGGATCGGCTGGATCCCCGTGGCGGGAGCTGCGGCGGGTGCCGCGGCCACGTGGCGCCTTCTCCGCAGCTGACGGCACCCAGCGGGAAGGCCTCTCCGGACCGTCGGGCCTGAGGCTGCCTCGCCTGCCCCGATTCCTCAGGGGCCCACGGCGCTGCGGCGGGTGCCCTGGAGGGCGAGGGCCGGCCACGCAACTGCGGCGAGGAGGAGCGGGCAGACGAGGAACCCCGCCACGACGTAAACCGGCCAAGGGCCCATGATCCGGAGGGGGTCCCAGCCTGGCGGGGGACTCCTGAGGAACATGTAGTCTCCCCCGGTCGCCATGTTGACCAGCCCGTCGGCGGAAGCCAGCGCGGTCGTGGCTACCCAGGCCAAGACAACCATGCCCCAGCCGACATCGGGCCCCGGCCGAGCGGCCCCGATGACCGTGGCTCCCGCCAGCAGGCTCGCGTGGTCCACCCAGAATGCGAAGTAGAGGGGAGAGGGTGGTATCGCGCCCGGAGCCGGGAAAGACAGCGCCAACAGCGCGCTGGGGACCGCGAGTAGGTAGGCCACGCCGGCTAGACGGCGGCTTCGGTTCCAGGCGAGGGCGGCGATCATGATGAAGGTGGCCAGGTCTGACAGCTGCAGGGGCAGGCCCGAGGACGCCGTCCAGCTTCTGGCCAGAACGGGCCAGATGAGGAGGGTGGCCTCAGATACCACGAGCAGGCCGGCCAGGCCAAGTTTGAGCACCGATGCTGTGCTGGACGAGTGCCAGGCCGCCCAGGCCAAGCCGGCGGCGCCAGCGACCGAGAGAGGCAGCGCCACCGCCACCGGGTTCACCAGGTGCTGACGCCAGGCGACCGGGAGCCCCGAGCGGAGGAGTGCGGGGGCCGTATCATCCAGCCATGCCGGAACATACGTGCGGTGTGCTGCAGTTGCGCGGTGGAGGAGGGGAGCCGGTGATCCTGGACCGGGTCCTCCTCTCCCACGGCGTGGCCTCGCTGCCTCCCAACATCGTGAGCTCGGGGATGCTGACGACGGTACTCGCCGGGCCGGATGGTGGGATCCGCCGACTGACGGTGCGGGGCTCGGGGGCGGACTGCGCCTTGGTCACCTACGACGGCCCTCGGCTGCCGGCCCGTGAGGCGCAGTGGTGGATGGATCAAGCATCCAGGATTCTGCGCCTAGAGGACGACCTCTCGCCGTTCTACGAGCTCGCCGCCGCCGACCCGGAGCTGGGGTGGGTCGCAGCGGGCGCGGGGAGGATGATGGCCGCACCCACGGTGTTCGAGGAGGTGGTCAAGACCATCTGCACCACCAACTGCTCCTGGGGCGCCACCGAGCGGATGGTGAAGGCGCTGGTGGAGCAGCTCGGCGTGGCTGGGTGGGATGGGTTCCATGCCTTTCCCACCGCTGAGCGGATGGCCCAGGCTCCACTGGCCGTCTTTAGCGAGGGTGTTAGGGCGGGCTACCGGGGGAGGTACCTGCAGGAGTGCGCCCAGATGGTAGCCAGCGGCCAGATCAACCTGGAGGAGCTGCGGGACCCTGAGCTCCCGGATGAGGAGGTGGAGCGTCGGTTGCTCTCCCTGCCCGGGGTCGGTCCGTACGCCGTGAGCCATCTGATGCTGACCGCGCTCGGCCGCTACCACCGCTTGGTCCTGGACTCCTGGACGCTTCCAACTTGGGCCAAACTCAGTGGTGCAGCGCCGGAGGCTCGGGCGGTTGAGGCCCGGTTCGAGCCCTTCGGCCGGTATCGGGGCCTCGCCTTCTGGATGTATCTCACCAAGAGCTGGACAGAGTCCCAGGCGGGGTGAAGACCGGCCGCGCGCCGGTGGCGGCCGGCGCTCCGTTACAGCTGGCGCAGCCGCTGGCGAGCCACCCTGAAAATGAGCGCCCCTGACAGGGTCACGATCACGGCCAGTCCGCCAAGGACCGGCCCCGTGGCGTTGAAGAAGAACAGGCCGGACACGGCAATCGCCATGAACAACAGCCAGAGGCGGCTCACCACCATGGTTCCTCCAGCCAGGATCCCGATCACTCCCATGGTTACGGAGTAGGCGACGCCTCCGGGGCTTCTCCCGGACCCCGAACCGTCGACACGGGCGAGCATTACGTACAGTGCTCCGACTACTACGGCGAGGAGCAAGACCGGGACTGCGGAGCTCATCGGCAGTGATCGTAGGTGGGCGGCTCCGGGTAGGCAAGGGCTTCTCCGGTCGTCCGCACCGAGCGCCGGGAGAGGAAGCCATCGGCGCCGGCAGTCAGTTAGCACACGATAAGGTCTCTTATCAGGACCTCAAGCTGATCCAATATGGGCATGCCCTGCCTCCCCCGGACCATGCCTGCGGCCGAGAGGCTCGTGCGGCGAGAGAAGCGATCCGCGACCACCCTGCCCAGCAGAGTCCAGCCGACGGCGGGGACGGTGCGCGCCGCCAGAACGGTTGCGAGTCCAGACGGTGCTGGATCGAGCTTCAGTGCCTCGGGCGCCGGGGCCACCGCGGTGACTCCGTCTCCACGCCGGGATATCGGGATGGCACTCCACAGCAGGTGGTATTCCCTTGGCCGCAGGGAGGCAGCCAGCCACGAACGGTGCCGACTCTCAGAGTCCGGCCCCTTGCAGGTGCAGCGGGCTGTGTTCTGGCCCCGGCCTTCTCCCTGGGGCCGGCCGTCGGAGGGCAGAGGGAAATTATTCGTCGTGGCCGCCTCGACCCGGGCGAGGGCGCTCTATTCGCGGCCGGCCCCGCTTCCGCTGGGTCGTGATCCCTTCTCGTCGCGGGGGGCCCGGGTAGAGGTTCGCTAAACTCGGTCGGACCTAGCTCACTCGGTTTCCGCTCCTTCACCTGCATCTTGAGCCGACCATACACAGTCTCTAGTTCACTTCCCACCACTCTCCTGGACGAGGGGCCGCGAGGAAACGAGCGGCTCACCGCCGGGCTGGCGGTGGTCCTCCTGGTGGTACTGGCACTTGAAGGCGCGACCCTCCTGGTGATGCGGCAGTCGATCGTGCTGCACATCTTCCTGGGTATGGTGCTGGTGCCCCTGACAGCCCTCAAGCTTGCCAGTACCGGATACCGCATCGCCCGTTACTACTTGGGCTCTCGGTCATACGTGCGGCGCGGGCCGCCAGCGATCATCCCGCGGCTTCTCGGCCCGGTGGTGGCGGCATTGACCGTGGGGCTGCTGGCGACCGGCGTGGTGTTGGTTCTGATACCCGCTGGCCCGAGCTCCCTCCTGACGCTGCACAAGGTGGTCTTCGTGCTTTGGTTCGGGGCCATGACCCTCCACGTGCTCATCCATCTCATCGACCTGCCCGGGCCGGGACTGGCCGACTGGCGGCCCGGTTCCGCATGGATACGCGGAATCACGGCACGCCGAGCTGCCCTGGTGGCGGGATTGGCCGCGGGCTTTGTGCTAGGCCTCGCCTTCCTTCCGGCGAGCTATGGTTGGGCGCACTATCTCGCCGGGGGTGGCATCACCGGCTGACTGCCTGGCCCCCTCCCCCGCTCCGGCGCCGATCCGGTACTGGCAGGTGGCCTCAGCGACGGCCAGGGTGACGTCCCGACACCAGCGGGAGCCTGCGGCGGTGCCATGCGCTGGTGCCGCCATGGACTGAGACCGCCTCCACTCCCCTCCCGGCCAGGAGCCGTGCCGCCACCCGGCTGCGATGACCGGTGGCGCAGATCACGTGCACCTGTCCCCTCTCGGTGAGTTCCGCTGCCCGCCGCGCCAGTTCGGTGAGAGGGAAAGAGTGCGCTCCCGGGACGTGTCCGCGCGTGTACTCATGGGGTTGGCGCACATCGACGACGAAGCATCCCTGGCGGTGCAACTCGGCGAACTCTTCGATGGTGACCGTGGGCACCGACCAGCGGCGGAAGATACCGAACATACCCTGTGGAGTATATTCGCGACGGGGTTGCTGCCGGCAGCCAAGCGCGCGCCAAGGGAGGAGTCAAGTTGCAGCTCGAGGCCAAATCCGCGGACGAGGTCCTGAGGCGTCTGCGGCGAGCCCACGGCCAGATCGCGGGCGTCATCTCCATGATCGAGGCGGGCAGAGACTGCGAGGAGGTAGTGACCCAACTGGCGGCTGCCTCCCGGGCGCTGGACAGGGCGGGTTTCAAGATCATCGCCTGCGGCCTTCGTCAGTGCGCCGACGGTTCCCAGGAGCTGAGGGAGACCAGCGAGGCGCAGCTTGAGCACCTCTTCCTCTCGCTCGCCTGACCTTCCAGCGGCCGGGGAGCCGATCTCCGTGCTCGCGGGGTTGGTCGCGCCACTTCGCGGAGCCCTGGTGGTGGTGGCCCATCCCGACGACGAGAGCTTCGGTCTTGGGGCGGTGCTAAGGGCTCTGGTGGAGGCCGGAATGGAGGTCCGGCTCCTCTGCCTCACGGCCGGGGAGGCGTCGACTGTGGGCGCGGGTCCAGAGCTGGTGGCGGAGCGCCGTCGGGAGGTGCTGGCGGCGGCCGAGGTCCTGGGACTGGCCTCAGTTCGGCTGGAGGCATTGCCCGACGGCAGGCTTTCGTCTGTGCCTTTGGGTGAGCTGTCCGGAATGGTGGAGGAAGAGCTGGGCGATGCCCGGCTGCTGGTCGGCTTCGAACGTCTTGGTGTCACCGGACACCCGGACCACTCCGCCGCAACCGCAGCGGCGCTCAGGGTGGCCTTGACTCGTGGGCTGGCCAGCCTGGAGTGGGGGGTTCCTGACGAGATTGCAGCGCAGTTGCGAGCCCAGGTCCCGACTCGCTTCACGGGCTTTGCTCGGGGTGCCGAAGACCCAAGGCTGGTCAAGGTGGACCGTGCGGTTCAGGAGCGCGCCATCGCCTGCCACCTGAGCCAGGACCCCCACAACCTGGTGTTACGAGCCCGGCTGGCGCTTCAGGGTGACCGTGAGTGGCTCCGCCTGGTCCAACGCGGCGTCCGGCTTCGGCGGACCAGGCCCAGCCGGACGTAGGTCGGCAGGCGCCAGGGGTGCCGGTTTTGGCAAGCTTGCCGGATGGGCCCACCTTTGGCACCGCGCCGTTCCGCCCCTCCGCCACGGGTGGTGGTCGGTGAGATCCGACCCAGGGTGGACTGCGGGAGCCGGCCAGCCAAAGCCGTGGAGGGCGAGGCCGTGCCGGTGCGGGCTCGCATATTCGCGGACGGCAGGCTGCGCCTACGCGCCCGGGGTCGGTTGCTTCCCGCGGGCCTGACCGGTGGCTGGCCAGCCGCGCGCACCTTCCCACTGGCGCCGCTCGCGGACGACTGGTGGGAGGGGCACATGTTCCCGGAGAGCCTCGGGTCATGGCACTTCCGACTGGAGGCCTGGGAGGACCGCTTTGGAACCTGGTGTGATGACATTGCGCGTCGGCTTGCCGCTGGCATAGATCCCACGCCCGAGCTAGGTGAGGGCTGGGCTCTCGTGCACCAGGCGGCGCGCCGACTGCCCAAAGAGGAAGGCCGCTCGCTCAAGCTGGCGGCCGCCAGGGCCGAGGGAGCCGGTCCCGATCGGGAGCTTGCCTTTCTCCTCGACGCTGGGCTTCAGAGCCTGCTGGCAACCGTAGTCTGGCCGCCTGTCACGACCTCACCCCCTCAGCCCCTCTGGGTGGAGCGTCCCAGGGCGCTTTTCGGAAGCTGGTACGAGCTGTTCGCGCGCTCCCAGGGATCTGACGGCCTTCATCCCGGGTCGCTCTCCGCGGTCGCCGACCGCCTCCCACACCTGGCGTCTCTGGGCTTTGACGTTCTCTACCTGACCCCGATCCACCCGGTGGGGTTGACCGGCAGGCGCGGGCGGAACAACGCCGGAGTGGCCCTCCCTGGCGACCCAGGCAGCCCCTGGGCAATTGGGTCCGAGAAAGGTGGCCACATGGATGTGGACCCCGAACTGGGGACGGTGGAGGACTTTCGCCGGCTCCTCTCTCGGGCCGAGGAGGTCGGGGTGGAGGTGGCCATGGACTACGCCCTTCAGTGCTCACGCGACCACCCCTGGGTGAAGGAGCACCCAGATTGGTTCCGCCGCCGACCCGACGGTTCCATCCGGCCGGCGGAGAATCCCCCGAAGCGGTACGACGACATCTACCCCCTCGACTTCAGCTGCCGCGACTGGCGCGGCCTGTGGGCGGCCTGTTACGAGATCCTCGATCACTGGGCTCGCCAGGGGGTGCGGATCTTCCGGGTCGACAACCCCCACACCAAGCCGGTCCCCTTCTGGGAGTACCTGGTGGGGCGCCTCCGCCTCGAGCACCCAGAGGCCATACTGCTGGCGGAGGCGTTCACCGCGCCGGCGATGATGCGTGAACTGGCCAAGGTCGGGTTCTCCCAGTCGTACACCTACTTCACCTGGCGGCAGACCAAGGACGAGCTGGTGGCCTACGGGCGCGAACTGGCGGAGGACACCGCCGACTTTCTGCGGCCGAACTTCTTCGTCAACACGCCCGACATACTCACTGCTCAGCTGCAGGAGGGGGGCGCGGGAGCCTTCCGCTCCAGGCTCCTGCTCGCCTCCACCCTGTCCTCTAGCTATGGGATCTACAGCGGGTTTGAGCATCTGGAGCGGGCGGCACAGCGGCCCGGAAGTGAGGAGTACCTGGATTCCGAGAAGTACCAGTACCGCCCACGACCTGACCATGGCGACCCTGCCCTGGAGGGGCTGATCTCAACCGTGAACGCGGCGAGGCGGGAGCACCCGGCCTTGCAGCAATTCCGCCGGCTCTTCTTTCACTGGGCCGACCACCCCGACCTCCTGTGCTACTCGAAGACCACTCCAGCGCTCGAGGACCGGGTCCTGGTGGTCGTGAATCTCGATCCCTGGCAGGCCCACGAGTCCATGGTGCACCTTGATCTGGGCAAGCTCGGCCTGAGCTCTGACGCCAGCTTTGCGGTCCGGGACCTGCTGGACGGGGCGGAATACCGCTGGCAGGGGCCACACAACTACGTCCGTCTCGACCCGGCCCGAGCTCCTGGTCATCTCTTCGAGGTGGTTCCATGACCTCCCCCAAGCCCTCGCGCTGGTACCAGGATGCGGTGATGTACGAGGTGCTGGTTCGTGGCTTCTACGACAGCAACGGAGACGGTATCGGCGACCTGCCCGGCCTCACCTCCAAGCTGGACTACCTCAACTGGCTGGGCGTCGACTGCATCTGGATGCTCCCGGTGTTCGCCTCGCCGCTCCGGGACGGTGGCTATGACATCTCCGACTTCTACGCGGTTCACCCGGATTACGGCACCGTGGACGACTTCCGCGAGCTGATCGAGGCGGCTCACGCCAGGGGGATCCGGGTCATCTCGGATCTGGTGATGAACCACACATCGGACCTGCACCCCTGGTTCCAGGAAGCTCGGAGCAGCCCGTCCTCGCCGAAGCGCGATTGGTACGTCTGGAGTGACACCAATTCGCGGTACCGCCAGGCCCGGGTCATCTTCGTGGACACGGAGACCTCCAATTGGACCTGGGATGAGGTGGCAGGCGCCTACTACTGGCACCGCTTCTTCCGGCACCAGCCCGACCTCAATTACGACAACCCCGAGGTCCAGGAGGCCATGCTGGACGTCATCCGTTACTGGCTGGGCATGGGGCTGGACGGGCTGCGCTTGGATGCGGTCCCCTACCTTTTCGAGCGCGAGGGCACGAACTGCGAGAACCTGCCAGAGACCCATCAGTACCTGAAGCAGGTCCGGACCGTCGTGGATGCCGAGTTTCCCGACCGGGTGCTGCTGGCGGAGGCCAACCAGTGGCCCAGGGACGTCCGCGCCTACTACGGCGATGGCGACGAGTGCCACATGTGCTTCCACTTCCCCCTCATGCCGAGGATGTTCATGGCGCTGCGCCAGGAGCAGCGCTACCCGATCACCGAGATCCTGGCGGAGACGCCCGCCATTCCCGAGGGTTGCCAGTGGGGCCTGTTCCTGCGCAATCACGACGAGCTGACGCTGGAGATGGTGACCGAGAGCGAGCGCGACTACATGTACTCCGAATTCGCCGCCGACCCTCGGATGAAGCTGAACTTGGGGATCCGTCGGCGTCTCGCCCCCCTGCTCGGCAATGGACGGCGCCAGATGGAGCTCTTCATCGCCCTGCTCCTCTCCCTCCCCGGGACCCCGATCCTCTACTACGGGGACGAAATCGGGATGGGTGACAACGTGTACGTGCGGGATCGAGACGGCGTCCGCACCCCGATGCAGTGGAACGCCGACCGATGCGGTGGATTCTCGCGGGCTGACTTCGCCCAGTTGTACCTGCCCCCACTCATGGACCCCGTTTACGGCTACCAGGCCTGCAATGTGGAACAGCAGCAGCGCAGCGAGAGCTCACTGTTACAGTGGGTGCGGAGGTTTGTGAGGGTGCGCCAGGCCCACCCGGTCTTCGGGCGGGGCGACTTCACCGTTGTGGAAGTCAACAACCCCTCGGTTTTCGCCTTCGTGCGATCCTCTGCGGATGAGGAGGTGCTGTGCGTGAACAACCTCTCGCGCTTCGCCCAGCCGGCAAGTCTGGCGCTGCCTGCCTACTCCGGCCGCTTCCCCGTGGAGTTGGTGGGCCGGGTCCCCTTCCCCAAGATCGGACGGTCACCCTATCCGGTGACACTCGGGCCCCACGGCTTCTACTGGCTCAGGCTCGAGCAAGTATCTTGACCCTCGACCTGGACCACCTGCCCCAGCTGTTCGCCGGGATCGCCAGCTGGCTTCCCGGTCAGCGCTGGTTCGGGCACAAGGCGGAGGGCGTCACCTTCGTGCGTCCGCGGGCGACCTTGTGGGTCTCTCCCCTCCCCCGCCCCCGAGCCCTGGTGCTGGCCGAGGTCGGCCTGGAGTCCGGCGCCCGGGCCGCCTATCACCTGGGCCTCGACTTCGATCCCGACAGCCCAACGGACTCCCGCGACGTCATCTGGGACGGTGTGGACCTCGAGGGCAGGCGCTGGTCAGTGAGGGAGGTGCTCGCCCAGCCGTCCTTCTCCCACGCCCTCATCGGTGCCGCGCGCCCCGGGTTGCCTCAGGCCACACGTCTGGTGGTCACGCCGGAGGGGGCGGACCGATTCCTGACCTCCTCCGCAGAGTCCCGGGCACTTGGGCTGGAGCAGAGCAACAGCAGTCTTGTCGTTGGCGAGCGGGTGCTGGTCAAGTTCTACCGCCGAGCCTGGCCCGCGCCCAGCCCCGAGGTGGAGCTGACCTCGGCTCTAACCCGAGTCGGCTTCCCGGCCATCGCCCCGGCCCTGGGGGCCATGGAGCTGGAGGCGGGGGGTGAACGCACCACACTAGCCCTGATCCAGCGCTACTTGGCCAACTCCACCGAGGGGATGTTGCTGGCCCTCACCTCACTTCGGGATTTGGAGGGCGACCTGCTCATGGAGGCGGACGGAGAGGTGCCACCTCCTGAACGCTGCCGGCGAGCCGTCCTGGAACAGGGGGGCTCATTCCTTCCGTCCGCACGCGAGCTTGGTCATCTGACTGCGGCACTGCACCTGGCGCTCGCCTCCCCGGCCAGCGACCTTGAGCCACCGGCTGCCCCCATGGGGCGCTCTGACCTGCAGTCGATCCGAGACCGTGGACTCCAGCATTTGGAGCGGCTCCTCGAGCTGCCCGAGCCTCGACTGGAACCTCTGCGGGTGCGGGCGGCGGATGCTCGGCAGGTCCTGGTCTCGGTTGGCAGATTGACCGAGGCCGGGAGCAAGATCCGGGTCCACGGGGATCTGCATCTCGGGCAGGTTGTCCGCAATGACGAGGGCTGGCACTTCCTGGACTTCGAGGGCCGTCCATCTGAGCCGCCCGAGCTCCGACGCCAGCCGGCGTCTCCGCTGCGGGACGTGGCCGGGATGCTCCGCTCTCTGGAGTACGCGGCTGCCCTGGCGCTGCGTCAGCAGGTGCACCCCGACGAGGCCAATGCCAGAACGCTAAGCCCGTATGGGCGGGCCTGGGCCGAGGTGATGAGGGAGGCCTTCTGGCTGGCTTACTGGCGTGATCCGGGGGTGCTGACACTTCTTCCTCCCGCTCCGGGGGACAGGGAGCTTCTCCTGCGGGCGCTGGAGCTCAATCAGTGTCTCTATGAGCTCGACTACGAGCTCAACTTCCGCCCCGACTGGATCGAGATTCCCCTCGAGGGGATCGTCCGTCTGGTCGCCGAGGGGAGCCGGTGACCCGATCTTCGGGCATGGTCGAGCAGGTGGCCCTCCTGCGCTCCGGCCGCTGCCAGGAGCCCCATTCCATACTCGGCCTGCATCGCACCGGCGGCGGCGGGATGGCCCTGATCTGGCGCCCGGGCGCTCCTGGTCTGAGCGGGCTGGTCGGACGTGAACGTTTCTCCTTCCACCCGCTCGAGGAGGATCCGGAATTTCAGTTCGCCATCCTCAGCCGAGAGCTGATGGAAGCCGCGGAGGACTTGGCCCGTTCGGGGATGCCGCCCTTCCTGCTCGAGCGGAAGTCCGCCGAAGGGACCGAGTCTGTGCCGGCCGATCCCTACAGCCTCAGCCCGACTCTGGGTCCCCAGGACCTGCACCTTCTGGCTGAGGGCTCAGACCGGTACCTGTACCGCCATCTAGGCGCGAATCACCGGGAGCACCAGGGGGTGGAGGGGACGGCCTTCGCAGTCTGGGCACCCAACGCCCTGGGAGTGCGGGTGGTTGGCCCCTTCTGCGGGTGGGACTCCCCCACCCTGCCCATGCGCAATCTGGGTTCCTCGGGGATCTGGGAGATCTTCGTACCCGGAGTCGGGGCGGGGACTCTGTACAAATTCTGGATCCTGCGTGCCGACGGCAGCTGGGTGTACAAGGCCGACCCCGTGGGACGGCGCATGGAGATGCCGCCACGAACCGCCAGCATCGTCGCCGCACCGTTGGTTCCGGCTGGAGGCGAATGGCGCCGGGCTCGCGACTCCAGGCAGCCACTGAGCTCGCCGATCAGCGTCTACGAGGTGCACCTGGGCTCCTGGCGCCGTCGCGAAGATGGGTCACCTCCTACCTACCGTGAGCTGGGTGAGGAGCTGGGCGCCTACGCACGGGACCTGGGCTTCACCCATGTGGAGCTGATGCCCGTGGCCGAGCACCCATACGGAGGCTCCTGGGGCTACCAGGTCAGCGGCTACTACGCGCCCACCGCTCGATACGGCGACCCTCAGGACTTCCTTGACATGGTCCAGGCGCTGCACCAGGCCGGGGTCGGGGTGATTTTAGACTGGGTCCCCGCCCACTTCCCCCGGGACGACTTCGCCCTCAGCCGATTCGACGGAACCGCCCTTTACGAGCACCAGGACCCCCGGCTCGGCGTGCACCCCGACTGGGGGACCGCCATCTTCAACTTCGGGCGCCGCGAAGTGCGCAACTTTCTCGTGGCCAACGCTCTGTACTGGCTCGACGAGTTCGATGTGGACGGCCTGCGGGTCGATGCCGTGGCCTCCATGCTCTATCTCGATTACAGCCGCAGGCCGGGTGAGTGGCTCCCCAACCGGTTCGGTGGCCGGGAGAACCTGGAGGCGGTGGAGTTCCTCCGTGAGGTCAACGTGGCGGTGTACGGGGAGCATCCCGGCGCCCTGATGATCGCCGAGGAGTCCACCGCCTGGCCGGGGGTCAGCCGCCCGGTGTACACCGGGGGATTGGGGTTTGGCCTCAAGTGGAACCTGGGGTGGATGCATGACACCCTCGACTACTTCTCTCGTGACCCCATCCACCGTCGGTACCACCACAACTCCCTCACCTTCAGTCTGATGTACGCCTTCAGCGAGAACTTCCTGCTACCCCTCTCCCATGACGAGGTGGTCCACGGGAAGGGTTCCCTGCTCAGCCGCATGCCCGGCGATGACTGGCGGAAGTTGGCCAATCTCCGGGCGCTCTACGGGTACATGTGGGCCCACCCCGGCAAGCAACTGCTCTTCATGGGCAACGAGTTCGCCCAGCGCCGGGAGTGGGATGCCGACTCCTGCCTGGACTGGCACCTCCTGGAGCTGCCGGAGCACTTAGGGGTGCAACGATTGGTCCGGGACCTGAACCGCATCTACCGGTCACACCCCCCCCTCCACGAGCTGGACTTCGATCCCAAGGGCTTTCGCTGGATCGACGGCAGCAACGCCGATGCCAACGTCATCGCCTTCGCGCGCTTCGCCGACAATAGCCATCGCCACCTGGTGTGTCTTTGCAACCTCTCACCGGTTCCCCGCTTCGGCTACCGAGTAGGGCTGCCCGCGTCCGGCCCCTACCGCGAGGTGCTGAACACCGACAGCCGCCACTACGGGGGCAGCGATCTGGGCAATCTCGGAGGGGTCGAGTCCACCCCCACGCCCTGGCACGGACTGCCCAATTCGGCGACGGTGACGCTCCCCCCCCTGGCCACGGTCTGGCTCGCCCCGGAACCGCTGCCGGACTGATCAGTCTTCGGTCCCGGCTACTTCTTCCCGAAGGCCCGCGGCTCCCTGGTGAACGGATAGGTGGAGATATAGAGCTTCTCCACCCTCCCTTCCGAGTCGCGCACCACTCGCATCTCTTCTCCCCGTTCGCTGCCCCTCTCCACCACCCACCGGTCCCCTTCGAGCCGCCGGTACCGCTCGGGCGGGGCCTCTGGCGCGCCGGCCGGGCGCGCCTCGAGCGCCTCCCCGGACCAGGTGAAGACCCACTCCGTCCACTCGGACCACCAACGGCCCAGGACTCCTTCCACCTCTCGGGGAGGTGGCGCTGAGGGATGCCAGGGCTTCTGAGACACCTCCCCCACCGCCTCCAACACGTCCGCGGCCAGCTGGGCGATGGGTATGCCGGACCCCGTGTTGCACAGCAGAGCGACGGAGGTGCCGAACGGGGGCGCGCAGAATGCGGCCGCCAGGAACCCCGGCATCCCCCCCGTATGCCCGACGAAGACGTTGGTACCGCGCCTCACCAGCATCAGCCCGAGGCCCCAGGCCATCGTCCAGCCGGCCAGGTCAGCGAGCACCCTGGGGGTCCGCATCAGCTCCAGTTGTTCGCCGGGCAGCACCCGGTCGTCGCCCCTTACGAGGAAGTCCGACCACCGCCAGAGGTCCTGGGCGGTGCTCCAGAGCTGGGCCGCCGGGGCGATGCCCCCGGTGTCCATCGCCGGCTCCACCACGACCTCTTGCTGGTACGGGGTGACCGAGTATCCGACGGCCACCGGATCCTCAGGCCTCCAGGTGGTGCGGACCATTCCGAGCGGAGTCAGGATCGACTCCCGGATGTACTGCTCCCAGGTCTTCCCCGCGACCCGGGCCAGCACCTCACCCAGGAGGGCAAACCCCAGATTGGAGTAGTGCCAGCCCTCCCCTGGCTCCAGCAGCACCCGCGCCTGCGCGGCGTTGGAAGGGAGCTGCTCGGCGGACGGGACCTCCAAGGTTTCCCACACCTCACCGACTGGTTCTCGCTGCAACCCAGAGGTGTGGGAGAGGAGCTGATCCAGCCTCAGGCCACCGTGAGGGGCTCCCGGCCAAACCGCCTCCAGTGGCTGGTCCAGGGATAGCCGGCCGGCCCCGACCTGCTGCATGATCCCGACGGCCGTGAGCGTCTTGGTGATGGACCCCAGTCGGTACTGAACCTCGGGGCCCGCAGGAAGGCCGCGCCCCACGTCGGCCAGGCCGACCGACACCTCGGCCAAGGGGCGGCCCTCATGGGCCACCACCGCTACCAGGCTGACCAGCCGCCGGCGCCGCTGGGCATCCAAGATGAGGCGGCGCACCGTGGCGCTGATCTCCTCCACGCCTTTAGGGTATCCGGCCGCCGACAGGTGGCGCCGGCCGGCTGCCATCATTGGCCAGGTGCCCGAGGACAAGGGTCCGGCGGAGTCGCTGCAAGGTCTCATTGACCGGTCCTGGAGACGGGCTGGCGCTTCCCTTCGCGCTGCCTGGCCCGAGGAGCACCGGATGACCGCGGAGCGGCTCCTCTCCTTCTGCCAAGAGCAGCGACACTGCGTGCTGGGCGTCGCCGCGGGAGATAGGGCGCCCCTTCTTGTCCCGGTGTCATTCCATCTCGCGCCCAGTGGCACGATCTGGCTTCCCACCGGTTCGGGGTCGGTGCGCCTTGCGGTGCTCAGGCGGAACCCCCGTGCCACGGTCATCGTGGGACAGCCACTCTCCGACCATCACCGGGTGGTGCTGGCCAGCGGTCCGGCGGCCCCGGTGGAGAGCTTGACGGTACCCCACGCGGTCGCTGGGGCCGCTGAGATGAAGTTGGGAACGCTGGAGTGGGCGGAATGGTGGATCCGCCTCATGCCAGTCCGACTTCTGGGTTATGACACCGGCAGCGCCGGGAGCCTGAGGACCTCCCCCCGATAGATGACCGCCGAGCTGAGGTGATTGGCGGCCTGGACCAGGGGGATCACCTGCCGAGGATCGGACTGCGGGTAGTGGCTGGCGACTATCACCCAGAGGCTCTGCCCCGCACGCACCGTGACGACCGAGTAGGTAGGCCGCGTGGTGCCTAGGGCGATCTGGGTCATGGCCACGGCGATGGCGCCGGCTACGACCAAGGCGCGCACCACCCGCCGGCGCTGGGTTTGCCAGCTCCGCTCCTCTGCCGGGTTGGATTGCCGCTCTCTTTGGCCGAACATCTGTGCGGAGTATACAGAACAGATGTGTGGATTGCAAGTCGCACAGTTTCTGGGAAGCCTCAGGAGGCCCGGCGGGAGGGCCCAGTGGGCACCGCGCTGGTCTCTTGGGATGAGCCCGCCTGCTGCTGGACTACCCTTGGCCCGCTGTTGGGTGTCAGTGGATCAGAGCGCCGGGATCCTTAAGACCCACCGCAAGCCGATCGGATCTAGGGCTGAGCTCGCGGACCGGCTGGGGTTCGGGCTTCTCCCTCCTCCGCCGCAGTGGCGCAGATTGGGTACCCGGGGCCGAGGGCCTCCGGAGGTCCAGAGGTCTGAGCTCCGCCATAGGGGAGACGCTGGCGGGGTCCTCGAGGACCGTTTTAAGGCCGAGTTCGGCAGCTCCGAGAAGAACCGAGCTGTGCCCAAAGGCCGGGCGGACCAGCGCCACCCCATCGGGGTGGAAGTAGCGCGAGGTTTGGACCACGCGATTGGCCAGGGTCTCCGGGCAGATGTCCAGGATCTGTTCGAATACTCCGCCCAAGATGACCATCTCCGGATCGAGGGCGGAGAGCATGTTGACTAGCCCCACACTCAGCCACCGGGCGGTTTCCTCCACCGCCTCCCGGCAGACCCTATCCCCCTCGCGGGCTCGCCGCAGCACCAGGTCAACCTTGCTGCGCCCTCCCGGAGGGAGACCGACGCGACGCACCAGGGCGTCCTCACCCACCTCGGTCTCCCAACAACCGCGTGAGCCGCAGTGGCAAGCCAGGCCCCCGGGGTTGAGCTGCATGTGGCCGACCTCGCCGGCGTACCCGCCTGCCCCCTCGAGCATCCGGCCCCCGGTGATGATCCCTGCGCCCACCCCGACCTCGGCGTGAAGGTAGATGAGGTCGTTCACCTGGATTCCCACCCCCCGCGAGTGCTCCGCCACCGCGCCCAAGTTGGCGTCGTTGCCCACCCGCACCGCCGCGCCCACCCCCAGTTCCTCCTGCAGCAGCCTGGCCAGCGGAACCTGGCGCCAACGCAGGTTGGGGGCGAAGTTCACCATCTCGCCGTCAGGACTCACGGTGCCCGGGACCGCCACTCCCACTCCCACCAGCGCACCCGTGTTCTCGGCCAGCACCCTGGTCGCCAGGCGAGAGATGGTGCGAACAACGTGCTCCACCGAGCGGTCCCCCGGGCGAGAAAACGCGGACCGACGCCGGGCCAAAAGGGTGCCGCCCAGTCCCACCAGGGCCAGCTCCACCGCGTCGACTCCGACATGCACGGCGAGGGCCTGGTGGAGGTCACCGCGGACCGCCACCACCTTGGAGGGGCGGCCGCGTGGCGCCTGCTCAGTCTCGGGCATCTCGGTCACCAGGCCACGTGCTGCCAGGTCATCCACCAGGTAGCCGATGGTGGCCCGGTTGAGCCCCAGGAGCCTGGTCAGGCGAGCTCGCGAAGTCGGCCCATGCCGGTGCACATGGCCGAGCAGGGTTCCCAGATTGTGCCGGCGGACCGTGTCCTGAGTGGCGCCCTTCTCGGTCCTGGCCAACGGCTTCAGCGGCTCCTCTGGCCTGGATTAGCGGGGCGCTGGCTGAGGTGACGCCCTGCGGCGGCTTGGTCCGTCCGCCGTCCGTGTCTTTGGCTGCTGCGCGTCTCCGATGTCCGCAGCTGCGCCGCGGTCACTTCGCGGCCTGCCTGGCCATTGCTGCAGCTTCCCTGGTGAGCCTGGAACTCAGATTCGGGTGGCGCTCCCAGAGAGGGTCCCGCGCCGCGAGAGGGTGTCGACCAGCACCGCACCCACCAGCACCAGGCCGGTGGCGATCAGCTGCCACTGAACCTGCACTCCCTGGAGATAGAGTCCGTTGTAGATCGCGCCGATGACCAACCCACCCACAACTGCCTGGGCGATCTTTCCCCGGCCGCCGAATAGGCTGGTGCCGCCGATGACGGCCGCCGCCACCCCGTACAGCACGTACTGGCCGCCGTTGACATTGGTGGATGTGCCCCCCTGCCAGGAGAGGTAGAGGATGCCGGAGAAGCCGGCGGTCACCCCGGCCAGCGCGAAGGCCCAGGTGCGCACCGTGGCGAGACTGATGCCGGCCCGTCGCGCGGCGTCCGGGTTACCTCCGATGGCGTACACGTAGCGTCCAAACTTGGTCCTCTGCAGCAGGACGACCCAGAGCAGGAGCACGACCAGCACGATCGGCACCACCCAGGGCACGCCGGCGAGGACAACTAGGGAAGAACCTCGGTTGACATTGCAGACCGCCACCACGGCGATTCCCGCGGCCACGAAGAAGGCGATCTTGAGGATGGTCAGGCCGGGCGGCGGCGCCACCAGCCCCTTCCGCCGCCTCCCGAAGTCCCGGGAGATGGTGATGCCGGCGAACAGCAGGGACAGCACGGCCAGCCCGACCCATCCGGCCACCGGTGGGATGTTCCCCCAGACGATCTGGTACAGGACGTGCTGGTTGACCAGGATGCGGCTGGCGATCGAGACGACGCCGGCGTTGCCCAGGATCACCAGCATGACGCCCCACATGATCAGGAGGCCCGCCAGGGTGACGACGAAGGAGGGTAGGTGGAGCTTGGAGACCAGGAGTCCCCATACGGCCCCGGTCACCCCGGAGCACACCAGGGCGGTGATGATGGCCAGCCACCAGGGCCAGTTGGGCCCAGGCTTCTGGACCAGGAGGCCGGCGATTCCGGCGGCGACGGCCAGGACGTAGCCCGCGGAGAGGTCGATCTCACCCAGCAGGAGGACGAAGATCTCGGCCATCCCCAGGGTCATGAAGACCATGCTCTCGATGAAGAGGTTGACCAGGTTCTGAGGTGACAGGAACAGCCCCTGGGTCCATATCTCGAAGGCCACCGCGATGATGACCAGGGCGAGGACCACGGGGAGTGCGCCGCTCTCCCCTCCCGCAACGCGTCGTCCCCAGGCCCGGATGTATTCCCCGAGCGACTCGGCCAAGATCTCAGGTGGGGCCGCGATCTCGGCGGCTGCCGTGGGCTCCACCTCCTCGTCCAAGGCGGTCCGCCCCAGCTCGTCTTCGACCTTCGCCATCACGCCTCCCTCGGGCTCATGACTTGGTCTTCCCGGTCACCGGTGCGCACTGCCGGTGGTCATGTATTGGACGACGTTCTGGAGGTCGAAGTCGGCCACCGGCCCCTCCGCCACCTTGCGACCCAGGTGGAGGACGGCCAGCCGGTCCGCCACCTGGAAGACATCGTTCAGGTTGTGGCTGATGACCATCACGCCGAGCCCGTGGTCCCTCAGGGTGCGGACCAGTTCGAGCACCATGCGGGTCTGCACGACCCCGAGAGCGGCGGTGGGCTCGTCGAGGAGGACCAGCTTGGAGTTCCACATGACCGCTTTGGCGACCGCCACCGCCTGGCGTTGCCCACCTGACAGAGAGGCAACCGGCTGGCGTATGGACCGCACCGTGGTCACCTTGAGGTTGCGCAGCGTCTCCGCTGCCGCTCGCTCCATGGAATCTTCGTTGAGCAGGCCGCGGTGCACCCGTTCGCGTCCCAGGAACATGTTCTGGACGATGTCAAGGTTGTCTGCCAGGGCCAGGTCCTGGTAGACAACCTCTATCCCCAGGTCAGCGGCATCCCGCGGTCCCCGGATGTGGACCGGTTTGCCGTTCCAGAGGATCTCGCCGTGATCGGGCTGGTGGATCCCGGCGATGCACCGGGTGAGGACCGACTTGCCGGCCCCGTTGTCCCCGCAGAGAGCGGTGACCTGCGCCGCCGGCAGGTCGAGGTCGACGTGGTAGAGCGCCTGAACCGCCCCGAAGTGCTTGTCCACACCGCGCAGCTGGAGCAGTGGCGGGGAGGCAGGAGAGAGTGAGGATGCCGCGGCGGCACCGGTCGCCGGGGCCTCTGGTCCGGGTACCGGGGACATCACCTGCGCGCTTCTCCTCTATGAGGTCAGTAGTGGGAGGGTCCGAGGGGCCGCACCCGGTGGTGCGGCCCCCGTTCCCCACCTCAGAAGGTGACCTTAGTGGATTCCGTACTGGGTGCACACGCTCTGCCCGACCGCAGAGCAGAGGCTGGCAGCGGAGATGAACTGGTCCTTGATCAGGGTCTGCTCCATGTTGGAGGTCGTGACCCATTCCGGAGTCAGGAGTGAGGCCGGCTCAGTGATGCTCGAGTTGGCCGGGTCGACGGTGGTTCCGTTGACAAGGCCGCTCGGCGGGGTCTTGCCGGCGCGCAGGATGGTGGCCAGGGCCACCGCGTCCTGGGCCTCCAGGTAGATGGGCTTGTACACCGTGCCGCACTGGTACCCCTCGAGGATGTTCTCGGCTCCGGTCAGGGTCGCGTCCTGGCCGGTGGTGGGAACGGTGTGCGGGGCAACGCCCTTGTTCTTGAGGTCCTGAACCACCTCGGCGTTCATCTCGTCATTGGCGACCACCACGGCGTTGATGTTGGGGTGGGCGGTTAGCGCCTGGGCGAAGTTGGTGCCTGCAGTGGCCACGTCCCAGTTGAGGGTCACCTGGTCGCCGACCAGGGTGTAGCCCTTGCTGTTGGTCATGGGAGGAGTGAGAGGGGTGGTCTTGGTACCCCAGATCACCGAGTTGTAGCCCTGGGCGAAGGAGATGGCGTTGGGGTCACTGTTCTCTCCCCCATCGACCTCCCACACCATGGGGTGGCTGATGCCGTAGCTGGAGACGCAGGCCTCGAATCCGGTTCCGATCAGCTGGCCCACCTTGAAGTTGTTGAAGCTCACGTAGTAGGTGTTGGTGCCGGCGAAGGTGGCGCGGTCGTAGCTGATGAGCGCCACACCGTGGGATGCCGCGTAAGACTGGATCTCACTGGCCACGGTCCCATCCAGCGGGTCCATGATCAGCACCTTGGCTCCCCGGGTGATGTCTGACTCCGCCATCGAGAGCTCGGTGGCGTCGCTCCCCTGAGCATTGGTCACCGTGAACTGGGAAGGCGAGTACCCGGCCGCCTCGAAGGCCTTGGTCAGGTAGGGAGCGTCAAACTCGGTGTACCGCGTGGACGAGGTGGTGTCTGGGAGGATCGCTCCGACCAGACCCTTGCCCGCTGCCGTGAGGCTCTTGAACTGGCTCATGACGGAGAAGTTCAAGTTAAAGGAGCTGATGCTGACGTTGGGCACGGTGACCGACTTGGGCTTGGAGGGCGACGTCGTGGTCGACCCACACGCGGCCACCACCAGGGCTACACCGGCCACCAGACCCGCCCAGCCAGACCGCTTCATCTTGCGGCCCACAACTGACCATCGCGGGGCGCTATCCACCGCCCCTCGGCTGTCGACGTCCATAGGGCATACCCTCCCTGCCAGCTTCTGATGCCTGACAACTTCACTCGCAACTTCGCACGCCTGGTGACCCCCAGTGGTGGCCCCCGGCCATGGTCTCTCCCGCCCGGCCCTCCCTTGCAGCGGCTTCCAGCCGGGGTGCGCCCCGGCAACCGCGCGCAGCATATGTTGTCGCCCACAACTTGTCAAGGGTGATCTTCACGGGTCCCGTCTGCCACCATCGACGTCGGGCGACGGCCGGCCCAGACCGGCAGCCGGGAACTGCCAGGCCCTGGAGAGAGCAGCCCGCAGACCACCACCAGCGGCCGCAGCCAGGTCCCTGCGGGCGCCGCGAACATCGGTTTGCAAATTCACCTTTAGGCCTGCTAAGATCCTGCGAGCAGATGTTTGCCCGCGCGCGGCCCCTCAGGAGATCGCCATGAAGTTGGACTCCCTCAGCCCCCGGCAGCGCCAGATCGTCGAGTATCTCCGCGATCGCACACGGGCCGGTGACTATCCCCCGTCGGTGCGTGACATCGGGCGTGCCGTGGGCCTCACCTCCAGTTCGACAGTGCAGACCCACCTAAATACGCTGGAGCGTCTCGGGGTGATCCACCGGGACCCGACAAAGTCGCGGACGGTAACTCTGTCTGAAGCCGTCGATGCGCGTCAGCGTCTGGCCTCAGCCAGGACCCTTCCCCTCGTGGGACAGGTGGCGGCCGGAGCCCCGCTGTTGGCGGAGCAGAACATCGAGGACCAGATCGTGGTCGGGCCGGAGATTGCCGGGGGTGAGGACTCCTTCCTCCTCAGGGTGCGCGGTGACAGCATGACGGGCGACGGGATCTTCGACGGGGACCTGGTCGTGGTTCGGCCGGGAACTCGGGCCGAGGAAGGCTCTCTGGTCGTGGCCCGGGTCGACAACGGGCTCACGGGCGAGTCCGAAGTCACAGTGAAGCGGTTGTTCCGTGAACCGGGACGGGTTCGCCTCCAGCCCTCCAATCCGGCCTATGAGCCGATTTACGCCAATGAGGTGGTGATCGAGGGCCGGGTGGGAGCGGTCATCCGCCTGCTGCGCTGAGGCTCGTCGCCTACGGTCGCGCCTGCCGCTGGGAGATCTGGCCCCACAGACCGTCTGGGACCCGGCCGGTGACCCGGATGCCGTCGGCCGTGAACTCCTCTGAGTCCACGACCCCGTAACGACGCCAGAGATCGACGGCCGACCGCTCCTGGTAGGGGAACACGGCCTGGGCGGGGACCCAGCCGGAGGAGAGTGCTCGCGAGAGCACGCGGCGCAGCTCGGGGAGTCCCTCTCCAGTTCTGGCACTCACCAGCCCCACCCCCTGGTAGCGCTCGGAGGAGTACATGGAGAGGCGCAGACGGGCCTCGGCACTGCAGAGGTCGAGCTTGTTAACCGCTAGCACCATCGGTGTTCCCGAGATGCCGAGCTCATCGAGGGTCGTGTGCACGGTGTCGAGTCGGGCCATGGCGCCGGACCGGCTGGCGTCCAGCACGTGAAGCAAGAGGTCGGCCTCCGCGACCTCTTCCAGTGTGGCGCGGAAGGCGGTGACCAGCTCGGTCGGGAGCTTCTGTATGAACCCAACTGTGTCCACCAGCAGGGTGACCGGCCCCACCCCGAGGTCAACGGCGCGGGTGGTCGGGTCGAGGGTGGCGAACATCTGGTTCTCAGAGCGGGCCCCCCCGGCCGTCAGGCTGTTCAGGAGTGATGACTTTCCCGCATTGGTGTAGCCAACTAGGGCAATGGTCTGAAAGGGGCGGCGTTTGCGCCCCGCCCGGCGCAGGGCTCGGCTGTCCCGGACCTGGCCCAGGTCGCGGTCCAGGGCCCTCAGCCGGGTGCGGATCCTGCGCCGATCGGTCTCAAGCTGCTGTTCTCCCGGTCCCCTGGTGCCGATTCCGCCTCCGAGCCGAGAGCGGCTCTGGCTGCCGGTGAGCCGAGGCAGGAGGTGTCGAAGCTGGGCGGCCTCCACCTGGATCCTCCCCTCCCGGGAGCGGGCGTGCTGGGCGAAGATGTCCAGGATGAGTCCGGCACGGTCCACTATCGGGACCCCGAGCGCATCTTCCAGATTCCGCTGCTGCCGCGGTGAGAGCTCGTCGTTGGTGATCACCAGACCGAAGTCCAGCTCCGAGTGCAGGGTCCGGATCTCCTCCACCTTGCCCCGACCGAAGAAGAGAGCCGGGTCGATGTAGGCTCGCCGCTGAATCTCGGAGCCCACCACCAGCGCCCCCGCGGTGGTGGCGAGCTCCACCAGCTCCTCCATCTCCCCCTCCACGCGCGCCATCTCCGCCTCTCCGGCTGCCCAGGCGAGCAGAAAGACCTTCTCGCCCCGTTGCTGGCGAGCCTCGTCGAATACCCTCACGGAGCGGTCACCGGGTCCCTGTGCCAGACCAGGGAGACGAGCTGCTCGGCGTCCTCGAATGAGCCGACCCAGGTGAGATCGGGCTCGGACCGGAGCCAAGTCAGCTGACTGCGCGCGTACCTCCAGGTGCGGCCGGAGATGGCACTGGCCGCTTCCACCGCGGAGATGTGCCCATCCACCCAGGCCAGACCCTCGCGATAGCCGATCGCGATTCCGCGGATCAGCTCGTCCGAAACTCCCTGGGCTCTAAGGCGGGTGATCTCCTCTGCCAGGGGGGCTCCGATCAGGGCCTGTGCCCGGGCCTCGATCCGTTCCCGGAGTTCGCTTCGCTCAATCTGAACGGCGAGACGCATGGCAGCCCACTGGGGCTTCCGGGTAGCCGGCTGCCGCCCCGCCCGGGCCAGCTCCAGCGCCCGCGCCACCCGCCGGGGGTTGCGCAGGTCAAGGGCGGACGCCACCTCCGGTGCGATCCTGGATAGCTCGTCCGGCGAGCCGGACCTCCAGGCTGGGGAAGAAGGGAGCTCCCCGAAGTCGAAGCCGCCGAGGAGACCTCGCACGTAGAGGCCCGTTCCTCCCACGACTATGGGAAGCTTGCCGCGGGACCAGATCTCGTCCAGCGCCCTCCGGGCGCGGACGGCGAACTCGGCGGCGCTGTACGGTTCTCCAATTCGGCGCCAGTCCAAGCCGTGGCAGGGTACGCCGAGTAGCTCCGCCGCGGCGGGCTTGCAGACCCCGACCCGAACATCCGCGATCGCCTGCCGAGAGTCGGCATTGAGCAGCTCGCCACCGAAGGCCAGCGCCAGCTGCACCGCGAGCGCGGTCTTTCCCGATGCCGTGGGTCCCATGATCGCCACCACCGACCGTCGGTCCAACTCGATCACTGCCGGTGGAAGGCGGCCAACAGGAGCCTCTCCTCCATCACCAGGACCGCGGGCCGTCCGTGAGGACAGGTGATCCCTCCCTTGGTACGGGACAACGAGGCCAGGAGCGCCCGGGTCTCCTCCGGCGACAGGGGGTCGCCGAAGCGCACCGCGCTGTGACAGGCGAGCAGCGCCGCCATCCGATGCAGCTCTCCTTGAGCCGGACCCGCCTCCCTCCTGGTCAGCGCGTCCAGGAGCGCGTCCTCTGCTCGCGAGGCGGGCATGCCGGCCGGTGCAGCGGTGCACCTCAAGACCCGCTCCCCAAACAGCCCCACCTCGAAGCCCGCCCGGGACAGCTCCAATTCGATCTCCGGGTCGAAGTCGCATCCCGCCGGGAGCTCGACCAGGAGCGGCTCGACCAGCCCCTGGGAGTTCACTCCTGGCCGGCCTGCCGCCAGATCATCCAGGTAGCGCTCGTAGAGGACCTTTTCGTGGGCCGCATGCTGATCCAGGATCGCCAGGCCGCGTGGTGTTTCCACCACCAGGTAGCGGTTGTGCGCCTGGCCCAGTGGCCTCCAGCTCCCGGCCCCCTCCAGCGCCCAGTGTGGCTCTGGACCGTCCCGGGATGGCAGAGATCCATCCTCCCACAGCCCCTCCGACAGCCCGGCAGAGCCCGGTGGCGGTTCACCGCGACCACGGGGGCGGGTGTCCTCCAGCCCGATGTGCGCCGGGCCGGCGCGGTGGAGGGCCTGCCAGCAGGCCCGCTGCAGCGAGTCGAAGACCGCCCCCTCGTTCCGCAGACGAACCTCCCGCTTGGTGGGGTGGACGTTGACGTCCACCGCCAGGGGGTCGCAGCTGATCTGGAGAACCGCAAGGGGGTGGCGGTCCACTTCCAACATTCCTCGATACGCCGCCTCCACGGCGGCCACGAGCGATCGCTGCTGCACCCGGCGCCCGTTCAGGAACACCACCATGCCCTGCCGGGTGGCCAGGGTGTGGCTCGGGCCGCAGATGGCCCCGGCGACGCTCACTTCGTCGCCCGGAGCCTCCACTTCAACGGCTGCGACCCGCGCTCCCTCCCCGAACACGGCCGCCAGGGCGTCCAGCAGATCTCCGCTACCCGGTGTGCTGAGCACCGTTCGCCCCTGGGAGCGCAGCTGGCAGCGGACACGGGGCCGCCCGAGGGCAGCATCGGCGACCACTCGGATACAGGCGGCCGCCTCAGAGCGCGGGGAACGGAGGAAGGCACGCCGGGCAGGCAGGGTTTGGAACAGTTGACGGACTGTGATGGTGGTGCCGACCGGTCCCGCGGTCACCGTTGGCCCCCTCATCCCCCAGGGTCCGACCTTCACCTCATAGGCCCGGGTTGCCGTGCGCTCGCGGCTGATCGCCACCACCTCCGCGACGGCCGCGATACTGGCCAGGGCCTCGCCCCGGAATCCCAGGGTGGCGATGGAGGCCAGGTCCTCCGCCGAGGCCAGTTTGCTGGTGGCGTGGCGTTCGAAGGCGGCGGCCAGCTCGCCCTCGGTCATCCCCCAGCCGTCGTCGCTGACCCGGATAAGGTCGATCCCGCCGCCCTCGATGTCGACCGTCAGGACCGTTGCCCCGGCGTCGAGGGAGTTCTCGATCAGCTCCTTGAGAACGGACGCCGGACGCTCGACCACCTCCCCGGCGGCGATCAACTCGGCCACCTCAGGGGGAAGACGCCTGATCCTCCCGGGATCCAACGTCCCCTGATGGGAAGTGCCCATGGTCATCCGGACTCCGCGGATCGGCGCTGCCACTCAGACAGCTTCTGCAGTGCTTCCAGGGGAGTCATCCGGTCCACCTCAAGGCCCTTCAGCTCGTCGAGCAAGGGGTCGACGGGAGGAAGCGGGAGGGGCAGCTGCGTGGCTCCCACCGACTCCTGCGCCAAAGGTCGCTGACTCTCGTGCTCCCGCAATACCTCTTCGGCTCGCGCCACCACTGAGGGGGGCACGCCCGCCAGCCGCGCCACGTGCAGCCCGTAAGACCGGTCGGCTCCCCCAGGGACCACCGTGTGCAGGAAGGTGACCTCCGGATGTGGACCGGAGCCCTCCTCGTGGACCTCCATCCGGTAGTTGCGAAGCCCGGGCAGCCGGTCGAGGGCCGTGAGCTCGTGGTAGTGGGTCGAGAAGAGGACACGGGCCGGGGCTGAGGGCCGGCTGTGCAGGTCCTCGAGGATGGCGTGAGCGAGGCTCAGTCCGTCGTAGGTGCTGGTCCCCCGCCCGACCTCGTCCAGCAGGACGAGGCTGCGCCGGGTTGCCTCCCTGAGGATCTCCGCGACTTCGGTCATCTCCACCATGAATGTGGAACGCCCGCCTGAGATGTCGTCCTGGGCGCCGACCCGGGTGAAGATCCGGTCCACGAGTCCGAACCTGGCCCGGGAGCAGGGAATCGGTGCCCCGATCTGGCCCAACAGGCACAGTAGGGCAACCTGGCGGAGAAAGGTCGACTTCCCCGCCATGTTCGGACCGGTGATGAGCCAGATCCTCTCGCCTTCTCCGTCCATCCAGCAGGTGTTGGCCACGAACCGGTCGGTGCCCACGGCCTGTTCCACCAGAGGGTGGCGGCCATCTTGGAGATCGAGTGAGAGCGTGCCGTCAACCTCGGGGATGACCCAGCCCAGCTCCACGCCGGTGAGTGCCAACGAAGTGAGGGCGTCCAACTCAGCCAGGGCGCCGGCGGCCCTAGAGAGGGCGGCGGCCTGGGCGGCCACCTCGGCCAGGAGCTGGCCGAGCAATTCCTGTTCGCGGCGCAGGGCACGGTCCCGGGCCGAGAGGACCACGAGCTCCCGCTCCTTGAGCTCCGCGGTCACGTAGCGCTCGGCGCCGACCAGGGTCTGTCTTCGTTGGTAATCCGGGGGAAGCTGCTCCTGGGCCGACCGCCTCACCTCGATGTAGTAGCCGAAGACGCGGTTGTACCCGACCTTCAGGGTCCTGATCCCTGTCCGGCTGCGCTCCTTGGCCTCCAGATCGGAGATGTACTGCCGGGCACCCTGACTCTCCTCCAGGATCGAGGCCAGCTCCGAGTCCTGATCGGGCCGGATATACCCACCCTCGCGTGAGCTCACCGGCGGGTCAGCAACCAGGATTCTGGTGAGCCTTGCGGCCATCTCCAGCGGTGCTCCCCTCAGAGATTCGGCGAGCTGCTCCAGGCGGGGGTCCGCGGTGGCCGCGGCAGACTCAGCTAGCGGGGGAAGCAGGAGCACGGTGGTCGCGAGTGATTGCAGGTCCCGCGGGCCAGCTACCCCATGGGCGCAGCGGCCGGTTAACCGCTCCAGATCTCGGCACTGTGCCAACAACCCCAGCAGCTCACCCCTCGCCGCCCCTCGATCCATGAGAGTGGCGACCGCGGCCTGCCGGGCGCGCAACCGCCCGAGCTCGGTGAGGGGAGTCAACAACCAGGCTCTGAGCTTCCTTGACCCCGCCGCCGTGCGGCAGCGATCCAAAAGGCGCAGGGCGGTAGGCCCTCCGGGTGTCAGGGGCTCCACCAGCTCAAGGTTGCGCCTGGTATGGGGGTCGAGCCGCATTCCCCAGGCCGGCTCCGACCAGGTCAGCCGAAGGAAGTCCGCGCCCGCGAGCAGGCGAGCGGAGCGGCCGTAGGTCACGAGGGCGGCCAGGGCACCCAGGGCCGAGGACCGGTAACCGTCCAGCGGACCATCGCCGAGGTTCAGGCCCAGGCTCTCTGCCAGCTCGACACCGGCGGAGACGGAGAAGGTGGCCCTTGGGCGGGGAGTGAGTTCCAGTCGGGGCGGGCCGAGAACACCCTCCCGCCAGTCCTCGGGGACCAGGGCCTCCACGACGTCCTGAGTCGCGAGCTGGGACAGTGCCGATGGAAGATCGCCGGGCAGCATGCTGAGCTGGCCCTCTCCGGTGCTGAAGTCCACAGCGGCCACCCCGATTCCGGCAGGGCCTGTGGGAAGCAGGGCGGCACAGCGCCGGGCCATGGTGGGCTCCAGGAGGGAGTCCTCGACCAGGGTCCCCGAGCTGAGCACCCGGGTGACCCGTCGCTCCACCAATTTGGCGCCCGGGCGCGCCTCCTCCACCTGGTCGCAGACCGCAACCTTGATTCCCGCCTCAAGCAGTCGCCGGGCGTACGCGTCGACGCTGTGGTGGGGAACCCCGCACATGGGAATCCGGCCCCCCTGGCCGAAGTCCCGGCTCGTGAGTGCCACTCCCAGGACGGGCGCCGCCAGCAGGGCGTCGTCGGCGAACATCTCGAAGAAGTCCCCTAGCCGGAAGAGGACGACGCAGTCCGGGTGGGCCGCCTTGGCTTCCTTGTACTGGCGAAGGGCCGGGGTGGGGGCGGCTGCCACCCTATCGCCGGGGCTGCGGTCCCGGGACAATCCAGTTCCGGAAGGTCAAGCGCACTGCAGCTGCCAGGCCGTGGCTCGCACCACCTCCGCTGAGCGGAGATCCCCCACCTTTGGCCCAGGCTCCAGCCAGGCCAAGCGGTTCTGGCGGGTACGCCCGTACGGGCGGCCACCCTCCCCCACCCCCTCCACGAGGACCTCGACACGCTGCCCAACCAGGGAGCGGTTGCGGCGGGCACTGAGCCCCCGCTGAAGCGCCAGAACCCGCTGCAGCCGCTCCTGCTTCACCGGGAGGGGCACATCGTCGGCGCGCCGATAGGCGGCCGTCCCCGGCCTCGGAGAGTAGGCCTGCACGTGCACCGTGTCGAACTCGACCTCCTCCAGCATCCTGTAGGTCGACAGGAACTCCTCCTCGGTCTCCCCGCAGAAACCCACGATGATGTCGGTGCTGAGGCCGATCCCGGGCACCAACGCTCGCGCCCGCTCCAGGATGCGCAGATAGTCCCCAGCCCGGTAGTCGCGCTTCATCCGCCGCAGGCACTGGTCGTCTCCGGACTGGACTGGGAGGTACAGGTTCTCGCAGAGTCGGGGAAGATCGGCGATCGCCTGGAGCAGCTCCTCGCCGGCATTCCTTGGGTGAGAGGTGAGGAAGCGCAGGCGCTCCAGACCTGGCACCGAGTCCACCCGGGCCAGCAGACCGGCCAGCCCCTCGCCCGTCTCGGGGTCCACGTACGAGTTCACGTTCTGGCCGAGCAGGGTGATCTCCCGCACCCCCCCGTCCACCATCCGTCGAGCTTCGGCGACTACCTCGGAGCTGGGCCGGCTGCTCTCCCTCCCGCGGACGAAGGGAACTATGCAGTAGGTGCACATCTCGTTGCATCCCAGGATCACCGGGAGGTAGGCGCAGAGGCGGTCGGAGGCGGGCAGAGGCACCGGTCCCTCGAGGGAACCCTGGAAGGTGTCCTGTAGTCGAGCGAAGAAGCCGTCGGTATCGCGCATGTCGAAGACGTAGTCGAGATAGCGGAAGCGGCGCAGGAGGCCCGCCCCGTGCTCTCCCGCCATGCACCCGGTCAGTGCGATCGCCCGGCCGGGGCGCTGCTCCTTCCACTTCGCCAGCTCGCCCAGCTTGCTGGCCACCTTGTCCTCGGCGTGCTGGCGGATGGCGCAGGTGACCAGGATCGCGAGGTCAGCGTCGGGGAGCTCGGCTCCCGGCCGCATTCCGATTTCGGCACAGCGCTCGGCCAAGCTGTCCGCGTCCGCGGCGTTCATCTGGCAGCCGACCTGCCAGATATGCACCCTGGGCGCCTCCTTCCCCACCGGCGCCAGCGGAATCCGCCGGGGGCGCGCCTCGGCTAGGGGCAGGGGCAGGAAGCGAGGGTTGGCGGCCGCTCCCGTTTTCAGCGGACCTCGACCATGAGCCGGATCCCCGTCCGGTCTTCACCGTTGATGGCGAGGTCGATGAACGAGGGGATGCAGACCAGATCCAGCCCCCCCGCCGCCACGTATCCGCGGGAGATGGCGATCGCCTTGATGGCCTGGTTGATGGCGCCGGCGCCGATGGCCTGGATCTCCACCTTCTGCTGGACTCTGACCACGCCCGCAATCGCCCCGGCCACCTTCACCGGCTGGGAGGTGGCGGAGACCTTGAGTACTTCCACTGGTGTGGCGGCGCTCCCGCCGTTGGACGTGGTGGTGATCGACAATGTGGACAAGTCCTAGGGTGTGACCAGGATTCTACGGCTCCAGAGGCAGTGGTGGGCCACCAGGAGGCCAACTCCCCACATTTCGACGGATTCCAAGGCCCCCGAAGGTGCTCAGGAGGAGGGTGATCCCCACCGCCGCCACCACCAGCAGGGCCAGGAAGTCCTGCCGTCCGAGATGGACGGCGCCCCAGGCTCCGATGGCCGCCCCGACCGCCCGCCCGGCGTACTGAAGCCACAGCGCCGAGCCGAGTGCCTGCCCAACCCCGTCCCTCTGGGTAGTGGTCTGGATGCGGTTCAGCCCCCAGGCCTCCTGCAGCGCTCCGGCGCCCGCGAAGACCAGCAGCCCACCCACCACCGCGATAGGCCCGAGTGACGTTCCCACCAGCACGGCGGCCACGATGGAGATGTACCCCAGGGTGATGAGCGAGCGCGAACGCACTTTGGGAGTCCTGACCGCCAGGGCACTGCCCCCCAGCGAGGCCGCCCCCACCACGATGTACATCACCCCCACCTGGTCAGTCCCAAGCCTCAGCACATCGTGGACGATCGGCACGAAGTAGACGGTGATCACCGCCGCCAGCATGGTGCCGAGGCCGGCCTGGACTGCGTAGATGCGGACGGTCCCGTCCAGCCACAGGTACCCAAAGCCTTTGAAGACCGCTGACCATGGGCCTGGCTTCAGGTATGGCTCTGGTGCGGCGACTGAGGGCTGCGGGCCGACTCGAGACAGCAGTGCCGCTGAAGCGAGGAAGGTCGCACCGTCGACCAATAGCAGGTACTCGGGAGAAATCGCCAAGAGCATCAGGGCACCCAGAGCCGGTCCGAGAAGTATCGACGACTCTCCGACCGCGGCTAGGAGGCTGCCTCCGGCGGGAACGAGCCCCGATGGAAGGATGAGGGGAAGCAGGCGGCGGCGCCCGGGGTCGTACAGGGCAGCGGCGGAGCGGCTGGCGGCGAATCCGGCTAGGACGAGGACCAAGGAGCCAGAAGCGGCTCCCACGATCATGAGGCCGGCAAGGGACGCGCGCACCAGGTCGAGGGCGATCAGTCGCCGCCGTCGGTCCCCCCGATCTCCGAGGGTACCGCCGATCGGAAGTAGAGCTACGAGGGGGGCTGTCTGGAGGAACACCATCGCTCCTACCCCAATCTCGCCTCCCAGTTGATACGAGATGATGAGGAGGGCCGGGAGCGACAGGAAATCCCCGTACCAGGACAGCAGTGCGCCTGTCCAGAAGGCCCGGAACCGCGGTACATAGAGCGGCGCCCACTTGGAGCCCGGGGCCCTGCTAGGTGCCAATTCCGCCTCCTTGGGGGCAGCAGGCCCCTGAACGTCCTCGCAGATGGTACGGAAGGGCGTCGCGTCGGGGGGCTCAGCTGACACTGGGGCCGGAAACTGGGGTCCTTAGTTACGGATTCGTCACTTCGTCTTCAATGTCCGTGACGGGATCGTCAGTTCAGTTAGCCTCACTGAAGCTGTACGCGTTGCCGAGGCCGCTAGGGCTCGGGATCTAACTGACGTTTGAGGAGAGAGCCTGATATGAGCACCTGGGCCTTCAGCGGCTGGGGTTGATCCAGCGCCCCTTCTGACCTCGTCAGGGGGATCGCTTAACGGAAGAGAGAGAGCAGCTCCTCGGTGGGGTGAGCTCTCTCTTCTGTTATGTGGCGGAGTTCCTCATCCGGAATCTGATCGAACGCGGCGACGCAAATCGGGTCGAATTGAGTCCCCGCACACCTGCGCACCTCGGCTCTGGCCTCGTGCAGCGGCAGACCCTTCCGGTACGGCCGGTCCGAGATCATGGCGTCAAAAGAGTCTGCGATCGAGAACACGCGCGCCGGCAGCGGGATCGCGTCCCCACTCAGCCCTCTTGGGTACCCTCGGCCATCGAAGCGCTCGTGGTGGTTGAGGATGATCTCCCGGGCTCGCTCGAGCTGGCGTACATCCGAAACCATCTGGAAGCCCAGCTCGGGGTGGGTGCGCATGATCGCCCACTCCTCTTCTGTGAGCGGCCCAGGCTTCATCAGGATGGCATCCGGGACCCCGATCTTGCCAATGTCGTGGAGGAGCGCACCGTGCGAGAGGCGGACCATCTCGTCCTGGCTGAACCTGAGGTTGCGTCCCATTAGGAGGGAGTACTCCACGACCCTGCGGCAGTGCCCCTCGGTGTCCTTGTCCCTAAGGTCAATCGCCTTCGAGAGGCTGATGAGCGTCGCGTTGAACGCGCTCTCCGCGTCGGACAATCGTGCTGCCTGCTCCTTCATCCAACGGGTTGTCGCGATCTGGACGATCGTGACGGGAGCAGCGAGGACAATTAGCGCGCCGGGATCTCCAAGGCGAGTGCTGGCAGCCACGATGCCTACACCAGTTAGCCCGTATCCCAAGTAATACGGTAGAACGCCCCCCACCTGCCGGAAAAATGCCTGCCATCGAAAGTCCGCATTGCCCTGCTCTGCGTACAGGACAGTACCGAGAAGGAAATGATTGACCAACCACGCCGCAAGACCGCCCGCGATGCCTGCCGAGACCACAACGGCTACCGACGATGAGATCCTGTACATGAGTTCGAATGCAACCGCTGCAGACGAAAACGTCAGCATCGACATTGCGGTGTTGAACGTGACCTTTAATGGGGCAGTCGACCGCTGCCACAAGTTCACAAGCAAGAATGCAGAAACGACGGCGACTGCCCCCGCAGGGCCAAGTAGGAAGACGGAGCCTATGCCTGCATAAGCAGTTCCACTAAAGGTAATCCGGCCACGACCGATGGGGATACCCACCGGGCCTCGCAGGTCCAGCACTGCAACAAACGCGACTACGAGAGCCAGGTCCAAAAAATTGAAGGGTGGGTGAACGAGTAGGAGCCCTACGGCGATGGCGGCTACGCACGCCAAAAGCACGACAAGCGCAACCGTTCCTCGTGGTCGTTCTGGGGAGGCCGGCCGTACCGCGAGAGCTTCGGACCTCTCGGCGCCTGAAGCGCGTGAATTCACGACTTCACTTGGAAGCGGGGGGCTCGAGGGTATGCTGGGCGAAGCGGAACGGACCCTAAGTCTCGACGCCATGTTCCATCGGAAGCCCGGGAAGTTGCCCGAGCCCTCCGCCTAACCACTTGCGGAACGCCGTCCTGAAGTGCTCCATCCGTCCCTGCCGTAGCGAATCCCACTACCGTCGGGAGGCCGTACCACCCAGCGGACCAGCGCAGTTTAGCCTCTGTGGAGGTCAGGATAGGGGCGCAAAGGAGGATCGGAGCATAGCTGTAACAGCTTTGCCACCGAGCCTCAGCCTACTTGGCGTAGTCGACCGAGCGGGTCTCCCGCACCACGGTCACCTTGATGGTTCCCGGGTAGCTCATCTCGCTCTCGATCCGCCGGGCCACGTCGCGGGCCAGGACCACGGCAGCGTCATCGGTGATCCGTTCGGGGCGGACCAGGATCCTCACCTCCCTGCCGGCCTGGATGGCGAAGGAGCGCTCGACCCCCTCGAAGCCGTTGGCGATCTCCTCCAGCTTCTCCAGCCGCTTGATGTAGCTGGCCAGGGTCTCGCGCCGGGCCCCGGGCCGGGAGGCGGAGATGGCGTCGGCGCTGAGGATGATGAAGGCCAGCACCGTGCTCGGCTCGACGTCGTAGTGGTGGCATTGCACTGCGTCCACCACGTCCCGGTGTCGCCCCAGCCGGCGCAGGATCTCCCCGCCGATCACGGCGTGCGACCCCTCCACCTCGTGGTCCACGGCCTTGCCGATGTCGTGGAGGAGTCCCGCCTCCTTGGCCAGGCGCTCGTCGGCCCCGATCTCGGCGGCGATCATCCCAGAGAGGAAGCCCACCTCCTTGCAGTGGGCCAGGACATTCTGGCCGTAGCTGTAGCGGAACCGCAGGGTGCCCACCAGCTTGACCAGCTCCGGATGCATCCCCTGCAGGCCCAGTTCGAAGAGGGCCTTCTCCCCCTCGTCGGCGATGCGGACCGCCACCTCCTCCCGCGACTTGGCGGCCACCTCCTCGATGCGGGTGGGGTGGATCCGGCCGTCGGAGAGCAGCTTGGTGAGCGTGACCCGGGCGACCTCCCGGCGCACCGGGTCGAAGCCGCTGAGGACCACCGTCTCCGGGGTGTCGTCGATGATCAGGTCAACGCCCAGGGCGGCCTCCAGAGCCCGGATATTCCGGCCCTCACGGCCGATGATCCGCCCCTTGACCTCGTCGTTGGGAAGCGGGACCACGGACACCGAGCTCTCGCCGGTCTGGTCGGCCGCGTGGCGCTGGATGCTGGTGACCAGCACCTCCCGGGCCCGCTCGTCCGCCTCGGCCTTGGCCTCGCCGGTGGCGTGGCGGATGCGCTCCGCCTTCTCGGAGATCAGCTCGCGGTCAAGGGCGGCCAGCAGCTCCTGCCGGGCCTCATCCCGTCCCAGTCCGGCAACCCGCTCCAGCTCCACCTCGGCCCCTCGGCGAAGCGCCTCCACCTCTTCCCGGGCCGCCTCCAACGCCCTGGTCTCGTTGGTTACCGCCTCGCTGCGCTGGAGCAGGTCCTGCTGCTGCCGGTCCAGCTGCTCCTCCCGCTGCAGGTTGCGCTGCTCCTGGCGGGTGACCTCCTGACGGCGGACGCTTAGCTCCTCCTCCAGCTCGGCCCGGAGCTTCAGTGCCTCGGCCTGGGCTTCCAGCTCCACCGACTTGCGGTGGGCCTCGAGCTCCCGCCGTGCTGCCCTTATCTCCTCCAGCTCGGCGGTGCCCTTCACCGCCTGTCGGCGCGAAACCGAGATCGCGTACGCGACGGCACCGATGGCGATCAGCGCCAGGACGACCGCCAGCCCCACCACCAAGGTGGCCATTGCCATTTACCTCACAGTGCCGGCGGGAGCGCGGCGGCGGCCCTCCCCGGCATGAATCCCGCGCTTGGCGCAGGGACGTAGAGATCTAAGGAAACCTGAAGGGATTCTAGCGCCTGGAGACCGCCCTCAAGGAGGCCCGGAGAAACCCGTTCGGCTAGGCCAGGGCGGCCTCCTCCCCAGAGCCCACTTCGGAAGTCACGGCGACCGGCTCACCCAGCACCGCCTGGCGCACCTTGCGGGCGATCTCGGCGGTGAGCTCGGGGTTTCCCTTGAGCAGCTCGCGCACGTTCTCCCGCCCCTGTCCCAGGCGCGTCTCCCCGTAGCTGAACCAGGCTCCGCTCTTCTCGACCACGGCGGCCTCGATGGCCCCGTCCAGAACGCTCCCCTCCCAGGAGATACCCTCGTTGTAGAGGAGGTCGAGCTCGGTCGCCCGGAACGGAGCGGCGACCTTGTTCTTCACCACCCGCACCTTGACCCGGCTGCCGATCACGTCCATCCCCTGCTTCAGAGAGTCGATCCGGCGGATGTCGAGGCGCACGGAGGCGTAGAACTTGAGGGCCCGGCCGCCCGAGGTGACCTCCGGGTTGCCGAACATCACCCCGACCTTCTCCCGCAGCTGGTTGATGAAGATCACCACGCAGTTGGAGCGGCTGATGGCGCCGGTGAGCTTGCGCATGGCCTGGGACATGAGCCGGGCCTGGAGGCCGACGTGGGTGTCCCCCATCTCGCCGTCGATCTCGGCCTTGGGGACCAAGGCGGCCACCGAGTCCACGACCACAACGTCGACGGCCTGGCTGCGCACCAGCGCCTCCACGATCTCCAGCGCCTGCTCCCCGGTGTCCGGTTGGGAGATCAGAAGGTCGTCGGTATTGACCCCGATCCGGCCGGCATAGGCCGGGTCCAGAGCATGCTCGGCATCGATGAAGGCCGCGACCCCGCCCAGCCGCTGGGCCTCGGCGATCACGTGCAGGCTGAGGCTGGTCTTACCGGAGGATTCGGGGCCGAAGATCTCTACAATCCGGCCCCTCGGGATCCCCCCCACCCCCAGCGCCAGGTCCAGGGTCAGCGCCCCGGTGGAGATCACCTCGACCCCACGCGCCGCGGAAGCGTCCCCGAGGCGCATGATGGCGCCCTTCCCGTAGCTGCGCTCGATCTGGGCCAGTGCGCTGCTAAGCGCCCGCTCCCTCTCAGTGGTCAAACGGGCCTCCTTCCGGTCAGTGAGGAATGGGGCGTCTAGGTGCCCTTGGAGCTCGAGTGTAGCGCTCATCTGCAGTGTCTCCAATGAGGTATGGGCAGAACGGGTGTTCGGTAGTGTATCACCACCGTCAGCCCGCCCGGGAGACACCGGTGGCGGGCAGGTGGTCGGAGAGCAGTTGGAGGGCCAGGGAGGCGGCTGCGAGGCGGTTCCCCTCTCGTCCAAGGTCGTCCACCAGCTTTAGGCAGCGGGCTCCCTCCGGAGCGGCTAGGGCTACGTATACCAGTCCGGGCGGCTTCAGCTCCGAGTGGCCCGGGCCAGCCACGCCGGTGATGCCCACCCCTAGGTGGGCACCAAGCACCCGGCGCACCCCCTCGGCCATCGCCACCGCCACCTCCTCGCTCACCGCGCCCACCTGCTCCAGGAGGTCCGGCGGGACCCCCAGTTGGGACACCTTGACCTGGTTGGAGTAGGCCACCACCCCCCCGAGGAAGGCGACCGAGGCCCCGGGGACCGCGGTTAGGAGTGAGGCCAGCAGGCCCCCGGTGCATGACTCGGCCGTGGCGATGGAGATGGGCGGCGGCAGCGAAGCCCGGCGCACCACCTCGTGAGCCATCTCCTGGATCCCGGCGGCAGGGTCCATCGGTGGCCAGGGGACCGCCTAACGGCTCAGCGGTAGTTGGTGAACTGCAGGGGCAGCGGTAGGTCCAGCTCCCGCAGATCGTGGATCACCGACTGGAGGGTGTCCTTGTCCCGGCTCACCACGCGCAGCTCGTCACCCTGGATGCGCACCTGCACCTTGGGATGGGCGGCCTTGATCCGCTTGCTGAGGTCACGGGCCGAGTCCTCGTCGATCCCCTTCTGGATGGCCACGGCCAGCCGCACGTTGCCCTTGGCCGCCGGCTCCGGCTTGCCCGGACGGATGATCTTGAGTGAGAGGTTGCGGCGGACCAGTTTGCTCTTGAGCACATCCAGCACGGCGTCGGCGCGGCCGTCGGAGGCCGCCAGGATCACGATCTCCTTCTCCTGGAGGTCGATCTCGGCTACCACGCCCTTGAAGTCATAGCGGGTGGAGATCTCCCGCCTCGCCTGCTCCACCGCGTTCACCAGCTCCTGGCGATCGAAGTCCGAGACCACGTCGAAGGAGTGCTCGGTGGCTGCCATGCCACAAGGGTAGCGGCTACTCCTCCCCCTCGCCCGAGTCCAGGAGCTGCTCCAGCTCGGCCAGGGTCATCAGCACTTCCCGCGACTTGCTGCCCTCGTATGGCCCCACCACCCGGGCATCGGCCAGCTGGTCCACCAGCCGGGCCGCGCGGGTGTAGCCCACCTGGAGCCGGCGCTGGAGCAGGGAGGTGGCCGCCCGCCCTTCCCCGATCACGATCCTCCCGGCGCGTTCGAAGAGGGGGTCCCGGCGAGCGGCTCCGTCCGCGGGGACCGGGCCGAGTGCGGCCGCCTGAAGGATCTCCTCCTGGTAGGCGGGGGTCCCCTGGGCCTTCCACCAGCCGATCAGCTGGTCCAGCTCCCGGTCGGAGACGTAGGCGCCCTGGAGCCTGGTCGCCTTGCCAGCGTCTATGGGCAGGTAGAGCATGTCGCCCCGTCCCAGGAGCTTCTCCGCTCCCATCTCGTCCAGGATCACCCGGGAGTCCACCCCGCTGCTCACCGCGAAGGCCACCCGGGACGGGATGTTGGCCTTGATGAGACCGGTGATGATGTCGGCGGATGGGCGCTGGGTGGCCACTATGAGGTGGATGCCTACCGCTCTGGCCAGCTGGGCGATCCGGCAGATCAGGTCCTCGATCTCGCTGGCGGCGACCATCATCAGGTCGGCCAGCTCGTCGATCACGATCACGATCTTGGGAAGGGGACGAAGGCCCAGCTGGGGCGCTCGCTCGTTGAACACGGTGATGTTGCGTGCCCCGTTGCCGGCGAAGAGCTTGTAGCGCTGCTCCATCTCCACCACGGCCCAGCGCAGCGAGGCGACCGCACCCTCGGGCTCCACCACGACCGGCACCAAGAGGTGGGGCAGGCCGGCGAAGTTGCTGAGCTCCACTCGCTTGGGGTCGACCAGGATCAGCCGCAGCTCGCGCGGGGTGGACTGGAGCAGAAGCCCGGCCAGGACCGCGTTGATGCAGACGCTCTTCCCCGACCCGGTGGCACCGGCGATCAGCAGGTGGGGCATGGCCGCCAGGTCACCCAGCACCGGGCGCCCGCTGACGTCCGCGCCCAGGGCCACCGAGAGACCGCTCTTCATCTCGTGGAACGAGGGAGCCTGGACCACCTCCTTCAGGGTCACCAGCTGAGCCGCCTTGTTGGGCACCTCGATCCCAATGGCTGACTTGCCGGGGATAGGCGCCTGGATGCGGATGGGTGCGGCCAGCGCCAGGGAGAGGTCGGTCTGGTAGGCCAGCACCCGGCGCACCGGGACCCCGGACCCCGGCTGGAGCTCGTACTGGGTCACGGTGGGACCGGCGTTGACGCCCATGACCTTGGACTCCACCCCGAAGTTGGCCAGCGTGGCCTCGATGGTCTTGATGCGGCTGCGGATCTCGTCCCGCAGGCGCTCCCGCTTGCCCTGTGCGGAGTCGAGGAGATCCAGGCTGGGGATCACCCAGTTCGGCTCGGGTCCCTCCGGATCATCCTCGAGTTCCAGGGGCGGTGGCACGGGCAGAGGAAGAGCCGTCGGAGTGCTGGTGGGTTCCTCCTCCACCTCCAGCTCCTCGAAGATGCGCTGGAACGGCTCGGGCGGGAGCGCCGGGCCATCCACCGGGGGAGCCTCGGGCTCGGGAACCGCCAGTTGTAGGTCGAGCGGGGCAGGGACCGGAGCGGGGAGGGAGGCACGCGCCGCCGGCGCGCTGGGGGCGAAGAGCGGCCCCAGGAGTCTGGAGACGCCCCGGAGGGCTGACCCGGAGATCCGCGACGGTGCGAGGTCGAGGGCCAGCACCAGCCCCGCGAGCCCCAGGGCTCCCAGCGCCACCAGCATGGCCGGCGCGCCCACCACCACGGCAGCACGGGGGCCGATCGCGCGCCCCACCGCCCCTCCGTAGCCGGCGCCGGCGATCGCCGCCATGGAGATGGCCGCCAGGCAGCTCACGCTGAGCGCCACCAGCACCGTGCCCAGGCTCCGCCTGGGCCCGCGGCTGGCCAGCATCGCCAGCCCCGCTCCGATCAGCGCCAGCCCCACGATCCAGCCACCTATGCCCACTGCCGCCGACACCGCACGAGCGAAGGCGTGGGCCACCGGGGCCTGGGGGAACCCCAGGAGGATGACGCCGATCACCCCCAGCGCCAGCGTCCCGATGCCGGAGAGCTCGCGCCTCTGGTCGGGGGTCAGGCGGGGCGCAGTTTGTGTGGCCCTCGTGCCTCTCGCGGGCCGCCTGGTACGGGTCCCGGAACGCTTCGCCCGGGCTGGCGCCCGGCGCCTTGTCGTCGCCATGAGTGAAGTTCCTCGCCCTGGGGCGGCGCTGGTGGGTCGTGAACTGGGAAACCGCCCGTTGGCCGCAGTCTAGCAGCCGGCTCGCACATCTGCTCGGAAATCTGCGGCAGCAGCTTCAGAAGTGGGTGAGGCGCCACCAGAGCGAGGGAAGCGGCAGGGCTGACCTGAGCCTGAGCCAGGTGGTGCCCACCGCGCCGCCGGAGGTCCGCGCCTCAATCTCGGCCACCGCCGCTCCTCGGTGCAGAGCGGCCTCAAGGTAGAGGCGCCGCAGACGGAGCTGGATGGTCAGCCCCGGCCAGCCCACGACCTCGAGTACAGGACTGGCCCGGAGTGGTACCGGCGAGTGCCACCCCGAGAGCAAGACCGGGAGCGTGGAGGGCACCGGGCGAAGGGTCAAGCGGGGCACCACGGACTCCAGAAGTCGCACCGCCCCGGCCTCGGCCAACCGGATCGCGGAGATGGGTCCTCCGGGGGCGCCCAGGACAGCCGCAGTCACCACCTGCTCCGTCCCCCCTATCCCATCGCGGGCGGCCGCGACGAAGCACCCACCAGACGAGGACGTCCAGCCGGTCTTCAGCCCCACCACCCCCGCCTGCCCCAGGACAAAGTCATAGTTGTGCACCACCCCGGCGACCGGCAGGGTGGCCTTCGACATGTCGGCCACCACCGCCAGCGCCGGCTGGGCCATCACCGCGGCGGCGAGCCGCAGCAGGTCGGACGCGGTGCTGGAACTTCCGGGGTCCAGTCCGCTGCTGTCCACAAAGGTGGTGTGGCGCATTCCCAGGTCCCTCGCCTCCTGGTTCATCCGGGCCACGAAGGCCGGCACCGTCCCGGCATCCCATTCCGCCAGCACCCGCGCCAGGTTGTCGGCGGAAGGGATGAGCAGGCCCTCCAGCAGCTGCTGCTCGCTGAGGGTCTCACCCGCCTGGACCGCCACCACCGAGTCCCCGGCCGCCAGTTCCTGCCTGTAGAGGGCTTGGTCGGCTGGGGTGAGGGGAACTTCGGGGCCGGACTGCCCGGGCGCCAGCGGATGCGCCCGGACCACCACCAGGGCGGTCATCAGCTTGGTCACGCTGGCGATGGGCACCGGGGTCTGGGCTCCTGAGGCGGCCACCTCCCCGACCCCGTCCACCCCCACCGCGGCCTGCCCGTAGGTCGGCCAGGCCGGGCTGAGAGGTGCTCCGGGGAAGAGCAGGGTGGAGTGGGCGGCACCCGCGACCCGGGGCTCCGGGAGAGGCCGCCAGGCCTGGACTCCGGCGAACCCCAGGAGCGCCGCGATCGGCACTATCCCGAGGAGGATGGAGCGGCGCTTCACTCCCGGGCCAGCGTGACCACCGTCACGACCGACTTCGGATCCCCGCCCGCGGACATCCACTCCTCCTCGGCCAGGGAGTCTAGCCGGCGGCCCAGGGAGGCCAGCTGTCCGGCTCCGCCTGCCGTTCCGGGCAGATGCTGGCGCCACCGGCGGTGGTCCCCGCGGAGAGGTACCCGCACCCCGCCGGTGGCCAGGTAAGGGCCACCCGCCCAGGCCCCCAGCCCCGGGCCGAGGACCACTTCCACGACCTCCTGGGGGGTGGCGCTGCGGGGCTGCGCCCTCTGGTCCGCGGCGATGGGCACCTCGGCGGGGGGAACCCACCCGGCCAGGCGCAGCTCCTCCGGACCTGCCTCGACGGCGCAGCCGTCCTCGATCACCGCCACCCGCGCGGGGTCGATCCCCGCATCCAGGGCCAGCTGGCGGTGGGCGGCCAGGTGGCGGGGCTCGCCATGCACGGGCACGAAGTTGCTGGGGCGGAGGAGCTCCAGGACGTAACGCAGCTCCTCCGCAGCCGCGTGCCCGCTGGCATGGACCCCATCGGCGCTGCCGGCGAGCACCGACGCTCCCTGGGCAACCAGCTGGTTGACGATGGCTCCCACCACGGCGCCATTGCCGGGGATGGGGTTGGCGGCCAGGACGAAGGTGTCGCCCCGGTGCACCCTGAGGAAGGGGTGGGTCCCGGAGGCGATCCGGTTGAGAGCGGCCAGCGGCTCCCCCTGACTGCCGGTGGCGATGAGGCAGAGGTCGCGGTCGGGAGTGCGCGCCAGCTCGCGCGGTCCGACCATCTGTCCCGGCTGGACCGGCATGAGGCCCAGCTTCTGGGCGGTGGCGAAGTTGCGCAGCAGGCTTCGACCCACCAGGCAGGAGCGGCGCCCGGCCTCCCAGGACAGCTCCAGCGCCTGCTGGACTCGGGCCAGGTTGCTGGCGAAGGTGACCACCACGACCCTCCCCTTGGCCCCGGTCATCACGGCCTGCAGTGCCGGTCTCACCGTGGCCTCCGAGGGGGTGAGCCCGGCGTTGGGGGCGTTGGTACTGTCGCTGAGCAGGAGGAGAACTCCCTCGCGCCCCAGCTCCGCCAGCCGGCCCAGGTTCGGGGGCTCACCCTGGGTCGGGGTCTGGTCCAGCTTGAAGTCGCCGGTGTGCACGACCAGCCCCGCGGGGGTCCAGATGGCCAGCCCGCAGCTGCCCGGCACGCTGTGCGTCGTCCCCAGGAACTCGACCTCCAGCTCTCCCAGGCGGAGGCGCTGGCCCTCCCTCACCTCGCGCAGGTCGGCTGTCCCGCGGTGGGCGCGGCGTTCCAGCTTGTTGCGCAACAGGCCCAGCGTGACGCCGGTGCCGTATACCGGGACGTTCAGCTCGGCGAGGTGGAAGGGCAGGGCGCCGATGTGGTCCTCGTGCCCGTGGGTGAGCAGGACGGCTCGGAGGCGGTCCCGGCGGGTGAGGACGAAGGCGATGTCGGGAACGATGATGTCGACCCCCAACTCCTGGGGCTGAGGGAAGCGCAGCCCGGCATCCAGGAGCAGGGCGTCAGAGCCGCACTCCAGAAGGGCCATGTTCTTGCCGATCTCTCCGACCCCTCCCAGAGGAAGGAAACGGACCGTGCCGGCCCGGGGAGGGGCCAGCAGGGAGGTCGCCTCAGAAGAGTCCAAGTTGCTCGGGCGGGGCTGGCGGGGGGGCTGCTGGCGGTGCGGCCAGCTGGTCGAGATGGCGCCGCAGCGCCTGGAAGTCCCGTTCCAGAACCTCCAGGAGCTGGGAGTTGTAGAGCGCCGCCGCGGGGTGGTAACAGGGGAAGTAGCTCCTCTCCCCCACCCTCAGGACCTGGCCGTGGCAGAGGCTGATGCCAGGAGCCCCCGGGATCAGCCGCTGCAGGGCGTGCCGGCCCAGAAGCAGGATCGCCTGGGGCCGGATGATCTCCACCTGCGCATCCAGGAACGGGGCGCAGGCGGCCACCTCATCGGGCAGCGGGTCGCGGTTCCCCGGGGGCCGCGACTTGAGCACGTTGGTGATGAAGATGTCCTGGCGGCTGAGGCCGATCCCCTCCAGGAGCCGGGTCAGGAGCTGGCCCGCTGCGCCCACGAAGGGCCGCCCCTCCCGGTCCTCCCGCTCCCCGGGAGCCTCGCCCACCGCCATCAGGCGGGCCGTGGCCGGGCCGAACCCGGGCACCGCGCGGGTGCGGGTGAGGTGGAGCGGGCACCTCTGGCACCGCTCCACCTCCTCGGCCACCAGGCGCAGCCGCGCCTCGGGCCCGAGAGCCCGGCTGAGCTCCTGCTCAGGCACCCTGGGAGCCGTCACCGGCCGCCCCATTGGCGCCCTGGCGACCCAGCTCGGCGATGGCCTGCCTGCGCGAGAGGTTGACCCGGCCCCGGTCGTCGATCTCGGTGACCTTCACCATGATCTCGTCGCCGATGTTGACCACGTCCTCCACCCGGTTGACCCGCTGCTCGGCGAGCTGGGAGATGTGCACCAGCCCGTCCTGGCGAGGCAGAATCTCCACGAAGGCGCCGAAGGGCATGATGCGGACCACCTTGCCCTTGTAGATCCGGCCGACCTCCACCGACTCGGTGAGGTCCCGGATCATGGCCACCGCCCGGCTCATCGCCTCTTCGTCGATGGTGGCCAGCGAGACCGTGCCGTCGTCCTCGACATCGATCTGGCAGCCGGTCTCCTCCTGGATCCGGCGGATGGTCTTCCCACCCGGGCCGATGATGTCCCGGATCTTGTCGGGGTGGATGTGAATGGCGGTGATCCGGGGGGCGAAGGTCGACATCGCCTCCCGGGGACCGGGAAGAGCCGCCTCCATCTTGTCCAGGATGTGCATCCGGCCCCGGCGGGCCTGTTCCAGCGCCTTCCGGAAGACCTCTGGCGTGAGGCCGCTCACCTTGATGTCCATCTGCAGGGCGGTGACGCCGTGGCGGGTGCCGGCGACCTTGAAGTCCATATCGCCGAGGGCATCCTCCATCCCCTGGATGTCCGAGAGGATGGCGTAGCGGCTGGAATCCTGGTCGTCGGTGACCAGCCCCATGGCGATCCCACCCACCGGGGCCTTGATCGGCACTCCGGCATCCATCAGCGCCAGGGTGCTGCCGCAGACGCTGGCCATCGAGGTGCTGCCGTTGGAGGAGAGGATCTCGGTCACCACCCGGATGGTGTAGGGGAACTCGCTCTCCGGCGGAACCATCACCTTCACCGCGCGCTCGGCGAGCGCTCCGTGCCCGATCTCCCGACGGCCAGGAGACCTGAGTGGCCGGGCCTCCCCCACGGAGAAGGGCGGGAAGTTGTAGTGGTGCATGTACCGCTTGAACTCCGCCAGCCCCAGCCCATCCAGCCGCTGCTGATCGGAGCTGGTGCCCAGGGTTACGATTGAGAGAGCCTGCGTCTGCCCCCGGGTGAAGACCGCGCTACCGTGGGTTCTCGGCAGCACCCCCACCTCGCACCAGATGGCGCGAATCTCATCCAGCCCCCGGCCGTCCGGGCGGATCCCCTCGTTGAGGATGGCGCGGCGCACCGCACCCTTGAGCACCGACTCGAAGGCGGCCGAGATGTCCCCCGCCCGGTCGGGGAAGCGGGAGCCCATCTGCTCCTGGACCTCGGCCTTGAGGTCGTCCAGCCGGCGGTCCCGCTGCGCCTTGTCCGCCTCGCGGAAGGCCCGGTCGACCCGCTCCAGGGCGAGGTCCGCCACCGCCTGCTTGATCTCCGCGGGCACCCCCACGTGAGGATAGTCGGACTTGGGCCGGCCCACCTTGGCGACCAGCTCGTCGATCATCGCGACCAGCTCCCGGATGCGCTGATGGGCGCGGGAGAGCGCCTCGACCAGCACATCCTCGGAGACCTCCTTGGCCCCGGCCTCCACCATGTTGATGGCGTCCCGCGTCCCAGCCACGATGAGGTCCAGCTCGCTGGTCTCCAGGTTGGGCATGGAGGGGTTCTCCGCCAGTTGGCCGTCGAACAGCCCCATCCGGACCGCGGCCACGGGGCCGCCGTGGGGGATGTCGCTGATGGAGACGGCCGCCCCGGCTCCGATCAGGGCGAGAATGGTGGGGTCGTGGACCTGGTCCGTCGAGAGCACGGTGGCCACGATCTGGACGTCGTTGCGGAAGTCCTTGGGGAAGAGCGGCCGCATGGGGCGGTCGATCATCCGCGAGGCGAGGGTCGCCGCCTCACCGGGCCGCCCCTCGCGCCGGAAGAAGGCCCCGGGGATGCGCCCGGCGGCGTACATCTTCTCTTCGTAGTCGCAGGTCAGGGGGAAGAAGTCGATCCCCGGGCGCGGCGCTCGGGACGCGGTGGCCGTGACCATCACCACCGTGTCCCCCTGCCGCACCATGACCGCGCCGTTGGCCTGACCGGCCAGCCAGCCGGTCTCGATGGTTAGCTCCGCGCCCTCGAAGGTGCGCGAGACGTAGGTACGCTCCATCTTTCTCCTTCTCGCTGCTCCCCAAGATGGAGGTGGCCGGGCAACGGTCCAGGGGCGCGATTAGGGAATGGGGATGAGAGCTGAACTTGCGCTCGGCTCCGATCGCCAGTCTCCAATCGCGCCGGCCCGACGACCGATGGCGCAGCCGCTCCCTTCTCCGGAAGCAGCACTTCGATAAACCGACCGGCCGCGGGCGATGGCCCGATCTGCCGGCAACTGATCCCGCTCAGTGACGCAGCCCCAGCTTGGCAACCAGGGCGCGATAGCGCGCTATGTCAGTGCGCATCAGGTAGTCCAGGAGGCGGCGGCGCTTCCCCACCAGCTTCAGCAGGCCCCGGCGGGTGTGGTGGTCCTTGGGGTGCTCCTTGAGGTGCTCGGTGAGCTGGCGGATCCGTTCGCTGAAGATCGCCACCTGGACCTCGGTCGATCCGGTGTCCCCCTCGTGGCGCCGGTGCTCGTCGATAACCGCGAGCTTGGCCTCTCCTATGAGCACTTGCGCAATCGCCTCCTGAAAGTCGCCGCAGGGTCCGCACCGCGCGGAAGGTCCGGCTCCAGCTGAACCCCGGGTCTTCCCGAGGATACCACAGCGCTTCCCCGCCGACAGGGCGGGAGCCCGTGGGAGCCAAATTGGGGCATGCCCGGGGAGATCCGCTGGGGTGGCTAGAGGGACTTGAACCCTCGACCTCCAGGGCCACAACCTGGCACTCTAACCAACTGAGCTATAGCCACCGCGTGGGGGGCAATTATAGGAGGAGGGGCGAGTGCGGCTGGAGTTGCCATCGGGCCCTCCTCCAGGCGCTGACCCCTGGACCGACTGGGAGCTGGGGCTGATGCGGCGCTGCCTGCGCCTCGCGCGGGCCGCCGGGCGCAGGGGTGAGGTACCGGTGGGGGCTCTGGTGGAGAGGGGTGGCGAGGTCCTCGGTGTGGGGTCCAACCGGGTCGAGGTGGGCCGCGACGCCTCGCGCCACGCCGAGCTCCTGGCGTTGCGTGCGGCCAGCCGCCGGGTGGGCGGCTGGAGGCTGGAGGGAGCCACCCTCTACTCCACCCTGGAACCCTGTCCGATGTGCGCGGGGGCCGCCCTGCTGGCCCGGGTTTCCCGGGTGGTCTACGGGGCCCTGGACCCCCGCAAGGGTGCCGACCAGAGCGCCTACGATGTGCTGTCCAGTACCAGTGGCAACCACCACCCTCTGGTGTCCAGCGGCTGCCTGGCTCAGGAGTCCGCAGCCCTGCTGCAGGGGTTCTTCCAGCGGCTGCGACCGTGAGCCCGGCGCGTGCTCCCCTGACCCTCCAGGCGGTCACGGTCGCCGGATACCCCGGAGTCGAGGTGAGACCGGAGTTGATGACCTCACTGCCGCCGATCCTCTGGCTCCACGGTGTGACCAACGTGCCGGAGTACGCCGCCCCCTTCCTCCTGGAGTTCGCCCGCATGGGCTTCCCCGCCCTGGCCCTGGCTCGACGGGGCCGGCTCGGGGTCCCGCCGCGGGATCCCCGCTCCATCAGCTTCGACGGCTATCTCGAGGACACCGTCAGAGTCTTCGACGCCACCGGAGGGGATGCGGTAGTCCTGGGACACAGCCAGGGGGGCCTTCTGGCGCTGAAACTGGCGGAGCTGCGCCGGCCGCCAGCGGTGGTGCTTCTGGCCCCGCTTCCCCCCAGGGGAATACTGGCCGCCGCCCCTCGGCTGCAGACGCTCCCGGCCTCCCTCAGCAGCCTCGCTGCCATCCTGGCCGGGGCCAGGTTCCAGCCCACCCTCCGGCAGGCGACGGCGCTCTTCCTCAACAACGTCCCCCGTCATCTTCGCCTGGAGGTCTACCGGCAGGGAGTGCCGGACTCCGGCCGCTCCCTGCGGGTGGCCTACTTTCCCGGGGTGCCGGTCGACCGTTCCTACTGAGTGCCGATAAGTGACACCCGGCCAAGGCGGACGGTCTTACTTGGCCTAGGGGCCACCGGTACCACGTTTGCCGCTTCGGGTCTTACCTGGACTTGGCGGGCCTGTGTTGCCCAGCCCCGCTCAGCGCCCTCAC
>JAKATL010000062.1 GCA_021827985.1 bacterium
CCGCCTCGCGGCGGGTCAGTTGAGCATGCCCTTCTAGCCTCCAGTCAGTAGCCTCCCAGGTACCTGCAGTTCACCGGAACGAATTTGGAGGAGGGGCTTGACAACCGCTACCCCTTTCAGAGATGACAATCACCCACGTATCTACTAGAACAAATTGCAGTCAGGGCATCGGCGCACTTCCAGGTAGCGCTGCTCGCACTCGGGGCACTCATAGATCTTGGGTTGGCGCGGTGGCAGCCTGACACGAACCGGAGCGTCGGGGTCCGCGTGGCGCCGCCGCCAGGCGGCCTGGCGGCAGGTTCCGGAGCAGAATCTGGCTCGTGAGGACGTGACCTGGGAGTCGCAGATCGGGCAACGGCGGCCTCCTGGGCCATCTGGGCCGTTACGCGAACCGTCACTGATGGCGCTGACCGCATCCTCGGCCACCACGAGCTTCTGGGTCGGCGGCACAAGTCGAGGGTGCACCTCATGCTGAACACCTTCCCACTGGTCGCGGTATGCGGCGAGGGCAGCTTCGACTGACTTGGCAGGGATCTGCTGGGCAGTCACGACCCAGCTCCGGAGCGTCGCCGCTGACTTGAGGGTGATGAGAGGACGGGGAGAGCGTCTGTTGGCGACAGAGGTTGGACTCCCACCCCAGCCGTGGCCTGGGCCAGCCGGACGCTCTCGCCGGAGGTGACGCAGAGATGAGCATGATGCAAGAGCCGGTCCACGGTGGCGGTGGCCAGGGTTTTGGGCATCAGCTCGTCAAACCCGGCCGGGTGGAGATTGGAACTCACCGCTACGCTGCGCCTCTCGTAGGCGACATCGACCACCCGGTAGAGGCCCTCGGCCGCGTCCGGACTGACCGGCAACAGCCCAATGTCATCTACCACGACTAACTCGGCGCGCAAGATCCGCTGGACCGCCTTGACCACCGAATCATCGGCTCGGCTTCGGCGCACGAGTGCCCCCAAGGACTCCAGGGTGAACCAGGCAACCTTCAACCCGGCTTCCACAGCCGCCTGCCCCAGCGCCTCCAGGAAGTAGCTCTTGCCGGTTCCCGATGGCCCACAGACCACCAGGTTCTCTCTGCGCCTGATCCACTCCAGAGTGCGCAGGGCGGCCTGGGTGGGGCGTGGAATCGAGCAGGCTGACTCGTCCCAGCCCGAGAACGTCTTGCCCGTGGGGAAACCTGCCGCTCCACGCCGGGTGGCAGTGGCCGAGCGTTCCCGGCCTTCAACCTCCTCCGCCAGCAGAACGCGGAGGACTTCCGATGGCTCCCAGCGTTGGGTCCGAGCAGTGGCCAGGACTTCGGGTGCCAGCCGGCGCAAATGTGGCAGTCGGAGGCGGCGCAGGAGGTCGTCAAGGTCTTTGGGCAATGGTGGTGCCGTTACTGCGATGGTCATCTGCCCAGAACCCCCCAGGCAGCGGTGCCCACCTGCAGGCTGTGGTCCTCAGATGCTCGAGTTGGATCACCTACCGATGCAGTGGCCAGGTGTTCGACTATGGACTGCAAGTCACCCTCAGCGAAGCGGCCACTGGCGGCCGCCTGGCCCAGAGCCTTTTCCACTGGCGCTGGGCCCATGATCAGGGCCAGGCTTACAGCCTGGGCCATCTTGGACCGCACTCGCGTGGCTCCGGTTGCGCCTGCTTCCACCAGCCAGGCGCTGGCACCGGGGCCGAGCTCTAAGAACTCAGCTTCGGCACCATTCCGGGCGCGCGGCTGGCGCTGGAGGGGATCAGTCCTCCGCACCGTGGCCTCGTCCAGACGCGGGGTGCCCGGGGTCGTGCGCAGATACCGTGCCACTTCGGTCGGACCCTGGGGGCCAACGTGAACCAGGATCACTTGCTCGCCGTGGGCCCGAACCCACACCGTCTGCCCCGCCAGCTTGCTGGGAGCCTCGTACGAACCCCCTTCATAGGTCACCATTGCCGTGGTCCGTCCCACCACGCGGGTTACCCCGAACGCCATCGTGTAGGGCTGGGCTGGCAGCGGATGGAGCCGCCCCCTCTCCTCTTCCAGCATTTCCACCGGAGGTCGCCCCGTCACCCGGTGGGGGCGACCATTGACCTCGGCGCAGAGCTGGAAGCAGGCATCCTCAAGGGCTACATACTCCTGATAGTCGTCAAGCAGGTTGGCATCCGTAGGTACCAGGTCGGCCTTGGACACCCGGACTGTTGACTCGGACCCGCCCTTCGACTCGGGGTCGTATGGCACGCAGGTCTTCAGGGTCAGCCCATAATGGCGGGCGGCCGCCACCAGGGCCGGATTGCGAATCGCAATCCCCGCTATGTGCTCGACCGTGACCGTCTTTTCGTTGTCGGTCAGTGCGTAGGTCGGACAGCCCCCAAAACGGCGCAGGGTAGTGTCCAGGCAAGCAATCACCGTCGGCAGCGTCCGATCCAGGATCGGGAGCACCACTCGGAAGCGCGACCAGGCCAGCCAGGCGCAAAACAAGATGGTGGGGCGCCCCTGGATTAGCGGCCCGTCCCCGAAGTCGTATTGGACCCACTATGCGGCGGCCGCAATTATGCGGCGTCACGCCCTGCCGGGGGTGGTTGCCGAGATCACGGCGGACTCCGAGGCATCGATCCGCGCCGCATAATCACAGGCTCTCAAGGAAGGCAAGCAGCTGGTCCGGTGGTTGGTAGCGACCGGAACCGGTGTGCGGTGGAGCGGTCCTGGCAAGGGCGCGCTCCTTGAGGCTCAGATCTGCGTGGATGTAGATCTGCGTGGTTCTCAGATCCTCGTGGCCGAGCCAGAGAGCGATGACGGCGGTGTCGACGCCGTGGCGAAGCAGGTTCATCGCACAGGTGTGGCGCAGTACGTGAGGCGAGACCACCTTGGCACTCAACGAGGGGCAGACAGCGATGGCAGTGCCGACGTGGCGCTCAACCAAACGCCGGACAGCGTCGCGGCTGAGCCGCGAGCCCGTTGGTCCTGGGAACACCGGATCGTCCGAACCGCCAGAACGCTCGGCAAGCCAGGCCCGCAGCACCGCCCGGGTTTTAGTGCTTAGTGGAGTGATGCGATCCTTGCGCCCTTTGCCGCGGCAGCGCAGGTGCGCCCCAGTCCCAAGTTCGATCGCTCCGCGGGTGAGACCGGTGAGTTCGGAGACCCGCAGCCCCGTCTGGAGAGCGACCACGAGCAGGGCGTGGTCACGTCGGCCGATCCATGTACCCAGGTCGGGGCTGGCCAAGAGGGCGTCGACCTCTGTTTCGGTGAGGAACGAGACCAGGGGCCTGTCCGTGCGCTTGGAGGGGATGGAGAGAACCCGTTGGATGAGCGCGGCATGCTCAGGGCAACGGTAAGAGGCATACTTGAACAGGGACCGCACGGCCGCGAGTCGGGCGTTTCGAGTGCGCACGCTGGCGCCGCGTTCAGTCTCGAGGTAGGTTAGGAACGCACCGATCAGCGAGGCGTCGAGATCGGCGAGGTCAAGCTGGTACGGCGACTTGCCGGTCTGGCCTTCGGTGAAGCGCAGCAAGAGGCAGAACGTGTCCCGATAAGCCGCCACTGTGTGAGCACTGGCCTGGCGCTGACCGGTCAGCCGCTCGGTGAAATAGGCCTCAAGCACTGGGGCCAGCGCACTCATCGTCCGCCATCCCAGTCAGACTCGAGCCGAGTGACAGCCAGTGCCAGCAGCTCCGGCACGGCGGTCAGGTAATAGTAGGTGGATGCTGGCCCGATATGACCCAGATAAGTGGATAAGAGCGGCAGGCGCTCCTCCACGCTTAGGCCTTCCCGGTACCAGCCAATCAAGGTGCGCACCGCGAAGGAGTGCCGGAGATCATGAAGACGCGGCGGACGGTGTCGGCCGGACCAGTCCAGCTTGGCGTCGCACACGAGCTGAGCGAACACGGCCATGGCGTTGCGTGGGATCAGCCGGGACCCAACCGTCGAAACGAAGAAGCTTGGTGACTCTGTTCGGAAATGTCGTGCGTCGCGGCGGCGGTTGTAGCCGCGAAGAGCGTCGATGGTGGTGGGCTGCAAGGGCAGCTGGCGGGACTTACCGTACTTGCTATGCCGGATCGTGAGTAGTCCCTGCGACCAGTCGAGGTCACTCTGGTCGAGCCCTATTGCCTCACCGATTCTCATGCCGGTCACGGCCAGTAGCGCGATCAGGGTCTGATATGTGTCGGCCCGGGGCGGTGAGGACAATCTGCCCGCTGCCAGGAGCAGCCTTCGCAAGTCATCGTCGTCGTAGATGTAGGGGACAATCCGATGATTGCGATCGGGCAAGAGACCGACCGGAGGCACCTCGGTGCCTGGAGCGATGGCACGCACGTAGCGGGCGAAGCCACGAACCACCCCCAGCCGGGCGTTCCACCATACCGGATCTGCATCGGCTGGCAGCTTGGCCCATGCCACCGCGTGCTCCATGGTCAGATGTGAAGCGCAGACGGCATCAAGGTACGCCACGAACTGCATGAGCAGCTGGCCTTGTTGGGACAACTGGTAGCCGAGCGCGCGACGGGTGGCCAAGTAGTCGGCAGCTGCCGAGGCAAAGTCTGTCATAGTCCACATCCCGGCCACGGCATGGCCAGTGCGCTCAGTGAACGGTGGTCGAGTTTTGCATAGATGGCGGTGGTCGCCGCGCTGCGATGACGCAGGACCTGACCAACCTCGGGCAGCGACGCTCCTTGCCGCAACATTTCAGTGGCCGCTGTGTGCCGGAGACGGTGCGGGCCGAAGCTACCCAACCCCGCACGTGCGCTGGCAGCACGGACGACTTCGGCTACCCCTTCAGCGCTAAGCCCATGCAGAGGAGCGTGAACCCGCAGGAAGAGCGCACGCTCGGGTCGTCGCGGGCGACCTCCGCGCAGATAGGTGACGATCTCCTCTCCCACGTCCACTGGCAACGGTAAGCGCGCCTCCCTGCGGCCTTTGCCATGCACCATCAACTCGCCAGCCCGCCAGTCGAGATCGTCGAGGGTCAGCGCGGCCACTTCGCCTGCTCGCAGACCCAGCCGCAGAAGCACGGTGAGGATGGCGTGGTCCCGAAGGCCAGTTGCCGAGTTCCGATCACAGCTGGCCAACAAGCGCCTGCCCGCCCCCGGCTCCAGCGCCTTTGGGAGAGCACCACCACTCCACCCAGCTGCTGACGGCACCGCGCCTGCCAGGGGCTGGCTCGTCAGCCCAACCAGGTGCGCGAAGTCGAGCCACGCCCGCAGCGTGGTCGCCAGGATCTTGGCCGAGCCAACACTGCCACGGCCGAACTGCCGCGTTATGAAGCCAGTGACTTCGGCCGCGGTCAGGCCCGTTAGGTCCGGACTGCCCTGAGCGCACTGCTCTGCCAAGAAGAGCTTGGCCGTTCGTACGTAGGTTTCGACGGCCCCCGCAGAGAGGCCGCGCTCGCCCTGCAAGTATTGCCGGTACGGCTCGACGAACGCCTCCAGTGGGGTCAGCGGTGGCGGCGACGGCGGGGGCACCACCCCCATCTCACGGAGATAGCGGAGCAGCCCTGCCAGCGTCTCGCCTGTCGGCTGCAACGATCCACCATCCGCCCGTACATCGTTCAGGAACGCATCCACCACCTCGACGCTGAGATCTGCACTACCCAGCCCGTGGCCCTCCAGCCAGCCACTCAAGCGTCTCACTAGGCGCATCAGCAGCGTCGCTGTACCCTTCTGTTAGCCCTGCCTGGCCAGCTCCGCGGCGAATCCCTCGAGCCACGGGACTAGGGGCCCGACCATCACGACTTGCGATCGGCTCACCATGACGTCCTCCTCTGGACACCTCCGAAAGGAGAAAGTCTCGTCCCGACTCGCGATTATGCGGCGCGGATCGATGCCTGGGAGTCCGCCGTGATCTCGGCAACCACCCCCGGCAGGGCGTGACGCCGCATAATTGCGGCCGCCGCATAGTGGGTCTTATGTGGAGTTCCGCATAAGACCCACAGACCAGGCTCAACCACCCAGGGCCGGTAGATCCGCCGGTTGCCGGCCCTCCACGAAGACTTGGAGGCCGCCACCGCGCGCCGCGCCGTGCGCTCCGACCCCTGGTAGCCCATGGCGCCCAGCTTCTCGTAGGCCACGTCCGCTCGCAGCTTGCCGCGACTTTTCTCCACCCACTCCTCGATCTTCTCCAAGAAGGGATCCACCAGCTGGGCCCGGCGCACCGGATGCGCAGTCAGGCCCCCTGCTTCCCGGGCCGCCACGTAGTGGGCTACGGTGTTGTGGGAGCAACTCGCTAGCTCAGCTGCGGTTCGGTACGACTGGGTCAGGTCGAACGCTTCGAGTATTTCCATGACTTCCTCTGCAAACTTCACGGGGGTCCCTCCTGGGCGCTGGGTGGTTGAACACGCTCAGCTAAACCCAGGGGGGACTTCTCTTGTCGGCGGACTGGGACCCATACCAGGCGACGTGGTCAGGTTTCGTGGCCGCCGGTGGTCAATTCCCGTGGCCGCCAGTGGTCAGATTCGTGGCCGTCTCCGGTCAGAATCTCATGGCCGCCGACATAAGCTCGCGGGCACCGACCGATTCCGTTCGCGGTTCCCTGGGCGGCAACCGAGTGACGGCAACCGTGACGGCAACCTGAGCGTTCCCTGACGGACGTAGGCAGCTGGTGGCGTACCCACAAGTTGCGGATCGAGATCAGGACGAACGTCGGTGCATATATGCGAACACCCGTACGAGAGCTTGAAAACCGCTGAGGCGGCAACGCTTCCGGGGGTTCGAATCCCTCTCCCTCCGCCAGGTTGACATGGGGCGATGCGTTCCTGGTCTCTGGACCAGCGCAGGCGGCGGTGGACTGATGGCAAGGCAGACGGCAACCCCCTGCTGCCCCGCCCAACGGTCCACCCTGCCGGGGGGCCAGGGGCGATCGTCTTGGCCGGAAGAGTCCCGATTGCCAGCACTGCGCACCTGGCGCGATGGGCCCCATGCACGCTGACGCTCAAGAGGCCCCCGTCGGCGGTCGCCACCGCCACGCGCGACCTTCCCGGGACGAGGCCATCGCCACCTCGCTCAGCCGGACTGTGTCGATGGGCCCGGGCCACCCCGGTGGCCGCAATCCCCTGACCTGAATTGGCGGAGGCTCCCATCTTGACATGGGGGTTTGCCTCCCAGGCTAGGGCGCTGAAGTCACAGCTAATGGATGGCGGTCTGCGGACCCCGGAGCCTCGGCCCACGAACTCTCGACAACCGCACGGCAGGGGGGGCGCCTGGCTTGCGCGGTGTGTCGAGGCGCCTGAAAATCTCCCGCGCTGAAGGCACGAGTCCGCCCCGCTGGGCCCAGCTGAAAAGTCCCCAAGTAGCCGCTGGACTAATCTGGCGTGGCGGTGTCCGAATCGCCGCTCCCAGGGAGCGGCTCGGGGGTGTGGCCGGTACGTCGGTCTGAGGTCCGCTCCATCTGAGCCCACGCGGCCGCGACGGTTGTCTTGGCCCTCAGCACTTCCCGCTGCATGAGCACAGCCTCAGCCTGTTCCTGCAGCCTTCGAGCGGCAAGCTCGAGTTCCCGCTGCTGCTCCCTCATCTGCTCGATCCTCTGAGCCACACCCGCGGCCTCTCGCTCCACTCGCTCGGCTCGAAGAAACGCATCGTGGGCCAGTTCTTCCCGCCCCTGCTCCAGGGTCACCTTTTCCTGGGATCGGGCTTTGGCGACAACGTCGCAGAGCTCGGAGTGTTGCAGCTGCAGCCGCTCTTGAAAGGTCAAGACGTCGGCAAGAGCACGCCGGGTACGTGCGAGCCCTTCAACGTGCTTCCGGTATTCACACGTCAACCGTGCTAGTTCTCTCCTTCAACCAGTTCTCGAAGTAGGTCTCACACGCCGAGCGCGCCTCTTCGTTTTGGGCGAAGTAGCCGCCGAACGCTCTCAGTGCGCGCCTAGCGCCAGATCCGGGCCGCTCGCCGCGAAGGACGCGCAACGCCATATCGACGTCAGCTGGGCCAGGTGTTTGGCCGCGACCGCGTTCGAGTCGCCTGACCGCCCGGACGAGTGCGCGGGCACGCTTCTCGCCCAAGACGTTCGCCAGTTCCCCGAAGGTACTGAAGTGGAAGTCGAGCGGGGTGGTATCGCGCAAGTCGTCTCCCTCAGTTGACATCGGATCGGCGCTGAGTGCTCACCGGCGCCAGCCAAACGCGGGCCGCTGGCGCGTGGGCCATGCGGCTGGGACGTCCTGAGAGAGCGGAAGTCGGCTCCCTACGCCCGGTCGGAAGGCTAAGTTCCAGCCGTCCGACGCCAGTTGGTGAAGCCAATGAACTAAACCGAGATGGGATCTCCACCCGGGATAGGACTCCAGTGGCACGGTGAAGGTCCGAATGGTCTGCCCCTGGGCGGTCTCGGCTCGGGGGGCTGGGGCTAAGGCACACGATCCCCGCTCATGTCTGGGGCGGTCTGGACAAGGAAGTCCGACCTGTCCGCGCCTATCCTTGCCACTGACTTTCCGCAGGTGGGGTAGCTGAAATCGTGACACATCAAGGCTGGGCTCGGCGGTAGAGGGCGGGTGACATGCCGAGGAGCCGGAGGACCCGGCGCTGGATGGGAGTGAGCTCAGGCTCGAA
>JAKATL010000015.1 GCA_021827985.1 bacterium
CCTGCCGGTTGGCGTTTTGCGCGTGGTAGCTCTCCGCACCAGCGGGCTGGCCCGCTGCTTCGATCCTCTGGTCGGGTGCGGTCACACCTGGACTTGCCTGCGCTCTGCGCCGGGCGTGGTGCCCGAGGGCTTCTGATAACCGCTCACCATGATACCAGACTAGAACATACATATGGGGCACAGAAAGCTACTGGTCCGAGGCAGCTCCCAACCCCAGCAAGGTTGCCGGGCCGCTGCTCTGCGTCTCGGGCGGTCTGGATCGCACCATCCCGGCCGCAGCCGTGGGACGGGTCGCCCGCCGGTACGGGGGCAGCTGGATGAACTTTGAGGACTGCGGTCACGAGTTCCTGCACGAGCCCCAGGGGCCGAAGGTCGCCCGGGAGATTGGGTCCTGGATCAAGGCTCGGCTCCAGGAACGTGCCTCTGGCTGAGGCCCGGCGCACGCTGGCCTACAATCTTGGCTCCGGGGAGAGGTGTCCGAGTGGTTTAAGGTGCCGCTCTCGAAAAGCGGTGTGGTCCAAAGCCACCGCGGGTTCGAATCCCGCCCTCTCCGCCATCCGGCCGTCCCAGGTGCAGGGCGGCGCTCAGGAGCTGGACAGGACCACCAGAGCGGCGCCGCTGGTGACCCGGATCTGGTACCCGGTGGCCGCGGGGCCGCTTCCCACCACGTAGCGGCGAGACCCCTCGGGGCTTCCGCCCTCGACCCGGCTCACCCCGGGGCCGGCTACGAGTGTGGCGCTGGAGCCCCTCGCGATCACGAATGTCATCCGGTTGGCTCCTCCAGTCACCTCCACGGGAACCTCGGCCCGAGCGGGAGGCAGGTCAACCACCATGGCGTAGGCCCCACCGGCAATCACCAGGGAGTTCACCTGGAGACCAGAGAGATTCAGCACCAGGTGAGTGGTCCCCCCCTCCACCACCACCGCCCATCCAGGCCGGCGGTTCAACCGCACCGTCCAGCTCTGCGCTCCCCCGCCGGGCCCGGAGAACCGCAGGCTGTAGGCGCCCCCCGGCGTCGCCAGAACGGAATAGGCGGTGGGCCCCCGGTTGGAGGTGGCCAGGAGGGCCTCGCTTTGAGTGACTGGCCCAGCCACCACCTCAACCGAGTAGGCGCCGTTCAGGACGGTGAGGCGCGCCGTGCCGCTGGATGGCGGGGTGGGCGACGAATCCGGTTGGGGGGCCGAACCCTGGCACCCGGCGATCGCCAGGGAGCAGAAGGCGACGGCCACCATGAGCCGAGAGGGCACCCTCACATGCGAATCCCCAGCTCCTCCAGCCTGACCTCCATGGCCGCCGGGTCCTGGTAGACGCGAAAAGCCCCCGCCACCTCCAGCTCCTGGCGGCTGTATCCACCCGAGAGGAGCCCCACCCCGAGCGCCCCCGCTCGGCGGGCGGCCAGGATGTCCCAGATGCTGTCGCCCACGACGATGCAGTTCCCGATGGATGCGCCCAATCGGTCTGCGGCGGCCAGGAACAGATCCGGGTCGGGCTTGGCGAAGGGCACCTCATCCCGGGTCACCACCGGCACCTCCGGTCCCAGTCCCAGGCTCCCCAGGCTCGCTCCTGCGGTCTCCCGGGTGCCACTGGTGGCCACGGCCACCGGGACGTGGCGCCGACTCAGCTCCTGCAGCAGGTGACTGGCCCCCGGCAGAGGACGGACCGTGTCCCCCGCCTCGTGGAAGTAGCGGGTGTGGGCCGCCTGCACCTCCTCCACCTGGGACGCCGAGAACTCGTGCCCCAGCTCTCGTCCCAGCGCGTGCACCAACAGCCCGCCGCTCATCCCCACCCGGCGGTGGATGCGCCAGGCGGAGAGGTCGAAGCCCTGGTCGAAGAGGGCCCGGCGCCAGGCCAGGACGTGCTGGTAGACGCTGTCCACTAAGGTGCCGTCGAGGTCGAAGAGGATCGCCGCCTGGTTGCGCATGGCCGTGGTCATCATGCGCCAATCCCACTGGAACCTGATTCCCCGGTTCCGGCCCCTTAGAATCCGTGTGATCGGGAGCGGTCGCCTAGTTGGCCGAGGGCGCGGCACTGGAAATGCCGTAAGGGGGCAACCCCTTCGAGGGTTCGAATCCCTCCCGCTCCGCCACGACGGTGGGCTCGGACCTTGCCCCGCCTCCCGGCGGGTCTCCTGGCCCCGAAACGCGGTGGACTCTTGGCGCGGATCTCCCCGCCTGCAACCCAGCTCCTCAGCAGGGCCCGGCCGGGCGGTTGCGCCCGGACCCTGTCGGCCCCGACAGATGCGCTCTAGGATCCGGTGCTCGCCACGTATCCTGTCGCCTGATGGGCGGAGAGCTGGAGGTCAGGAGGCTTCGCCGAGAGCCGCGCGCCCTGGGGTTGTCGTGGGGCGACGCCCTGCGCTGGCCCCTCTGGCAGGTGGGCCTGGTCATGGTGATCTACTCACTGCTGAGCTTCCCGCTGGACCTAGCCACGGGCCAGGCGGATGGAGCCTGGGGTACTGTTTCGCTCCTGGGACCCTCAGGGGTGTTGGCCACATTGATTCAGGGACCGGTCGGGCGATACATCTTCTACTCCGCCCTGGCTTCCCTGCTTCTCGCTTCGGGCGCGATCGTCGCCGCCGCCGGAGGCCTCCTCTGCTGGTGGCGCGTGCGACCAGGTCGGGGCTTTTTGGCCGCCGGCCTTCTGCTGGCGCTGGGTGGCCAGATGGCCGGCATCCTTGAGGCCATGAGCCAGACGCAGGTCCTTCCCGAGACGCCGTCAACGGTGATCGTCGCCGCCGTACTCCCCGCCATCGGGACCGGTGTCATGCTGGCGATGGTGCTGCTGGCAGCGGGCGGCGGTGCCATCGGGGCCTCGCATGGCCCCACCCGCACCATGGCCTCTCTGCCCAAGCTTGGGGTGCTCTTCTTGCTCTTCGGGGCGGTCCAGTTCCTGGCAGCCGCCCTTGCCGGCCCTTCCGACTTCAGCGCCAACACGACCGTCTCCCTGATGCCCGACCCCCAGCTTGCGCTGGCCTATGCGGTGCTCTCCCTGGCAGCGCCCGCCGTGTTGGTGGTGGCCGGAAACATCATGTGGCGCGGTGCCCGGTGGGCGCCGCGCCTTGCCGCTCTCGGCTGGTGGGGAGTGGTCGTGCAGGGGCTGGTGCTTATCGTGGCGAGCTGGCTGGTGCTGGTGCCGGCTGGGGCACCGCCGGGATCCGAGGTGCCTGGTACCGCAGCCGTGGCCCTGGCCCCGGGGCTCTTCACCTCGGCATTCGCACTGCTGGCCCTCTGGGTTCAGCGCGCTGTTGGGAAGCAGATTTGGCTGCCAGGACAGGCAGGGGGCCCGCCGAGGGCTCAGGGCGGGGTGGTCACCCAGCCGGGGTGAGACCTGGGTGAAAGCCGGCCGGGAGCAGCGGACGGTCCCAATTGGACTGGTGCGGTGAGCCCCCGGTGACGGCGGCCTTCGCCTCCCCGCCCTCCGCCGGTGGGTAGCGCGTGGTCCTGGGAAGGCGCGATGATCAGGGCAATCCCGGACAACAGGGAGGCGCGAGCGTGCCACCACCGGCCTATCAGCCCATCTCCGACTACGGGATCGTCGGCGACCTCCACACGGCGGCCCTGATCAGCCGCCTGGGGTCGATCGACTGGATGTGCGTGCCCCGGTTCGACAGCCCGTCCATTTTTGCCCGGCTCCTGGACTCCGAGCACGGCGGCTCGATGTGGGTCGAGGTGGAGGGTGGCATGATCGCCGACAGTCGGCGCTACCTGCCCGGCACCAACATTCTCGAGACCAGCCTCAGCAGCCCACACGGCCGGCTCCGGATCCAGGACTTCATGGTGGCCCGGGAGGGGCAGCGGACCCTGGAGCACGACCACATCCTGGTCCGGCTCCTGGAGGCCCCCGACGCCGACCTCGAGGCATCCCTGCACCTCGATGCCCGCCCCCAGTACGGGAAGTCCCGGGCTCAGCTCAGACCGACAGAGCGGGCCGGCAGCTGCCTGGAGCTGCGCCACCGGGACCTGCACCTCCACCTGGATGGGCCAGGGGACTGGGAGCAGGAGGGAAGGAAGTGGATTCAGCGTCTTCACCTGCGCCGCGGCCAGCCACAGGCGGTGGTGATGCGCTACGACGCGGACCGCAGCTACCAGCTCCACGAGGACCCCAAGGAGCTCCTGGCCACCACCCGCCGGTACTGGGGGGAGTGGATCGGACGCTGCCAGTACGACGGGCCCTACCGGGAGCTGGTCCTGCGCTCCGCCCTCACTCTCAAGCTCCTGATCTACAACCCCGAGGGGTCGATCGTGGCGGCCCCCACCACCTCGCTGCCCGAGTGGGTGGGGGGCCCTCGCAACTGGGACTACCGTTACACCTGGCTGCGCGACTCCAGCTTCCTCATCTACGCCCTCCAGCTGCTCGGATACCAGGAGGAGGCCGCCAACTTCATGGAGTGGCTGGGGAGGGTCCACGAGCGCCATCCCCGGAGCTGGCAGACCATGTACGGGATCGACGGCCGCACCGACCTGCGCGAGGTCGAGCTGGACCACCTGGAGGGCTACCGGGGATCCCGCCCGGTCCGCGTCGGAAACGGGGCCGCCCATCAGCTCCAGCTGGACATCTACGGGGAGACGATGGACTCGGCCTTCCTCCACCTCAGCTTCGGGAGGCTGGAGGCGCCCCGCCTCCGCACCAGCCTGGTGGACATGCTGGAGCACGTCGCCGGATCCTGGGAGCATCCCGACAACGGGATCTGGGAGGTCAGGGGAGGCAAGCGGCACTTCCTGTACAGCAAGCTGCTCTGCTGGGTGGCGATGGACCGGGGGCTGAAACTTGCCGACCAGCTCCGGCTCGACACCCCCCACCGGGATCGCTGGGTGTGGACCCGCGAGCAGATCCGCCACACCATCCTGACCAGGGGTTGGAGCGACCGCCTAGGAGCCTTCCGCCAGGCCCTGGACGAGGATGCCTTGGACGCCACGGCCCTCATGATTCCCATGCTCAACTTCCTTCCTCCCCTGGATCCCAGGGTGTGCAGCACCGTGAGAGCCATCCAGCGCGATCTCACCGACGACAGTGGATTCGTCTACCGCTACCGGAGGCAGGACGGCCTGGAGGGCAACGAGGGCACATTCCTACTCTGCAGCTTCTGGCTGGTGAACAACCTCAGCATGCAGCGCCAGGTGGGGCCGGCCCGGGACCTCTTCGAGCGGCTGGTGGCCCACGGCAACGACCTAGGCCTCTTCTCCGAGGAGCTCGACCCCGAGAGCGGGGAGCTTCTCGGCAACTTCCCCCAGGCCTTCACCCATCTGGCCATCGTCAACGCCGCCGCCCACATCGAGCGGGCCGAGGAGAACCGCGGCCCCCTGGCCGATCGCTGAGCGCCGCGCCCTGCCCCGACCCCGGCACAATTGACCCATGGCGGACTATGAGCTCGACCTGGAGCCGGTGGACAGCATCACCGTTGGTGTCCAGGGCGAGCCCGGCCAGCGCACCTTCTACCTGGAGGCATCGCGGGGCTCCCAAACCTGCACGTTGGTCATGGAGAAGGCTCAGGTGGTGGAATTGGGCGCCCATCTGCTGGCGGCCATGCCCGACCAGCGCCCCGAGCCGGCACCGGCGCCCGCCGGCGGTCCCCTCGGCCCCCCGGGCTGGAGGGTGGGCACCATCCAGATCTCTCTGGACGAGCCCGGTGGGGGTTGCACCCTGGTGATGGAGGAGCTGACTGAGGCCGACGACGAGCCGGAGACGGATGCCGAGCCCCGACGGGTCCGCCTGGTCGCCAGCCTGAGTCAGATGCGTGGCCTGGCCGACCGGTGCCTGCTGGTAGTGGAAGGGGGCCGCCCGCTCTGCCCTCTCTGCCAGCTGCCCATGGACCCCTCGGGCCACGTCTGCCCGGCCCGCAACGGCCATCACCGGACGTGAGTCATAGCGCTCTCCGCCTTAAGGTGGGCACGACCCCTGCCGCCGCCCATGAGGAGACTCCCCGATGACGCTTGCCACCGCAGTTCGCATCATCACCGCCCTGGCACTAGGCGCCGTGGCCGCCCTGGTCCTGGCCGGTTGCGGCGCCTCCTTCGACTCCGGTGTCGCCGCCCCTTCCCCGACTCCCTCGGCACGTGTTCAGGCGGCCACCTCAGCCACGCCTTCCCCCAGCGCTTCCGGCAGCGCCTGCGTCAACCCATCGACCACGCCCAGCTACACCCTGGCGGGGGCACGCACCCTGGCGGGCAATCTGGAGGTGAAGGACATCAAGATCGGCACCGGGGCGACCGCCGCCGATGGCAACACCGTGCAGGTGAGCTACGTCGGGTCGCTCCCCAATGGGACCGTGTTCGACAACTCGGCCAATGACAATGGCGGCAAGCCGATCTCACTGACGATCGCCGCCGGGAAGGTCATCCAGGGCTGGGTGGAGGGAATCCCAGGCATGAAGGTCGGCGGTGAGAGGGAGCTGGTCATCCCCCCCGCCCTGGGCTACGGCTGCACCTCACCGAGCAGCAAGATCCCCGTCAACAGCACCCTGATCTTCACCATCACGCTGGTTGCCATCGGCTGAGGGGCGCAGCCCCGGGGGCAGGAGGGCAGCCACCCGCCGCTCCAGGTCGCGAGTCGCCGCCTCTGAGTCCGCGCCCACCGGCAGGAAGCTGGGGCCGAAGTGCAGGTGCACCTCGGCCCTCCGCGGGCGCAGCTTCCCTCGGGGCAGCACCCGCTCGGTTCCCCAGATGGCGCAGGGGAGGACCGGCGCCCCGGATCGGCGCGCGAGGTACCCGGCACCCCGCGAGAAGGAACGCATCCGCGCCCCATGGCTGCGGTGACCCTCGGGGAAGAGCACCACCACCCCGCCGTCCTTGAGCACGCCGAGAGCGGTGCGCAGAGCGGCCGCGTCGGCCTCCTCTCGGCGGATGGGAAAGACGTTGCAGGCCCTGAGGTACCGGGCCAAGAGCGGGTTGCGGAACAGCTCCGCCTTGGCCATGGCATGCATCCGCCGCGGAACCACCGCGCCCAGGAGAAGGGGGTCGTAGTTGGAGACATGGTTGGAGCAGAGAAGAAGCGGCCCCGACTCCGGGATCAGCTCCAAACCCTCGATGTCCGGCTTGCCGGACGCCGTGTAGGCCAGCAGGCGGCGGAGCACGAAGAGGGTCACGGCCAGGGTGCGAGTCCAGGGACCAGCCCCCCCCGGCCCGGCCGCCCCGACCCGCGTGGCCGTCACGGGAGGCCGGCGGCGAAGGAGCACCCGCCTGCGGGGGGCCCTGGACGCCGGTTGCCGCCGGAGCCGCCCCGGGTCGCGGGAGGGCCGCTGGCTGCCATTGAGCTCGCCACCATCCCCAAGTCTAGGACGGTTCCGGGAGCAGGGCCATGGATCCGGTGCAGGGAGCCCCGGTGGCGCCGGAAGGTGGCAGAGTGATCCCACAGGGGCCGCAAGCAGGAATCCTCGCGGGTGAAATCACCCCCTTGCCCGCCGGTCGCCTGGATCCATAGCATTTGCGCGTGGGTAGCCTGGGAATGGAGGGGAGCCGGATTAGACGCGCATCACCCGGGGAATCCGTCACCGGGCAGCCAGCGGCGCCGTACCGGGCACACCCGTCATGACCGTCGACCTGGCCCGCTGGCAGTTCGCCATCGTCACCATTTTCCACTTCTTCTTCGTGCCCATGACCATCGGGCTGGGGCTGCTGGTGGCGATCATGCAGACCCGGTACTACCGCAGTCACGACCCCACCTGGGACCGGCTGACCCACTTCTTCGGTCGCATCTTCCTCATCAGCATGGCGGTCGGGGTGGCCACCGGGATCGTCCTGGAGTTTGAGTTCGGGCTCAACTGGTCTGCCTACTCCATCTTCGTGGGCAACATCTTCGGGGCGCCCCTGGCGATCGAGGCGCTGCTGGCCTTCTTCTTGGAGTCCACCTTCGTCGGGGTGTGGATCTTCGGGCGCAACCGGATCCCCGCCGGGGCCCACCTGGCGTCGATCTGGCTCACCAGTGCCGGCACCATCGTCTCCGCCTTCTGGATCCTGGCCGCCAACGCCTGGATGCAGCATCCGGTGGGGTACACCGTCAAGGACGGCCAGGCGGTGCTCACCAACTTCTGGGCGCTGCTGGCCAACTCCACCCTCTGGGCGGCCTTTGTCCACACCGTCCTGGGAGCCTTCGCCACCGCTGCTGCGCTGATGCTTGGCATCAGCGTCTGGCGTCTCTTCAGAGCCGATCCCGGCTCGGCGGCCCAGGAGGCCTTCCGCCGCGCCACCCGGATGGCGGCCGGGGTGCTGCTGGTGTCAGTCCTCTTCGCCGCGGCCGCCGGCGACCTCCAGGCCCGTCTGATGGACACCCAGCAGCCCATGAAGATGGCCGCGGCCGAAGCTCTCTACAACACGGAGGACGGCGCCAGCTTCTCCCTGCTCACCATCGGCAACCTGGCCGGACAGCCGGTCTTCCAGCTTCGGGTACCCCATCTCCTCTCCCTGATCGCCGACCTGAGCTGGAACGGCCGGGTTCTGGGGATCAACCAGGTGCAGGCAGCCGAGAGGGCGAAGTACGGCCCCGGGAACTACACGCCCGTCATCTGGCTGACCTATTGGTCCTTCCGCATCATGGTCGGGGCGGGGATCCTCATGATCCTGCTCTCCGCCTGGGGGCTGTGGCTCTGCCGAGGTCGACGGGTGTTGCGCACCCGCTGGTTCCGCCGGGCTGCGGTCTGGGGCATCGGGCTGCCCATACTCGCCAACACCTTCGGCTGGATCTTCACCGAGGCGGGTCGGCAGCCGTGGATCGTCTACGGGCTGATGACCACCGTCCGGGGGGTCTCCTCGGTGAGCGCCGCCGACGTGGCTTTCACCACTGCGGTGTTCGTTCTGGTGTACACGACGCTGGCAGCGGTCGCGGTGATGCTCACCGTGCGGGCCGCCCGGTATCCCCTGGAGGAGGCTGCGCCCCCTGCCGAGGGCCCGGGGCTCGCGGATCTGGTCTACTGACCGTGGAGCGGTCGGGAGGTGGGACCCCATGTACACGGGTCTGAGCGCGACCTGGTTTGCCCTCATCGGTTTGCTCTTCGCGGGCTACTTCGTCCTTGAGGGGTTTGACTTCGGGGTCGGCATCGTGGGCCCCCTGGTGAGTCGGAATGAGATTGACCGCCGTCTCTGCCTCAACGCCATCGGCCCGACCTGGGACGGCAACGAGGTCTGGCTGATCACCGCCGGGGGCGCGATGTTCGCCGCCTTCCCGCTCTGGTACGGCAAGCTTTTCAACGGGGCCTACCTGGCGCTGTTCCTGGTCCTCCTGGCGCTCATCGTCCGCAACGTGTCCTTCGAGTTCCGGGGACGGGTGGATGACCGGCGCTGGCGGCGCACCTGGGACGCTGCCAACTTCGGCGGCAGCCTGGTCGCGACCCTGGTCTGGGGCGTCGCCTTCACCAACTTCGCCCATGGGCTGCCGCTCACGGCTGCTGGCTACACCGGCGGCCTCTTGGGGCTGCTCAATCCGCTGGCCCTACTCGGAGGGCTGGCGGTGGTGGCGCTCTTTGCCTTCCACGGATCGGTCTTCCTGGCCCTCAAGACCGATGGTGACCTCAGGCAGCGAGCGCTTCAGGTCGGGCGGGCCGCCGGGGTCCTGGCGGTGGTGCTGGTGGCTGCCGCCGTGGCCGGTGTTGCGGCAGGTGGGCGGACCTGGGCGGGCGTCAGCGGAGCGCTCCCAGGCGCGGTGCCGCTGCTGCTGGCGCTCATCGCCGTGGCTGCTCTGATCACTGCCGTGGTCGCGGCGGGTCAGGGGCGGGAGCTGCCGACCTTTGCCGCCACCGGGGTGGCGGTCCTGCTCCTGCTGGGCGGGGTCTGGAGCCTCATGTACCCCATGGCCATCCCGGCCAGCTCGGGCGCCGTGGTGGCCGGGGTCCCTGGGGTGCCGATCGCCCTCGCGGCGTCTCAGCCCTACACCCTCACGGTCATGACCATAGTGGCGGGGATCTTCACCCCGGTGGTGCTCCTCTACCAAGGGTGGACCTACTGGGTGTTCCGGCGGCGCCTGGTCGGGCCATCTCTCGGCCCGCCAGCAGCCCGCGGCGGCGATCCGGTGCGGTGACAACCGCCCCCGGCGCCGTCACCCGGGCGGTCCGGGGGCCGAGGGTGGGGTCCGCCGACCGCCGGCTGCTCGCTGCCTGGACGGTTCGTCGGTCGGTGGCGGCATCGGTGCTGCTCGGGATGGCCTCGGCCGCTGCCGTGGTGGTTCAGGCCCTTGCGCTGGCCACCATTCTCGCACAGGAGATGGCGGGCAGCTCCGGGCTGCCGCTGGCGGCACTGGCCTGGCTGGGTGGTGCTGCCGTAGCGCGAGGGCTCTGCCTGCTGTCCGGGGAGGTGGTCGCAGGGCGCAGCGCGGAGGCTGCCAAGGCGGACCTGCGCCGACGGCTGCTCGGAGCGGTCCTGCAGCAGGCCCCGAGCGGTGTTCCTCCCATCGCCGAGGTGGCCACCGTGGCGGGCCGGGGCCTGGATGCCCTCGACACCTACGTGGGCCGGTACCTCCCGAATCTGGTCTTGGCGGTGCTCGTGCCCCTGGGGCTGGCAGCGGTGATCGGGGGGCTGGACTGGGTGTCGGGGGTGGTGGTTCTCGTCGTGCTCGCACTCTTCCCCCTCTTCGCCATCCTGGTGGGTGAGGCCAGCGGGGCGCTGGCCCGGGAGCGCTGGGCACAGGTCGAGGCCCTTGGGGGCCGGATCCTCGACGTCTTTGAGGGGCTGGCCGTCCTCAAGGCCTACGGTCGCAGCCGCCACCAGCGGGGGGAGATCGCCAGAGCCGGCGAGCAGCTCCGGCTGGCCAGTATCTCGACCCTGCGGGTGGCCTTCCTCTCCGCACTGGTGCTGGAGACCCTGGCATCCGTCTCGGTCGCGTTGCTCGCCGTTCCTCTGGGACTGCGACTCCTGAACGGTTCGGTGCGCCTCTCCACCGCGCTGGCGGTGCTGGTCGTGGCCCCGGAGGTGTTCCTCCCCCTGAGGCGGGCCAGCAGCGAGTTCCACGACAGCACCGAGGGGTTGGCCGCGGTGGAGCGCGCTGAGAGTCTCATGCGAGGGTGGGGTGCCACTCCCGTGTCCCCTGGTGGGCCTGCAGAAGGCCGTGCCCCGGCCCCGTGGGCGGGGGTGCACCCGGCGCCGGACCCGGCCCTCTGCCAGGTCGCACTGCGTCAGGTGGTGGTGCGGCACCGGGACCGGAGAGCAGCCGTGCTCGCCGCTGCCGAGCTGACGCTCGAGCCCGGGCAAACGGTGGTACTCCTCGGTGCCAACGGGGCCGGCAAGTCCACCGCACTAAGGCTCCTGGCCGGACTCGCCACTCCGGAGTCAGGCACGGTGACCGTGGGAGGCAGAGATGTCCGGGAGCTGGACCCCGCGAGCTGGCGCCGGCGCTTGGGATACCTACCCGAGCGCCCGGCTGTCATCGCGGACACCCTGGCCGCCAACCTACGCCTGGCCGCTCCCACCGCCAGCGACGACCAGCTGTACCAGGCACTGCATGAAGTGGGGGCGGGCCGGCTTCTGGCCGCTCTCCCCCAGGGTCTGGGAACACTGGTCGGTGCCGGCGGGAGGCCGCTCTCCGCCGGTGAGCGGCAGCTGCTGGCCCTGGCCCGGGTGGGCCTTCGGCCCGCCTCCCTGTACCTGCTCGACGAGCCCACCGTGCACCTGGACGACGAATCCGAGGAGACGATCGTTGCCGCGCTCCGGCGTCAGCTTGCCCAGCGCACCGCCTTGATCGTGACCCACCGGCCGGCCGTGGCCCGGCTGGGCCACCGAGTGATGACCCTCGAGAGGGGCCGCTTCCGGGAGCTCGAAGGGCCGTGGGCGGCCATGGTAGCGCAGCTCGCTGGCGAGCTCCCGTGAGAGGTGTTGAGGGCCGACCGCCACCCTCCTCGGTCTGGGGCCTGTCCTCCGAGCTTGGGCCCTGGCGGTTGCGGTCCCTGGCCGCGGCCTCCGCCGCCGGCACTGCCTCCGCCATCGCCGGCATCGGGCTTTTGGCCACCTCCGGTTGGCTCATCACCCGCGCCTCCCAGCGGCCTCCCATCTTCGAGCTCTCGGTGGCCATTGGCATGGTCCAGGCCTTCGCCCTGGGACGGGGGCTGTCTCGCTACCTGCAGCGGCTGACGGTGCATGGGGCGGTACTCGGCCGCCTCACGCGGCTCCGCCTCTGGCTGTTCGACCGGATCGAGGAACTGGTGCCGAACGGGCTTCCTGGCCGAGCCTCGGGGGCCCTGCTCAGCGGCTTTCTCTCCGACGCCGAGGCGGTGGTCGAGGCCCTGGCCAAGGGGTTCAACGCGCTGGTCGACAGCGGTGCCAGCCTGGGTGCCGGGGTCCTGCTGGTGGCCTTGCTGGACCCGGGCGCGGCGGCGGTGCTGCTGACGGTGGGCGTTTTGATGGTCTTAACCGCCATTCTGACTTCGCGGCTGGGCCGCGCCAGCGCCCGGGCTGCCACGACCCTGCGCTCGGAGCTCGCGGAGGCGGTGGTCGAAGCCCTGGTCACCGCGCCGGAGCTGCTGGCCTACGACCGCCAGGACCTGGTGGCCGAGCGGCTGGAGCAGATCCACCGGGCAGCCCGTGGGCTCGCCACTCGCCAGGGGCTGGTGGCCGGCTCTGCCCGGTTGCTGACCACCTGGCTGGGCGGAGCGGGCCTCATCGGTACGCTGCTGGCCGCAGTCGCGGCGCGGAGCTCAGGGCGGCTGTCCCCTGTCTTGCTGGCGGTGGTCGCGTTGGTGGCGCTGGTGGCGCTGGACCAGGTCGCCGCCCTGCCCCTGGCGCTGGCGTCCACCGGCTCAGGGAACGCTGCTGCCCGGCGACTTGGTGAGCTCGCCGGTCTCCGGGCACCGGCGCGGGAGCCCGCTTTCGATCACCCGCCGCCCGGGCCTGCCAACTGGGTCGCCCTGGATGACGTGGTTGTGTTCCCGCCGCTGGACCCCGGAGCGGGCCCGATCCTTGATGGGATCAGTCTAGCCACCACTCCCGGGCAGCGCCTCGCGCTCGTGGGCCCCAGCGGGGCAGGCAAGACCACGGTGCTGTCTTTGCTGCTCCACTTCCTGGAGCCCTCCAAGGGGCGGGTCACGGTCGGGGGGGTGGAGACTTCGGAGATGACCCGTGCCGGGCTGGCGGGCCGGCTCGGCTGGGTTCCTCCGGAGACCCCCATCTTCTCCGCCAGCCTGCGCTCCAATCTGCAATTGGCCGGCCCCCAAGCCGGCGACCAAGACCTCGTGGTGGCGCTGCGACGGGTGGGTCTGGAGCCCTGGTTCCAGCTCCTGCCCAGCGGGCTGGACACCAGGTTGGGTGCGGGGGGCAGCGCGGTCAGTGCCGGGGAGCGCCAGCGCTTGGGGCTGGCCAGGGCGCTGCTCTCCCGCGCTGAGCTGCTGCTGCTGGATGAGCCCGGCGCCCACCTGGACCCGTCCACCGCGATGGCCACTCTGGAAGAGCTGCTGGCCGCCGCGGACACCCGCTCCGTGGTCCTGGTGACCCACGACCAAGCCACGGTGGACCTTGTCGACGAGGTGGTGTCCTTGCGCGCGGGTCGGGTGGTGGGGCGGCGGACCCGGGGTGGCCATCCCACGGATGAGGCGATGAGACACCTCGCCGGGCGCCCAGGGCAGGGTGAGGATGGACCGGCAGTACCCCCTGGTGGATTCGAACCACCGACCGTCGCCTTAGAAGGGCGCCGCTCTGATCCACTGAGCTAAGGGGGCTGACTGTGGCCATTCTGACGCTTTGCCGCGGGCTCGGCCGGGGCCGTTGGGGCGCGCTCCCGCCCCCCGCCGATTCCCCGGTCGACTCCCCATACAATCGAAAGATGAGCGGCTCAACCGGCGGCGCCCAGGTCACCACCTGCTACCTGGCGCGTCACTGCGACGTGGAGAATCCCCGCGGGGTGATCTACGGGCACCTTCCGGGCTACCCGCTGAGCGGGAGGGGACGGGAGCAGGCCCTAAGACTCGGGGACTTCCTCGGTCGCCGGGGAGTGGTGGCCATCTACACGAGCCCGCTGGAGCGGGCCGTGCAGACCGCTCAGATCATCAGGGAGCGGATGGGGGGAACGCTCCCCTTCTTCCGCGCCCCGGGGCTCATCGAAGCTGAATTCGGGCGCTACCTTCAGGGCATCCCCTACGCTCAGATCCCCTGGCGGCGGCCGCGCTGGATCTCCCACATGATCTGGCCGGGGCTGCTGCCGGGCGACGAGAGCGTGGCCGCCATGTCCGGGCGGGTGGAGGCGGTGATTCAGCAGGGCCTCCGCGAGCAGGGCGGCCAGCCCTTCGTGCTGGTCAGTCACGGGGACCCCATCCAGGCCTACTGGGCCACGGCGGAGCGCCGTCCTCCCTGGGCCCTGCACCGGCTGCAGTGCGCCAAGGGTGGCCTTCTGGAGCTCTCTCTCAGGGACGGGAAGCTCATCGGCAAGTCCTACATCTCCCCGGGTGCCATAGCCGCCGAGATGGACCTGCCCCCGGTGGCGGCCAGCGCCTGATTCCCGGTGGTGGCCGGTCCGCTGCCTATCGCCTGAGTCCAGCCCAGCGGAAGATCCGCGCCTTGAACAGGTCGCCCGCCACCAGGTAGGCGCCGGCCACCAGGAGAAGCACTCCCAGGTCGGGGGCTGGCACGGGGGCCATGAGCCATCCACCCAAGGCCAGGCCTAGCACCGCCGCCAGGCCCAGCCCGGAGCTGGCGGCCAGCCAGCTGCTGGGCGCCGCGTGCCAGAAGTGCTCTCGCTGGCGCACCAGGTAGACCGTGGCCTGGCCAGAGACCACCAGCCACACGAAGGACAGGGTCTGCAGGGAGGAGTGCGTCAGCCCCATCAGATGCAGCCCCAGCTCCCAGACGCCGAATGAGAGGGCCACCAGGGGGATGGCGAGCGCCAGTGATGACCAGACCAGTGGTCTGACTCCCCACCGTTGCGGCCGCCTCGGCGTGCGGACCCGGTCGGTGGCGATGGACATGGTGAGGAAGTCGTTGGCCAGGAGGAGCAGGACCACCAGGGTGGGAGTGGTCACGAAGGTTCCCAGAACGATCAGCCCCAGCCCCAGGAAGATCGACACCTGCAACGTCTTGATGATCTTGTTCAGGGTGTAGGTGAGCATCCGCTGATGGATGCGGCGGCTCACCTCGACCCCGGCCACGATATTCCCCAGCCCCGGGTCGGTCAGGACCAGGCTGGCCGCCGCCTTGGCCACGTCCGTGGCGCTGGCCACCGCGATACCAACCTCGGCCTTGCGCAGAGCGGGTGCATCGTTGACGCCGTCCCCGGTCATCCCCACCACCATTCCCCCTCCCTGCAGGCGGCTGACCAGCAGCAGCTTGTCCTCCGGCAGGACTTCCGCATACACGTCGGCGAGGTGGGCGGTGGGCCCGGCCGGGCCTCCATGCGTCTCCTGTCCGGCCCCTGCGCCGGTGCGGAGAACGGCGGCCCTGACCGCCACCGGTCCCAGCCCCAGACGGTTGGCGATCGCCTCCGCGGTGGCGAGCCCGTCGCCGGTCACCATCACCACGTGGATCCCGAGCAGCCGCAGCCGCTCCACCAGGCTGGGAGCGTCTTCCCGCGGGGGATCGGCGAACGCCACCAGCCCGGCCAGCTTCAGGGGCCCGACCGCGTCCCCGACGGCCACGGCCAGCACCCGAGCACCTGTGGATGAGAGCTCCTCGACCTTGCCAGTCACCTGCCCGTATGGCATCGCGGTCAGGGCGGCGACCACCTGGGGAGCGCCCTTGACCACCCGGCGAGGATCTCCCCGAACCACCACTTGCGCCTCGGACCGCTTGGTGGCTGGCTCAAAAGGGACGAACCTCACCACTTCGCCGGGGAGTGGGATCCCCCGCTGCTCGGTCTCCTGCAGGACGGCCAGGTCCAGGGGATCCTGAGTCGACGCCTGACTGGCGGCCGCTGCCCATCCGAGAAGGGAGCCGGCATCAAACGGCGCCAGCGGGAACACGGTCTCCACCGCCAGCCGGTTCTGGGTCAGGGTCCCGGTCTTGTCCGTGCACAGGACCTCCATCCCGGCCGCGTCCTCGATGGCCGCCAGCCGGGTGACCAACGTCCCGGTCCGGGCCAGCTCACGGCTGCCCAGGGCCGTCGCCAGGGTGAAGGTCGCAGGAAGCGCGACAGGCACAGCGGCGATGAGGAGGATCAGGGCGAAGGGCACCATCTGGGTGAGCGGCAGATGGCGGTAGAGGCCATCCGCCGCTGCTGCCGCCACGATCGCCACCGAGAGGACGATCAGCGCCCGCACGATGCCGAAGATGAGCTTCTCAATGTTGCCCGGCGCCTTGGCTGTGGCCACCAGCTGGGTGGTGCGCCCGAAGTACGACCTCGCCCCGGTGGCGGTCACCTGGCCGTCCGCCTCTCCCCTCACCACCACGCTGCCGGAGTAGGCTGAGTCGCCGGCCCTCCCGGTCACCGCCTGCGCCTCCCCGGTCAGCGAGGACTGGTCGAGCTGGACCTCCCCGCTCTCCAGTTGCAGATCTGCGGGCACGATGTCGCCGGCACGGAGATGAACCAGATCCCGGGGCACCAGCTGCTCCACCGGGAGCAGAGTCCACTCTCCATCACGCCTGACCCGGGCGCTGACCTGAAGGCGCTGGCGCAGCAGACGCACTGCCTCCTGCGCCCGCCCCTCTTGAACCGCCGCCAGCCCGGCGTTGACCAGGAGGAGGACACCGAAGACCAGGGCCTGGAGGAGGTCCCTCAGAACCAGCTCCAGCACAATGGCCAGCTCCAGCAGCCAGGGGACCGGTGCCCAGAACTTGCCGGCCACCTCGCGTACCCGGCTGCGGGAGGGCTCCGGTACGGAGTTTGGGCCCCACTTGGCCCGCGCCGCCCCGGCCTCCTGGTTGGTCAAACCAGGGCTCACGGCCGCAGCCGACGCGGCCGGCGCCACCCCCTGGCCATCTTCCACCGGACCTCGACTCACCTCCCGCCTCCTCGGTCACCAGGCGCCAACTCGGTCCCGCCCGCCCATCTCCTCCATCGTACTGGGCAGGTGCGACCTCCCCTGGGGTGCGCTCGCTGCCCGGGAGGTAAGCTGGGAGGGGGCTGCAACTGAGGGGGATCGGAATGCAGGATGTCTCGGTCGACGTGGTCACCATCGGGGCCGGGGGAGGTGCCTACCCGGCCGCCTTCCGGCTGGCCCGATCCGGCCGCCAGGTGGTCATGACCGATCCCAAGGGCGTCATGAGCGGCAACTGCCTGGCCGAGGGCTGCGTGCCGTCTAAGGCCGTCCGAGAGGTGGCTCAGCTGTACCGACGGGTTCGGGGCGGGGCGCGGATGGGGCTCCACGGTCAGCTCTCCGCCGAGTACTCAGGCGCCCTGGCGCACAAGAGCTGGGTCCAGGAGCTGCGCTACCGGCAGCACGCAGAGGAGCTAGAGGCCCTGGAGCCCCGGCTCCGCCTCATCACCGGTGTGGCCCGGCTCGTGGACTCCCACACCGCTCTGGTCGAGGGGCCGCAGGGCAGCTGGCGGATCTCGGCCCGGTCGGTGATCGTCGCCAGCGGGTCCGACATCACGGTGCCGAAGCTCCCGGGCGCCGAGCTCTGCATCACCTCGCGCGACCTCTTCGCCCTCACCCCCCAGGTCCGCTCGGTGCCGGACACCCTGCTGGTCATCGGCGCCGGGTACATCGGCCTGGAGGCGGCCGGCATCCTGCAGACCTTCGGAGCGCAAGTCGAGGTACTGGAGATGGAGGACCAGATCCTGCCGGGCATGGATCCCGACTTCGCCGCCCTGCTGGCGGCCAACCTCGACCCTCAGATCACCGTGCGGCTCGGGTCCAAGGTCCGGTCGGTCGAGGCAACTCCCGAGGGCCGCCGGGTGACCTACCTACGGGACGGGAAGGTGAACACTGCGGAGGCCCAGCAGGTGCTGCTGGCAGTTGGCCGCCATCCGGTTCTGCCCACCGGCTTGGCCGAGGCCGGGGTCGAGGTTGAGGCGGGGCGTCCCCGGGTCAACCACTCCCTGCAGACCTCGGTGCCCCACATCTACGCTCCCGGGGACGTCAACGGCCGGTCGATGCTCTTCCACTCGGCTGTGCGGCAATCGCTGGTGGCGGCGGACTGCATCGCTGCCGGAGACCGAGCCGTGGACCACTTCGACTTCGGTGCCGTGCCCACCACCATCTTCACCTTCCCGGAGGCCGCCTATGTGGGACTTCTCCGCGGGGAGGCACATCTTCGCGGGATCCCGGTGGAGGAGGCGGCCTACAGCTTTGAGGAAGACTCCCGGGCCCAGATCCTGGGGGAGATGTCGGGAGAGCTGCGTCTCTTCTTCGCTCCCGGCAGCCTCAGGCTCCTGGGCGGGTGGGTGGTTGGCGTGGACGCGGCCCAGCTGATCGGGGAGATCGGGACCGCCGTTGCCGCCGGGCTGACCGCCCACCAGCTTGCCCGCTTCCCCGACCAGCACCCCATGGCCCAGGAGGGGGTCGGCAAGGCCGCCCGCCGGCTGGTCTGACCGCGGCCCGGTATCATCTGGCCCAGCAGAGGGATTCCCAGGGGGGATGGAACATGGGCCGGATCGTGGTCGGGGTGGACGGGTCTCCTCACTCTCTGGTGGCCCTGGAGTGGGCCTGCCGTGAGGCCGAGCTGCGCCATGACACCCTGGAGCTGGTGAGCGCCTGGAGCCTTCCCGCCGTCAGCTCCGCTGGTGCCTCCCAGGAGGTGATCGAGGTGCTTCAGGCGGCGGCCCAGGATGCTGTGGAATCGGGACGCCAACGCGCCGCTCAGGTCGCCCCCGGCGTCGAGGTGGGCACGCGGGTCTACCGGGGCCAGCCGGCCCGAGTGCTGGTGGAGCGGGCCGAGGGCGCCGACCTGCTGGTGGTGGGCTCACGGGGGCTCGGGGAGTTCAAAGCACTTCTGCTCGGCTCGGTGAGCCAGGAGTGCAGCCAGCACTCCCCCGTGCCCGTGGTGATAGTCCGGGACCAGGGGGACGCTAAGAGGCCAGGCGTGCCTCCAGGGTAATCTCCGGTCCCGCCAGGGCCACCGACACCGGACAGGTCGCCTTGGCCCGGTCGGCGAACTCCCGGAAGGTGGGCTCGTCGATCCCTGGAACCCTGCCCTCGGTCGACAGTTCGATCAGGGTGATGCGGAAGCCGGAATCCTGCCGGTCGATGTGGACCTTGGCCTCGGTCTCCACCCGCTCCGGTTCGTGGCCGGCACCGGCCAGGGCGAGGGAGAGAGCCATCGAGAAGCAGGCGGCGTGAGCCGCTCCCAGAAGCTCCTCGGGGTTGCTCCCCCTCCCCTGCTCGAACCGCGAGCGGCGCGAGTAGCTGGTGACGAAGTCTCGGCTCTCGGGGACGATCTCACCCCCACCCCCGTCTTCGTTGGGCTCCCAAACCGCCCTAGCGCTCCTCACCGGCACGGCACACCTCCTGAACTGACTGGTCCAGATTACCTCCCGCTCCCCGTGTCGCCGCGGAGGACCCGCAGAGCTCCCCGGATAGGGTCGAAGTGGCGGTCGGCCACCCTTTCCTTGAGCGGGATGATGGCGTTGTCGGTGATGTGAATGTGCTCCGGACAGACCTCGGTGCAGCACTTGGTGACGTTGCAATAGGCCAGGCCACCCTCCCCGTACAGCTGGGGCAGGCGGTTCAGCACGTCCTTGGGATGCATCTCCAGCGAGGCTATCCGGACCATGAAGCGAGGGCCGAAGAAGCGCGCCATCCCCTGGTGCTCGCGCATCACATGGCAGACGTCCTGGCAGAGGAAGCACTCGATGCAGCGGCGTTGCTCGATCACCCTCTCGATGTCGCGCTGCTGGATGTCGAAGGGCGCCAAGTCACCGGGTGCCGGGGTGAAGGGCTGGATCTTCCGGTTGACCTCGTAGTTCCAGCTGACGTCGGTTACCAGGTCTCCCACCTTGGGGAACGACTGCATCGGCTGCACGACGATCTCCGGAACCAGGGGGAGTAGGTCGTCGACTCTGGTCTTGCACAGAAGAGCTGGCCGCCCGTTGATCTCGGCGCTGCAGGAGCCGCACTTGGCCGCCTTGCAGTTCCAGCGGCACGCGAGGTCGCCCGCCCGGTTGGCCTGGATCCAGTGGATGCCATCCAGCACCACCATCCCCTCCACCACGGGCACCCGGTAGTGCTCGAAACCGCCTCCAGCGGCGTTGCCCCTCCAGACCCGGAAGGCAACCTCGCGGCCGGTCTCGCCATCCGCGTAGGTGATGCGGAGCTTCTTGGGCAGCTCCTCGTCGGGTGAGATCTCCGGCTTGGGCGCAGGCTGCCCCTTCTGGCGGGCATGGAGCTTGGCCTCAGCGGCGTCCGCCAGCACCGTGGCCGCCACCCGGGTCTGGCCGGCGGCCAGCTCCGCCAGCCGCTCTGGCATGGGCTCGCGCTTGCGCCGGACCACTTCCATGTGGCCGCCGCCGCCCAGCCGGGCAACCAGGTTGACCTGGCCCAGCTCATCGTCCCGGTCCGGGTGGTCGAGGCGCCACTGCGAGCCCCTGCTCTCCCGTCGCTCTAGGGCGGAGCGCACAATGGCCTCGCTCACGGTCAGCATGAAGAGATCGTCCCGCGCGCCGCTGAAGGCCGGGTTGTAGGCCCGGCCCCCCGGGACCCTGATCCTCGCCGCCCGCTCCTTGAGCTCCAGGATTCTCTCCAGCGCCTCTCGAAGGGACTCGTCCGTGCGCGCGATGGCGGCCCCCGCCTGCATCGCCTCCTGCAGCTCGCGGTGCAGACGGTAGGGGTCCTCCCCTTCCCCGCCAGACAGCGGGCGGAGCAGCACCCGGCGCTCCTCCTCGATCTGGCCCTCGTCAACCGCGGGCAGCTGGGGCAGCGTCTTCGCGTACTCGGCGGCGGCGTCTCCCGCCCGCTTGCCAAACACCAGGATGTCGCCCAGGGAGTTCCCGCCCAGCCGGTTGGCGCCGTGAAGACCCGCCGCCACCTCCCCGCCGGCGAACAGCCCCGGCACGGTGGTGGCGGCGGTGTCAGCCTCCACGTTGATCCCGCCCATGGTGTAGTGGATCGTGGGGGCGACCTCCATCGGCTCCTTGGTGATGTCAACCCCGGCGAGGCTGTGGAACTGCTCGTACATGGACGGCAGCCGCCGGCGAATGGTCTCGGAGCCAAGGTGGGTCACGTCCAGGAAGGCTCCCCCGTGAGGCGAGCCGCGCCCGGCCTGGACCTCCTTGAAGATGGAGCGGGCGACAACGTCCCGGGAGGAGAGGTCCTTCTTCACCGGGTCGTAGCGCTCCATGAAGCGCTCACCCAGAGAGTTGCGCAGGATGCCGCCCTCTCCGCGGACCGCCTCGGTGACCAGGATCCCCCGGGCGCCCGGCGGCCACACCATGCCCGTGGGGTGGAACTGGACGAACTCCATGTCCTTGAGCTCAGCTCCGGCCTCATAGGCCATGGCCGCCCCGTCCCCGGTGCCCTCCCACGAGTTGGAGGTGATGCGGTACATCCGACCCCACCCTCCGGTGGCCAGCACCACCGCCTTGGCCCGGATGGTGATGAACTCCCCATCCGCCCGCTGGTACCCGGTGGCGCCGGCGATCCGGTCACCGTCCTTCAGAAGACGGGTCATGGTGGTCTCCATGTGGACCGTGACCCCCTCCTGATGGACCAGGCGGTCCTGGCAGGTGCGGATGAGCTCCAGCCCGGTGCGGTCGCCGATGTGGGCGAGCCGCCTCCACGAGTGGGCACCGAAGGCGCGCTGGCTGATCTTGCCCTGCTTGGTGCGGTCGAAGACCCCCCCCCATTGCTCCAGCTCGATGACCCTATCGATCACCTCGTGGGCGAAGAGCTCCACCATCCGCCAGTTGTTGACCATCGCCCCGCCCCGCATGGTGTCCCCGAAGTGGGTCTCCCAGGAGTCCTCGGGATCCAGGTTGCCGAGAGCGGCGGCGATCCCCCCCTCGGCCATCACCGTGTGGGCCTTGCCCAGGAGGGACTTACAAACCACCCCTACCGAGCAGCCCGCCTCGGCGGCGGCGATGGCGGCCCGCATCCCCGCCCCCCCAGCCCCCAGGACCAGGACGTCGTACTCCGCCTCTGCGGTCATCCTCCCCTCCTCAGAATCCGAGATGGGGGTCGTGGATGACCCCGTACTGCAAGAGACGGATGTAAAGATCGGTGGCGACCAGGGTGAACAGGCTGATCCAGGCGAAGGTGGAGTGGCGGGCGTTGAGCCAGCTCACCCCCTTCCAGGCCCGGTGGCGCTGCCGTCCCCCCAGGGCACAGCTGAAGCAATCCACTCCACCTCCAACCAGGTGGCGGAGGGAGTGGCAGCCCAAGGTGTAGGCGCTGAGGAAGGTGATGTTGACCAGCATGATCGCCGTGCCCAGGCCGAAACCCAGGTGGCCGTGGTACCAGAAGGCCTGGTAGGTATCGATCCAGAGCACCACCAAGAAGCCCACCGCAAAGTACACGAGGAAGCGGTGCAGGTTGTTGAGCACAAAGGGCAGCCGGCTCTCCCCCCGGTAGGCGGACCCCCTGCCGGTGGGGGAGGCGCCAGCCAGGATCTGGGGCTCGCGGATCGCGCATGCCGGCGGATCAGAGAAGAAGGCGCGGTAGTAGGCCTTGCGGTAGTAGTAGCAGGTGGCCCGGAACCCCAGCGGGATGTAGAAGATGAAAAGCGCCGGGGAGACCGGGGTCCGCCCCACCGCCACCTGGGGCGAGTAGAAGGGCGACAGGTACTGGTGGTACTGGTTGGAGTGGAAGAAGACTATGGTCCAGAGGCTGTAGAGTCCGAAGAGGCTGAGCCAGGCCGCGACGTTGGCTGGGTAGACCCACCACCGGTCGGGGCGGCGGACGTCGGCTGCGGACGGCGAGGAGAAGCTGGCGGCCATCAGCCCAGCACCGCCGTCACTTCCCGGACGGCGGCGGCGGACCGCTCCAGTTCCGCCCTCTCGGACTGGGTCAGCTCCACTTCCAGGACGTCCACGACACCACCGGCTCCGAGCTTGACCGGGACCCCCATCACCACTCCGCTGAGCCCGTACTCCCCCTCCAGGCGGATGGCGCAGGGCAGCACTAGCCCGCGGTCGCGGAGGATGGCGTCCACCATCTGGGCCACCGCGGCGGCGGGCGCGTAGTAGGCGGATCCGGTCTTGAGCAGCTTCACCACCTCGGCGCCCCCGTCCCGGGTCCGCTGCACGATCTCCTCCAGACGGCCGTCCGGAATTAGCCGCCCCACCGGCACCCCGGCGACGCTGGTGACCCCCCTGAGCGGCACCATGGTGTCGCCGTGCCCACCCAGCACGTAGGCCTCCACGCTGCGCACGGAGACTCCGAGCTCGGCGGCCACGAAGGAGCGGAACCGGGCCGTGTCCAGCACCCCGGCCATCCCGATCACCCGGCGACGGTCCAGGCCGCTGGCCCGGATGGCGAGCTCCGTCATCACATCGAGGGGGTTGGTCACCATGACCAGCACCGCCTCGGGGGAGTGGCGCACCACCTCTTCCACCACCGGGCCCACGATCTGGGCGTTGGCGCTGATCAGGTCATCCCGGCTCATGCCCGGCTTGCGGGCCAGGCCGGAGGTGACGACCACCACCCGCGACCCCTCGGTGATCGCCATGTCCGTCGAACCCGCCACCGAGCTGTCGTAGCCCACCACCGGCGCCGCCTCGCGCAGGTCGAGGGCCTTTCCCTCGGCCAGCCCCTCCACCACGTCCACCAGTGCTACGTCGACGAGATCCATCTCGGCCAGCCGCTGGGCCGTGGTAGCCCCCACGTTTCCCGCCCCGATCACCGAAACCTTCTGCCTCATCGGACCTCCCCTGCCCGGGCACGAGCCCACCCCAATGCGGAAACCGAGTCCATTCTAGGCAGTCGGACCTGGGCCGACTTCAGCCGGCCGACCGCCCCAGCCGTCTCCGGCAGTCCAGGACCGCCTCCCAGGCCGCCTCCCGCCCCTCCCAGCCGCCGACCGTCACCTCCTTAGAGTCCTCCAGTCGCTTGTAGGTCTCGAAGAAGATCTCGATCTCCCGCAGCCAATGGGGGGCCAGGTCGCCCAGCTCGCGGATCTCGTCGAAGCGAGGATCCGAGGCGGCGACACAGAGCACCTTCACGTCCCTCCCGTTCTCATCGGCCATGTGCAGGAGCCCGATCGGACGGGCCGGGACCGAGCATCCGGGGAACGTACCCTCCTCGACCACCACCAGGGCGTCCAAAGGGTCGCCGTCCTCCGCCAGCGTGTCGGGGATGTACCCGTAGTCGGTGGGATAGTGCACCGAGGAGTGCAGCACCCGGTCGAGGCGGATCCGGTGGGTGGTGTGGTCCATCTCGTACTTGTTGCGGCTTCCCCGGGGGATCTCCACCACCACCTCGAGCTCCGCTTGGTCCATCGCCACCTCTTACGACAGCCAGGGCCCGAGGGCCGGCCCGGGCTCATTGGGGTTCATCCGGACCCGCGGTATCTGCCAGATCTGGCCGGTGGCCTGGGCCGCGGAGTCCACCCGCGCGTCGACCGCCCCCCCGACGTAGCCGAGCTGGGCAAGCTCCTGGAACAGGATGCTCTCCGCCGGACCACTCTGGGTGGATGTGGTGAAGGGCCAGAGCCCACTGTAGGCGATGAACTGGACGGGAACCCCGGTCTGGGCGGCGATGGCAGCCCCGGTCTGCCCCGCCAGCTGCTGGACCTCTGAGCTGGACAGGCCCCAGAGCGGGGTGTTGTCGAAAAGGGTGTGGTCCTCGATCCAGAAGCCGCTGTGCGCCAGCTGATCGATCTGTGACCAGGTCAGGTAGTGCTGCGGATTGGTGCCAGCGCGGGTGGTCACGTACCTGCCCACCAGCCCGCTGGGGACGAAGAAGGTGGCGGTGTAGCCGTAGGTTCGGAGCACCGGGACAGCGTTTTGCAGGGGGCTCTCCCGGCCATCGTCGAAGGTGATGGCGACCGGCTTGGGCGGCAGCGGGAGACCGTACAGGAGGAAGTCCGCCAGGCGGGTCAGTGAGATGGCGTGGGCACCGGCGCCGGAGAGGTACGCCATCTGGGCGGCGAACTGGGATGGAGTCACCGTCAGCCCGTACTCCAGGTCGTATGCGTACGTGCTGTTCCACTGAGCAGGATTCGGGAAGGGGGCCACCACGTGGTACATGAGGACGGGGACGGAGGCGCCCTCCGTGGGTGGAGAAGGCGGCACGATCACGGGCGCGTCGATCGAGCTCGGCCCCTCCCCCACCACCAGCGGCGGCCCGGATGACTGCGGCACGAGCATCAACTCAAGCTTGGCATAATCTGCCGCCACCCCGGTCGGTAGGATTTGTGCTGGCGAGCTGAACTGAATCTGGACGGGGACGGCATAGGCTCCCGCCACCTGGACCGCGGGGTCCTCCCTGTCTACCCAGGTGGAAGGAGGGGCCGGCGCTCCCGTCTGGAATCCGCTAATCGCTGCCGCCCCCTGGAACTTGGCGAAAAGGAAGGCAGACCGGGCGGCTTCAGAGGGCCACATCGCCTGCGCGGGCGGAGCCAGCTCGCTCCACTGCGCGGGGTAGTCGCCCGCCACCATCTGGCTCATGAAGGTGTGGGCTGCCGTCTCCACGAGCTGGGCAACCGACGGCGGGGTGGGAGATGGGGTGGGCCTCGGCCGTGGGGCGGCGGGTTGCCCGCATCCGGCCAGCAGCGCGATCATCGCGAGGCCGATCGCCGGGGGACCCACCCAGAGCCGCACTCCCCGATCTTAGCCAGGAGACGGCTCGGACGTCGCCCCCACTGCCCGACTCACACCCACCTGCTGCAGGTCCGCGTTGAGCAGCCAGAGAGAGCCATCCGAGGAGGTCTCCACTTTGGTGTACAGGCGGCTTAGGATCGGCTGCAGGGGCCCGTACGCGTTGAGGGCGTCGTTGGTCACCAGGATCAGCTCCGGTCGCTCGCTGAGGGTCCGCTGGATCAGGCCCGACTGCCCCAGCCAGTCGAAGTCCTTGTAGATGGGCGGGGCCGGCATCACCGAGTGCACCGGAACCAAGAGATAGGCCCAGCTGTCCGGCGACCAGACCACGGCGCGAGCACCGGTCAGTCCGTGCGCCCGGATCCAGCTTCCGGCCTCGGCCTCGGCGCGCACCCGGTAGTCGTAGAAGTCCTGGTAGCTGGCTTTCGACACGACCCCGGTGGCCCGGCCCACGAACATCGGGTAGTAGAGCACGGTTCGCCCGGCCGTGTAGAAGTCGTCATTCGGCAGGTAGGTGGCCATGAGCTGGCCCCACAGTGCTGCGCTGAGAAGTGCCCCCGCCACCAGCGGTGCGAACGAGAGCCGCAGCGTTGCCAGAGAGGGCCGCGGCAGCCGGCCCACCACCAGCGCCAGGGGCACCGCGGCGGGCAGGAGATGAAAGGGATAGGGCCGGTTGGGAAGGACGTAGGTAAGGAGGTCCACCCCGAACCAGGTCCAGATGAGGACCGTACGCGGATCCCTCTTCCGCGCCGCCACCACCCCCAGGGCCAGCAGGAGTCCGGCGGCTGCCCGGGGAAGGAGGGTCAGCGCGTTTAGAGGCAGGGTGCGCGAGGTGTAGCCCTCGAAGGAGGTCACCAGGAAGTAGTAGACGTGGCCGGGCCCGGCCCAGATCAGGTAGGGGGCGATCCCCGCCAGGGTGACCACGGCCCCGGCCACGAGCACCCGAAGGGCTCCGCGAACAGACCCAGCCCGGGGCATGAGCGCAACCAGGAACACCATGGCCAACAGCGGCCCGGCCACCGTCTGCTGGATCAGGCAGGCCAGCCCGAATGCCACCCCCGCCCCCAGTTCCAGCGCCGCCCGCCACCGGCCCCGCTCCGAGAAGGAGCGCAGGAGGAGGAGCATCCCAGCCGCCTCCGGGAAGATGAGGAAGTTCTCCGGGAGGGCCAGCTCGGCGCTGAGAAGGGGCAGCCCGAGCAGGAGGGTGGCGACCACCATCGTTCGGCCCATCCCCCTCCCCCCCCACTCTCGGCGGACCATCTGCCAGATGACCGCCAGGGTCAGCCCCCCCGCGAGAGTGGACAGGAGATGCAGCCCGAGTTCACTCGGACCGAACCAGCTGAGGGCGATGTCGTAGATCCAGAACAGGAGTGGAGGCTTGTTGTTCCACACGGTGAGGTAGAGGACCCGGCCGTGGGCTGCGAGGTAGGCAGTGTTGGCGTACCCCGCCTCGTCCGTGTACCAGTGGGGCTCGAACCAGGATGGGATTCGCAGCAGCAGGAACAGCACCAGCGCGGCCAGCAACCAACGCCGCTGCCCTGCCTCGCTGCCGGCTCCGAACATGCCGAAGCGACGTGCGATTTTGCTCAAGTCTCCTCTGCTTGCGATCTCGTCGTGCCTGGGGCCCCTGCCCGTCCGAGAGATTCTCCCACCCAGCATGAACGTGGTGAGTTGGGGCGACCCGGAGGCGCTCAGTTACCATGCCCCGATGACCAGCTCCAATCGGGTGCCCCGGGTGGTGGTCACCGGAGGGGCCGGGTTCATCGGGACCCACACCGTGGCCCTCCTGCTTGAGCAGGGGGCGCGCGTGCTGGTCATCGATGACCTTCGCCACGCCTGCGGAGTTGAGATCCCCCCGGAGGCGGACAGGGTGGAGGCGGAGCTCTCCACTCCAGCGGCGCTTCAGGCCCTGGCCCGCTTCCAGCCCACCGCGGTCCTCCACCTTGCGGCCCAGGGCGGGGTGAGCCGGTCGCTGCGCGATCCGGCGGGGGACGCCCTCAACAACGTCGTGGCCACGCTCGCCCTGCTGCGGGCGGTCGTGGACGCCGGACGGCCCCGGTTCGTATTCGCCTCTTCGGGAGGCGCCATATACGGACGCGCCCGGCGACTCCCCACCAGGGAGACCTCTCCTGCCCGTCCCCTGGCCCCATACGGCGCCGCCAAGCTGGCCGGAGAGGGATACCTCGGGATGTTCCAGCGGACCTTCAAGCTCTCGTACGCCGCTATGCGCTACGGCAACGTCTACGGACCGCACCAGGACGGAACGGGGGAGGCGGGCATGGTGGCGATCAGCTGCCGCCGCCTGCTCCAGGGCGAGCCCGCGCGGGTGACCGGGACCGGAGAGCAGACCCGCGACTTCGTGTACGTGGGGGATGTGGCCCGCGCCAACGTGCTGGCCCTGGGCGCCGCCACGCAGGGCCCGATCAACATCGGCACCGGGATACCGACCTCGATCGTCACGGTCGCCCGGACGCTCACGGCGCTGGCCGGGCTTCCGGCTGACCCGGAGTTCGTACCGGCGAGGCCCGGCGAGGTCCCCGCGAGCTACCTCGACCCGGCGCGAGCCCGATCCCGGCTGGGCTGGACCCCGCAGGTCTCCCTCGAGGAGGGGCTCAGGCTCACCCTGGAGAGCTTCCGGAGCGCGGCCTAGGCGGAGGTGCCCAGGTCCGGGCCAACCACCAGCGTAGCTTGACCAGTTCCCGGACCGCCCTCAGGATGGGGATGAGCCGCCCTCCCGACCTCACCCCGGCGATCCGCGGGTGGTGGGTGAGGCCCACCTGGGTCACCCTCAGCCCCGCCCGTCCGGCCTTGAAGTAGATCTCGGTGTTCAGGAGCGCCGAGCGGGCCAGGATGGGGTGGGCGACCGTCAGGACTTCGCGCCGCATTAGCTTGAAGCCGCAATCCACATCCCGATAGCGCACGCCGTAGAGGACCCGCACGAAGACGTTGAAGGTGCGGCTCACCACCGAGCGGTGCCAGGGGTCGGCGCGCCGCATCCGGAATCCCGCCACCAGGTCGGCGCCCGCCGCCTTGGCCGCCAGACGGGAGAGGTCGGCCGGGTCGAACTGGCCGTCGCCGTCCATGAAGGCCACCCAATCGCCGCGTGCTGCCCGCAGGCCGTCGGCGACCGTCACCCCGTACCCTGACTTGCGCTCGTGCCTCACGACGCGCAGCTTGTCGGCACTGGCTCCCATGGCCCGGCGGGCCTCGTCCACGGTCCGGTCGGTGCTGCCGTCGTCCACCAGCACCACCTCGAAGCTGTCGGCCACCTCGCGTAGCGCGGTGACCGCCCCGCCCACCACGCGGGCCATGTTGGGCTCCTCGTTGTGAGCGGGGATGACCAGGCTCACGAGACCGCGGAGATGAACCGGGCGGCCGGGGTCCGGAGAGGCCGGCTCTCCCAGGTCACTCACCCTCCCGCCCTCAGCCGTGGACGACCGAGATGCCCTGGAGGAGGGTGTAGATCACGGCGGGGAAGATCCCCAGCACGATGGTGCCGGCCCCGGCCAGCGCCACGACCAGCACCGCGGGGCCTACGGCGGTGGGTGCTGCCATGGCCGTGCCCTCGGGCGACACCGAGGCCACCTCGAACTCCTCGACCGCTCCCACGTCGGCAGCCGGCGCGTACATCTTGAGGATCACTCTGAGGTAGTAGAACAGGGAGACGGCGGAGGTCAGGATGCCCCAGATGGCGAGGGCGAGCTGCCCATCGTGGATGGCCGCCGAGAACAGGAAGAACTTTCCGAAGAAGCCCACGGTGAGGGGGAATCCCGCCAGCGACAGCATGAACAGGGACATCAGCCCCGCCAGCACCGGCTCCCGCCGGGCCAACCCTGCCAGCTCGGAGTAGCGATCGCAGTCCTCGCCCCTCCGGCTGAGGATGGTGACGACGGCGAAGGCTCCGGTGTTCATGAAGGCGTAGGCGGCCAGGTAGTAGAGCGACGCCTGGGTGCCGTCGGGACGGCCCAGCGCCACCCCGATCATGATGTAGCCGGCCTGAGCGATACCGGAGTACGCCAGAAGGCGCTTGATCGAGGTCTGGGCCACCGCCACCACGTTGCCGTAGATCATGGAGATGATCGCCACCACCGCTATGGGCACCGTCCACTCGGCCCGGTAGGGGGCGAGGGTGGCGGAGAAGAGGCGCAGGAAGACCGCGAAGGCCGCCACCTTGGTGGCGACCGACATGAAGGTGGTCACCACCGCCGGAGAGCCCTGGTAGACGTCGGGGGTCCACCAGTGGAACGGCGCCGCCGACACCTTGAAGGCCAGACCCACCGCCAGGAGGCCCACCGCCGCCAGGACCATGGGGTCGATGTGTCCGGCGGTTGCATCACGAAGGAGGAAGGCGTGGATGGCGGTGAGGGAGGTGTGCCCAGTCTCCCCGTACAGAAGTGCCATCCCGTAGAGGAGGAAGCCGGAGGCGAACCCCCCCAGCAGGAGGTACTTCATCGCCCCTTCCTGGCTGTGCTGGTCGTCGCGGGCGAAGCCGGCGAGCACGTACAGCGGGATGGACAGCAGCTCGATGCCGAGGAAGATGACGATCAGGTTGAGGGCCCCGTCCAGCACCAGCATGCCGGCCACCGAGGCCAGGAGCAGGATGTAGTACTCGCCCTCCGCCAGCCCCCGGCGCCGCAGGTAGCCGGGGCTGAGCACCACCACGGCGAGGGCGGTGATCAGCACCACGAAGTCGGCGAAGAGGGCGAAGCGGTCGTTGGCGTAGGCCCCGTTGAAGACCACGATGGGGCCGGAGTTGGCGATCCACTGGCCGATGGCGGTCCCCAGGGCTGCCAGCAGGAAGAGGCCGGTCAGTCCGGCCAGCCACACCTCCTGACCGCGGGGGCGAACCAGGTCCCAGAGCAGGACCATGACCGCCCCCCCTCCGACGATGAGGATGGGCAGGATCCCCAGGAGGTTGCCGACGGGGACGAAGTGGAGGGGGTACCCGGGCGCGGTGGACGCCATCACGGCAGGCTCCTCGCGGTGGCGCGCGAGCTCGCCAGCGCAGGGTCGGTGGCGGTCTGACGGTTGGCCGCCTGCACGTACTGTGCGGCACTGAACCTCCCGTAGCGGATGACCGGGGCGGGATAGACGCCGATGACGAGCATGAGGGCCACCAGGGGGACCAGGGCCACCACCTCAACCGGGCCCACATCGAGCCGTCCCAGCCTGCGGGACACGGTCTGGAGCTGCTCGGAGACCGCCTCCGTCCCCGGCAGGCGAAGCTCGCCCTGGGTCAGGCCCTGGTAAAGCCGAAGCATGTACCAGCAGGCCAGGATCACCCCCAGGCTGGCCAGCACCGCCCACACCGGGCTGGACTGAAAGGCACCCAGCAGGATGAGGAACTCCCCGACGAAGCTGTTGAGCAGTGGCATGCCCAGTCCGGCCAGGGTGACCACCAGGAACAGCCCCGCCAGCACCGGCATGGGGCGCGCCAGCCCACCCAGCTGGGACAGGGTGCGGGTGGCGAACCTGGACTCGACGACCCCCACGCAGATGAAGAGGGCCGCGATCACGATGCCGTGGTTGACCATCTGGATGATCGCCCCGTTTAGTCCGTCCACGTTGAGGGCGAAGATCCCCAGTACCACGAAACCCAGGTGGCTGATGGAGGCGAAGCCCACGATCCGCTTGATGTCAGTCTGGGCGAGAGCCGCCAGCGCCCCGTAAAGAATGCTGGCGATGGCCAGGCCCAGCATCAGGGGCTGGAAGGTGTGGCTGGCCTGGGGGAAGAGGGTCAGGTTGTAGCGGATGAGCCCGAACGCCCCCAGCTTGCTGACGATGCCCGCGAAGAAGATCAGGAAGGGGGTGGTCCCGGAGCTGTAGGCATCGGGCAGCCAGCTGTGGAAGGGTACGAGTGGCACCTTGATGGCGAAGGCCAGGGCGAAGGCCAGGAACAGCCACTCCTGGGGGTTGAGCAGCGAGAAGCTGTGGCCAAACAAGCTGAAGGTCGTGGCCTGGGTGGTATGGACGAACGACTGGGCGGCGATCAGGGTGGGCAGGTCGAAGGTGTAAACGCCGGTCTGAGCCCCGGTGATGAAGTACACCCCGAAGATGGCCAGCAGCATGAAGAGGCTGCCGGCGACGGTGTAAATGATGAACTTGAGCGCGGCCCGGCCCCGGTTGCGGTCTCCCCACCCGATCATGAGGAAGTACAGGGGGATCAGGGCGGCCTCCCAGAAGAAGTAGAAGAGGATCAGGTCAAGGGAGGTGAGCACTCCGAGCACGCCCACCTCGGAGAGCAGCATCAGGACGGCGAAGGTGCGCAGCCTCTTCTCCCGCTGAGAGAGGACCACGGCTGCCACCAGAAATAGGAGAGCCGCCAGCGCCATCAGCCAGACCGAGAGTCCGTCCACCCCGAGGTGATAGGAGAAGTTGATGGGCGGCGGAGCGGCCTGGTTGAAGGCGGAGTTGCCCTCGTTGAAGGCCGGGTGCAGGTGGGAAAGCGAAGTCCCCGACTGCAACCAGTTGACCTGCTCCTGGAACTGGAAGGTGATGGGCGAGTGAATCGTCGAGAGGGCCTGGCCGTTGGCGGTGCCGCTGAGCTTCGAGGCGGCCGCCGAGGGCACTGCCAGGTAGGCCACCAAGACAACGCAGGTGAGTCCCAGGGTTAGAGCTGTCACCGCCATCAGTGCCAGACGGATTGCCCGGGCCCTGGAGGATGGGATGGCCAGAATGGCCACCGCCCCCGCCAGGGGCAGGAACAGCGTCACCGAGAGAATCGGCCAGCTCATGTGAGCCTCAGCCCCATGAGCACCACCCCCAAGACGGCGAAGAAGAAGAACCAGAGCGCGTAGTCCTTGAGGAAGCCCGTCTGGAAGGTCCGCAGGTCGGCGCTCAGCTGGGCCACCGCATCCCTCACCCCTCCCACCGCCGAATCGAACACCCCGGGCTCCAGGACCCGCCGCACCCCGGTGGCCAGGGCCAGCACCGGCCCCACCAGGGCCACGTCGTACACCTCATCCCAATAGAACTTGCGGAAGGAGAGCTGGTAGAGCCAGGGCAGGCGTTGGGGGATCAGTTCGCGCGACAGCACCTGCTTGCCGTACACCGCCCAGGCCACCCCCAGCCCCAGGAGGCTCAGCAGAACCCCGGCGAGCAGGGCCAGCCCATCTACCAGGGCACTGGCGTGGGCCGCCGGTATGCCCACCACCGGCTGAAGGAAGGCCTGGAACAGGGTCACCGGCGCGAAACCGGCGAAGTCAATGTTGAGGAATCCCACAACCGTGGAGAGGCCGGCGAGCACCAGCACCGGGAGCAACATCACCGTGGGCGCCTCGTGGGCGTGCTCCGCGTTCTCGGAGCGTGGCTCTCCGGTGAACGCCACCCAGACGACCCGGAAGATGTAGAAGCTGGTGAGGACGTTCACCGACACCCCGATCACCCACAACCAGGGGACCGCAGGGCCCAGGGCCAGCCCCTGCCCCAGGAGCTCCTCCTTGCTGAAGAAGCCGGCGAAGATGGGAATGCCGGCCAGGGCCAGGGAGCCGGTGGTGAAGGCGAGGAAGGTCCAGCGCATGTGCCGGCGCAGACCTCCCATCACCCTTATGTCCTGGTCGTCATGGAGGGCATGGATCACATTGCCGGCGGCCAGGAAGAGAAGGGCCTTGAAGCAGGCGTGGGTGAAGAACTGGAACATCCCGGCGGAGTAGGCGCCCACGCCCACCGCGAAGATCATTAACCCGATCTGGCTCATGGTCGAGTAGGCGATCACCCGCTTGATGTCGTACTGGGTGCAGCCGATGATGCCGGCCATGAGGGCGGTGCCGATCCCCACCACCGCCACCAGCCCGGCGGCCACCGGCGCCTGCTGGAAGACCGGGTGGAACCGCGCCACCAGATAGACGCCCGCGGTCACCATGGTGGCGGCGTGGATCAGCGCCGACACCGGGGTGGGGCCCTCCATGGCATCGGGGAGCCAGGTGTGCAGTGGCCACTGCGCCGACTTGGCAGCGGCACCCAGGAAGAGCAGGATCCCGATGGCGGTCACCATGCCCCCGCCGACCGGACCCAGCCCGCCGTGGAAATGGGCAGAGGGCCCGACGTTGGCGAAGATGGTCTGCATATCCACGGTGTGCAGCAGCCGTCCGGAGGGGCCCCGCAGGTTGAGGAAGATGAGGAAGGCGGCCAGAACCAGCCCGACGTCCCCGATCACCTGGGTGATGAAGGCCTTGCGCCCCGCCAGCACCGCCGAGGGCCGCTGGTACCAGAAGGCGATCAGGACATAGGAGGCGAAGGCCACCATGGCCCAGCCGACGATGAGGAACACCAGGCTGTTGCTCATCACCAGCACCAGCATGCTGGTGATGAAGAGGTTCATCAGGGCGAAGAAGCGGTTGAACCCCGGGTCCTCGGCCATGTAGCCAACGCTGTAGACGTGGATCACCCCGCCGACCCCGGTGATCACCAGCATCATCAAGATGGAGAGGGGGTCGATGCGCAGGCTGAAGGCGGCGCTGAGGCCGGAGTGGGCAGTCACCCCCGACCCGCTTCCTACGGAGGCGTTCAGCCAGTTCCAGAAGGTGACCGTAACGCCGCGGTGGGACGGGCTCTGGGCCAGCATCGTGGCCAAGAGCACCAGGGTCGCCACGAAGGCCGCCAGCACCGATCCCGGCCCCAGGTAGGTGACCAGTCGCCGCGGCAGTCGCCCGGCGGTCACCGCGTTGACGGCGAAGGAGGCGGTGGGCAGCCCCAGGACGACGGCGCTGAGCACCAGCGTGAGCTGAGGGTTCACTCGGACATCTCGCTGAGCTCGTCCAGGTCGAGGCGCCTCCCGCTGCGGTAGACGCCGGTGATCAGCGCCAGCCCAACCACCACCTCACTGGCGGCCACGGCGATCACGATGAGGGCGAAGACCTGGCCGGCCATGGTGTGGGTGTAGCGGGCGTAGGTGACCAGGGCCAAGTTCGCCGAGTTCAGCATCAGCTCGATGCACATGAACACCACGATCGGGTTACGGCGCACCAGGACTCCAGCTGCCCCGATGGCGAACATGGCGGCGGAGAGGATGAGGAAGCCCGGAAACAGCCCACTCACGCCAACTGCCTCCGCCGCCGGGAGAGGTACACGGCCCCCACGGCCGCCACCAGCAGCAGCAGTGAGGTGACCTCGAAGGGAAGCAGGTAGGTCGTGAAGAGCTGGTCGCCCAGGGTCTGGACCTGACCGTGGGCGTTCACCGCCACCGGTGAGAACGGCCCCAGGGCCCCGTGCAGACGCCCATGCGCCCCCACGGTGATCCCGTTGAGGGTGAGGCGCCCGATGAGCAGCGTGAAGGCCACCGCGCCGACTCCACCCAGCAGAAGGCGCAACTCCACCGACCGCAGCCGCTCCTCCGCTCCCGGGGAGAGCAGGGCGATGATGAAAACGAAGAGCACCATCACAGCGCCGGCGTAGACGATGATCTGGACAGCGGCGATGAACTGGGCGTCCAGGAGCAGGAAGAGCACTGCCAGCGCCACCATGTTGAGCACCAGGCTCATCGCCGAGTAGATGGTGCGCTGGCTCAGCACCACTCCCAGGGCTCCCATGAAGGCGATCACCGCCGCCAGGCCGAAGACGACGCTCACTCCGCCCCTCCCCTCCCGCCGGGGATCGGAGGCCGGAGACCGGGCGCTGAGCCAGCGGGCCCGGCGTGGCTGGACCCGGCCCCTCTCGGGCTGGGTTGAGAGGCGGCCTGGCCAAGGCCGGGGGCGACGGCCACCGGGAGCGGCTGGAAGCCCGGCCAGGCCTCCAGGAGATCATCCTTGGTGGCCACCAAATGCTCCCGCTTGTAGTCGACCAGGTCCAGTCGGGGCCCCAGGGTGATGGCCTCGGTGGGACAGGCCTCGGCGCAATAGCCACAGTAGATACAGCGCATGAGGTTGATCTCATAGCGGATCGCGTAGCGCTCACCGGGAGAGACCGGGTGCTCCGGGTCGTTCTCCGCCGCCTGCACGTAGATGCACCCCACGGGGCAGGCACCGGCACAGAGCTCGCAGCCGATACATTTCTCCAGCCCGTTGTCGTAGCGGTGGAGGATGTGCCGCCCGCGATGCCGGGGCGGGACCGGGCGCTGCTCCTCGGGGTACTGGATGGTGATCGGCGGGCTCACCATCTCCCGCATGGTGGTGCGCAAGCCCCCCAGCAGCTCACGGAACATAGGAGCTCACCTCCGGTAGTCGGATGGCCCGGGTCACCGCAGTGCCACGAACACGCTGGTCAACATCAGGTTGGCCAGCCCCAGGGGCAGCAGCACCTTCCACCCGAACTGCATGAGCCGGTCGTAGCGCAGCCGGGGGAAGGTCCAGCGCACCCACATCATCACGAAGAGCAGCAGGACGACCTTGCCCACAAACCAGATCGGGCCGAGCCAGTTGGGCAGGAAGAAGAACGGGGCCATCCAGCCGCCCAGGAATACCACGGTGGCGATGGAGCAGACAGTGACCATGTTGATGTACTCGGCCATGAAAAAGAGGCCGAACCGCATTCCTGAGTACTCCGTGTGGTACCCGGCCACCAGCTCCGCCTCGGCCTCGGGAAGGTCGAAGGGCAGCCGGTTGGTTTCCGCCAGGGCCCCCGTGAAGTAGAGCAGGAACCCCATGGGCTGAAGGAATACGAACCACAGGGAGTGCTGCTGGGTGACGATGGTCTCGAGGTTGAGGGAGCCGGCCAGCAGGACAGGCCCGATCAGGGCGAAGCTCACCGCCATCTCATAGCTGATCAGCTGAGCCGAGCTTCGCAGTGCCCCGAGGAGGGGGTACTTGGAGTTGCTCGCCCAGCCCCCCAGGAAGATGGAGTACACCCCGAGCGAGGTGATGGCGAGGATGAAGAGGAGTCCGATGTTGAGATGGGCCAGGTCCCAGTGCAGCGGGTAACCCCCGGGGCACGAGGCCGAGAGGGGACCGGCGCCATGCGTCCCGCCGATGCAGATCGTCTGGTTGATGGGAATGACCGAGAAGGCGAAGAGCGCGGCGCAGGCAGCCAGGGCCGGGGCTAGGAGGTAAAGGAAGTTGTCTCGCCCCTCAGGCGCCACCTTCTCCTTGGTGAAGAGCTTGACTCCGTCGGCTGCCGGTTGCAGGAACCCGAAGGGTCCGACCCGGTTGGGGCCGTAGCGCTGCTGAATCCGCGCAGAGACCTTGCGCTCCGCCAGGGTCAGGTAGGCAAAGGCGGTCATCAGGACGATGATGATCAGCACCCCCTTGACCACCGCCACCACCACCGCCAGCAGAACCGAGGTTGCCGCCGGGCTCATCCGCCGCTCCCCCACCGGGCCCTCATCCCCGCCTGGGCCCCCCGATAGGCCGGGACCGCGGCGGCCAGCTTCTCGTATACGGGGGTGGCCATCGGGGACACCCCCAGGCTGGTGCCCAACGCCTCGGCCAGCTCACCCAACGTGCGCAGGTCGGTGGGAACTGTGAGGCTGGGTTCGATGGCCGCCCGCACCCGCTGAACCCTGCCCTCAGCGTTGGTCACGGTGCCGGCCTTCTCGACGATGGTCCGCCCGGGGATGAGCACGCTGGCCCCGCGGCTGGCAGCTCCAGGATGCGGAGTGACCACCACCGCCGCCTCCACCCCGCGCAGAGCCGCCTCAAACTCTGGAGCGGCCTCCAGCTCAGCCGAAGGGTTCACGATCAGGAGCGCCTTAAGCTTTCCCGTGGCAGAGGACTGCAGAATCTCCGGGAGGCCCATCCCCGCCTGGGGCGCCGCGAGGTACCCCGGGAGCCACCCGGGCAGCAGGCCCATGTCCTGGCACCCCCGGCTGTTGACCCGCTCCATGATCGTAAGGAGCTGGGCGGTGTGGCCGGCACCCCGGAGCTGGTCCCGGATGGCCGCGCCCGCATCGCGGTCGAGCTCGCTGGAGATGACGCCAACTCTCTGCGGTTGCGCCACCTCGGTCCAGGCGTAAGGCGGCTGCAGCCGCTCCACCCGGCGGCCGCGCTTGGTGGCCGCTTTGTGGAGGCGGAGGGTCAGTACCGGGGCAAGCCGCTCCGGCTCCTCCCCGAGCACCAGGATGAGATCACACTCCTCGATTCCGGCGATGCTAAGCTCGAAATCGGCCGGGTCCAGGTGAGGCGTCGGACGCAGTCGGTGGTCCAGGTGCGGGGTGCCGATCACCTCCCGCGCCAGCCACTGCAGGACAAACGCCTCCTCGTTGGTCATGAGGTCGGACCCCACGACCGCCACTGCCTCCGGCCCTCGGTCGGAGATGATCCTCAGAAGCTGTCCGGCCGCCCGGGCCACCGCCTCGCGATGGGACACCACCTGGCGCCCACCGGTCACCACCGCCTCGGGCGCCGTCACCCGCTCTCGGCCGTTGTACTCGGGGAAGCTGTAGCGTCCCCGGTCGCACAGCCAACTGTCCTCCACGTCCTCGTTGTCGCTGCTGGCGTAACGGGCGATCTGATCGTCGCGAGCGTCGATGAACAGGTTGCAGCCGTAGCTGCAGTGGGAACAGATGCTGGCCGTGCGACGGAGGTCCCAGGGGCGGGCCCGGAATCGGTACTTGGCGTGGGTCAGCGCCCCCACCGGGCAGATCTCCGGCAGATTGCCCTGGAACTGACTGCGCAGTGGCTGCCGCTCGAAGGTGTCCACCACCGTATGGACCCCGCGCTGCTGGAGCACGATCTCCCGCTCCCCGGTGACCTCCTCGTAGTAGCGCACGCAGCGCCAGCAGAGGATGCACCGCTCCTGATCGAGGACGATCTTGTCGGAGAGGGGGATGGCCTTGTCGAAGTGCACCTTCTGCTGGATGCTCTGCCGGCTGCGGCCCGGGCCAAAGCGCTGGGTGAAGTCCTGCAGGTCGCACTCCCCGCCCCGGTCGCAGACCGGGCAGTCAAGGGGGTGGTTGAGGAGCAGGAACTCCAGGTTGGAGTCACGGAACTTGCGCACCTGCTCGGTGAGGGTCCGCACCTTCATGCCGTCGGCCACCCGCGTGGCGCAGGCCGGCTGCAGCTTGGGCATGCCCTCGACCTCGACCAGGCACATCCGGCAGACGGCGACCGGCTCCAGCTTCTTGTGGGCGCAGTAGACCGGGACAAAAACCCCTGCCCTCTCGCAGGCGTCCCACACCAGGGTGCCGGGGGCGACCTCGACCTCCCTGTCGTCCACGGTGACGCGCACCAGGTCGGGGTGTGCGGATGCCTCCCCCATCAGGCGGCCGCCCCCACGCCAGCTCGCACCGGGCAGTGGCCGGCCCCCACATGGGCATCGAACTCATCCTTGAACATGCGATAGGCGGACATCACGAACCAGGTGGCGGTGTCCCCCAGCGGGCAGAAGCACCGCCCGTCCATCCCGGCACAGATGTCGGCCAGGCTAGCGAGTTCCTCGGCGGAGGCGCTCCCCTCCTCCAGCCGGTGCATGAGCTGGCTTTCGAAGTAGGTCCCTTCCCGGCAGGGCACGCACTTGCCGCAGGACTCGTGGCGGTAGAAGTCCACCAGCCGGCGCGACACCTCGACCATGCAGGTGGTCTCATCCATCACCACCAGGGCACCCGCTCCCAGCGAGGAGCCGGCATCGGCCACCGCCTTGAAATCGAGGGGGACGTCCAGGTGCTGCGGCCCCAGCACCTGCATCGAGCCACCGCCCGGCTGCATGGCCTTGAACTTTCGACCGCGCCAGACCCCCCCGGCCAGCTCCAGGAGGTCCCGGAAGGTGGTGCGCCCCATGGGTACCTCGAAGGTTCCCGGCCGCTCCACGTGACCGCTGACGCAAAACAGGCGGGTACCAGGACTGGCCTCAGTGCCCAGCGCGGCGTAGGCGGCCCCTCCCTCGGTCACGATGTAGGGCAGGTTGGACAGGGTCTCCACGTTGTTGACCACCGTCGGCTGGCCATAGAGTCCCTTGACCGCCGGGAAGGGCGGCTTGAGGCGGGGCTGGCCCCGCCGGCCCTCCAGGGAGTCCAGCAGGGCGGTCTCCTCGCCACAGATGTAGGCACCGGCCCCCCCATGGACAACCACCTCGCAGCCGAAATCGCTGCCCAGGATCCGCTTGCCGACCAGCTTGGCCCGGTAGGCCTCGCGGACCACGGCCTCCAAGAGTTCCCGCTGCTTGCGGTATTCCCCCCGGATGTAGATGAAGGCGTGGCTGGCCTGGAGGGCGAAGGCGGTGATCAGCACCCCTTCGAGGAGCTGGTGTGGGTACTCCTCGATCAGGACGCGATCCTTGAAGCAACCTGGCTCCGACTCGTCGGCGTTGACGGCGAGGTAGCGGGGAAAGACCCCCTGCGGGAGGAAGCCCCACTTGGTCCCGGTGGGGAATGCGGCCCCTCCCCGGCCCCGCAGCCCCGACGCCTTGACCTCCGCCACGATGGCCTCGGGACCCATCTCCAGCGCCCGCGCCAGCCCCCGGTACCCGCCGACCTTGCGATAGCCGTCCAAGGTGGTGAGCCCGGGCGCCCCCTGGTAGCGGGTGAGGACCAGTCCGTCAGGCACCGGCTGCGCCCCCTCCATCCTCTCTGATCCGCTCCAGGGTCTCGCGGGCCGAGTCCAAGGTCAGGTCCTCGTAGCTGTAGCGGTCCACCTGCATCATCGGCCCTCCGCCGCAGGCTCCCAGGCACTCAACGGTCCCCTCCACGGTGAAGGCCCCGTCGGGGGTGGCTCCGTCCTCGTCGACCTTGAGCCACTCGCGCAGCCCGGCCAACAGCTCATCGGCTCCTCTGAGCGCGCAGGAGACGTTCTGGCAGACCTGGACGAAGTGCCGGCCGGCCTGGCGGCTGAAGTACATCGAGTAGAAGCTGGCGACGGCGGCCACATCACCCGGAAGTAGGCCCAGCTCTCCGGCGACCACCTCTTCGGCCCAAGGCGGCAGGTACCCCAGCTCGTCCTGGACCACCCACAGCGCCGGCAGCACCGCCGAGCGGGCCACCGGGTAGCGGGATCTCAGCTCCCGGAGGCGCTCCAAGGTGCCGGAAGCCAAGTTGGGGGTCGAAGCTTCCACCTCGCTCTCAGCCATCGTGCCCCTCCGCCCCCCACGGAACCATCTCGGGTCCGACCTCGCTCCCCGATGGACGGAGAAGGCAGCGCGTCAGCTCGCTGCTCATTCGCTCCCACTTTACCAACCCACCCTGCGGTCCCGAGGTGCGGGCCGGGGGTCCGATCGTTCAGGATGGTGAGGTGGAACGCCCTCCGGATCGGGCCCCCGCAGCGAAGGCCGGGGTAGCCCCCGCCCGTGACTGGGGCCAGCTCCTCCGCAACCCCCTGGTGCTGCACAACCTCCTCTATCTGATCGGGATCGGAGGCTCGGGCGCGGGAGTGCTGGTCGCCCAGTCGTACGGGGCCCATCACCTCAGCACCGTGGCCAACGGGGAGTCCACCTCGGTGGTGGCCGTCCTCAACCTGCTGTACACCACCACCTTCATCGTGGCCGCGGGGGCTGCTCGGGATGTCGCCGGCGCGGCGGCGCGGGGGCTGGATCCTGACGCCATGTGGCCCGGGCTCCGGCGCTCATCACTTCAAATCGGCATCTGGCTGGGCGCCGCCATGGTTCCGGTGGACCTGGTTCTGGCGTTCCTGCTTCACCTCACCGATCCCTGGGTGCTGGCTGTGACCGTGGTCGCTGGGCCGATCTCAGCCATGGGCGGGGCCCAGCGCGGGTTCCTCCAGGGCCGCCGGGCCTTCGGGAGACTGGCCGTCAACTTCCTTCTCTACGGGGGCACGATGGTGGTGCTGGCGGTGGTGCTGCTCCACCTCGGGCTTGGACCGGCGGCGGTTCCGATCGCCTCGGTGGCCGGCGCCCTGGGCTCCGCCGTCTACCCCCGCCACCGCGCCCGCCCCGCCACCGACCAGGCGCGCCAGCGGCTCGTGGACCTCTCCGTGGTGGCGGGAGCGGCCACCGCCCCCATCTTCAACAACATCGACGTCGTCTCCGCACGCCACGTCCTCACTCCCTATGGCGCCGGCCTCTACTCCGGACTCTCGGTGATGGGGAAGATCCTGTTCTTCGGCACCAGCAGCCTCAGCGCGGTCATGTACCCCCGGGTGGCCGCCGCCCCCAACGCGCAGATCCGGCGGCGCCTTCTGCTACAGACTGCCGCCCTGCTCCTGACCGTGGACCTGGTGGTGGTCGCCGCCTACGCCCTCTTCTCCCGCCCCCTGCTGGGCGTGGTGCTAGGGCGCAGTTACGAACGGGACTCCTCGCTGCTGCTCCTCTTCGCCGCCGGGATCGTGGGGCTGACCGTGGTCAACCTCCTCGTCTACTTCGGATTGGGCAGCCGGGACCGCCGGTTCGCGGTGGTCCCCGCGGTCGGCGTTCCCGCGCTCGTGGCCTGGCTGTTTACCTCACCGCCGGAGGTGACTCAGTTCGTACCCCGGATCGCCTCCGCCCTCCTCCTCCTGGCGGTGCTCGAGGCGGTCCTCATCCTGCCCCGGGCACTCCGGCGCAGTTGAGGTGTCTCAGCGATCGACGTCCCCCAGGATGATGTCGATACTTCCCACCACGGCGACCACATCGGCCACCAGCTCTCCCCGGACCATTTCGGAGAGGGCCGAGAGGTTGCTGAAGGACGGACCCCTGACCTTGCAGCGATAGGGCCGGTTGCCCCCGTCGCTGACCATGAAAAACCCCAGCTCTCCGCGGGCGCTTTCCACCGCCGAGTAGCAGGAGCCGGCCGGCGGCCGGAAGCCCTCGGTGTAGAGCTTGAAGTGATGGATCAGCGACTCCATGGAGGTGTCGATCTCGGCTCTGGGAGGGGCGGCCACCTTACGGTCGGGGGTGTTGACCGGCCCCCCGGGCAGACCCTCCACCGCCTGCTCCACGATCCTGCAGGCCTCCCGCATCTCGCGGACCCGGACCAGGTAGCGGTCATAGACATCGCCGTTGACTCCCACCGGGACATCGAACTGGAAGCGCTCGTATCCGGAGTAGGGGTGCGCCTTGCGCACGTCGTAGGGGACGCCGGAGCCGCGCAGGGTCGCGCCGGAGCAGCCGTAGCCGAGGGCCGAGGCGGCGTCGATCGCCCCCAGACCTATGGTCCGCTGCCTCCAGATGGGATTCGCGGTGAGCAGCGCCTCGTACTCGTCCACCCTCTTGGGGAAGTCCGCGATGAACGCTTTGACCATGGGGACGAACTCGGAGGGGACGTCGGCCATCAGCCCCCCGACCCGGATGAAGCTGGTCATCATCCGGACCCCGGAGATCCACTCCATGATGTCCAGAATGCGGTCCCGTTCTCTCCAGCAGTACATGAACATGGAAGTGGCACCCAGGTCCATGGCATGGGTCCCCAGCCAGATCAGGTGGCTGGCGATCCTGGACAGCTCGGCGACGATCACCCGGATGTACTGGGCCCGCAGAGGAACCTCGATCCCCAGCAGCTTCTCGGCCGTGAGCGCGAAGCCGAAGTTGTTAATGGGGGGAGCCAGATAGTCCATCCGGTCGGTGAGAGGGATGCACTGCTGGTAGGTGTGGGATTCGAAGCTCTTCTCAAACCCGGTGTGCAGGTACCCGATGTCCGGACGGCACTCCACCACCCGCTCGCCGTCCAGGCTGAGCACCAGCCGCAGCACGCCATGGGTGGAGGGGTGCTGCGGGCCCATGTTCAGCTCCAGGAGCTCCTCCCCCTGGTCGATCTTGTCCAGGAACTCCCCCTGCCCACCGGGATGCAGCCGGGGGATCCCCTCCTGGACCGGGATCTCGTCCACCGGGGTGCCGGAGCCGCGGATCGGGGGGAGGGTGGCCATCAGGGACGCTCCACCGAGCCCCGGACCGCGCCAGGCATCCACTCCGGCCGATCCTGGGGGGAGAGCGCCCACTCCAAGTTGTGGGTGAAGGCGACGGGCTCCCCAAAGGACACGTAGTCCTTCCGCAGAGGGTGCCCCTCCCAGTCGTCGGGAAGCAGGATCCGGGTCAGGTCTGGGTGCCCTGTGAACCGGAGCCCGAAGAGGTCGTAGCACTCGCGCTCGTGCCACCCCAGCCCCGGATAGAGGATGGAGAGCGTCGGGAGTTCCTGCCCGTCGGCAACCCGCACCACCAGACGGCAGAGGTCGTTGTGGACCAGCGACCGGAGGATATAGACCACCTCGAAGCGGTCCTCGCGCTCGGGCCAGTCCACGCAGGTCATGGTGACGGGCATCTCGTAAAGGCAGTCCGGATGGCGCCGCAGTTCCTCCGCCGCCGCAACCAGAAGCTCCACCGGAACCTCCACGGCAGCCTGCGCGCAGCTCTCGGCGACCTGGACGGAGTCCCCGAAGGCCCGGCGGAGGTGGTCGGCAGCCCTACGGCCTTCCGGGAGGGTCTCGGGGGCTGAGTCGACCATCTACTGGCGCACCCCGGTGACCGGGGTGGCGGCGATCTTCTGCTGCAGCTTCATGACCGCGTCGATCAGCCCCTCGGGACGGGGCGGGCAGCCCGGGATGTAGACGTCCACGGGGACCACCTTGTCCACCCCCTGGATGATGGCGTAGTTGTTGAAGATGCCACCGCAGGACGCGCACGCCCCCATCGAGATCACCCACTTGGGCTCGGGCATCTGGTCGTAGATGTGACGCAGCACGGGACCCATCTTCTGGGACACCCTTCCGGCCACGATCATGAGGTCGGCCTGCCGGGGCGAGGCTCGGAACACCTCAGCCCCGAACCTCGAGAGGTCGAACCGAGAGTTGCTGGCCCCCATCATCTCTATGGCGCAGCAGGCCAGACCGAAGAGCGCCGGCCAGAGGGAGGAGTAACGGCCCCAGGCGATCACCTTGCCCACGGTGGTGGTGAAGACCCCCTCCTCGGCGGCTGCATCGGCCAGGTCCCGAGCCCCGGGGATGGAGCGTGGGATAGCTCCGGGGATCGCGGTGCCGTCCGCGGCCAGAAGCGCCCCCGAGTTCCCCGACGGAAGGATGAACTCGCTCCCCCCTCTCAGTCCCACTCCAGCGCCCCCTTGCGCCAGACGTAGGCGAGGGCCACGGCGATCAGGGCCACGAAGACCACCATCTCAATGAGCCCGAAGAGATGCAGGGTGCTGCGCACCAGCACCGCCCACGGGTAGAGGAAGATCGCCTCCACGTCGAAGACGATGAACAGCATGGCGGTCAGGTAGAAGGTGACCGAGAAGCGCCGGCGGGCGGTCTCCGCGGGCACGATGCCGCACTCGTAAGGGAGCCCCTTGGCCCGGGTCGGCTTCCGCGGCCCGATGAGCGGGATCACCATGGTGATGCCCACCCCGAACAGAATGATCATCACCAGGAAGGTGAGGAGCGGCAGGTAGTCGAAGAGCATCCTGACCTCAGTCTAACAATCGGCCGACGGCACAGAGGCCAGTCTCGCTCCAACCCCCGGCCGCCGGCGTTGAAGGGACCCGTGCGTCCGCTTCCGAAGCAGGGCGTGAAGACCGCCGAAAGCGTGTACCGGTTGAGGGGAAGCGCGGCCGGTGAGCCCCGGAGGTATCAGCTCCCCAAGACACGAGCGATCCCGATGGGGCCGCCCGCTCCGGGCGCGGCAGTTTCAACCGGTAGAATCCAATGCGCACCCCAAGCGGGAGTAGCTCAGTTGGTAGAGCGCTAGCCTTCCAAGCTGGATGTCGCGAGTTCGAGTCTCGTCTCCCGCTCCAGCGCCTCATGAACAAGCATTTTCGAATTTGATTCACGGGTGCACGCCGGGATTCAGCCGAAACGAAGGCGCTCATGCGAAACCCTGGGGCTGGAGCTCCACCCCCGACCGTTGGCCAACCAAGTCCGCTGACAGCGCCGTGGCATCGGTGGCCAAGTCGGCGAACAGATGAGCCACCACCACTGTGAGGCCGTAGGAGGCCCAGGGTCCAGCATCATCCCCGAACACTGGGCTGACCCCGTGTTGCGGAATGACCCTTGAGGTGGGCAGGGTGGCTTGTCGGGCCCTCCCCGATCTCTCCTCAGGATGGCGCGCTGACTAGCAGTCCGGATGCAGTTGCGGCCGCCGACATGCGCTCGTCGTAGGTCACGAGGCGGTCCAGGTCCGCTCGCAGCAACCGGGCAGTCGCCACGTGAATGGCATCCAACGAGCGCAGCGCGGGGGGCTGCAACCGGCCGGCGTCGCGGAGAATGCGGTCGCTGATCCTGATCAGGTCGATGCGGGCCAGGACGTCCTCACCGCGCTCCACCGCCACGGTGCCCAGTGGAAGCAGAGCCCGGAGGACCTCCGTGCGGGACAGAGCGCTGCTGACCAGGGTCGGCCGCCGCTGGAGATACCGCTGGAGCGCCGATGATTCGGGCTCCTTCACTGCCAGCTTCACGATGGCTGAGGAGTCGAGGTAGGTGGCACGCTCAGCGCTCATCGCGTCGCAGCTGGGTGAGGATGGCCGAAGGAGCCTCGCGGCCCGGCTCGAGGGGAAGCGGCTCGGGCAGGTCGGCGAGTCGGCCCCGGGCACGAATGACTTCCCCCTGAGACCTGAGCTGGGCGATGGCTCCGCCGCGGGGAAGTGGGGTTAGAAGGGCCACGGGGCGTCCACGATCGGTGACTTCGACCGTCTCGCCCGCCTCCACCTGGCGGAGGAGTTCACTGGCTCGCTGCCGCAGCTCGCGCACGCCCACGGTCACCATGGTGCTATTTGTAGCACATCGGAGCCCCGCTCAGCTGAGCCATGAGAGCACCGTCTTCGCAAAGGACACTTGAGGGCAGCTGGTACCGCAAACGGGGTACGGTCAGGTGTCAAAGTGGCCTCGCGGTCGGTTTCGAATCCAAGTTAGACCCTGATATTGCAACGAACCATCAGCAGGCGGTGCTGGCAGTGTCTGGAGCCCCGGATGGGGCAGACGGTATGGGCTGACGGGGGTGCGCGGGAGGCAGGAGGAGGGAAATGAGCGTGGAGCGGC
>JAKATL010000063.1 GCA_021827985.1 bacterium
TGGGCAACACAGGCCCGCCAAGTCCAGGTAAGACCCGAAGCGGCAAACGTGGCACCGGTGGCCCCTAGGCCAAGTAAGACCGTCCGCCTTGGCCGGGTGTCACTTATTGGCACTCAGTAGGAACGGTACGAGGCCGACCTGGTGCTCGATGCCACCCGCGCCTTCGACCGCCGCACCCCCGATGGGGCGACGGTCTCCGCCGAGGAGGTGGCCCAGCGCACCGCGGCCTCCCTGCACCAGGAGTTCTGCCGGGTGGTCTCCACCGACCAGCTCCTCGCCGAGCTCGGTTGAGAGTGGGATCCGACCGTGCTGTGGCGGCCTGCCCTTGAGAGCTGCTCCAGCCGGCGGATTCTGAGATGAGCTGGGACCCCCGAGATCGTCCTGACAAGCAGGAGTACTTCGCCCTCCTGGCCCTGGCGGCCAGAGCCCGCGCTGACTGCCTGGGGAGGCGGGTGGGGGCGGTGGTGGTCCGGGATGACCGGGTGCTGAGCACCGGGTACAACGGCACCCCCATCGGGATGCCCAACTGCTCGGAGGGCGGCTGCTACCGCTGCCTCCACCGGGACGAGCCCGAGTTCGCCCCCGGGCGGGCCTACGACCTCTGCATCTGCGTGCATGCCGAGCAGAACGCGCTGCTGGCGGCGGCCCGCTTCGGGCAGCCCACCCTGGGGGCGACCCTCTACACCACCATGCGACCGTGCTTCGGCTGCCTCAAGGAGAGCCTGCAGGCAGGGGTGGTCGCGGTGCACTACCTGGAGGAGTGGGCGGCCGCGGGGTCGGAGGAGGACCCCGCCCTGGCCGGTCAGTACGCCAACCTCCGTTCCCGCTTCCAGGAGTTTTCTCACCTGAGCCTGGACTCCGCCCGGCTGTCGCGCATGCTGGCGGTGATGGGCGGTGAGGTGACCGAATGAGCAACCCCGACCGCTGCGAACCCCCGCAGGTCGAGGGCCGATGGCGGGTCGCCGTTCTCACCGTGAGCGACCTGGGGTCGCAGGGGCTGCGGGAGGACCGGAGCGGGGACTTCCTCGCCAGCCGGGTCCAGGCGCTGCCAGGCGAGGTGGTGCTCCGTCACCTGCTTCCGGATGAGCCGGTGGAGATCGAGGGCTGGCTGCGTCGGGTGGTGCTGGAGAAGGCTCCGGCGCTCATCCTCTGCACCGGCGGCACCGGGCTGCATCCCCGGGACCGCACCCCTGAGGCGGTCCTGAGGGCGGGGGAGTACCAGGTGCCGGGAATGGCGGAGGCGATGCGCCGCGAGGGAGCCCGGCACACCCCCCACGCGATGCTCTCCCGCCAGGTGGCCGTCGTCCTCGGCCCTACCCTGATCCTCGCCCTCCCGGGCGCGCTCAAGGCCGCCCAGGAGAGTCTGGAGGCGGTCTGGCCGGCTCTCCCCCACGCTCTGGAGATGGTCGCGGGACTGCCGTCGGCCAGCACCGAACTGGGCCACCGGGGATAGGCCGGCCCGGGGTGGACCGGGCGGGCGCCGTGCCAGAGCGCTGCCTGCCATCGCCGCGGTACGCCCATTTGCGCCTGGACCGCCACCAGAGCTGACCTGAGGGCCGGAGAGGCGGGGGAGGGTGTACGGCACGGTAGCTGGCACCGGCCCCGGTGGTGGAGGCCGGCTGAACTCAGCGCGCCACCAGGGTGGTGGATGAGGTGGCCCCGATTCTGCGACCCCTTTCCCTCGGCGGGTGGCCGCGACCCCTCCGCGACGACCCGAGTTCGCGGGTTCCGCACGGCTGTCGGTCGTGGGCCCGGGCCGGCCCCGGCCGCCATCACGTCGCCGCTCGCACACGTCCGAGACCAGGCTGATGGTGAGCATCTGTGCAACTTTGGGCGGACGCCCACGCCCGGGGTCCGAAGTTCCCACGAGGGATGACCGCGGTGGCATGGGTGTTCCGCTGGAAGCCGTGCCCTGGAACTACCGTCCGGCACGGTGCCTCGGGGTGGCCACGCAGGCCTTCCACGGTTCAGGTCGGGAAAGACCACTCGTCCCGCCCGGGTGTCGCTGGACATTCGGTGGGAACGGTCTCCGCCCCCACGCCGGCTCGGTCGACCCAAAGCGGCGCCCACGGGGACGCAGGGCCCGGAGCCCAGGATGTGTGCTGAGCTGTGACAAGCTCGCCACAGGTTGCGGGCCCAGCGGCGGGTATCTTCGATCGGTGATGTGGCGCCCCACCGGGCCGAGAGGGGGGGCTGCGGCGGCTGACGCGACGCGCGTGCGGGCGCTATCGGCCCTCTCCCACTCCAGCCTTGCCTCTCCGGTGGGCAGCTCGCACGAGTGGCTGGACCACCGCCTCTGGGTCTTCCGGCTGAGCGGCGCGGTCGGCCTCGTGGCATACGCGTCGCTTTCTTCGCCGCTCGAGCCCCGCCTGGGGCTGGTGGTGTGCGGATGCGCGGCCTACCTTCTCGCATCCCGTCTGGTGCGGCCGACCACTGGGGCGGCAGGGGGTTCGGCCAGGTGGGGCCTCCGCATCAGCCTGGACCTGGTCGGGATCACGGCAATGGTGGCGCTGACGGGTGGGGGGCAGAGTGTTGCCGGCTACCTCTACCTTCTTCCCCTCGTGGTGGGAGCGCTGGTCTTGGAGTGGCGGCAGGCGCTCGCGGCGGCGGTGGCGGCGGTGGCGGCTGATCTGGCCGTGAGCGCGGCCACGGCGTCCCCGCTGCCGCAATCCCCCCGTGACACCGGAGCGCTGGTCTTCTCGCTCCTCGCCGTGACCACGCTCGCCTCGCTGGTGCGCCGGGCCGAGGATCGCCTGCGGAGCCAGCTCAGTGACTTCGCCGACGAGGTCAACGACACCGCACGGTCCGTGGACCGGCAGCTGGACCTGCCGGCTAGCCTGACTGTCGTGGGCCGTAAGGTGGCCGAGCTGGCCGGAGCCACCGGGGCGGTGATCTCCACCTACTCCCATGAGCGAGCCCAGCCGGAGGTCCGCTGGGCGCGCGGTCCCCTGCCCGGCGCGGCACCGGGACCGAGCACCACCAGCGAGAGTCGCGGGCCCTCCGAACCCAGGGGTTCCCTGCGGGGCCGCGGTTGGCGGCGCCGGACCCGCCGCCCCGAGACCCCCGAGCTCCGCTCCCTCCCCCTGCGGATTGCGGGGAACACCGTGGGGAAGATCGACCTGACGTTCCCCGGGCCGGTGCCGGGCCTCGACCGGCGGCTCAGCCTGGTCGAGCCGCTGCTGTACCACGGGGCCCTGGCGGTCCTCCGCGAGCGCCAGGGCCAAGGCCATGCGGGCGAGGGCCCAGGACCTCGTCCGCCTCCAACAGGGGGTGCTGGACCTGACCCTCGGTGGAGGGATCTCTGACACCCTCTCCCAGGCGGTCGAATTGAGCCGGGCGCTGCTCCAGGCGGAGTACGCGGCGGTGGCCATCTGGGACGGAGCCGGGGAGCCGGTGGAGTTCGCCACCGCGGGGGTGAGCGCTGAGGCTCGTTCGGCTCTGGGGGCGCCGCCGACCGGTCACGGGCTGCTGGGCGAGGTGGCGCGGGCCGGCCGGACTCTTCGGCTCCCGTCGGGGGCAGCCCACCCGGCCGCGACGCCCCTGCCCCCCGGACACCCGCCGGTCACCAACTTCCTGGGAGTGCCTATTCCCCACCTCGGCGACTGGCGGGGGGCCTTCTACCTGACCGGCAGGCGGGTGGGGTCGGAGTTCACCGAGCAGGACGAGGAGATGGGTGCGGTGATCGCGGCCCACGTGGCCGCGGTGATCCAGCTCCACCGGCTGGTGCTCCACGAGCGCGAGGACCAGCGCTCGCTCATCTCGATGTTGGTCGAGATCAGCGACGCTCATGAGCATGCCACTGAGGAGCACTCGCAGCGGGTCAGCGCCTACGCTCGCCGCATCGCCGCCGAGCTCGGCGCCCCGGACCTGGACCTCGAGACCGTGGACGACGGGGCGCTGCTCCACGATGTGGGGAAGCTCGGGGTGCCGGACAGCATCCTGAAGAAGCCGGGATCCCTCACCGCCGACGAGCGCGTGATCATGATGGCCCACTCCCAGATCGGCGCCGAGATCGTCGCCGGGGCGAGGCTGCTCTCCCCGCTGGCTCCCGTGATCCGTCAGCACCATGAGCGCTGGGACGGCGGCGGCTACCCGGACCGCCTCAGGGGGGCGGCGATCCCGCTGGCAGCCAGAGTGGTCGCGGTGGCGGACACCCTGGATGCCATGACCACCGACCGCCCCTACCGGGCCGCTCGCCCACTGAGCGAGGCGTTGGAGGAGCTGCGCAGGTGTTCCGGCACCCACTTCGACCCCGGGGTGGTGAAGGCGGCCCTGAAGGCGTTCCGGCCGGGGGGCGAGGACCCGCTCCCCATGGCCGTCGCTCCTCGCAGCCCCTCACCCTGGCCGAACAGCACAGCACGGTGCAGACGGCAGCCTGGAGGCTGTACGCGCGGCTGGGACAGGAGCTCCGCGCCGTGACCGACCTGCCGCTGCTGGCCGCGCGCATCCTGGAGCTGTTGGAGGCCGAGCTGGGACTCCCGGGCGGCGAGCTGAGCGTCCTTGAAGAGGCCGGCGACTCCCTCAAGGTGGTGGCCTCATGTGGGCAGCCCTGCTGGACCGGCGGTCGATCTGCCTCACCGACGCTGAGGCCGACCCCCGGTACTCGGGGACCCCTGGGAACGGCCACCTCGCCATGGCGTTCGTGCCCCTGGTCTCCGGGCGTGGGCCCCAGGGGGTGCTGGTGGCACACCGGCCCAGGCCGCAGGCCTTCGACCGCCTCCAGCTCCGCCAGCTCGAGGCGCTGGCGGTCCCGATAGCCGAGACGCTGACCGTGGCGCGGCTGCTGGTCACCGCCCAAGCGCGTCCACAGGTGGGGACATGCAAGGGAGGATCGCCCCGGGCCCGGCGGCCCCGCCGTGGGGACTGACGGCCCCGCGGGGCGCCCCGCGTCCGGGCGGGCGGCCCGGCCCGCGGAGCCCCCGCCGGCCGCCCGGCTGGTCACCTGGACCAGTGCCTTCTTCTCCCACCCGAACCAGGTCGCGGCGCTGTTCTGGGCTGGCGGCGCCGTCGCCTCCGCCTCGGCCCTGATCCTGGTGCGTTGGCCGGCTTCCTCCAGACTGGCCCTGCTGGCCGTCACCGGGGTCTGCGGCGCGGGTGCCGCCGTGCGGATCCTCCTCGGCGCACGGCCACGCCGCTGGGCGTTGCACCTGGACCTCGCCACCGCCGTCTTGGCGGTGAGCATCCTGGCCGCGGTCGGCGCCGCCGGCCACGTGGCCTTTCAGGACCTGTACATCTGGATTGGGGTGTTCGCCACCCTGTACCTCCCCTTCCGGGGAGCGCTCGTCCAGACCGGCGCGGCCGGGGCCGCCTACGCCGCGGTCCTGGCGGTCGGCCCGCCGGTCGCCCAGCCCGTGGCAGCCTGGCTGGCAGTATTCGGAACCCTGGGCGTCGCCGGGACGGTGACCTTCATGCTTGTGAGCTACCTGCGGGGCACATCGCTCACCGATCCACTCACCGGGCTGGCCAACCGGCGATCCTTCGACCAACGGCTCGAAGAGGAGATGCGCCGCGCTCTCCGCACCGGGGCGCCGTGTTCGCTGGTGGTGGCGGACCTCGACGGCTTCAAGGCGATCAACGACCGGGCGGGTCATGCCGCTGGAGACCGGGTTCTCCAGGACCTGTCCAAGGCCTGGCGGAGCGAGGTGCGCGAGGGCGGCGACTTCCTGGCCCGCCTAGGCGGTGACGAGTTCGTCGTGCTCGGTCCGGGCTCCGGGGCCGTAGGCGGCCGCCGCCTGGCCAAGCGGCTCGAGGCGACGCTCCCGGCGGGGCTCGCGGCATCATTCGGCGTCGCCTCCTGGGACGGGAGCGAGGCCGGCCAGGACCTCCTGCGCCGGGCGGACGAGGCGATGTACCGGGCCAAGGCGGCCAGGCGAGCACAGTTGACCCGGTCGCGCGGGGCCTGAACCGCCACTCCCTCGGGCGCTTGCGGAGAGCGGGCGCGCTCCGGGCGGGGACCGGCTAGTCCCGATCCCGGAGTGGGCCCGAGCGGTGGGCGCCTGCGCACCTCCTTCCAGTCGGTTGACCGCGCCGGGATCTCGTGCGAGGCCGTCACCGACAGGTTGCCCTCGACGCCCCGTAGAGGGGCTCAGGCGTCCCTGAGAATCTAGACAACAGGGGACTGCGGTCGGTCCGCCGGAGCCGGGCGGGGTGATGGGCCAGGCCCAGTGTCCCCCCGAGGCGGCGACTCTCGGAACCACCAGGATCCGGAGGGCACATCATGACGTCTGGCCAGGAGCTGGTGGGCGTGGAGGGCGCTAGGTGCTATCGCCCCAGGTGCCGGTCAGGCGCCCTGGGCAAGGTAGCGGCTGCGACTCCCCCCTTTCAGGACCCTAGCCACCGAAGCAAGGGGGACCGGCCGGCCGAAGAAGTAGCCCTGGGCAAGATCGACGCCGAGGTCATGGAGGGCCAGGGCCTGGTCAACCGTCTCCACACCCTCGCCCACCACCCTGAGCCCAAGTGCGTGGGCGATCCGCACGACGGCATCGATCAGAACCATGTCCGCGGAGTTGCCCACCACGTCGGCCACGAAAGAGCGGTCGATCTTGACGATGTCGATGGGAAGCTGCTTGAGATAGGCGAGCGCGGAGTAACCGGTACCGAAGTCGTCGACCGCGAGGCTCACCCCGGTGTCCCGAAGGGCCAGGAGCCGAGCGTACTCGGAAACATCGGCACCCACCCGGACCAGGGCGGTCTCGGTGAGTTCAAGGCAGATCGACCGCGGGTCAATCTGTTCCTTGGCACACCCGGCCTTGAGCCGGCCCACCAGCCCTCGGTCCCGCAGCTGGTGAGGCGAGAGGTTGACCGCCACGGAGGCGTTCGGTGCCTCGCGCTGCAGTGCTCGAAAGTCGGCGAGCGCACGGTTCAACACCCAAGCTCCGATGGGAACGATCAGCCCCGACTCCTCGGCGGCCCCGATCACGTACTCGGGCCCCACCACGCCATGGCCCGGCCGCTGCCACCGCAGCAACGCCTCGAATCCGTGGACCTCCCCGCTGGCGAGGTCCACTATCGGCTGGTAGTGGACGCAGAACTCCCCGGCGCGCAGCGCCTGCCGTAGGGCCTGCTCATTGACGAAGCGGGCCGCGGCGACCCGCTGAACTGAGGGGTCGAAAACCACCACCCGGCCACCACCCTGGGCGGCGGCCACCCGCATCGCGACGCTGGCCTCCATTAGCAAGGCGTCCGCGTCTTTGGGGCCGGGCCCGGCGATCCGGACACCCACGGAGGCGGAGACGACGATCTCCCCTACGCCGGGGAGATCAACTGGCCGTGGGATCTCAAGGACCAGTTGGCCGGCCAGCCGACGGGCCCGACCGTCCTCGACGTGGGGACAGACTACCCAGAAGTCCTCACCCTCCGCGGCCATGAGGGAGCCGGCTGGGAGGAGGCGGCGGATTCGCTGGGTGAGCTGCTCCCTCAGCGCGTACACGCCCGTCACGCCGATCGCGGCCATGCAGCTGTCCAGATGATCGCAGCGAACTACCATCACGACCGCTGGGAATCGGTCCGTTATGCCCCGGGCCACGACTTCCCGCGCCATCGGCGCCAGCCCGGCGGTGCCCGTCGCCGCCGGTGGTGTGGAGGAGGAGGTTTGGCCCGAGGCCGCCACAGTCCTGGGCATGCCCTCGGCCACCACGAGGGCCGCCGGGCGACCTTCCCACTCAACCAGGTGCGAGGTTACGACGACATCCATGGCCGTGCCATCCGCGGTCCTGTGCCGCCACGGTCCTGAGCGCTGGCGATCGGGCCGAGCGGCAAGAAGGTCGGCCCGAAGCCGTGGCAACTCCTCGGCGGGCCGGATGTCGGTGATCCTCATCTGGAGAAACTGCTCCCGAGAGTACCCATAGGTGGTCAAAGCAGACCGGTTGACCTCAAGGAACCGGAGAGTCTCGAGGTCGTAGACCCACATTGGAAGGGGATTGGCGGCGAGCAGCAGCTGCGCGGCAGCGACAGGGATGGTCCCGCCCTGCTGGCTGTCGCCAGCTCGGGATCGCCGCGGACTCACCGGCCCTGGCACGCGAGCGCCTGAACGGCCTTGGTGGAGCGCGTGACCGGCACAAGCACCGGCGCCGTCCGCCCCAGCTGCCCGGTGGGCGCGATCACCCCCCGCTCCACCTTCCCGCCCGGTGGCCGCGTGAGGCTGGAGGGTCTGTAGCAGTGGTGTGTCTTGCTAAGCGAACATGAGTGATGTGTAAGACTTGGTGGCATGGCATTACTGCGACTCAAGGCGGCGGCGGAGGTGCTGGGAGTGCACCCGGTGACGTTGCGC
>JAKATL010000016.1 GCA_021827985.1 bacterium
CGCAACGTCACCGGGTGCACTCCCAGCACCTCCGCCGCCGCCTTGAGTCGCAGTAATGCCATGCCACCAAGTCTTACACATCACTCATGTTCGCTTAGCAAGACACACCACTGCTACAGACCCTCTGCCAGCGGATCGCGGTGATCGCCAAGGGGCAGATCGTGGCCAGTGGGAGCCCCCGGGATCTGAAGCGGCTGGTGGCTAACCGCACGGTGGTGGAGATCGAGGCCTACGGGGTCCCAGACGCGGCCCTGGCCCGGATGCGGCAGATGGAGGGGGTGGAGTCGGTGACCGTGGAGACCAAGGAGCAGGCCCAGGTGGTCTCGGTTCAGGCCCGCGAGGGCCGGCAGCTCACCTCCAGCCTGATGGAGCTGCTGACCGAGGTGCGGGTCGAGCGGATCGGGACCCGGGAGCCCACCCTGGAGGACGCCTACGTCGCCCTGGTGACCTCGGCATGAGAGGGCCAGGGCTGAACGAGGCGCTCAGCTGGCCTCGGGTCGTCGCCTGGGGCTGGTTCTATCAGCTCAAGATGCAGGCCCAGTCCGGGTTCATGCTCATGACCGCGGTGATCCAGCCGCTGATCTTCGCCTCCATCGCCATGGCCGACCAGCAGGCGGGCAACCACGGCCTGCCCATCCTCTACTACGCGCTGGGTGCCGGGATCATGGGGATCTGGTCGACGGTGGTATTCGGCTGCGGGGGCGCCCTCTCCTGGCAGCGCCACCAGGGGACGCTGGAGCCGCTGGTCATGGTGCCGGCGCCCTTCGTGCTGGTGCTGATGGGGATCACCCTGGGGACGGCCACGGTGGGCCTCTACTCCATGGGTGCCACCCTGCTGTGGGCTGCCGTGGTCTTCCGAGCCCATGTGCAGATGGCCGACCCCTACCTCTTCACCCTGGGGGCGGTGATGACCGTGGTGAGCCTCGGGCTGCTGGGGCTGGTGATGGGCTCCAGCTTCGTCCTCTACCGCAACTCCAACGCCATCTCCAACATGATCGAGTACCCGGTCTGGTTGGTGACCGGGCTTCTGGTGCCGCTCTCCCTGCTGCCCGGGTGGAGCCATCCGCTGGCGTACGCCCTGGCGCCCACCTGGGGGGTGGAGGCGCTGCGCAGCGCTGCCTTCGGTGGTCAGCCCCTGCCGGCGATCGGCTGGTGCCTTTTGGCCTCCCTCGTGTACCTGGCCGTCGGGGTGTGGCTGGTGGGAGTGGTGGAGCGGCGCGCCCGCCAGACCGCCACCCTCAATTTCCAGTGAGCGCCGCTGCGGAGGTGGCGCCCCCCCTCCGGCCGGGGGGGCACTTCTGGCGGGTCTTCCTGATCGGGGGGCTCATCTCCTACCGGGCGCTCTTCTACTGGATCACCCCCTGGCAGTACATCCCGACGATGCTGGCCGCGCCCACCTTCCAGATCCTCTTCTTCGTGTACCTGGGGAGGGCGGCGGGGGTGGGCTCGACCGCCTTCTTCGTGGTCGGCAACTGCATCCAGATCTGCAGCATGTCGGGCATCTACGGGATGACCATGGCCATCTCCAACGAGCGCTTCTTCCAGACGCTGAGCCCGATCCTGGCCACCCCCAGCGACCGCCTGGCGGTCTTCCTGGGACGGGGCCTCCCGGTCCTGATCTCCGGCTTCCAGACCTGCTGCTTCGGCTTCCTGGTCTCGGCGCTGATCCTGGGCTTCCGGCCCGCCCCGGCGGAGCTGCCCCAGCTGCTCCTGGCGGTGCTGGTGACCTCCGCCTCCTGCACCGGCTTCGGGATGGCGCTGGGCTCGGTGGGGCTCCGGGTCCGCGACGTCTTCCTGATCGCCAACATCGCCTACTTCGCGGTCCTGCTCGTCTGCGGGGTGGAGGTGCCCCTGCACCAGCTGCCCCTACCTCTGAGGGTCCTGGCCCAGATCCTCCCCCTGACCCACGGGATCGCGGCGGGCCGGCTCCTGGCGGCCGGGCAAGGGGGCGCGGCGCCAATGGTGGACGTCCTCCTGGAGGGCCTGGTCGGGATCTGCTGGGCCACCGCCGCCTACCTGCTCTTCCGCTACTTCGAGCGCTCCGGCCGGCGCTCGGGTGCCTTCGACCGGCTCTGACCCGGGATGCCGCGGGGCCGGCTGCGGGTGGAGCTGGTCGATCGACTGGGGGCGATCGACAGGCCCTCCTTCGAGGAGCTCGCCGCGGGGCGGAGCCTCATGGTCAGCTGGCCCTACCTCCTCGCCGTAGAGGAGGACCCCAGCCTGGATGCCCGGTACCTCCTGGCCGTGCAGGGGGAGTCCGGGCTGGCCGGAGTCCTGCCCTGTTATCTGTGGGACGGCCGCCCGGTGCCGGCGATGGACACCTACGACCCGGCGGAGATGGGCGGGGGCTGGCTCCTCGGCAACCGCTGCCGCAGTGCCGAGTGGCGACCGACCCTGTTCATGGGAACCCGTTCCGGCTACGTCAACGAGTGGCTCGTGCACCCGCGGGAGGGGGACTCGGTGGCGGGGGTGCTTGGCCCGATGCTGCAGGCGGCGGTTGGGCTGGCCCGCCAGGCCGGCTGCGCCAGTTGGGCCGCGATGTGGATGCCCTCGAAGGCGGCCTCCCAGCTCGCTGAGGCCCTGGGGCCGGCATCCCACCTCATGCTCGGCTCCGGCAGCGCCTCCCTGGACGCCGGTTTCCCGGACTTCGAGGCCTATCTGGCCTCCCTCAGCTCCTCCCGAAGACACGCGGTGCGACGCGAGAGGACGCGCTTTGCGGCCAGCGGCCTCCAGGTCACCGAGGCCCGGCTCTCGGAGTGCTGCGAGGCCCTGGCCCGGCTGGCCGCTCCCCTGCAGGCCCGGTACGGGCACCGGCACACAGCCAGCGAGCTCGAGGCGGAGTTCAGCCGCCAGGCCCGGCAGCTCGACCACTGCAGCTGGGTGCTGATCTGCCGGCGGGGGGAGCGGCCGGTCGGCTTCACCCTCTTCTACAGGTGGGGGCACACCCTCTACGGCCGGGCGGCGGGGTTCGACTACCAGGAGGTGGCCGGCACGGCGGCTTACTTCAACCTCGCCTTCTACCTGCCGCTGGAGCACGCCATCCGCACCGGTGCCCGGGAGCTGCACCTGGGCCTGGCCAGCTGGCAGGCGAAGGTCGTGCGCGGTGCCCGCCTGGAACCCAGCTGGCTCTGGATCACACCGCCCAGGCGTTGGCGCTCCAGCTGGCCGGAGTTGGTCCGGGGTCAGCCGCTGGGAGTCCGGGCCTGGCTGGAGCAGCAGGTCGGCGGCCCCCGCGGGGGGCTCGACCAACCGGGGTGGGACAGCCCGCTGCCGTGAGCCAACGGCGCCCGGGCGGGCGCTGACGCGCGGCCGGGGCCGGCGCGCGACCCCGCAGCGCCGACGCCGCGCGCGGAATCGCGCGGTTGCCCTTCGGGGGCCGCGAAGGGAAGGTCCGGTCAGGGAAGACGAGCATCCACCAGGTCCGAGATCAGGCGGAAGTCGTCAAGGTCGTAGGTGAGCAGCGGCACCTGCTCCACAGCGGCGGTGGCGGCTATCAGGAGGTCGACCGGCCGTCGCCGAGGATTGGCCCCGCGGAGAAGGACGGCCGCCGCCAGCTGTCCCCAGACTCGAGCCACCTCGACAGTCACGGGGAGAGGATCGAAGGCCGCCTCGACGGCGGCCAGACGAGCCACACGCCGCGCTCGCTCGTCGTCGGAGTCCGCCACCAGGACCCCGAAGTGAAGCTCCGAGATAGAGGCGACGCTGATGGCGGCCTCGACGCCATGAGGGGCAGCGTCGCCGATCAGCACTGAGGTGTCCAGGAGCGCCCGCATCAGACGAACGGGTCCACGACCTCGGCACCCAGCCGGAGGAGGTCGGCCCCCAGCCCGGTGGGGGCTGGCCCCTGCCACACGCGCTCCAGGGCAGGTCCGCCGACCCAGCGCCTGCCTCCGGCGGGATGGAGCTCGGCAGCCGGCCGGCCGGCCACCGTCACCAGAATGGTCTCACCGCCCTCCACCCGGCGCAGAACCTCGCTCACCTGGTTGCGCAGCTGCTTGAGCGGAATGGACTCCATGAGAGCATGGTAGCACCTATGCTACCCAGGCTGGACGAGGCTGTCTTACGATGGGTTTGTGCCGTCCGCTCCCCGGGAACCCCAGCTTTTGGACCTCCGCGGGGTCCGCTGCCCGCTGAATTTCGTCCGGGCCAAGATGGCTCTCGGGCGGCTCACGGTGGGGGAGGAGCTGGAGCTGCTGCTGGACGCTGGCGAGCCGGCCGACTCGGTGCCGAGGGCGCTGCGGGACGAGGGGCAGGCGGTTCTCGCGGAGCGAGCTCAGCCGGACGACGGGGTGGTGCGGGTGCTGGTCAGGCGGGTGGTGTGAGCGCTTCCTCAGGCCGGTGGGGGGACCCAGCCGCCGGCTCTGGCGGCGGGAAGGAGGACTGTGAAGGTGGCGCCGCCCGAGGGTCCTGAGCTGGCGCTCACCTGTCCGCCCTGCGCCTCCACCAGTGATTTGACGATCGCCAGTCCCAGCCCGCTGCCGCCGCCACCGCGGGAACGCGACTCCCCCGCCCGGTAGAAGCGCTCGAAGATGTGGGGCAGGTCGTCGGCTGCGATCCCCGGCCCCTGGTCGGAGCAGCTGAAGCCCACCATCTGGCCATCCTGGATCAGGGTCCAGGTGATACCCAGGCCCTGGCCGTGGCGCTCGGCGTTGCCCTGAAGGTTGGAGACAATGGTGAGCAGCGCCTCGGGGTCGGCCTGGGCCAGGAGCGGACCCTGGGCGCCGACGGCCGGGTCCGCGCCCCTCTCCTCGAGGAAGTCCTGGAGCAGCTCCGTGAGGTCCACCGGCCGCAGCTCCAGCGCTCTGGAGGAGTCGGCCCGGGCGAGGGCCAGCAGGTCGGTGACCAACCGGCGCATCCGCTCGGCTTCCTGGGACATCACCTGCAGCGCCCGGGCCAGCACCTGGGGGTCGTCGGCGGCGCCTCGCTCCAGCACCTCCAGGTAGCCCTTGATGGCGGTGAGCGGGGTGCGCAGCTCATGGGAGGCGTCGGCGATGAACCTCCGCATCTGCCGGGTCGCCTCCTCGCGCATGGCCACGGTCTTCTCCACCGCCTCCGCCATCTGGTCGAAGACACCGGCCAGGACCGCCACCTCGTCCCCTCCATCCGGCAGCCCAGAGCGGGCGGAGAGCTCACCTCCTCCGAGCCGCCGAGCCGCGTTGGTGAGCCGTTCCAGGCGGCGCAGTGACCGGGAGGTGACCCACAGCCCGATCAGGAGCGCTAGCAGCAGGACCCCGAGCGTGCCCAGCCCCAGCACCAGCCGCGCCCGCCCCAGCTCCTGCTGGATGGCGGCCGCGGACTGCACCACCTCGACCAGGCCCACGGGGCCGCCAGCAGGGCTGTCCAGGGTGAAGGCCATGGCCAGCCGCTCGTCGGATCCCTGCCCGATCAGTGTCGGCTGTCCATGGGTTCCCGAGCTCAGTACCGAGGCCAGCTCGGCCGGGGGTAGGAGGGGCACAGAGACGCCGGTCACCGGCTGCGGATGGGCGGAGCCTCCCGGTGCGGCCGACGCCACCACCGCCAGCCGTGGGGAGAGTGCCACCGCGGAGAACTCGCCGGCAGCGATGGCACCCACCAGCTCCCGGGCCTGCTGCCGCTGGGTGAGTGGGGGCCTGCCGGACCGGACTCGGAGCCGGTCCTGGCGAGCCACCAGCCCCCTAGCGTCGCTGAACGCCACCCCCATCGCCTGGCCCCGGGAGGAGATGACCGCACCCCGGAGGAGCGCGTACTCAGCCCCCCCGGCGAGGACCAGGAGCACCGCCAACAGGCCCATCAGGGTGAGCGTCAGCCGCCAGCGCAGGCTCCGGTGCCACCGGAGCCGGGGGCTCCCCTCGCCCTCAGCCGGCGGCAAGCCGGTAGCCGACCCCACGGACGGTCTGGATCAGGCGGCGGTCGTCATCGCCGAGCTTGCGCCGCAGGTAGCGGACGTACACCTCGAGGTTGTTCTCGTCCCCGTAGAAGGAGACGCCCCAGACCGCGTTCAGAAGGCGGTCGCGCTCCAGGACCCGGCCGCGGTGGCTGGCCAGGTAGTAGAGCAGGTCAAACTCCCGGGGGGAGAGTTCCACCGCTTCCCCGCGGTAGGTGGCCGCCCGGCGGCTCCGGTCCAGCACCAGATCTCCGGCCTGCAGCACCTCGGCCTGGTCGGGCTGGCGGCGGCGCAGGACCGACCGGATTCGGGCCAGCAGCTCGGCGAACTCAAACGGCTTGACCAGGTAGTCGTCGGCGCCCAGCTCCAGGCCCACTATCCGGTCCTTGGTCTCGTCGCGTGCGCTCAGGATGATCAGGCCGCGCCGGGGATCCCCGGCCAGCTCCCGGGTGAGTGAGAGGCCGTCCAGGCGCGGCATCATCACGTCCACGATGACGAGGTCGGGCTGGAACTGGTCGACAGCGGTCAGCGCCGCCCGCCCATCTGGGGCGGTGCGCACGACAAAGCCCTCACGGCTGAGGCCCAACTCGATGAAGTCCCGGATCGAGGCCTCGTCGTCCACCACCAGGACCCGGGCCGAGCGGGTGTCCTGGTCCGGAGGTGCCATGGCTGGCGGGATTATAGGCGGCTCCACGATCTCATCTGAGCACGGCCGGCAGCTTTGCGGCTGAGACAAGCCTTAGACTCGGGACAGATGCCGCCCGTCCGGCCCTCCCTCACCCGGGCCCGGGGGTCCGTGGGGGACCAGCCCGTCTCCTTCCTGGAGCGCCCGGGAGCCGAACCGCCGGTGCTTCTGTTGCATGGCTGGGGCGCCAGCGCGGCCACCTTCACCCCCCTCCTGCAGGGGATGGCCACGCCCCGGAGGCTTTTGGCCCCCGACCTTCCCGGCTTCGGTGAATCCCCGGTGGGCAGGGGCGGATGGACCACCGCCAGCTACGCCGACCTGATCCTGGCCTGGCTCTCGGGCCTGCAGGTCGCAAGGTACAGCCTGCTGGGCCACTCATACGGTGGCGCCTTGTCCATCCGCCTCGCCACCGGGGACCTCCCTCCGGACCGGCTGCTCCTCTGCGCCCCCTCGGGGATCCGGCCGGAGGCCGCCGCCCCCCCGAGCCTCAGGGTCAGGGCCTACAAGTGGCTGAGAGGGGCGGCGGGGGCGCTGCCGCCAGATGCGAGGAGCAGTTTCCGCGATTGGCTGGCCACCCGGATGGGATCCGCGGACTACCGGGCGGCCTCCCCCGAGCTGCGGCCGACGCTGGTGGCGGCGGTGCGTGAGGACCTGAGCCCCCTGGCGGGGCGGGTCAGCCTGCCCACCCTCCTCATCTGGGGCTCGAACGACCTGGAGCTGCCGCTCCGACCGCACGCGGAACGCCTCCAGGCGCTCATCCCCTCGGCGGAGCTAGTGGTCTTCGAGGGAAGTGGCCACTTTCCCTTCCTGGACCAGGCGGCGCGCTTCGCCGCGGTCGCCGACGCCCTCATGGACGCGGCGCTCTGAGGTGGGGCCCCTTCCCCTCTGGCAGGCGGCGGCCCTGGGAGCCCTGGGATCCCTCGCCCTCCTGCCGCGGCTTCTGGGCTGGATCTACGTGTTCCAGCTCGACGAGTACCTGCCACCCCGACTCGTGGCCAGCCTCCGGCGGCGACTCCAAGCCCGGCTCTGGCAGACAGCAGTCCCTCTGCTGTCGGCGGCACTTCTGCTCCTCCTGGCGGCCCTGGTGCCGGCGGCCCTGCGCCCGCTCCCGCTCCTGCTGGCGGCGCTGCTGCCACTCGGCCTCCGGCCGAGCTTTGCCCACCGCTCCCGCCTGAACTGGACCCCGCGTGCCCGGCGGCTGTTCGCCGCGGCTGTGGCGGTTACCTTGCTCCTCCTCATCCTGGGCTTCTGGGGCGGTCCCGAGGGCGCACTGCTGCCCGGCCTCTCCGACCCGCTGTCGGTGCTGGCGCTGAGCCTGGCCGCTTTGGGCTGGAGCCCGTACGAGAGGGGGAGGCGGCGAGCATACATGAGGCAGGCCGAGCGCCGGCTGCGCGAGGCCCACCCGCTGGTCGTGGGCATCACCGGAAGCTATGGGAAGACCACCACCAAGGTGCTGCTGGCCCAACTGCTCGACGTCCCCGAGGGAAGCTGCTTCGCCACCCCGGCCAGTTACAACACCACGCTGGGCGTCTGCCGGGCGGTCAACGAGGGGCTCGGCCCCCAGCATCGTGTCGCCGTGCTCGAGATGGGCGCCTACCGCCCCGGGGAGATCGCCGAGATCTGCTCCTTCAGCCATCCCCGGGTGGGCGTGCTGACGGCGGTCGGGCCCATGCACCTGGAGCGGTTCGGAACGGTGGAGCGTGTGGCCCAGGCCAAGTCCGAGCTCCTGGCGGCCCTCCCCCGGGACGGCTTCGCCGTGGTCCCCTCGGACATACGGGAGCGAGCGACACTGCTGGCCCCGCTCTCGGCACGGCTGGTGGAGGTGGGCCGTCCCGGCGACCGGTGGTGGTTGGAAGGCATGGAGGTGGTGGGGGAGACCACCCGCTGCCGCCTCCGGGGACGCGATGGGGAGGAGCTGGAGCTGGAGGTGCCGCTGTTCGGCCGCCACCTGCTCCAGGACCTGCTCTGCGCCCTGGCGGTGGCAGCGGAGCTGGGGCGCCCCCTCCCAGAGCTGGCCCAGCGGGCTCGGGGGTTGAAAGGCGCTCCCCACCGGCTCGAGGTGACCCGCCGGGGCGGGGTCACCATCATCGACGACGCCTACAATTCCAACCCCGAAGGCGCCCGCGAGGCGCTGCAGCTTCTGGGCCAGCTGCCGGGCCGCCGCCGGGTGCTGGTGACCCCGGGTTACATCGAGCTCGGGGAGGAGGAGGAGGAGAGCATGACCGAGCTCGGCCGGCAGGCGGCGGCTGTCTGCACCCATGTGATCCTGGTGGGACCCCGCCACACCGAGCCGGTGTACCGCGGGCTGGTGGAGGCTGGCTTCCCCGCTGCCCAGGTCAGCGTGGTGGCCGATCTGGAGGAGGCTCAGGCGGTGCTCCCCAGGGTGGCCGGTGACGGAAGCGTGGTGCTCTTCGAGAACGACCTTCCCGACCAGTACCGGGAGCGGCCGTGAGCCTCGCCGGCCTCAGGGTGGGAGTGGTGTTCGGCTCCCGCTCCCCCGAGCACGAGATCAGCATCATCACCGCCTGCCAGGTCATGCCGGTGCTGCGGGAGCTGGGGGCGGCGGTCGTCCCGCTCTACCTGACCAAGGAGGGGCGCCTGCTCACCGATCCCGCCTTCGCCGAGCTCGCCACCTTCCGTCGCGAGCTGCCCCGGGAGGGTACCGAGGTGGCGCTGGAGCTGGGCAGGGGCCGGCTGCGGACCTCCGGGGCCGGGATGCTGGGCCGGAGCCGGGAGGTGCCACTGGACGTGCTCTTCCCCCTGGTGCACGGGAGCCACGGCGAGGACGGGACACTGGCCGCCCTCGCCGACCTGCTGCGCCTGCCCCAGGTCGGCTCGGGGACCATGGGCGCCTCCCTGGCCATGGACAAGTACCGGTCCAAGCAGCTGCTGTCCGCTCTCGGCATCCCGGTGGTGCCCGGGCGGCTGGTGTTGGCCCCCGAGGGCGCCGCCGGGGCGGAGCTCCCCCTGGTGGTTAAGCCCAACCGCAGCGGGTCCAGCATCGGGGTGAGCCTGGTGGAGGAGGGTGCCGGGGTGGCAGCGGCGGTGGAGCTGGCCCTGCAGTTCGACTCCGAGGCGATCGTCGAGCCGGCGGTGCCGGGAGCGGAGGACCTCAACTGCGCGGTGAAGCGCCTGGGGGAGCGGGCCTCCGAGGTGGAGCGCCCCCGCAAACAGCGGGGGCTGCTCTCCTATCAGGACAAGTACGTTGGGGGACCCAAGGGTGGGGCCAAGGGCAAGGCCGATCCAAGGCGTGAGCTCCCGGCCGCGATCTCCGCGGAGCTGCGCTCCAGGGTCCGGGAGCTAGCGGTCCTGGCCTTCGACGCCCTGGACCTCGGGGGCACGGCCCGGGTCGACTTCCTCCTCTCGGACAGGGGAGAGCTCTACGTCAACGAGGTCAACACCATCCCCGGGTCGCTGGCCTTCTACCTCTGGGAGGCCAGCGGGGTGGGGTTCGCCGCCCTTCTGGCAGAGCTGGTCACCGAGGCGATGGAGCGGGGCCCGGGCCACGACCCCAGCCTGCCGGGCAACCTCCTGGCGGCGGGGGAGCTGCTCGGCAAGTGAGGCGTCAGGCCCGCTGCCAAACCCGCTTCATGAGGACCTGGGCCAGCTTGTCCGGGTCATGGTGGGTCGTGAGCCGGGGGTTGGCGAGGTCGGCGAGCACGAACTTGGGACGGCCCCCGTACTGCGCCAGCCGCCGCCTGTCGAAGGCGACTCGGCGGATCCCGGCCTCCACGGCGGCCGGGGAGAGAGGCAAGGCCAGGTTGCTGTTGGCCACCACGTAGTCGAAGAGCCCCGGCCCGACGTACTGGTCCAGGACCTCCAGGTGGTCGTGGACGGTGAAGTTGACGGTCTCCCCGGCCTGGGTGGCGACGTTGCAGACGTAGACCTTGAGGGCGGGCGACCGGCGCAGCGTCTCCACCATCCCGTCCACCAGCAGGTTGGGCAGCAGGCTGGTGTACAAGCTTCCCGGCCCCACCACCACCATCTCCGCGTTGAGCAGCGCCAGTTCGGCCTCGGGGTTGAGCGGGGGATGCTCGGGCACCAGGAAGACCTGGTTGATCGGTCCCTTGGCGGTGGGCACGGAGGACTCTCCCACCAGCACCTCCTCCCCGGAGAGGGCGCAGAGGGTGACGCTCTCCAGGGTGGAGGGCACGATCTGCCCCCGCACCGCCAGCACCCGGCCAGACTCGCGCAGGGCGTGCTCGAAGTCCCCGGTGATGGCGGTCATGGCCATGATGAAGAGGTTGCCGAAGGAGTGCCCCTGCAGGGAGCCCTCCTCGAAGCGGTACTGGAAGAGCTCGGCCATGAGGGGCTCGACATCCGCCAGGGCGGTGAGGCACTGCCGGAAGTCCCCCGGGGGCAGGACCTGGTACTCCGCCCGGAGGCGCCCGGAGCTGCCACCGTCATCGGCCACCGTCACCAGGGCCGTGACGTTGCCGCTGTGGCGCTTGATCCCCCGGAGCAGGGTGGAGAGCCCGGTGCCCCCGCCGATGGCGACTATCCTCGGGCCCTTGCGCAGCCGCCGGAAGTCGTACAGCCGCTCCACCAGCGTCTTGTCACCGCCGGGGAAGGGGCTGAGCAGGGACTCCGTCAGCTTGTACAGGCCCAGCCCCAGGATGAGGAGTCCCACGGAGATGAAGAGGATCGCCCGGACCCACCGGGGCCAGAACTGCAGGGTGAGACCGTAGGTGAAGGCGGGCAGCCGGGCATGGAGGTAGAACTCCCTCAGGGCGTAGCTGATCCCCAGGCTGATCGCCACGACCGCGAAGACGGTCACCCCCAGCCACCGCTTGACGTGCAGGCCGGGCACCAGCCAGCGCGTCACGCCCAGATTGAGCCGCGGCGTTCGCATGATGTGGCGGGATCGTACCACTGGCCGATCCCGCCGCCCGGGGCCATGGCCCTGTCGAGCTATATTGGCCCGGCAGTCGGTGGCGCCGTTGCGGGAGGAAGCGATGGAGGTTCTGGAGACGGCCAGCGTGAAGACTGAGGCGCCGGCCCGGCAGGCCGACCAGCCCTTCGACCGGGAGACGGCGGTCGTCTACTTCCAGGGGCGGATGCGCCAGTACCGGGAGTGCCGCCTCGGCCCCATGACCCATGCCCTCCACTACGGCACCGCCTGCTTCGAGGGGATCCGCGCCCACTGGAACCCGGCCCAGGAGCAGCTCTTCCTCTTCCGGGTCCGAGAGCACTACGAGCGCCTGGCCCAGTCCGCGCACATCCTCAACATGAGCCTCCCCCTGGACCCCGCGCGGCTCTGCGACCTGACCTGCGAGCTCCTTATGGCCAACGCTTTCCGCCAGGACGTCTACGTCCGTCCGCTCGTCTACAAGTCCTCGGAGGAGATCGGGGTGCGTCTCCATGGCCTGGAGCACGACCTGCTGATCTATGCCCAACCGTTCGGCCGATACATCGAGGCGGCCACGGGCGTCCGCTGCATGGTGTCCTCGTGGCGGAGGGTCGATGACAACTCCGCTCCGGCGCGGGCCAAGATCACCGGGACCTACATCAACGCCGCCCTGGCCAAGTCCGAGGCGGTCGAGAACGGGTACGACGAGGCCATCGTCCTGGGGCAGGACGGCCACGTCAGCGAGGGCTCGGCGGAGAACCTCTTCATCATCCGCAAGGGAACCCTGATCACCCCGCCGGTGTTCGACAACATCCTGGAGGGAATCACTCGGGACACCCTGATGCGGCTCTGGAGCGAGGACCTTGGGCTTCCGGTCCTGGAGCGCTCGGTGGACCGCACCGAGCTCTACATCGCCGACGAGGTCTTCCTCTGCGGCACCGGGGCCCAGTTCTCCCCGGTGGTGGAGGTGGATCACCGCCAGGTGGGAACCGGCAAGGTAGGCCCCTACAGCCAGGCGCTGGGTGAGCTCTACGCCAAGGTGGTCCGCGGCGAGGTGGAGAAGTACCGGGAGTGGTGCCTCCCGGTCTACTGAGGCCCCGGACGGAGGGGATCGTCCCCCTCAGCCAGCTCGCCACAGGCAGCGTGGACGGCCTGCTCGAGCGTCCGCTCCGGCGCGTGCCCCGGCGCACCGCACAGGTGGAGGGCCGCGCCCAGCGTTCCGAGTTGGAGGGCGGCCGAGGGGTCGACCGAACCGGCCACCACAAGGCAGGGGAGCCCGCGCCGGTGGGCTCGGCGGACGACCTCGCCCACCACCTTGCCGGCGAAGCTCTGGCGGTCCACCCTCCCCTCGCCGGTCACTACCAGTCGGGCCAGGTCCAGCTCCGAGTCCAGCCCGACCAGCTCCGCCACCAGCTCCGCGCCGGGGACCAGCCGGGCGCCGCAGAAGGCCACCAGCCCGAAGCCCGCGCCGCCCGCGGCCCCCGCCCCGGGGAGGTCGGCCGCCTCGGCCAGAAGGTCGCGGGCCACCACCCGCCGGAGCCGTTCCAGCCCCGCCTCCAGCTCGCTCACCGTGGCCGCGTCGGCGCCCTTCTGGGGCCCGAACACCCGCGCCGCACCAGAGGGGCCGAGAAGCGGAGCGGTGACGTCGTACGCCCCCACGATCTCAGCACCCGCCGGTCGCCGCTGTGCCGGAGCCACTATCCGGTCCAGCTCGGCCAGCGCGGCGCCTCCGGGCCGAAGGTCTCCCCCCGTGCGGTCCAGCAAGCGGTATCCCAGCCGGCGGGCGACGCCAACCCCACCATCCGTGGAGGCACTGCCGCCAAGCCCGATCACGAGTCTTTGGGGAGCTGTGGCCAGGGCGGCGGTCAGCACCACACCCAACCCCTCCGTGCCTGAGATGGCGGCGGAGCGCGGAGTGGGAGAAAGGACACCGGCGATCCCCACCGCCCTGGCCAGCTCCAACACCGCCAGCCGCCCGCCGTCCAAGGATCCCCAGGGGACCCGGTGGGGGCGTCCGAGCGCGTCCTCGGCCTCGGTCCAGACGAGATGGTGGCGACGCCCGTGCAGGGTCGCCTCCAGGAAGCCGTCGCCGCCGTCCGAGAGGGGCAGGAGGCGGAGGTCCGAGGACGGCCAGGCGCGCGCCACCCCCCGAGCCATGGCTCGCGCCGCGGCCGCCGGCGACAAGGTCCCCTTGAAGGCCGTAGGAGCTATCAGGATCCGCCCATCCAAGGCGCCTGGCACCTCTATATTTTCCCCTCGCGCCGCCAGCGCCAGTCCGGTCGTAGGATGGGAGTCCAGTTGGAGCCAGAGGAGATCTGGAGGTGAGCGCAGGCGGCCGTGGGGGGCGAGCATGGTGGGCCCTGCCTGGGCGCTTGGCCAACCAGCGCTGGCAGCGACTCACTATCCGGGGGCGCATCCTCACCGCCATGCTGGCGGTCTCGGTGATCCCGCTGGCGGTGGTCAGCGCGGCCGGGATCGCCGCCCTCCAGGAGCTGAACTCCGGCGCGCTCCAGTCCGCCAACCAGCGGCTGGTGGCCGCCCAGGGCAGCCACCTCCAGGAGCTGGTGAACAGCAAGGCCGCGGGGGTCAACGACGAGCTGGCTGCGATCGAGAGCCAGGTGACGCTGGTGGGGAAGGCGGCCCAGGCGGAGCTCTCCTCGCCCGGGTCTGGGCTGGGGACCCTGGGCAACGCCTCGACCTACGCGGTCCTGGGCTCGGGCGGATCACGAGCGGTGGCCCTCGAGGCGGGCCTAAGTGACCTCGCAGGCCTTCTGACGGAGATCCCAGCTCTGCACCGGGAGGTGGCCGAGGCCTGGATCAACCTTCCGCAGTACGGGATCGTCGAGGTCACCCCGGCGAGGGCGGTGAGTTCAGCCGACCGCTCCCGGTTTGAGCAGTTGCTGCCGTCGCCGAGCGTCTACCAGGCGGGGATCGCCGAGGCGGCGGCCGCCGACCAGCTCCAGTCGTCGGCCTGGCGCCAGCTGATCGCCGAGTCGCCGCAGACCGCGGTCTGGACCCCGGTGTACAACAATCCCCTGGCCGGGGGGCCGACCGTGACCGTTGCCACTCAGGGGGCCACCGCCGCGGGGACGCAGTTCCAGGTCGGGGCCAACATCACGGTGAGCAGCCTGGTGTCGGCATTCCTGGCCGGCCCTCCGGGAAGCGCCCAGGGCAGCTACGGCTTCCTGCTCAGCCCCGAGGGAAACGTGATCTCGGTGGGCGCGGGGGGCACCTCGGCGCTGGGGCTGCCCTCCCACCGCCGGCCCACGGAGCCGGTGAGCCTGACCCAGAAGGGCGACCCCTGGCTCCCGGTCGCTACCCAGATGCGCCTCGGGCTGCAGGGCTCCGGGCAGATCACCCTCGATGGAGACCCCGTGGACGTGTTCTACAGCCCGCTCCCCGCCAGCCAGTGGAGCTATGGGGTGGCGCTCCCAGTCGCTGGCCTAGACGCCAGCGTGGTCGGCTTCTCCCAGGAGATCAGTCGCGGGCTGGCTGGGGCGATCGCCGTCCTGATCCCCGTCCTGCTGCTGCTGGGGGGGCTAGTGCTGATCTTCACCAATCTTCTGAGCCGCCGGTTGCTCGACCCGCTGGCGCGGTTACGCTCCGCCTCCGAGCGGCTGGCTAAGGGAGATCTGGACACTGCGGTCACGGTCTCCCCCGGCCCCGTGGACGAGATCGTCGGTCTGGAGCTCAGCCTGGACGGGCTGCGCCGCCGTCTCGGGGCGCAGCGGACCCAGATAGAGACCGCCCGAGAGGAGCTGGAGCGGCGGGTCCGGGAGCGGACCGCCGAGCTGAGCCAGCGCAACCAGGAACTCACCACCCTCAATACCCTGACCTCGGCTCTCGGTCGCTCGTTGGTGGTGAGCGAGCTGGCGACGGCGGCCGCGGCCCAGCTCCAAGGGGTCTGGAATCTCCCCGGGGTGTGGATCTACGTCACTGACGGGCTGGACCCGAGCGGCCTGCGGCTCGTGGGGCGGGCGGGGCCGGAGTCCGGTGATCCGCCGCCGGCCGCCACCGTCGGCCCCACCGACCCCGCGGAGATGCTGCTCCTCCGGCTGACCGCCGCCGGAGGGGAGGTTGGCCTGCTGGTGCTGCGCGGCCGGAGTTCGTTCAACGACCGCCAGCGCGAGCTCCTGGAGGTGGTCGGGGGCCAGCTCGGTCTGGCGCTGCGCAACGCCCAGCTCTTCGTGGACACCCAGGAGCTGGCCACGATCAACGAGCGCAACCGCATCGCCCGTGAGATCCACGACACCCTGGCCCAGGGCCTGGCCGGGATCATCGTCCAGCTCCAAGCCGCGGACGCCTGGATGGGCCGGGAGTCGGAGCGGTCCCGCGAGGCCCTGCGTCAGGCCACCGAGCTGGCCCGCTCCAGCCTCCAGGAGGCCAGACGGTCCGTTTGGGACCTGCGGCCGGAGGGGCTGCAGCGGGCCGGTCTGGCCGGGGCGATCCGGGACGAACTTGCCCGTGTGAGGGAGCGATCGGGAATCCGCACCAGCCTCCGCCTTCGGGGCCTCCGAGGGCTGTCGCTGCCGGCCCAGCTGGAGGTGACTGTGTTCCGCATCGTCCGGGAGGCGGTGGCCAACGCCGTCCGCCACGGATCCCCGACCGAGGTCACCGTCGAGCTCAGCTGGCGCCAGGGCCGGCTGCAGGTGGTGGTGGCCGACGACGGCCGGGGGTTCGACCCCTCGGGCCCCTCCCGGCAGGGCAGCTTCGGGGTCACCTCGATGCGGGAGCGCGCTGTCGGCGCGGGCGGTGAGCTGGCCCTGGACAGCCGGCCCGGTGGTGGGACCCGGGTGGTGCTGTCGGTGCCCTGCCCCAAGGCCGAGGTGGCGCGGTGATCCGGGTGCTGGTGGCGGATGACCACCCGGTGGTACGCCAGGGGCTGTGCGCCATGCTGGAGGCGGAGGCCGACCTCTCAGTCGTGGCCGATGTAGGCGACGGCGCCGCCGCGGTGGCCTCCACTCTGGACCTCCACCCCGATGTGGTCCTGATGGACGTCCAGATGCCGGGGATGGATGGCATTCAGGCGCTGCGCGAGATCCTGGGGCGCAGCCCTGGCACCAGGGTGGTGATGCTGACCACCTTCGGCCACGAGAACTACGTGGTCCCCAGCTTCCGGGCCGGGGCGGTGGGTTATCTCCTCAAGGACGTGTCCCGCCAGGAGCTGGCGGACTCGATCCGGAGGGTCGCGGGAGGGGAGTCCCTCCTGGAGCGCCCGGCGCCGACACCGGAGGCCGCGGCCATCTCCGATCGGGAGCTGGAGGTGCTCGGGCTGATGGCCCGGGAGATGACCAACCGGGAGATCGCCCAGCGGCTCTTTCTCAGCGAGCACACGGTCAAGACTCACGTCAGCCACATCCTCGCCAAGTTGGGGGCCGTGGACCGGGCCGGGGCGGTCCTGCGAGCCTGGCGCCAGGGGTTGGTGCCGGTGGAGCAGGAGTCCACTCCCGGCGCAAATCAGCCTAATGGGGGATGACGCCGAAGCCCGCGGTTGCCTAATATCTCTTCACCATGTGGGTAAGGGGCCCGCGTGCAATGCCGCCCTTCGGCGGCGGGTAAGGATCAGGGCACAGGAGGGTTAAGACCGAAGTGAGACACATTCCCAAGCTCTCGTTCTGGCGGATGGCGGGGGTGGCCGCGGTGGCCGCCCTCTTCGTGGCCGCCTGCGGGAGCACCACCACAACCCCGAAGACCACTTCGGGCGGCACCGTGACCTTTGCCGAGGGGCCGAGCGCGCCCCCCAGCTATATATTCCCGATGGCGAGCGGCACCTACTTCAGCGTCACCAACCTCTCCGACTTCTCGCAGCTGATGTACGTCCCGCTCTACTGGTTCGGTAACACCAGCTCGCAGCCGGTGTTCAACTCTGCCCTCAGCATCGGCAACCAGCCGACCTTCAGCGACAACAACACGGTGGTCAACATCACCCTCAAGCACTGGGAGTGGTCCAACGGCCAGCCCATCACCTCGAAGGACGTGATCTTCTGGCTGAACATGCTCTCGGCGGCCACCGACCCCAACGCCCCGGCGGTGGGGAGCAGCAGCGCCCCCGGTCCCGGATGGGGGGCTGCCGTTCCGGGCGCCTTCCCGCAGAACGTGGTCAGCTACAGCTCGACTGGCGAGTACTCGCTGACCATGAAGCTGAACTCGTCCTACAACCCGACCTGGTTCCTCTACAACGAGCTGAGCCAGATCACTCCGCTTCCGCAGGCCTCCTGGGATGAACTCTCCAGCTCCGGGCCGGTTGGGAGCTACGACGCCACGGCCGAGGCGCGCGTGGCGCTCCCCAACACCTCGCCGGCGGAGTACGTGCCGTCCGACCCGGGAACCGGGACCAGCGGGGCCCTGGGCGTGGCCCAGTTCCTCAACAGCCAGTCTCAGACCCTTGGGACCTACCAGACCAACCCGCTATGGCAGGTGGTGAGTGGGCCTTTTGTCCTGAAGAGTTACACCACGGCTGGCTACGTGAAGATGGTTCCCAACAAGAACTACTCCGGTAGCCCCAAGCCGACCATCTCGGCATTCGTGGAGGAGCCCTTCACCTCGGACACCTCTGAGTTCAACGCCCTCAAGGCCGGAAGCCTGACGATCGGGTACATCCCGACCCAGGACATCACTCAGAAGGCACTCTTGGAGAAGAGCGGCTACACCTTCAACCCTTGGTACGACTTCGGGTTCGTCTATTTCCCCTACAACTTCACCGAGCCCACCACGGGCCCGATCATGCAGCAGCTGTACTTCCGCCAGGCCTTCCAGTCCCTGGTCAACCAGCAGCAGTACATCAAGGACTTCCTGGCGGGCTATGGAGTCCCCACCAACGGGCCGGTCCCGACCTACCCGCCGGGGAACCCCGACGCTAGCCCACTGGAGAGCAAGGGGATGGTCTACCCCTACGATCCCACCAAGGCGGTAAGCCTTCTGAGGGCCCACGGCTGGACCGTCAACCCGGGTGGGGTCTCCACCTGCACCAAGCCGGGGACCGCCTCTGACGAGTGCGGGAAGGGCATCGCCTCCGGCGCCCAGCTGAGCTTCCGTCTCCTGTACGCGCAGGGTGCGGTGGCCCTCACCAACGAGATGGAGGCCCTCCAATCCACCGCCGAGCAGGTGGCCGGGATCAAGCTCACCCTCTCGACCGCTCCCTTCCAGCAGGTAATCGGCACCGCCTTCAACGGCTGCACCTTCTCCACCCCCTGCAGCGGGTGGGACATGGCCAACTGGGGCGGTGGCTGGGTCTATTCCCCTGACTACTTCCCGACCGGTGGGGAGATCCTGGCAACCGGCGCCTCCAGCAACGCGGGGGACTACAGCATCCCCACCAATGACCACAACATCCAGGCCACCCACACAGCCCCCAACCAGACCGCTGAGCTCAAGGCCCTCTTCACCTACGAGGACTATCTGGCCCAGCAGCTGCCGGTCGTGTACATGCCATCTGGCCCCTACCAGCTCACCATGTACAAGAGCAACCTCAACGGGCTCACACACCAGGGGATCTTCGACGAGCTGTACCCCCAGTACTACTCGTTCTCCTGACCTGAGCTAGCGGCGGCGCCAACCTGGATCGCAGCGGTCCAGGCGGGGCCCGGCCCAAGCGGCCGGGCCCCAAGGCGTCCTCCCGCCCAACTAGGAAGCGGCGCAAGGGAGTGAGACGAACGTGATCGGATACATGATCCGGAGGGTCGGTCAGGCGATCGTGGTCCTCATCGGGGTCACGATCATCACCTTCATCTTGCTCCACCTGCTCCCCGGGAGCCCGGTGCGGGCCATCCTCGGCACCAGGGCCAGCCCGTCGACCATAAGACAGCTGAATGCCGAGCTGGGATTCAACAAGCCGCTGTACGTGCAGTACGGGCTCTGGGTCTGGAACCTTGTCCACCTCAATCTGGGCTTCTCGTACAAGCTGAACCAGCCGGTGACCGCGCTGATCGGCCAGCGCCTTCCCAAGACACTGTTCTTGGTCGGCTCATCCCTGGTGCTGGCGGTGATCATCGCCGTACCACTAGGGATCTGGTCGGCGGTGCACCGGAACCGGGCCGACGACTACGTGCTCACCGGGCTCAGCTTCATCTTCTACTCGATGCCCACCTTCCTGCTCGGCATCCTTCTGATCATCCTCTTCAACCAGACGCTGAACTGGCTGCCGTTCGAGGCCCCGCAGAACCAGAGCTACCCGTGGACCGACCTCAACGGGATGGTGCTGCCCGTCATGACCTTGACCGCGGTGACGGTCGCCCTTTTCAGCCGCTACATGCGCTCCTCCATGCTGGAGCAGATGATCCAGGACTACGTGCGCACCGCCCGGGCCAAGGGAGTCTCCAACCAGGCCATCTTGATGATCCACGTCCTGCGCAACGCGCTGATCCCGGTGATCACCCTGATCGGGCTGTCGATCGGGGGTATCGTCAGCGGCGCGGTGGTGACCGAGGACGTCTTCAACTACCCGGGAATGGGGCTTCTCTACTACAACGCTGCGGTCAGCGACGACTTCCCCACCCTGCTCGGCTTCGTGGTAGTGGTCGCCCTGGCCACCGTGATCGGCAACCTGATCGCTGACATCCTCTATGCCGTGGCGGATCCGAGGATCCGCTATGTCTAGCCGGCCCGGGACCCCACCGCTTGAGTTCTGTGAGGGAAGGGAATGAGTGCCGCTGACCCGACCGCCAACCTGCCCGTAGCCGGGGCGCTGCCGGAGGGCGGCGAGGGCTACCGCTCGGGGTCCATGTGGCGCCTCATCCTGTCGGTCTTCTTTGAGAACCGGCTGGCGATCGTGGGCCTGGGGATCATCCTCTTCATGTTGCTGTTCAGCTTCGTGGGGCCCTTCATCTACCGCACCCAGCAGGTCTTCAACAACCCCAACATCGCTCACCTGGCACCCAGCCTGGCCCACCCGCTGGGGACCGACCAGGTGGGGTACGACAACCTCGGGCGGCTGATGCTCGGTGGCCAGAGTTCCCTTGAGGTGGGCTTCGCGGCCGCCATCATCGCGGTTCTCGTGGGGGTGATCTGGGGAGCGGTCTCCGGCCTGGCGGGGGGGATCATCGACACGGTCATGATGAGGATCGTGGACGCCCTGCTGGCGATCCCGTTCCTGGTGGCACTCATCCTGCTGGGAGCCATCTTCACCACCTCCACCCTGGAGCTGATCGTGGTCATCGGACTGGTGGCGTGGCTGGTGCCGGCTCGGCTTGTGCGGGGTGAGACCCTCAGCCTGCGGGTGCGCGAGTACGTGCAGGCGGTGAGGGTGATGGGCGGCAGCACCCGGAGGGTCCTCTTCCGCCACATCATCCCCAACACCGTGGGAGTGATCGTGGTCAATGCCACCTTCCAGGTGGCCGACGCGATCATCGCCGTGGCCACCCTGAGCTTCCTGGGAATCGGTGTCCCCCCGCCGGCGACCAACTGGGGTGGCGAGCTCAGCAATGGGCTGAGCTACATCTACGCCGGCTACTGGTGGCTGATCTACCCCGCGGGGCTGGCGATCGTGCTCACGGTGGTGGCCTTCAACTTCGTCGGAGATGCGCTCAGGGACGCCCTGGAGGTGCGGCTGCAGCGGCGCTGAGTCCGCCGCTGTTCTAGGAGGGGCCGGGTCGGCGACTGGCTCGCCGGCCCGGCCCTTCTTCCAATCTGTGCCCGGGGGGCGCCTGGACCAAGTGGGGGAATGGCATGGGCCGCCTGTTCGTGCCCAACGCCCCAGGTCTCCAGGCCCCGGAGCTGCTGGACCGAACTGACAAGGTCCGTGGCTCCAAGCTCAGCCAGGACCTGGCGAGATTCGCTGAGTTGAAGGTGCCCCTGCCGGGCACGGACGTCAGGAGGCGGACTGGCCTGCTGGGCGGTGGCTGCCGAGGAGCCCGGGAACCAGGAGCAGGAAGAGGAGCGGCATCACGGCGCCCCCGGCTCCGGCAACGATGAGCACCTGCCGTGCGCCTATGGCCGCTGCCAGGGGGCCGGTGACCGCACTGGAGAGCGGCGTGAGGCTGAAGGAGACCATCATGTCCAGGCTGGCCACCCGGCCCAGCAGGCGCCCAGGAACCTCCACTCCCATCCGGGAGAACCAGATCACGTTGCCGAGGGCGATGCCGCTCACGGTCACGAAGGAGAGCGGAAGAAGCTCCCAGGCGGCTCCCGCCAGCCCCATCGGCACCAAGGCGGCCGTGCCAACAGTCCAGCTCAGGAATATCCAGTTGACGTCCCGGCGGGGAACGCCCCGCCAGCCGACGTAGATCGCGGTCACGATCGCTCCCAAGCCGCCGCAGGCTCCGAACAGCCCCAAGATCTCGGGCCCGGAGTGCAGCCGGTATTTGATGAGATAGGGGATGAGGACGGTCAGGGGGCCGGTCAGGGCGATGTTGGCTATCCCTGCTGCACAGAGCCCGGCCCAGATCCAGGGCAGTCCTCGGACGAAGCGCAGGCCTTCCCGCATCTCCCCGAGGGCGGCGAACCGGCCAGCCGGCGGCGCACTGGGTGCCGCCGTGGGCAGAGGCTGCGAGGAGGACATCGCCGCCAGTGCGGCGGTCGCCACCATGAAGGTGCCGGCGTCGAGGAGAAAGGCGAGGCCGGTGCCGCCCGCTGCGATCAGGACGCCCCCCACGGCCGGCCCAAGGAGGCTCGATGTGAGCGGCTGGACGAACTGCTCGACCGCCATCGCCTGGGGCACGAGGTCGGGCCGGATGAGACTGGGCACGATCGCCCGGGAGGCGGGGAGGAAGAACGCCTGGCTGACACCATAGACCGCGACCAGCACCACGATCTCCCAGAGCCTGATCTGATTCAGGAGGACGAGGACGCCCAGGCCGGCGATCACGACTCCGCTCACCACGTTGCCCAGCAGCATCACGAACCGACGGTCGAGCCGGTCGCTCAGAACGCCGCCCACGAGAAGGAGCAGGACCTGCGGAAGTCCGAAGGCCGCCGAGACCACCCCCAGAGCGGTGGGAGCGTTGGAGAGCCGGTAGACCTCCCAGGCGATGGTCACGAAGTAGACGCCATCGCCGAAGAGGGACACGGTGCCGCCCGACCAGAGCAGGACGAAGTCGCGGACCGAGAGCAGGTCCCTCAGGTTCTGTGGCAGGAGGCGGCGCATGTCTTTGTTCCCCTTGTTGGCGCGGACGGGGCAGGCCGCCCCGACCTGGAATGCGGGACCTGACCGTAAAGACGGGAGCGTGGCACGGTAGCTCCGATGGACCGGCCTCTTCCACCCGGAACTGCGGCTCGCATATCGCGAGTCGGGCGGGAGGCAGAGACTAGCAGTCTCTGCCTCCCGCTTTCCACACATTGCCGCCGATCACCGGGATTCCCCACTTTGGCTCACCGGAATTTCCCAGGCCCGTGGTGAACCGCCCGAGATAGCTAACTGGCGCTGGAACCGCCACTCGCCGGTCACTCACTGTGTATAATAGGCCGCAAGTGACGGGTGTTAGCCAGCTCCGGACCGTTATAGGATATAAGTGACGTATTATGATGATCACTGAGTCGACCTCAGACCCAGCTGTTCTCGCCGAACTCGGCAGACGGCTGGCCCTCCTTCGCCTGGAGGCGAACCGCACTCAGCATGACGTCGCCTCGGCGGCTGGAGTCGGAGATCGCACGATGGAGCGTGTCGAGCGCAACGGCACGACCACCCTGCTCAACTTCGTCCGCATCCTAAGGGCCCTGGGCCTGCTCGAGACCCTTGACCACCTGATTCCTAGCCCTGCCCCGAGCCCAATGGCTCAGCTGGCCCTCGCGGGACGGACCCGCAAGCGAGCCTCCGGGACGCGCGTCCGGGCCGCTCCGGCCCACGCGGAGAGGGCTGAATGGCAGTGGCGCGATCAGCTAGACGGGCCATCCGTTTGACCACGGTCGCGGCAGTCTGGCTCTGGGGTCGCCAGATCGGCGCTGTGAGCCTCGAGGACGGGAGCGACATCGCCCGTTTCCAGTACCACCCCGACTTCGCGCGCAGCGGCATTCAGGTTTCCCCGCTCGTGATGCCACTCCGTCCCGAGCCGTACGCGTTCCCTTCATTGTCCTTGCCGACGTTCCGCGGGCTGCCCGGCCTCCTGGCCGACTCCCTGCCCGACCGTTTCGGACATCGCGTGATCGACGCCTGGCTGGAGGCTCAGGGAAGAGCCCCGGAGAGCTTCAACGCGGTTGAACGGCTCTGCTATGTCGGGGCCCGAGGAATGGGTGCGCTGGAGTTCTCGCCGGCTCTGGGTCCTCGGGCGTCTCGTAGCGAACGTCTGCAGGTTGACGCTCTGGTGGCACTCGCCTCGGAGATTCTGACGAGCCGAGGTGACCTGGCGGTGTCAAATTCCGAGCCGACTCGCAGCCATGCCGTGCAGGCTCTCCTCCTCGTCGGGTCCTCAGCCGGCGGCGCCCGGGCCAAGGCCGTAATCGCCTACAACCCGACCACTCACGAGGTGCGGTCTGGCCAGGTGGCGACCGACCCCGGATTTGAGCACTGGATCCTGAAGTTCGACGGCGTCAGCGGCAGCCAGAGCCGCGACCTAACAGACTCCCAGCCCTACTGCGCCATCGAGTTTGCCTACGCTCGGATGGCCGCGGCGGCGGGGATCCGAATGAGCGAATGCCAGCTGCTTGAGGAAGGTGGCCGCCGTCACTTCATCACCAGACGCTTCGATCGCCAGGGCGCAAACGGCAAGATCCACATGCAGTCTCTCGCCGCGCTGGGGCACTACGACTTCAACCAGCCAGATGTCTACTCGTACGAGCAAGCGTTCGCGGCCATCCGCCATCTGGGCCTTGGCCAGGAGGCGGTGGAGCAGCAGTTCCGCCGAATGGTGTTCAACGTCCTGGCACGCAACCAGGACGACCACGTGAAGAACATCGCCTTCCTGATGCACCGCGACGGCCGGTGGGAGCTGGCGCCCGCGTTCGATCTCACGTACTCCTACAACCCCTCCAGTCCCTGGACCCGGAGGCATCAGATGTCCGTGAACGGGAAGCGGGACGGGTTTACCCGAGAGGATTTTCGATCGTGTGGGCGTACGGTGTCCCTTCCGCGAGGCCGCGCCGACCGCATCCTCGACAGCGTGGCCGAGGCCGTCGCCGAATGGCGGCGGTTCGCCGCTCTCGGTGGCCTGGACGACGAGCTCGCCGAGCGCATCGGGACGACTCATCGCCTCGACCTCACCACGCCTCGCACGCTCCCTCGACCGGTCATCGAGCGGGCGCAGGGTGCGGCCGTACCGGCGCTCGGAGAGCGGGACCCAAGGAAAGACGGCGGGGGAGGTGGCCCGAGCGGGTCCGCGCCACCTCATGGTCGCCGAGGATCGCGCCCGCCGCTCTCACGGCGCACGGGACCAGGAACCCGTTGAGGACACCCATCCTTGATGCCCTGAGCCGGATGGCGGCTCCCACGGTGCTGAACGCCGCCGCCGAGCGGCTGGTGCGCTGGCGCGACGACGGCAGCTGACGGCGCCGGGACCGAGGGCCCCGCATCGGTGACCGCCACCATAGGCCCGGAACCTCCACGGGTGCGGGAGCTGTGCGAAGGCGACGACCCCCATGCTGGGGCGATGCTGGCTCGGGCCTTTGCCACGGACCCCGCCACGGAGTGGCTGTGCCCCACGGTGCGTGGCCGGGAGCGGCGGCTGGAGCTCTGGTACTGCCTCAACGTGATGGCGCTGCGGGATGCGGGGGAGGGGTGGGTCACCCACGACCTCTCCGCCTGATGCTGTGCCCAGAGGGGAGCCGGCCAGTGCTGCCGGCCCCAGATCGAGGAGTAAGCGGCGGGGACTCCAACCACAGCGATGCCCCGCCTGGAGGCCATCCCCACCAATCGATCCCGGGAACTTGGCGGTCGGCATCCCCGAGACCACTGCAAGGAACCAGCGCCGGGAGCCGTATCGCTCCCGGCCGGTCGAGCGCATCTCCGGGAAGCCGAGGTCCTCAATGGTGATAGGCCTGGCGCCTCCCGCCTCGGCCAGGTCCGGAAGGGCGGTGATCGCTTGGCGCAGGTGCCCGTCTGTGAGCCTTGCCAGCTGGTGCTCGAGATCAGACCTCTGGTCGTGCAAAGAGACTCGCGCATGCAGGCCCAGGCCGCCTGCCGGGAGTGCGCCGGCCGCGCCGACGTTCACCAGGATGGTGCGCGGCCCCACCCGCTCCGCCGGCTCCGGCAGGCTGCCGCCCTCAAACCAGCGGTACGCGGTGTGGGGGTGGATCCCTTGGCGGCGGGCCTACTCAGTCAGGTCCACAAGTGCAGACGAACACATACGTACGGGCTCTCGCGGGATGCTATCGGGGACCAGTTCCCAACCCCTCCCGCGACCGGCCTCACGCGGAGCGGGACGACCCCACCCCGGCGCCCACAGTGGGGTAGGCGGGCGGCCAGCCGAGCTGGCCCGTCGCCACCAGCTCCTCGCTTGGCGCGGGCCGCAGCCCCCGATCCGGGCACCCCATCCATGCGTCACGGGACAGCCGGCCGGGCGACGAGATCGAGATCACCCGCTGTGGGGCCCCTGAGGTGGGTAGTTGGCGCCTTCGCGTTGTCGGACGAGCCGGCCCGGGCCGCGGCTCCGGCGGGGACTTGAGGACCTCGACTCGAAGCGCTTGACATTATGTGATAGGCGTATCAATAATGTCGGTGTGCGCCAGCGTAAGCCTCCCGCCCGGCCCCGCCAGACATCCGACGAGCGCCGCGACCAAGTGCTGGAGGCGGCCATCCGCGAGTTCGCCGAGGCGGGCTATGCGGCGGCCAGCACAGCGGCCATCGCCGAGCGGGCGGGGATCAGCCAGCCCTATATCTACGCGCTCTTCCCCAGCAAGCGCGAGCTCTTCCTGGCCGCCCACGATCGGGTTATGGGCCGGATCCGGTCCACCTTCCGGGACGCCGCCCGAGGTGCCGGCGATCCGGAGGACGCGCTTGATCGCATGGGCAAGACCTATCCCGAGCTGATCGCCGACCGCTTCGAGCTGCTGATGCAGCTGCAGTGCTACGCCGCGGCCGGAGATCCCGAGGTCCGCCGCCACGTCGCCCGCGGCTTCCGGCTGCTTGTCGACGACGTGGCTCAATTCAGCGGCGCCTCTACCAGGCAGGTGGCCGAGTTCTTCGCCGCCGGGATGCTGGCCAATGTAACGACCATCCTGGAGCTGCCGGAGATCTGCGACCCGCTACTGGGCGGGGGGACAGCCGATCGGTGGCGCCCTTGAGTCGGCCCGTGGGGGCAGAGAGCCCCTCTTTTTTTGCCGTCAACTTTATCGAGCCATCAATAAGGCGCTTTCGAGGATGAACCTGCCCCGCACTCGACCCATCTGGACCCTGGCCCTGGTGTCTCTGGCGCTCTTCATGGGCACCCTCGACAACCTGGTGGTGACGATGGCCCTTCCCAGCATCCGGGTCGACCTCCACGCCGGTATCGACGCTTTGGAGTGGACGGTCAACGCCTACACCCTCAGCTTCGCCGTCCTGCTGCTCACCGGGGCGGCGCTCGGCGACCACTTCGGCCGACGTCGGATGTTCATCGCCGGGCTCTCAGTGTTCACCCTTGGCTCGGCGGCCGCCGCCGTGGCTCCGAACGCCGTGCTGCTGATCGCCGCCCGCGCCTTCCAGGGTGCCGGAAGCGCGGTGGTGCTGCCACTGACCCTGACGCTCCTGTCCGAGGCGTTCCCGAAGGGGCGCCGTGGCGTTGCCCTCGGCATCTGGTCCGCGATCAGCGGGCTGGGCGTGGCCCTGGGGCCGGTGATCGGCGGCGCGGTGGTGAGCGGCATCTCCTGGCACTGGATCTTCTGGATCAACGTGCCGGTCGGGCTGATCGTGCTCCCGCTGGCGGCGGTGCGCCTCACCGAGAGCTTCGGGGCGAGCCGCCACTTCGATGTGCCCGGCGTCGCCCTGGCGACCGGCGGACTCTTCGGGATCGTGTTCGGTCTGGTCAAGGCGAACGCGCTGGGGTGGGACAGCGGGCCGGTGCTGGGGTCGATGCTCGGCGGGGCCGCGCTTGTTGTGGCGTTCGTGATCTGGGAGGTGCGCTCCGCCGAGCCGATGCTGCCGATGCGCTTCTTCCGCAGCCGAGCCTTCTCGGCAACTAACGCCGTCTCCTTCACCATGTGCTTCGGCATGTTCGGCTCAATCTTCCTGCTGGCCCAGTTCTTCCAGACGGTCCAGCACTACTCCGCGCTGCAGGCGGGAATCCGCCCCTCCCATGGACCGGGATGCCCATGCTGGTCGCACCGGTGGCGGGGATCCTCTCCGACCGAGTTGGGAGTCGGCCGCTGATGGCCTTGGGCCTAGTCCTGCAGGCGGCGGCCCTGTCCTGGCTGGCGGTGGTCGTGTCCCCAACCGCTCCCTACTCCTCAGTGATCGCGCCCTTCGTCTTGGCCGGGACCGGGATGGCGCTGGTCTTCGCCCCGTCAGCCAACGCAGTGCTCTCCGCGGTGGGCTCCCACGAGACCGGCCAGGCCTCCGGCGCCAACAACGCGATTCGCGAGATCGGCGGGGTCTTCGGGATCGCCGTGGCGGCGACGATCTTCACCAGCTTCGGCGGCTATGCCACCTCCAACCTCTTCGTCAGAGGGCTCCAGCCGGCGATCCTGGTTGGGGCCGCGGCGCTGGCAGTCGGTGCCGTCGCCGCCCTCATGGTGCCGGGGCTGCGCTCCCTGCGTGCCGCGGCGCTGGAGCACTCCTCCGGGGTCGAGGCGCCGGAGTGCACGTAGCTGGCCGCACGACTTTCGTCCGCCGGCCCGCTCCCACGGGGCCCTCAAGAGGGCCTCCGCGGCACTGATTGGGCAGCGCCGTTCCCTGCTGACCCAGACGACTTAGGTCCTGTCGGTGTCGCCCCACCCGCGCAGCGTCCGGCGATGGACGCCCAGACGCCGTGCGGCAGCCACGAGACCGAGGATCCCGGGCCAGCTTGGCGGCAGGACGATGGCCCAGTGTTGCTGCGAGGTCCAGGTCACCGTTCAGTACCCTGGCAGTCCGCCGTGCTCCGGTCGCGACGTCCTGACTGCCGGCGAGGTTGACCCGGATCGGCGATGATGTCACCCGCCCATGGATCGCTGGGACCGACAGCAGTTTTTCGCCAGGCTGGCCTCGCTGGACCAGGACCAGCTGGCCAAGACCCTATGGACCGTCTATTGGAAGGGGACCAGGGAGATGCGCCAGCGCATCGAGGCTGAGCTCGACCCCGAGACCACCCGCCGCCGGCAGGCGGCTTCGGCCCAAACGCCGGATCCTGAGGGAACCTTGGATGAGGTCACCGAGTTTGTGACCCTGGCACGGGCGGGGGCCTACATGGGAGGAGACCGCCGGGTCAAGCCGAGCGAGCGAACCCGCTGGCGCTTCGAGTTTCGGCGCCTGGTCAAGGAAGCAGGGACGGCCCTCGCCGACCCCGACCCAGGGCCTGGTGCGGAGGCGATGGAGCACCTGCTGGATCTAGCCCGGGAGACGGGGCGCTACGACTACTTCCGCTCCGATGACCCCATCGAGGCTGCCCGGATCGTCGTCTCAGACGAGGTGGAGCTGCTCTGGGCCCGACTCCGTCGGCACCTGGATTTCCAAGCGTTCGCCCGCCGGGTCGCTCCGCAGCTGCTGCGCTGGGAGTCCGGCCACGGCTGGACCCGCAGCGGCTTCGGCCGGGTGGCCGAGAGCGAACGCCCGCTGGCTGCCGTTCTCGAACCACTCCTGACCGCCAGCGACAGCTGGGTGACGTTCGCCGATCGGTATTTGGAGGCTCTCGAAGGTGCCGCCGGCAGCGAGGCCAAGGTGCGCCAGGACGCTTGGAACCGGGAGCACCGCCGTGGGGAGAGGGCCCGGGACCTCGCCCTCTGGCATTCGATGATGCTGCAGCACCTTCTCGGTGGCGAGGGTGAGGACCGGATGGAGCGGCTAGTCGCCAGCCAGGCGATTTCGGGCCCTAAGGTTCTGTTCATCAGAGCGCGGCTCGCCCTCGGGCGAGGAGAGGTCGCCAAGGCCCGTCAGATGGCAGGGGCGCTCATCCACAAGGCTCCGGGACAGCCGGAGTTCCTCGACCTGGCGCGCGAGCTCAAGGTGGCCCCGGTCGATCCGTCAGGATCGTGAGGTAAGGGGAAGAGTCGCGCGCGCGATCGTCGCGACCTCCGAGACCATCACCTCCGTGGCGCAGCATGGGGCGGATGCTGGCGGCATCGCCCGGGTCGCGAATCCCGACTCCTTCGCTGGCCTGCCAGGGCACATTTGGAACTCCAAAGCGGGGGTCAGGACTGCGGGGCAAGGCCGCTTTCCCGACACGGCGCCCTCCTGCATCCACACGGACCGGTGCGCAGATCTGGCCCTGGTGGCGAAGTGGGGCCCGGGCTGGCCGCGGGACCGGCGGTCTGGGGCCCCGGACCGGGTCAGGCGGCGGTGGGCTGCTGAAGCGGGAAGTGGCAGGCGGCGAGGTGCCGGTCCCCGAAGGGGCGCAGCGGCGGCTCCTCCTGGGCGCAGATCTCCTGGGCCCGGGGGCAGCGGGTGCGGAAACGGCAACCGGACGGTGGGTTGAGGGCCGAGGGAAGCTCGCCGGTGATCGGCTGGATCTGCTTGGAGCGCTCCCGCTTGGGATCCGGCTCGGGGATGGCGTTGATCAGCCCCAGGGTGTAGGGGTGCACCGGCCTCTCGTAGATCTCCTCGCTGGGCGAGATCTCCACCAGCTTGCCGAGGTACATGACCCCGATCCGGTCCGAGAGGTACTTGACCACCGAAAGGTCATGGGAGATGACCAGGTAGGTGAGCCCGTGAGTCTCCTGCAGGCCGTTCATCAGGTTCAGGATCTGCGAGCGGATGGAGACGTCCAGGGCTGAGACCGGCTCATCGGCCACGATCAGCTTGGGGTTTAGGGCCAGGGCCCGGGCCAGGCCGATGCGCTGGCGCTGGCCGCCGGAGAACTCGTGGGGGTAGAGCTCCACGGACTTCGGGCTGAGCCCCACCTCCTGGAGCAGCTGCCGCACCCGCGAGTCCTGCTCCTCCCGGTTGCCGATCTTCTGGATGGTGAGGGGCTCGCGGATGATCCCCCCGACCCGCATCCGGGGATCCAGGGAGGCATAGGGGTCCTGGAACATCAGCTGCATGTCCCGGCGCATCCGCCGGAAATCCGCCCCCCTGAGCCGGGAGATCTCCTGGTCCTCGAACCAGATCTCCCCCGCGGTCAGCTTCTCCAGGCCGACGATCAGCCGGCCGATGGTGGTCTTGCCGCAGCCGGACTCTCCCACCAGGCCGAAGGTCTCCCCCTGCTCGATGCTGAAGGAGACATCCGATACCGCCTTCACGCTCCCAATCCGCCGCTGCAGCACGGCCCCCGCCGTGACCGGGAACTCCTTGACCACATGGCGAAGCTCCAGGAACGCGGGACGGCGCTGCTCGGTCTGGGAGGTGGGGGCGGGGCTGGTGGCGGTCATGCGCTCAGATCCTCAAAGTTGGGATGCGGACCGGGCAGAGCCCATCCTCACTGGGCCACCGCCGGCTGGGGCCGGGCACCCGCTCTGCCCACCGGGTTGAAGCAGGCGTACAGGTGCTCCGGGGTTTCCCCGGTGAGCTCCGGTTCCTCCTCGCGGCACCTCGCGGTGGCGTACCGGCAGCGGGGCTGGAAGCGGCACCAGGTGGGAGGGTGGGAGAGGTCCGGGGGCAACCCGGGAATGCTGTAGAGACGGGTGTCAGCACGCTGGTCCAGCCGGGGGATCGAAGCCAGCAGCGCCTCGGTGTAGGGGTGACGCATGGACTCGAAGAGGTCCACCGTGGGCGCCGCCTCGACGATCTTGCCGGCGTACATGACGTTGACCCGGTCGGCCCGCCCGGCGATCACCCCCATGTCGTGGGTGATCAGCAGGACCGCCATCTTGAGGCGCTGCTTGAGGCTGTACAGCAGCTCCAGGATCTGCAGCTGGATGGTGACGTCCAGGGCGGTGGTCGGCTCGTCGGCGATCAGCAGCTTGGGGTCGCAGGACAGCGCCATGGCGATCATGACCCGCTGGCGCAGCCCTCCGGAGAGCTGGTGCGGGTAATCCTTGAGCCGCTCCTTGGGGTTGGGCATTCCCACCAGGCTCAGGACCTCGGCGGCGCGGTCAAGAGCCTCCTGCTGCTTCACCTCGCGGTGGATGCGGACCATCTCCGCGATCTGCTTGCCGATGGTCATCGTCGGATTGAGCGAGGTCATGGGGTCCTGGAAGATGACCGCCACGTCGTTGCCCCGCACCTTGCGGAGTTCTCGCTCCGGCATCGTGGCCAGCTCCTTGCCGTCCAGGACCATGCTGCCCCCGGCGATGTAGCCGCCCGGGGGAAGGAGCCGCATGATCGACATCCCGGTCATGGTCTTGCCACATCCGGACTCACCCACCAACCCCAGGGTCTCGCCCTCCTCGATGTAGAGGCTGACCCCGTCCACAGCCCGAACCTCGCCCTTGCGCTGGCGGATATAGGTCTTTAGGTCGTGGATCTCGAGAAGCGCTGACACGGCTTCACACCTGAGTACGTTGGAGGTGGCCAGGCCACCGGATCGCCCGGAGTATACCGACACAGATCGCCCTGCGGGCAAGCTGGTTCCGCAATTCCGACCTCGCGTTGGGTATTCTGAGAACGTGCCAGCTTCGAGCGAACGTACCAGGTGGCCTCGCTGGATCACGCGCCGGCTCCTTCCTGCCCTGGTCAGCGTGGCCATCCTCGCGCTCGTGGTTCTGTACGTTCGGCCTCAGGAGTTGGGGACGGCGCTCTCCCGCTTCCACCTCGCGTACCTGCCGCTGATCCTTTTCCTGGCCATGGGCTACTACGTACTCAAGGGATGGCAGTGGCACCTCTTCCTCAAGCCGCTCAAGCTGGACCACAGCGCGCTGGAGACCGTGCTGATCTACCTCGCCGGTCAACCCACCTCAATCCTTCCCCTGGGGGAGCTGAGCCGGGCCTTCATCCTCCGCCGGCACACCAAGGTGAACCTGGGTGAGGCCTCGGCCACCGTGGTGGTTCAGGAGCTGCTCTATCCGGTCGGCCTGATCGCCGCCGCCATCCCCGGTGCCTCCCAGGTGCCGGGGGCCCAGGAGGCGGTGGTGACGGCGCTGGTGGGCATCCTCGCCATCTCGGTGATCCTGCTCTGGCCCCGGGCCTTCGCGGTGGCGATGAGGGTGGCCGAGCACCTGCCGCTGGTCTCCCGCTTCGCCCCAGACATCCGCGCCCTGCAGAGGGACGTGAGCTTCATCGCCAGCCGGCCGGCCACCCTGGCACCCGCTCTTCTGGGTCCGGTGGCCGCGGCGGTGGCGATCGCCGTCTTCTACCTCACCATGCGCAGCGTGGGGGTGGACCTCGGCCTCTACCAGGCGGCCTTCGTGTACGCCGTCGCCCATCTGGCCGGGGGTATCAGTCTTCTGCCCGGAGGCATCGGCGCCTACGAGGGCACCATGACCTTCCTGCTGATCGCCTTCGGTGTGGCGGGGGCGGCGGCGGCGGCCATCGCCATCCTCAACCGGGCCTTCGACCGTGGCCTGGTCACACTGGTGGGTGCCGTCGTGTACCTGTTGATCCGCCGACCACTCGACCTGGCAGAGATCTCGTTCGCCCCCGACTGAGGGCCGTCCCGGAGACGGCCAGGAGGAGCTTGTGAAAGCGATCGTCACCACCCCGGGCGTCAAGGGCAGTGTTCATCTCGGGGAGATCGGTAACCCCTCCGGGTGGCAGGACGTGCAGGCGGCCGATGGGCGTCCCGCCGAGGGGGCCCTGGTCCAGGTGGTCGAGGTGGGGGTCTGCGGCACCGACCAGGAGATCGCCAACGAGGGGTATGGAGCCGCCCCCCAGGGGCGTGACCAGCTGGTTATGGGGCATGAGAACCTCGGTCGGGTGGTCTCCGCCCCGCAGGGGTCCGCGCTCAAGGAGGGGGAGCTGGTGGTGGCGACGGTGCGCCGGCCCTGCCCGGAACGCTGCCTCCCCTGCGCCTCGGGGCAGAGCGACAACTGCCTCACCGGCCACTACACCGAGCGCGGGATCAAAGGGCGCGACGGATACATGGCCGCCCAATATGTCGAGCACCCCGACTACCTGGTACCCCTGCCCGCCACCCTGACCCGCATCGGGGTCCTCATGGAGCCCAGCTCGATCGTCGAGAAGGGCCTGATCCAGGCCTTCTCCATCCAGCGGACCCGGATGCCCTGGGAACCGCGCCAGGCGCTGGTGTGCGGCGCGGGCGCCATCGGTCTGCTTGCCGCCGTCTTCCTCAGGCTGCGGGATCTGGAGGTGGCGATCGTGGCCAAGGCGGACGCGCAGTCGACCTCCGCGCGGGTGGCCGGGGCCATCGGCGCCAAGCTCCTGGACGCCGACCAGCACCCGGTCGCCGGGATCGCCTCGGAGATGGGCAACCTGGACCTGGTGTTCGAGGCCACGGGCGTCTCGGCGGTGGCCATGGCCGCCATCTCCGCCACCGGCCACGACGGCGTCTGCTGTCTCAGCTCGGTCACCGCCGGAGCAAGGACCGTTAGCGTGGACACCGACGCTCTCAACCTGGACATGGTCCTGGGCAACAAGCTGGTCTTCGGCACCGTGAACGCCAACCGCAGGCACTTCGAGGCTGCGGCCCGAATGCTGGGGGCGGCCAGCCGGCGCTGGCCCGGGGTCCTGGATCAGATCGTGACCCGCAGGGTCCCCGCGGAGAGCTTCCAGGACGCCTTCCAGCGGCAACCGGACGACATCAAGACGACCATCACCTTCGCCTGAGGTCCAGCCCGGGGCCTCCTGGGATCAGGTTCCCGCCCCGGCCACGTGCTGCCTGAACCCGGAAGTAGCTGTCAGCACCGGTCGGCCGAACGCCCTGGACGCCTCCCGGGTGACCTCGGATGTGGGTATGGTCGGCCACCGGTGGGTGATCAGCAGCACCCTGGCGCCCGCCTCCTGCGCCATGGCGCCGGCCTGGCGACCGCTCAGGTGCTGGGCCCGCCCCTCCTGAGAGGAGGTCCAGGTCGCCTCGCAGAGGGCCAGGTCCAGCCCCTCGCCCAGCTCCCCGATCGACCACCCAGGCCCGGTGTCGGCGGAGTACCCGAGGCGGACCCCGGCGGCCTCCACCAGCACCGCCAGTGTCTCCGGTCCATGGTCGGTGCGGGAGAACAGGAGGCGCATTCCCGCCACCTCCAGCTGGTCCCGATCGGCGACATCGACCCACTGGAGCTCCTCCCACTCCCGGAAATACATGAGGTCGCGGATGCCGCTGGGTGCCAGCACCGGAATCCTCCGTGGCCGCTCTGCGAAGTGGAGCGCGACTGCCAGCCCCTCCAGATCCTGGCGGTGGTCGGGGTGCTCGTGGCTGATCACCACGCCGTCCAGGTCGTCGAGCGCCACCTCTTGCTGGAGGCGGGCGAGGCAGCCCGGTCCCAGGTCCAGGAGGACACTCCGGCCCCCAGCCTGGACCAGGTAGCCACTTCCGGCGCCGCCGGGGCCCGGGTAGCCCCCGTCACAGCCCAGTACGGTGAGCGAAAGCGTCATGGCCGCCGGGGTTCCCGGGCCCTGAGGTGGCAGGTGTCGTTGAAGGAGCGGACCCGCCAGCTCTCCTGGGACTCCAGGACCAGCTCGGAGATCGAGCCGTGGTCCGAGGAGGCGAAGGCGAAGGAGCTGGCGCGGGCGGCCAGGGCGAGGGCGGCAGCGATCACCCCGTCGTGGGTGAAGACCGCGACCACCTGGCCCGGGAACCTTGCCTTCGCCTCCAGGATGGCCCCGGCGACGCGCCCGTGCAGCTCCTCGTTGGTCTCCGCCCCGGGAATCGCGTCCCACCGCCCTGTCTGCAGCACCCGGACCCACGCCGGATGGTTCTCCCGGACCCGCTGGTGCACGGCGCCGCCCTCCCACTCCCCGAGCCACACCTCGCGAAGCCCCTCGATCACGATGGGTCGAAGCTGCAGGAGGCGGGCCAGCGGCTCCGCGGTCTCCCGGGCCCGGCGCGCGGGGCTGGTGCAGATGCCGCTGACCCCCGCCTGAGACAGCCGGGTCGCCAGCCGCTCGGCCTGCCGCCGCCCCCCGGGGGCGAGTGGGGGGTCACCCTGGCCCGCAGGGCCCTCATGGGGACGGTAGGCGGCCTGCAGGCCATGGCGCACCAGCAACGCCCGGGTGGAGCCTCCGGGCGGCCGGTATCGCGTGGGTCGGAATTCCGCACTCGGGGCGCTGGCGCCTGGGGGTGGCTGGGGAGGTGGGGCCACGACTACCGCGGCGGCTCGTAGCGGCCGTCGATGGCGGTCCAACCTCCGTCCACGGTCAGCACCGAACCGGTCACGTAGGTGGAGGCGTCACCGGCCAGGTAGAGCACCGCGCCCGCCAGCTCCGGCGGACCGGCCCACCGGCCGAGGGCGGTCTTCTCGGCGTAGGCCCGGTCCCACTCCGGCACCGCCTGAATCTGGGCCGTGAGCGGGGTCCGGACCACCCCGGGGGCGATCGCGTTCACCCGCACCCCGCTCGGGCCGAGCTCGGCCGCCGCAGTGCGGAGCAGCTGCACCAGACCGGCCTTGGTGGCGGCGTAGACCCCCTGTCCAGGCTCCACCGTCACCCAGCGGATGGAGGTGAATCCGATGATGCTGCCGCGCCCGCGCTCGGCCATCGCCGAGCCGAAGGCCTGGACGAGGTGGAAGGCGCTGCGCAGGTTGAGGTCCACCACCCGCCGGAACTCCGCCTCGGTGTAATCCAGGAGCCGCTTGCGCACGTTGGTGCCCACCGTGAAGACCAGGACCTCCACGTCAGGGTGGGCCACGGCTGCGCGGCGCACCGCCTCCCCATCAAGGGCGTCGAGCTCGATCCAGGCGGCGCTGGCGAGGCCGGCCGTCTCCGCCGCCGTGGCCGGATCGATGTCGGCGCACACGACCTCGGCTCCCTGGGCGGAAAGGGCCATGGCGGCCTCCCGGCCCAGGCCGCCGCCGGCCCCCACCACCATCGCCCTCCTGCCGTCCAGGCGGAAGAGGTCGGAGTAGCGCTCGCGACCGATGCCGGTCAACTCGCGGCCTCCGGCCAGCTGGGCCGGATGATGGCCATCCGGGTCACGGTCAGCTCCTCCACCGCGAACCGTGGGCCCTCCCGCCCGACGCCGGAGTCCTTCACCCCTCCGTAGGGCATGTTGTCGGCGCGGAACCCGGGCACATCGTTGATCACCACCCCGCCCACCTTCAACCGGCTCAGCGCCGCCATGGCGGTCGCCAGCGAGGAGGTGAAGACGCTGGCATGCAGGCCGTAACGGGAGCGGTTCACCTCCTCCAGCGCCTCCCGGTCACCCACCACCGTCCGGATGCAGACCACCGGGCCGAACACCTCCTCGTCCCAGAGCGGGATCCCGGACGGGACATCGGCCACGGCGGTGGGGGCCACGATCCCCCCTGAGACCTCTCCGCCGGCCAGCAGGCGGGCACCACCGGAGATTGCCTCACGGACCCAGGCCCCGACCCGAAGGGCCGCCGGCTCGTCGATGAGCGCGGACACGCGGGTGGACTCTTGGCGGGGGTCTCCCACCACCACCTGCGCCAGCCGAGCGGAGAGCAGCTCCAGGAAGCGGTCTCTCACCGCCTCCACCACCAGCACCCTCTGGACCGAGATGCAGGCCTGCCCGGAGGCGTAGTAGCCGCCCCGGATGACGGCGTCCGCGGCCCGCTCCAGGTCGGCGTCCGCGCAGACCACCAGGGCAGAGTTCGACCCCAGCTCCAGGACCACCTTGGTGGGGGCAGCGTCCCGGGCGATCTGGTGCCCGACCCGGGCCGACCCGGTGAAGGAGACCGCGCCGACCCGGCGATCGGTGGTCAGGGTGCGGCCCACCTCGGAGTCCCCAGTAACCAGCTGCACCGCCTCCTCCGGCGCCCCCGCGCGCCGAAGCGCGGTCCGGAACAGGTGGACCAGCCAGAGGGTAGCCAGCGGGGTCTGCGGTGCAGGCTTGACCACCACCGGGCAGCCGGCCGCCACTGCCGGGGCGATCTTGTGGCTGGCGAGGAGCAGCGGGTAGTTGAAACCGGCGATCCCGATCACCACCCCGATCGGCTTGCGGATCCAGAACCCCAGGAGCCCCTCGCCCTGGGAACTCAGGTCCAGCGGGACCGTCTCTCCGTGTAGCCTTCCCGCCTCCTCCGCCGCGACCTCCAGGGTGACCAGGGAGCGCTCTACCTCGGTGCGGCAGTCGACGAGCGGCTTGCCGGACTCGAGCACCAAAAGGCTCTCAAAGTCTTGGCGCCGGGCCGCCAGCTCCGAGTGCACCTCCCGGAGGACGGTCCGGCGCAGGTGGCTGGGCAGCTCCTCCACCGCAGGAGCCACCCCCAGGGCGAACTCCAGCGCCTGTGCCGCCATCCGGGCCGAGCCCCAGGGAGCGAGGGCCACCTCGCTCCGGTCGTAGGGGAAGAGGACGGGCCGCAGCTCGGGGTCGGGGAGCCAGTCGGGCCCGACGGGTAGCCCCTCCGGGTAGGGGGGCTGGAACATGCTCATCTGGTCCTATCCTCCAGTTAAGCCTTCGCCGCCGGTCCGGGAGAGGTGGAGATCTCGGTAGGAGCGCCAACTTCCCGCCGCCGTGACGGTGGAGGTGGCAGCCAGCATGGCCCGGCCGACCGCTCGGGAGAGGCAGTCGGCGGCGGCGGCCAGCAGGTCGTTGAGGTCGGCAGGAGATGTCGCCTGCGCGGAGTCGGCGGTGGAGAGGCCGAAGACGGTGTCCCCGTCGAACATGGTGTGGCAGGGACGGATGGCGCGTGCCATCCCATCCTGGCCGGCCTCGGCCAGCTTGCGGCACTGGGCCTTGGTGAGGGGGGCGTCGGTGGCCACCACCCCGACCGTGGTGTTGAGCCCGGGAGTTGGATCCGGGGTCACGGCGGGACGAGCCGGGTGGGCACCCTGGAGCGCAGCGCTGAGACCGGGATCCCCGGTCGCTGCCCACAGCAGCCCGGTGCTCGGGTCCACGGTCGAGCCCATCGCATTGACCACCACCAGTGCGCCCACCGTGGGCCCGTCGGCGAGGTGGCTGCTGGAGGTGCCCACCCCTCCCTTGAGGCCCCCGGCCACCGCCCCCGTGCCGGCACCCACGCACCCCTGCGCGCCCCCGTCATCTCCGTCCCGCGCCCTGAAGTAAGCTTCGAGCCCGAGTTCGGGGCCCGGGTGGTTGTGGAACTCTCCGCCGCGGCCCAGGTCGAAGATGATCGCCCCCGGGACGATGGGGACCACCTGCCCCGGGCCCACCGGCAGGCCGAGGCCGTCGTCGGCCAGGCCGCGCATGACTCCGTCGACGCTGGCGAGGCCGTAGGCGCTCCCCCCGCTCAGGACCACCGCCTGGACCCGTTCCACCAGGTTGCGGGGGTCCAGTAGGTCGGTCTCCCTGGTGCCCGGCCCGCCGCCCCGCACGTCGACCCCGGCAACCGCCCCGGGGACTCCTGCCAGGATCACCGTGGTTCCGGTGAGCCAGCCGTCGCCCACCCGTTGAGCGTGCCCCACCAGAAGCCCGCGGACGTCCGGGAGGGAGTCGGTGGGGCCAGGGGCCCAGGCGCCGCTCATGAGGCCCGCCCCGAGAGGAAGATCTGGGCGGCGCGGGCGTAGGTGTCGGCGTACCTCGGGATCTCCTCCACCTCGACGAACTCATCCGCCTGGTGGGCGATCCACTTGCCCCCGGGTCCATAGACCACGGTCGGGATGCCGGTGTCGCGGGTGATGATGGTGCCGTCGGTGGTGCCGGGCACACCCCCGAGCGGGGCGGAGTGACCCCAAAGCTCAGAGTGGGCCCGTCCCAGCGCCAGCACCAGCGGCTCCTCGGCGCCGATCTCCACGGGGGGCCGGTCATCGATCACCGTGAGCTCGATCGCCACCTCGTGGGTCCGGCCCAGCCGAGCGCAGCGGGAGCGGAGGTCCTCCAGAAGCCGGGCGTGGTCCACGCCCGGGATGGTGCGGACGTCCACGGCCAGCGCGGCCCGCGCCGGGGTGACGTTCATCTGGTCCAGGGACCCGGCGACCACCACGGTGGGGGTGAGATAGGCCATTCCCAGCGTGGGGTGGGCGCCCGGATCCGCCTGGAGGGCGGCCTGCACCTCGGCCAGCTCCTGGATCAATGAGCTAGCCACCGGGATCGGGCTCCGCCCCAGCTCCGGCATGGCGCCGTGGGCCATCCGGCCCGCCAGGTCGAAGCGCAGCCTGAGCGCTCCCTTGGAGCTGGGACAGATCTCACCTCCCTCCGGCTCGCAGATGATGACCCCCGAGACGCCTTCCAGGTGGCCATCGGCGACCGCCCTCTTGGCCCCCAGCATCATCCCCTCCTCATCGCAGAGGGCCAGGAGCCGAAGTCGCCCGGGGAACGGTCCGCTCAGCTGCAGAGCTCGGGCGCCGTGGAGCATGGCCGCGACCCCCGCCTTCATGTCGGCCGCTCCCCGGCCGTACAGGCGGCCGTCGCGTATCTCCGCCCCGAACGGATCCACCGTCCATGCCGTGCGGTCGCCCTCTGTCACCACGTCCAGATGGCCCTCCAGCGCCAGGGTCGGCCCCGGACCACCGCCGCCGTCCACGGTGGCGACGACGTTGGTGCGCCCCGGGGCAACCTCGGTCAGGTGGGGGCTCCAGCCGAAGCCGCTCATGGTAATGGCCACCAGCTCGGCCGCCGCCCGCTCGCCTCCCTCTCGCCCGGCGACGCTGGGAATCCGGATCAGCTCCCGGGCCAGCTCGACCACGGCCTTGGCGTCCACGGGAGGGATGGGGCTCTGCGTCACGTGCGGCTGGCCTCCCCCGCCTGCACCCGGGCCAGTACCGCGGAGGCCAGTCGGGTGGTGGTGGCCGTCCCGCCCAGGTCCGGGGTCCTGAGCTCGGGCTGCTCCAGCGCATGGGCCAAAGCGCTGCGGATCTGGTCTCCGGCTGCTCGCGCCTCCAGGTGGTCGAACATCATGGCCGCCGACAGGAGGTAGCCGCTGGGGTTGGCGATTCCCCGGCCGGCGATGTCGGGGGCGGAGCCGTGCACCGGCTCGAAAACCCCCAGCCGCTGCCCCGGCCGGATGTTGGCGCTGGGAGCCATGCCCAGTCCCCCCACCAGGGCGGCGGTGAGGTCGGAGAGGATGTCCCCGAACAGGTTGCTGCAGAGCAGGACGTCCAGCTCCTCGGGGCGCTGGACCACGCGGGCGGCCATGGCATCCACCAGCACCCGCTCCCAGCTGACCTCCGGGTAGTCCGCGGCCACCTCCGCCACCACCTCATCCCAGAGCACGTAGCCAAAGCGCATGGCGTTGGACTTGGTGACCAGGTGGAGCCGGCGGCGGCGCCGCCGAGCCGCCTCGAAGGCGAAGCGCGCCGCGTCGGAGATCGCCGACCGGGAATGGATGGCAACCTCCACCGCCACCTCCCCGGGGTGGCCGCTCCGCAGCCGGCCCCCTGCCCCGGCGTACTCACCCTCGGTGTTCTCCCGGACCACCAGCAGGTCGATGGTGGCACCGCCCCGGAGCGGTCCGGGGACTCCGGGGAGGGTGAGCGCCGGCCTGAGGTTCACGGAGAGGCCCAGCTCCTGGCGGAGCCGGATTATCAGGCCCCAGATTAGCTGGTGGTCGGGCACGTCCGGGCGCCCCACCGCGCCGAAGAGGGCCGCGTCGAACTGGCGCAGGATGGAAGGCCCGTCCTCGGGCATGGGGGCGCCGAGACGCAGGTGGCGCTGGCCACCCCAGTCCAGGTGGGTGCTCTCCAGCAAGATGTCAGCTCCGGCGGCGGCCGCCTCGATGACCGGCTGGCAGGCCTCGGAGATCTCCGGGCCCACCCCGTCCCCCGGGATGACCGCCACTTTCAGGGTGCGCACCACGCCTCCTTGGGTCTCTTCCTCCCCAAGATCGTAAGGGAGCCGCTCCATCGGCTACAATCTCAAGCCATCCGGGCCGGACCCGGTGGCCAGTCGGTCGTCCCAGTGGGGGTGCAGGCATGAGCTTTGACAGGGCGGGTTGGCGCTTCCTCCGGGCGGGGACCCTGCTGGTGGCCGCGGCCTTGGTGCTGGCCGCGTGCAGCTCCAGCCCCTCCCCCAAGACCCAGCCGCTGAAGACCCTGACGATCGGGTCCTCCAACGTGTTCCCGCCCACCCTTGACCTCACCGCCAACGCCTCGCAGGCCATCGACGAGGTCATCGACTACAACGTCCTCCAGCACTTGGCGGAGCTCGCTCCCAACGGCAGCATCGTGCCGGTGCTGGCCACCTCGTGGACCTCCTCGCCGAGCTTCGGCGCCCCCTCGAGCTACACCTTCACCATCCGCAAGGGGGTCAAGTTCTCCAACGGGGATCCGCTCACCCCGGCCGACGTGGTCTTCAGCCTGAAGCGTGTCTATGCCCCGGGCTCTACCTATCCCTACGCCAAGATCTTCGATGTCTCCTCGGTGGCCGCGGTTGGCTCCGACCAGGTCAGGGTCACGCTGCAGAGTCCCAGCTGGGAGTGGCTGTACAACCTGGCTGCCTACTCCAACGGGGTGATCCTGGATCCCTCCACCGTCTCCAGCATGGCCACCGACCCCATCGGCACAGGCCCCTTCAAGGTCACCGGCGAGACCACCAACTACAGCGTCTCCCTGGCGCGCAACAACCTCTACTGGGGCTACAAGCCCAACGTCGCCGGGGTGGTGTTCCGCTACTTCACCAACCCCAATGACCTCAACTCGGCGCTCCAGAGCGGCCAGATCAACATGATCGACAACCTCTCGACCCCGCAGGACCTCAAGCTCTTCAAGTCCAATCCCACCTACCGGGTCATCGCTGGGCTCACCAACGGCAAGGTGCAGATGACCTTGAACAACGCCTACGGCCCCCTGCAGAACAAGCTGGTCCGCCAGGCCATCCTGTACGCCACCGACAAGCAGGCGATCATCCAGGCGGCGTCGGGAGGCTACGGGCTGGCCGCCGGCAGCGACACGGTTCCGGCCGACCCCTTCTACCTCAACCTGAGCAACACCTACCCGTACAACCCCACCAAGGCCAAGCAGCTGCTGACGCAGGCCGGGTATCCCAACGGGTTCTCACTCTCCCTCACGCTCCCCCCCTACTTCTACGCTCAGCTGGCCGCGCCCCTGATCGTCTCCGAGCTCGGGGCGGTGGGCATCAAGGTCACCGTCAGCACCATCGACTTCCCGCTCTGGATCTCGCAGGTCTTCGAGGCGGGTGACTTTCAGGCCACCATCATCGATCACGCCGAGGGTCGCGACATCGGCAACTACGGCACCGCGGGCTACTACTGGCACTACGCTCAGACCAGCCAGGTGGCCCAGGAGCTGACCGCAGCCAACGCGGCACCCACGGAGGCCCAGTGGATCGCCGGCTACCGCAAGGTGCTGCGGCAGATCACCGCCGACGCGGTCAACGACTGGATCTACATCATCCCCGACCTGACGGTGGCCCAGAAGGACGTCGTGGGCCTCTCCTCCACCGCTTACACCGAGTCCTTCAACCTCACCTACGTCGGCATCGGAGGCACCGTCCCGGCCTCCGCCAAGGCCTTGGGGTACACCTCCTGAGAGGCTGATGACCGGGTCAGCGGGCGGTAGCCCACCTCCGGTCCGGGGGTAGAGGCCGTCGAGGCTCCAGCCTCCGCCGTCAGTCCGTTGCTGCCGGCCGAGGATGCCCCAGACCGCCGGGACCTGGCCTTCCTACGCTTTGCCGCCCGCCGGCTGGTGGCCACGATCCTGACCCTCTTCGGCGCCTCGGTCCTGGTCTTCGCCGTCCTCAACATCCTGCCGGGTAGCCCAGCCCAGGTGATCCTCGGCACCCAGGCGACCCCCGCGTCGGTCCGGGAGCTCACCATCAAGCTGGGGCTGAACCAGCCCCTTCCCCTGCAGTACCTGCACTGGATCGGTGGTCTCCTCTCCCTGCACCTGGGCAACTCCTACATCTCGGGCCAGCCGATCGCTCCCGAGCTGGGCGCGGCGCTGGCGGTGACCGGGCCTCTGGTGGCGCTGGGGCTGCTCTTCGGGCTGGCCATCGCCGTCCCCACCGGGATTCTGAGCGCGCTGCGGCACCGCCGCGCCTCCGGGACCTGGCTGGCCGCCGCCACGCAGGTGGGCATCGCCATCCCCAACTTCGTCCTGGGGATCCTGCTCATCATCGTGGTGGCGGTGGACTGGCGCCTGCTCCCGGCCAGTGGCTTCATCCCCTGGTCGCAGAGCGTTGGGGGGGCGCTGCGCTCCCTGGTCCTGCCGGCGATCTCGCTGGGCCTGGTGGAGGGGGCGATCCTCTCGCGCTACGTCCGCACCGCCATTTTGGGGGTGGTGCAGGCGGACTACCTGCGCACCGCCCGCGCCAAGGGACTGCCCGCCCGCCGGGCCCTGGTCCGCCACGGAGTCCGCAACGCCTCGGTCCCGGTGCTGACGGTCCTGGGGCTGGAGCTGTCCGGCCTGATCATCGGCGCCGTGGTCATCGAGGCGGTGTTCACCCTGCCGGGCGTGGGCAGCCTGCTCCTCTCCTCCGTGGCCAACCGTGACCTGATCACGGTCCAGGACATCGTGATGCTGGTGGCCACGGTGGTGGTGGTCACGAACCTGCTGGTCGACCTGCTCTATCGCGTCGTGGACCCGCGGCTGGAGGTGGGCGGGTGAGCGTGGAGCTGGGCCTGCGCCCGGCTGCCGCCCGCCGCCCGGTCCGCCGGCTGGTCACCCGCAGCCCCAGTGCGGTTTTCGGGGGCCTCGTGGTGGGCGGAATCCTGCTGGTCGCCATCGTGGCGACCTTCTGGACCCCCTACGGGCCGCTGACCATCTCCACGGGCAAGGAGCTGCTGCCGCCCAGCGCGGCCCACCTGATGGGCACCGACGAGTACGGTCGCGACGTCCTCTCCCGGCTCATGTCCGGGACCGACCTCACCCTTCTCTCCAGCGTGGGCGCGGTGCTCATCGCCGGCCTGGTGGGGGTCCCCGCCGGGCTGCTGGCTGCCTCCCGGCGGGGGGCGGTGGGGGAGACGATCATGCGCCTTGCCGACCTTGTCTACTCCTTCCCCGCCCTGCTGGCGGCGATCACCCTGGTGGCCGCCTTCGGAGCCTCCACCGTCACCGCCACCGTCGCCATTGGAGTTGCCTCCATCCCCTCGTTCGCCCGGGTGACCAGGAGCGCGGCCCTGCCCGTCCTGGCCAGCGAGTACGTCCAGGCCGCGCGCGCCTACGGGCGCTCCCCGCTGGCGATCCTGCGCCGCCATGTCCTGCCCAACGTGGCCCCATTCATCATCGTGCAGGTGTCGCTGCTGCTGTCGGTCACCGTGCTGGCCGTGGCCGCCCTCTCCTATCTCGGCCTCGGCACCCCCCCTCCGACCGCCACCTGGGGAGGGATGCTGGAGAACGCCCAGAGCTACCTCTACCAGGATCCCCTCCTCGCGGTCTGGCCGGGGCTGGCGATCGCCCTCAGCGTCCTCGGATTCAACGCCTTGGGCGACGGCCTCCGCGACCTCCTCGACCCCACGCTGCGGGGCCGGTCGTGACCCTGCTGCGGGTGAGTGGCCTCAGGGTGGAGACGGAGGGCCTGCCCGTCCTCCGGGGGGTGGACTTCGAGGTGTCGGCCGGCGAGCGCGTCGGACTGATTGGGGAGTCCGGTTCGGGCAAGACGGTGGCCGCCCTGACCCTCATGGGGCTCCAACCTGAGGGCTTTGCGGTGCAGGGCTCGGTGGAGTTCGAGAGTCGTCAGCTGGTCGGGCTCTCGGACCGCGAGTTCTCGGCCATCCGGGGCGCCCGGATGGCGATGGTCTTCCAGGAGCCGATGACCGCCCTGGACCCGCTCATGAGGGTGGGCCAGCAGATCATCGATGCCGTTCGGGCGCACCGGCGGGTGTCGTCCTCCGAGTCCCGCCGGCGAATGCTGGAGCTGATGGCCCGCGTCGGCTTCCCCTCCCCCGAGGAGCAATCGCGCCGTTTCCCCCACCAGCTCTCCGGGGGGCAGCGGCAGCGGGTCGTGATCGCCATCGCCCTCGCCTGCGATCCCGCCCTGATCCTCGCCGACGAGCCCACCACCGCCCTGGACGTGACGGTGCAGGCCCAGGTGCTGGCGCTGCTGCAGAGGCTGGTGGCGGAGGA
>JAKATL010000017.1 GCA_021827985.1 bacterium
GGTCACCACCCCCACCCCTCTCCAGCAACGCGCCTTCAGCCTCCTCGGCATTCCCATCACCGTGTAGCCAGACGACACCACCACACGGTGATCTCGACTGATCTCACCCCAACTCAGGAACTTCCGGCTAGGCTGGGCAGGAAGCTCCCCTGGCGCGGCGTGGGGATCTCCAGCTGCAGCGTCTCTGCAACCCTGCTCGGCCTCACCTGGGCACCGGCCCAGATGGGTGTCCCTCGGGCGCGGCTTCCACCGCAACGCCCATGCCACCGCGGTCGTCCCTCGTGGCGACTTCGGCCCCAGGGCGCTCGGCTACGCCCCGCTCAGAGTCGCTTAGAGTTGCAGAGACGCTTGGTGGACAGTTACGGGCCGGAGTCCGACAGCCGGCCGCTTGGGGGCATCTGGAACTGGAATGCCCTGGGAAGAGGAGCCGGATTCGCGCGGCTCCGGGCTCCTGCGGGACGGCGAGCGGGGAACCAGCCGCTTCCTCTCATCTCCACCATCCCTGGTCCGGCCCGCCCTCCAGGTGGGCCAGGCAGGAGTCGATCACCTGATCCTGGTCGAAGCCGACCTGGGATCTGGTGAGGCCCGACTCAGGCCCGAACCAGCGGAAGTCCAGCGCCTCCCCCTCAGGGACGGGGACCCCTTCCAGCAGGACCAGGTAGGTGATCGCTATGGCGTGCTTGCGGGGATCCCAGTGGAACCTGGGGGAGCCGCTGGGGGCGTACTCCGCGACCGTCGCGGGCTGGCCGCCGAGCAGGGTGGTGCAGGCAATCCCGCTGCCCAGGGTGGTCTCGACCTGGCGCGTCCTCGCCTCCGCCAGGGTCTCCGAGTACCGGACCCGGCCGCCGACCAGACACCAGGCGGGGTCGCGGAGCGGGACCTTCCGCAGGATCAGCCCGATGCTGCAGACGCGGCCGCCCTCGTCCAGACGGACGGGCAGCAGGTCCACGCAGGCGATGGGGATGATCCGCTGGAGGGCATCCCAGGCGGCCTGGTCGAGTTCTCCCGGCTCGGTCAAGCGAACGTCGCCGGGCTAAACGCGGAGAGGACCAGCACCACCGCTGCCGCCAGCCCGAAGACTCCCAAGCCGAGAACCCAGACGCGGTAGGAGCTGAGCCCGATCAGCCAGAGCCAGGGCGTGCGGGCCGGCCCCGCGCCGGGACTCGAGTTCGGCCCAGTCGACGGGGACCGCCCCATCGGCGGCTTGTGGGTGTGTACGGGGCGCATGCCCAGATCCTGCTCCATCTTCTCCAGGAGGAGGGCGTCCTGGAGTTCATGGTGACGGTGCTTGCCCATCAGCTGGATGGACATGAGGCTGGTGAAGAGGGCGAGGGTGGCGGCGATCAAGCGGGTGGCCTGGGAGGCGCTCGAGGCCAGCGCGATGCTGAAGAGGAAGGCCTGTGCCGTGAGGGAGAGGGCGGGCACCTGCCACATCATCTGGTCGTAGCCCTGCCGGCGGGAGCTGACCACCGGGTACACCACCTCATCCCGGGGAAGGGCTTGCTGGCCAGAGCCGCTGGCCGGGGACTCCAAGTTCACTTCACCTCAGCTCCGGTCAAAGGCTTGGCGCCGCCACAGCCAAGCCACCTTGGAGAGCGATATTGCGCCCCGGGTCCAGCAGCCCGCAAGGCGCCGGCGTGGGTGGAGCAACCTCGCCTCCGGCAACGGATGGAAGTCCCTGCCGGTCCGCCGCGGCCCTCCTCCGCCAAAAGGGGGGCCCTGCCTGACCCTGCAGCAAGGGGGAGCGGCGAGGTAGGGAGTCGCCCCACTCCCTGGTCCCCAGCAGCCCGACCTGATCCCCCGGCACGCGGACCCCCGCCCGGCCGATCTCGGACTGCGCCAGCTGCCCCTCTATGCGGCACAGCCGGGGGCGCGCCGCTCCGGCGGGGAGAGAGGAAGGCGGCGACGCGGCGGGAGGCGAGCCTCCCGGCGGTCGGGCGGTCCCCCACTCTCCGGGGAGTCACAGCCCCGCCGCAGCGTGCGCCGGCGGCTCCGGCTCCCACCCCTTGCCCACGGTCCTCAAGGGCATGAGCTCGAGCCGACCTGGGATCCACTTCGGCCCCAGGGCCCGAGCCCTCCAGGCGTAAAATGGGGACGTGGCAGTCGGATTTAACTCCCAGACCCCGGTCGCGATGCGCATCTCATCTCGGGCCCACTACGGCCTGCGGATGATGACCGAGCTGGCCAAGGCCCACGGCGGCCCTCCCCTCAGCCTGGCGGAGATCGCCCGGAGGGAGCACCTGCCGCTGGCCTACCTGGAGCAGCTGATCAGCCCCCTGCGCAAGGCTCAGCTGGTCGAGGGCACGCGGGGGCTGCACGGTGGCTACCGGCTCCGGCGCGACCCGGAGCGGGTCACGGTGCTGGAGATCGTGGAGCTGATGGAGGGCCCGGTGGCCCCGGTGGAATGCCTCGCGGAGGACTACACCCGGGGCGGCTGCCTCCGCGAGACCGAGTGTCTCAGCCGGCCTCTGTGGGGCCGGCTGCAACAGGCGGTGAAGCAGGTCCTGGGGGGCACCACCCTCCGGGACCTCCTGTCTGAGCCTCCCTCACCGTGGTGCCCGGGAGAGCAGATCGGGGAAGCCGCAGTTAGGGAGGGCGTCCGTGCCTGATTTGCTCGAGATTTCTGGCCTCCAGGTGGAGGTGGAGGGGAAGCGCATCCTGGACGGGGTGGACCTCAGGGTCCCCACCGGTGAGGTCCACGCCCTCATGGGCCCCAACGGGGCGGGCAAGACCAGTCTGGGCTACGCCGTGATGGGCCACCCCAAGTACCTGGTGGTGGGGGGGGAGATCCTCTGGAAGGGGGAATCGGTGCTGGGCATCCCCCCGGAGCAGCGGGCCCGGAAGGGTCTCTTCCTCTCCCTCCAGTACCCCACCGCCATCCCCGGGGTGACCACCGCCAACTTCCTGCGCTCGGCCCTCAAGGGGCTGGGAAAGGAGCTGCCGGCGAGGGAGTTCCTCAAGGAGGTGCGGGAGCAGCTATCGCTCCTCAAGATGGACCAGGCCTTCCTCTCCCGCTACATCAACGACAACTTCTCCGGCGGGGAGAAGAAGCGGATGGAGATCGTCCAGCTGGCGGTGCTGCGGCCGGAGATGGCGATCCTGGACGAGACCGACAGCGGGCTGGACGTGGACGCCCTGCGCACGGTGGCCGAGGGGGTCAACCGGGTGCGGGAGAGTGGGATGGGGGTGCTGATCATCACCCACTACCAGAGGATCCTGGAGTACATCACCCCGGATCGGGTCCATGTGATGGCCGCCGGGCGGGTGATCGCCTCCGGGGGGGCCGAGATGGTCCGGGACATCGAGCGCACCGGCTACGACCCGCTGCTGCGGGCGGCGGGGATCGAGGAGGTCGAGGCGGCCGGCGCGGTCAGCGGTTAGAATACCTACTAGTTGAGTCGGATTTTGCCCCTCGTGGGGTTGTGAGGGCGAACGGATGTCAGTTGCGGCCAAGGACCTGACCAAGGACTACAAGTACGGCTTCAACGACGGCGATGAGTTCGTCTTCCGGGCCAAGAAGGGGCTCTCCCGCGAGGTGGTGGCCGACATCTCCCGGCGCAAGGCGGAGCCGGAGTGGATGCTGGAGTTCCGCCTCAAGGCGCTGGAGCACTTCCAGCAGCGGCCCATGCCCACCTGGGGGCCGGACCTCTCCGCCCTCGACTTCGACGACATCTACTACTACGTGCGTCCCACCGAGGAGCAGGGCCGGACCTGGGACGAGGTCCCCGAGGGGATCAAGCGGACCTTCGACCGGCTGGGGATCCCCGAGGCGGAGCAGAAGTTCCTGGGCGGGGTCTCGGCGCAGTACGAGTCCGAGGTGGTCTACCACTCCATCCGCCAGGACCTGGAGAAGAAGGGGGTCCTGTTCTCGGACTGCGACACCGGGCTGCGCGAGCACCCGGAGATCTTCCGCAAGTACTTCGGGACGGTGATCCCCCCCAACGACAACAAGTTCGCGGCGCTGAACTCGGCGGTCTGGTCCGGAGGGTCCTTCGTCTACGTCCCCAAGGGGGTCCGGGTGGAGATCCCCCTGCAGGCCTACTTCCGGATCAACACCGAGAGCATGGGCCAGTTCGAGCGGACTCTGATCATCGCCGACGAGGGCAGCTTCGTCCACTACATCGAGGGCTGCACCGCCCCCACCTACAGCAAGGACTCCCTGCACTCGGCGGTGGTGGAGATCATTGCCATGCGCGACGCCCACGTCCGCTACACCACCATCCAGAACTGGTCCAACAACGTCTACAACCTGGTGACCAAGCGGGCCATCGCGAGGGAGCACGCGGTGGTGGAGTGGATCGACGGCAACCTGGGCTCCAAGATCACCGCCAAGTACCCCTCCATCTACCTCATGGGGGAGGGTGCCCACGGGGAGATCCTCTCGGTGGCCTTCGCCGGGGACGGCCAGCACCAGGACGCCGGCGGCAAGTGCATCCACGTGGCCCCCAACACCACCTCCACCATCGTCAGCAAGTCGGTGAGCAAGGGCACCGGGCGCACCTCCTACCGTGGCCACCTCAAGGTCTATCCCAAGGCTAAGGGGGTGAAGTCCTCGGTGCGCTGCGACGCCCTGCTGCTGGACGAGCAGTCCCGCTCCGACACCTACCCCTACATGGACATCGAGGCCGAGGACGTGCAGATCGGGCACGAGGCCACGGTGAGCAAGGTGGGGGACGAGCAGCTCTTCTACCTCCAGTCCCGGGGGATCACCGAGCAGGAGGCGACGGCGATGATCGTCAACGGGTTCATCGAGCCGTTCGTCAAGGAGCTGCCCATGGAGTACGCCCTGGAGCTCAACCGGCTGATCTCCCTGCAGATGGAGGGCAGCGTGGGGTGAGCTCTGGCTGTACCGGAAGGGGGGAAGGCGATGGCTGAGCTGAGGACAGAGGCCGCCGCCTTCACCCGGGACTCGGCGGTGCCGGCCGAGCTGGAGGGAGGGGAGACGAAGGCCGTCTCCCACCTGCGCCAGCAGGCGCTGGCCGCCTACCGGGAGATGCCCTGGCCCTCCTCGACCAGGGACGAGGACTGGCGCCGGACCCCCCAGGTGGACAAGCTGGACCCGGCCTCCTACCTACCCGCCACCCCGGGCGGGTGGCTCCAGGAGATGGCCCGCCCCGGTGCCATGGGCGCGGCCACTTCGGTCGGGCCTTCGGCCGTAGCCCCGGCGGCCCGGGAGCTGGGAGAGGCGCTGCGCTCCGAGCCGGAGCGGTGGGCGCCGCTGCTCGGCTCGCTGGCGGCCCCCGGGCTGCGCAAGCTGGTGGCCCTCAACACCGCCCGCTTCCAGGAGGGGGAGCTGGTGCACGTGGGCCGAGGGGAGCAGCTCCAAGAGCCGGTCCGGATCCGCCACGGGGTGGGGGACCTTGAGGCCGCCTTCCCCCGCACCCTGGTGGTGCTGGAGGAGGGGGCCTCGGCCACGATCCTGGAGGAGTGGCTCTCCCCGGAGAGCGCCCGCGGCCTCCTGGTCCCGGTGACCGAGGTCGTGGTAGGCCGGGGGGCCAAGCTCACCCACCTGGTCTCCCAGCGGCTGGGGACGGACGCCGTCCTGCAGTCGACCCTCAGGGCCCGGCTCATGGAGGGAGCCTCCTACCAGCTGAGCTTCGCCCTCTTGGGCGGTCTGTGGGGCAAGAGCTACCTCGAGGTGGACCTGGCGGGTGAGGGCTGCGAGTTCCGCTCCGCCGGCCTCTGCGTGGGCCAGCGCTCCCAGCACTTCGACCTCCAGTCCCTCCAGGACCACCTGGCCCGGGGCGCCGTCTCCGACCTCCTCTACCGGGCGGCGGTGGCGGATCGCTCCCGCTCGGTGTTCGCCGGGCTGATCCGGGTCGAGGAGGGGGCGCAGAAGACCAACGCCTACGTGCAGAACCGAAACCTCCTCTTGAGCCCCACAGCCAAGGCGGACAGCAACCCCACCCTGGAGATCCTGGCCAACGACGTGCGCTGCACCCACGGGACGGCCGCCGGCCGCATCGACGAGGAGCAGCTCTTCTACTGCCAGTCCCGCGGGGTGACCCGGGAGGAGGCCCGCCGGCTGGTGGTGGAGGGGTTCTTCGCCGACGTGGTGGACTCCTTCCCCGAGGGAGGGCTGCGCGAGGAGGCGCGGGGCTGGGTGCTCGCGGCCCTGGACCAGCTGGCCCGCTCGGGGGCCCTCTCCGCCCACCCCAGCTGATGGGGAGATGGCTGCGGATCTGCCCCGCGGAGGCGATCCCGGAGGGCCACGCTGCGCGGGTGGAGGTGGGCGAGCTGCCGATCGCGCTCTTCAACGTGGGGGGCGAGTTCCACTGCCTGGACGACACCTGCAGCCACGCCCTGGCCTCCCTCTCGGAGGGGGAGCTGCACCCCAGCACCTGCTCGGTGGAGTGCCCGCTGCACGGCAGCCAGTTCGACCTCCGCTCGGGGGAGCCGATCTCGCTGCCGGCGGTGGAGGCGGTTCAGGTGCACCAGGTGGAGGTGCGGGAGGGAGAGGTGTGGGTGGAGCTGGAGGGGTGAAGGTAGCCCCCGCCCTCGACGTGGAGAGGATCCGGAAGGACTTCCCCATCCTCCAGGAGCGGGTCAACGGCCATCCCCTGGTCTACCTGGACAGCGCCGCCACTTCGCAGAAGCCGATCTCGGTGATCCGGGCCATCTCCGACTACTACCTCCACGCCAACGCCAACGTCCACCGGGGGGTCCACGCCCTGGGGGAGCGGGCCACCGAGATCTTCGAGCAGGCGAGGCGGGACGTGGCCCGCTTCGTCTCCGCGGAGGAGCGGGGCGTAATCTTCGTGCGCAACACGACAGAAGGGCTGAACCTGGTGGCCCAGGCGTACGCCCGTCCCAGGTTCGGGCCGAAGGACCGGATCGTGGCCACCATCATGGAGCACCACTCCAACCTCGTTCCCTGGCAACAGGTGCGGGATCAGACGGGCTGCCAGCTGGAGTTCATCGGCATAACCGACGAGGGGAGGCTGGACTGGGAGGACGTGGAGCGGCTGCTCCGCGCGCCCACGAGACTGCTCGCGGTGACCCACGTGAGCAACGTGCTGGGGACCATTAACCCGATCCAGGAGCTGGTGCGGCTGGCGCACTCCGAGGGTATAACCGTGTGCGTGGACGGGGCCCAGGCGGTGCCCCACATGCCGGTAAGCATCTCCGACCTGGGAGCCGACTTCTACGCCTTCTCCGGGCACAAGATGCTGGGGCCGACCGGGATCGGGGTCCTCTGGGGGCGGCCCGAGCTGCTGGAGGAGATGCCCCCCTTCCTCACCGGGGGCTCGATGATCTCGGTGGTCCAGCTCAACCACACCACCTGGGACGAGGTTCCCCACAAGTTCGAGGCCGGGACCCCGGACATAGCCGGGGCGGCAGGGCTGTCCGCGGCCATCTCCTATCTTGAGGGGCTGGGGATGGATGCAGTCCGCCGCCACGAAGAGAATCTGACCGACTACGCCGTGGAGGCGCTCTCCGAGGTCCAAGGGTTGACCCAGTATGGTCCCCGGGGCTCGGACCGTGCAGGGGTTCTATCCTTCAACTTCGACGGCGTCCACCCCCACGATGTGGGCACCATCCTGGATAGGGAGGGGATGGCCGTGCGGGCAGGCCATCACTGTTGCCAGCCGCTGATGCGACGGATAGGGGTGGCGGCGACAACCAGGGCTAGCGTGCACGTGTACAACATGCCCTCGGAGGTTGATGCGTTGGCCTCCAGCTTGGAGGAGGTTAGGCGGATCTTCGACGGCCTGAACTGAGAACCGGCCGAGCCGCCAGATCGGCTCTTGGAACCCTGGCGCACGTGGCGGGGTGAGGGGCTGCAGTTCGGGTTCCGATGATGGCTGGCGGCTACCACGAACGCGGCGTCGGCGGTGCCTTCGGCGCTTGGAGGGCGCGGCTCACTTCGTGCTTGGCGAGATCTCCCAGGTGTCGGTGAACTGTGCGGTGTGGATTCGGTGCGTTCCCGCTGCGACAACCCGGGCGAAGATGTAGTCCGGCTTCCGCAGCAAACTGGCTGGGGGACGGGTGGGATCGGCGGTCTTTGAGATCAAAGGTGGCGCCCGGATGCGGGGCCAGGGGACCGTGGCCTAGGCACACGCGGTGTCTTGACTGAGGTATTGCCAGCGAATGGTGCGGCGGATATGATCTGGGCATGTACTTGCGCACCATTAGCCGCCGCAACAAGGACGGCTCGGTGGTCCGCTACCTCCAGCTGGCCCAGAACTTCTGGGACCCCGTGGGCCACCAGGCCAAGGCCCGGGTGGTCCACAGCTTCGGCCGCGAGGACCAGCTCGACCGCCAGGCGCTGATCCGTCTGGCCCGCTCGATCACCCGGCTGATGGAGCCGGAGGCGGTGGCGGGTGGCGCCGCCAGGGGAGAGCTGCAGTTCACCGAGAGCCGCCCCATGGGCGGGGCCTGGGTCCTGGACCAGCTGTGGCAGCAGCTGGGGATCGGCCAGAGCATCAGGAGCCTGCTCAAGGGCCGGAAGCTGGACCAAAGGGTGGAGCGGGTGCTCTTCGCCCTGGTGGCCAATCGGGCGCTGGAGCCACTCTCCAAGCTGGCGGCCACCCAGTGGGTCAAGGAGCGGGTCTTCATCCCCGGGCTCTTGGAGGTGGACGATGACTCCTGCTATCGGGCGATGGACTTTCTTCTGGAGTGCGAGGAGGCGCTCACCCGGGCGATCTACTTCTCCACCGCCCAGCTCTTGCAGCTGGAGGTGGACCTGATCTTCTTCGACGCTTCCACCACCTACTGGGAGACGGATGGGGCCGACCCCGACCGGGTGGACGAGAAGGGGGAGGTGGTGCAGCTGGGGTTCCGCCAGTACGGACACTCCAAAGACCACCGCCCCGACCTCCCCCAGGTGCTGATCGGGATGGCGGTGACCAAAGAGGGGATCCCGATCAGGGTGTGGAGCTGGCCGGGGGACACCGGGGAGTCTCCCCTGCTGCGCCAGGTGCGGGCCGACCTGGCGGGCTGGCAGGTGGGCCAGGTGGTGTGGGTGGCGGACCGGGAGTTCGGCTCCAAGGCCAACCGGGCCTACCTGAGCCAGGATGGGGAGCCCTACATCCTGGGGGAGAAGCTGAGGGGGGAGTCCGAGGAGGCGAGAGCTGCGCTCTCCCGCCCGGGCCGCTACCGGGAGGTGGCGCAGAACCTCTGGGTGAAGGAGGTGGTGGTGGGCTCTGATCGTTTTGTGATCTGCCACAACCCCGAGGAAGCGGTCCGGGACCAGAGGGTGCGGGAGCGGCTGCTCTCATACCTGGAGGAGGCGATCGCCGGCAGTGACGAGCTGACGGCGGCCCAGAGGGCGGAGCTTCTGGGCAAGCTCAAGACCAAGCCGGGGCTGGCCCGGCTGCTGCGGGTGACCAAGGGTGGTCTCCTGCGGGTGGACCGGGCCAAGGTGGCCCGGGAGGCCCACCTCGATGGCAAGTTCCTGCTGCGCAGCTCCAACTCCCAGCTGAGTGCCGAGGAGATCGCCTTGGGCTACAAGCAACTGCTCCAGGTGGAGCGGGGCTGGCGGGAGATGAAGACCACCCTGGAGTTGCGGCCGGTGTACCACCGCCAGGAGGAGCGGACCCGGGCCCACATCGTGCTCTGCTGGCTGGCCCTGCTGCTCATCCGCGTGGCCGAGAACCGCACCCAGGAGACCTGGCGCAACCTCCGCAACGAGTTGCAGCTCCTCCACCTGGGGGTGTTCCGCGGCCCCGCTGGCGAGTTCCACCAGCGCACCGACGTCACCCCCCGACAGGCGGAGATCCTCCAGGCTCTTGACGCTCCCGAGCCCCCGCGCTTTCTGGCCCTGAAGGCCGCGCTCCACTCCGCGGCCTGACCACCGGCCATACGGGACGTGACCCGCCCCGCTCTCCGGTACCTGGCCCTCACAGGGTCCTCCGCGAGTTCGTACCGCTCTCGGATCAGGAAGGGCCCATCCCCCCGGTCCCGTTTTCAGGTGGTCGGCCCAGGGGCCGTTCCCTTCTGAGGGAACGATCGCCTCTGGGTGCGACCCTCGATGAGGCAATACGTGGTGTTGACATCCTGCCGGAGCGCCGGTATACTTTGTCGATGTTCGGAGCATTGTTTCTATTATCGGAACACCGGAGTACGCACCAGCGCTCCCTGCCCCGAGGGCGGGGTTTGTCGAGAAATGCCCGTTGAGCGGGACCGTCCGCGCAGTGAGGAAATGCTGATGTTGAACGCCTCAAGGAAGCAGTCGTGGATCATGAACGTGGCCATCGGAATCGGCTTGGCGCTCCTCCTTGCTGCGTGTGGCGGGGGAGTCAGCACCCATACCGGTCCCCAACCCCTGAACGCGGCCGCCACCAAAGGGCTCACGGCCGCTGAGGCGTTGGTGAACTCAGCAGAGAAAGTCCCTCCCTACGTCGGGCCGAGGCAGCCGATCGACGCTGCTCGTCTGAAGGGAAAGACAGTGTGGATTCTGGTCAACTGCGAGTGCAACGCCTTCAACGCCTCCATCGCCAGCGCGGCCACTGAAGCCTTGCACAAGGTTGGTATCCACACCAAGATCCTGGATGGGCAGGGCCAGGTCACGAACTGGACCCGGCAGTACCAGGAAGCGATCGCTCAGCACGTCTCCGGGATCATCAACTCCGGGGACCCTCCCTTGCTGCTCAAGGGCCCAGAGGCGGCCGCTGCTGCCGCCCACATCCCCACAGTGCACGCCATCAGCGATCCGGTCTTTCCGCTGGTGCCGGGCGAGACGTCGGCCGTCGACATTCATTTCGGGCTGTCCGGGGCGATCCAGGCCGCGTACACCATTGCCAAGTCACGGGGCCGAGCTCACGTGCTGATCCTGGGAGATCAGGAGTTCCGGGATGAAATCCAGCGGGTGAAGTCGCAATTGGCGTACTTCAAGCACAATTGCCCCGACTGTGTGGTGACCGTCCGCAACGTTCTGCTGGCGTCGCTGCCAACCCAGGTCCCGAAGCTGGTGCAGAGCGTTCTCCACGCCGATCCCAAGATCACGTGGATTCTGCCGGCCTATGACTACCTCGGCACCTTTGTGGTCCAGGGCCTGAAGGAGGGCGGATTCAAAGGCATAAACGTCGTCGGCGCGGACGGCGTGGCCCAGCAGTTGGACTGGACGCGCTCCGGTGGCAGCTATTATGTCGCCGATGTCGGTGAGACGCCGGTGTGGTGCGGGTGGGCGGCCGCCGACGAGATCATGAGGGCGATGCTGGGAGTTCCCGCGCCGCCCGAGGTGATTCCCGTTCGCCTGTTCGTGAAGCGCAATCTGGTGGGGGTGTCCGACAACCCGTCCGCTCTTTTCCGGACCAACTTCCAGACCCCGCTAGAGAAGCTGTGGGGGTTGCTGCCGTGAGATGGGTGCGGTGCGAGACGGCTGAGGACCGCCCGGGCCCTTGTTCCGACCGAACCTGACAGTGGCTGCATCCAGGCCAAGCGGCGGAGCCCTCACGGTAGACCGTGGACTCCAAGTGTTGGAAGCCGTGAGCCGGGCCGACGGCCCGATTGGTGTGCGGGAGCTGGCGCGAACCGTGGACCTGAGTGTGGCCACGGCTCACCGGCTGCTCACCTCACTGCAAGCTCGGGGATTCGTCGAGCAAGTCGGTAACCGCGGGGAATACCGCCTCGGCTGGGGGCTGCTGGAGTACGCGGCTCGACTGATCCAGCGGACGGAGCTGCTGCCGACGACAATCCCGTTGGCCGCCCACCTGCGGGACGTGAGCGAGGAGACGGTCACTGTCCATATCCGCCTTGGCGACGAGCGGGTGTGCGTAGCTGAGGTCGAGAGCCACCACGATCTACACCGGGCGGTGGGAGTTGGACGGCGCAGCCCTCTAGTAGCGGGGGCCAGCGGTCGCGCCATCCTCGCCTTCCTCCCGGAACCCGAGGTCGCGAACCTGCTCTCCGAGCCGACCGGCTCCAACAGCACGGCTATCCAGAAGATCGGACGTGAGCGGCTGATGGAGGCGGTAAGGGAGACTCGAGCCGCGGGGTACGCCACCAGCTCCGAGGAGTGGGTGCCCGGGGTCTCGTCCATGGCCGCACCGCTTCTGGGGCCGACCGGCTACGCGGTGGGGTCGGTCGGCATCGCAGGACCGGTGCTCAGATGGACTCCTACGCAGATGGCTGTGCACCGCGACGAGCTATTGGCGACGGCGGAGAGGATGTCGCACGCACTCTGGGTCGCAGGCGTCGCCACGACGGGCGCGCAGCGGTCGTCGGAGTTGGTCGGTGCTCTGCTGCCCCCTCTCCGGCCTTGATCACCCCCGGTAGACCGTCTCCCCAGGGAGGACAGCATGCCCAGACTTGCCGAAATCGCTTCCGTGGTGCGGAGCAAGAACGCCGGCCCACTCTTCCTGACCTTCGATGTTATGTTTGAGGATGAGGATGCGTTCCGGCTGGTCGTCGGTTCCCGTGTCCTGAATCCGGAGGCCATCTCCAGCCTCTTCCACGTTCCCGCGACAGCGGTCGAGATCGCGGAGAGCATCCAGGCCAGGGCGCTCAAGATCACCATTCCCCGCCGGCTGGTGGCTGGCAACCTCGGCGAGACCGACATGTACGGGACGCAGCAGTACGTTCCGCTGCTCGACTTGGAGATTCCCAGAGCATGACGGCAGAGGTTCGGTGCCTGGGTGCGTCGGGCCAACTTGGGTACGGCATCCCTCCGGCTGCGTTCGATCAAGGGATCGCTACCGCGCCGGATGTGATCGCCGCCGACATGGGATCCATCGATCCGGGAATGGCGGCGCTGGGCAGTGGGGTGCCCATGGCGCCCCAGTTGGGACGTCGCTCCGACCTCGAGATGCTGTTGACGGCCGGAGTCGGGCGGGGGATCCCCGTTATCATCGGGTCGGCGGGGACGGCCGGCGGCGACGCCAACGTCGACGACACGGTGGCGCTGGTCCGGGAGATCGCAGCCGAGCGTGGTCTGCGCTTTCGGCTGGCGACGGTTCGCGCCGAGCTGTCCGTGGAGATCGTGGATCGGGCCCTCGACGCCGGCCGGGTACGGGCCTTTCGTCCTGATATGCCGTTGACGGCGGCGCGGCTCCGTCAGACGGCCCACGTCGTGGCCCAGATGGGCGTCGAACCCTTGGTCGCGGCCCTGCGGGCTGGGGCCGATGTAGTCATCGCCGGACGAGCCTCGGACGCGGCGGTGTTCGCAGCCTACCCGGTGGCCCAGGGATTCGATATGGGCCTGGCGATGCACATGGGCAAGCTGTTGGAGTGCGCCTCCCAGTGCGCGGTCCCCGCTGGGCGTGACGCCATCATGGGCTACATCGGGGACGACTCCTTCGTGGTCGAATCGATGAATCCGACCCGGGCGTGTGTCCCGTTCTCGGTCGCGGCCCAGAGCGTGTACGAGCAGCCGCGCAGTGACTGGGTGGAGGAGCCCGGCGGGGCCATCGACCTCAGAGAGGCGGTCTACGAAGCCGTCGATGCGCGCCGGACCCGGGTGCGTGGCAGCCGCTGGCGACCGTCCAATCCCTACACCGTCAAACTCGAAGGCGCGGCCCTGGCCGGGTACCGGTCCTTCGCCTTGGGGGGCGTCCGCGACCCAATCCTTATCCCCCAGCTTGGCGAGGTCACACGGGCGGTGGCCCGTGTGGTCGAGGATGCGCTGGCGCGGGTCGTGGACCGCCGCTCCTACGAATTGCGCTTCCACGTTTATGGCCAGGACGCGGTTCTGGGCCCGCTTGAGACGGTCCGGACCGCCACCCACGAGGTGCTGGTTCTGATCGATGCCGTGGGCCAGTCAGCCGAGATTGCTCACGCCGTTTGCGGCGCGGCGAAGCAGTACCTGCTCCACGCGCCCTACGAGGGCATCCGCGGGACAGGAGGAAATCTGGCTATTCCCTTCAGTCCGGAGATTCAGGACGCCGGTCCCGTCTACGAGCTGAGCGTATACCACCTGATGGAGGTTGATGACCCAGCTGCCCTCTTCCCCGTCGAGCTCAACGAGGTCGGTGGTGGACCACCCGGGGCGCTGCCATGACCATCGACCTCGCCCTGGTCAACTGCCGAGCGGTAATGCCGACCGGCGCGATTCTCAATGCGGACATCTGGACAACGGCCGGTCGAATCAGCGGGATCGTAGCGCCGGGAACGCGAACGATGGCAAGGGAGAGGTACGATGTCCATGGGGCCGTGGTCCTGCCCGGCATCATCGACACCCACTTCCACGTGGGGTTCCACGCCGGGGTGGCCGACTTCGAGACCGAGACCCGGTCGGCAGCCGTCGGCGGAGTCACTACGACGTGTGTCTTCGTCCGCGGTCTGGACGACTATGGCGAGCTGATCCCCGCCCACATCGGGGCGGGTGAGGATCGGGCGTACGTCGACTTTGCGGTTCATCTCGGAGTCCTCACCGAGGCGCAGTTGTCGGCCGTCGGCGACTGGGCGCAGCGCTACGGCATCCGCTCCTTCAAGATGTACACCTGCTATCGCAGCGCGGAGGGCGAGCAGCTGCGCATACGGGGGCAGGACGACGGCTTCCTCTTGGAGGGACTAACCCGGATCGCTAGCATTCCGGGAGCGGTGGCGCTGGTGCACTGCGAGAACCAGGAGATCGTGGAGCGGGCCATTACCCAGACGAGGGCCCTCGCCGGTGTGCAGCTGACGGACCTGGAACTCTGGGACCGCTCCCGCCCGGTGGTGGCAGAAGTGGAGGCTATCCGCCGCGTCTGCTACCTGGCGGGGCGCGCCGGAGCCGAACTCCTGATCCCACATGTGTCGAGTGCCGATGCCCTGGCGGCCATCGAGGAGGCCCGCGGGCGGGGACAGGCGGTCCATGCAGAAACGTGCCCGCACTATCTGGCCCTCGACAGCGCTGACGCGATCGGCGTCCTGGGCAAGATCAACCCCCCTATCCGCGGCCAGGGGCATGCTGCAGCGCTATGGGCTGGGATCCGCACTGGATCGATCGAGGTGGTCGGCACGGACCACGGGGCCGTGCTACGCGCTCGCAAGGCTGGCCAGAGCGTGTGGGACGCTTCTCCCGGGTTCCCCGGAGTCGCGACCCTGCTCCCGGTCCTCATGACCGAAGGGGTGGCCGAGGGCCGGCTCCCGCTCGGTACCGTTGCCCGGCTCCAGGCCAATGCCGCTCGCATCCTGGGCCTGGAGCGCAAAGGCCAGATAGCAGTCGGATTCGATGCCGACCTAATCGTCGTCGACCCCGGTCACCGTCAGGCGGTCAGCGCCGAACGGCTGCAGTCGGCTGCCGACTTCTCGGTCTTCGAGGGACGCAGCCTGGTCGGGTTTCCCCAGATGACCATTCTGCGCGGGCGTGTCGTGGCCCGCGACGGCGAGGTGGTGGGGTGCCCGGGAGCGGGATCTTACATCGCCCGCACAGGCAGCGGGCACCCCCAGCCATGATGGTGGACACCGAGCGGGCGTCAGGTCTGACCCTCTGCGGGCTGCGGAAGACGTTCGGTAGCACCACGGCCCTGGCGGGAGTCGATCTGAGCCTGCAGCCCGGGATGGTCCATGGACTGGTCGGGCAGAACGGGTCGGGCAAGTCGACCCTAGTGAAGATCTTGGCCGGGTATCACAGCCCCGATGGAGGGGTGGCGGAGTTCGGAACGACCACCCTCAAGCTTCCACTCTCCGAGCGTCTGCGCACCGAACTGGGTCTTAGCTTCGTCCACCAGGACCTCGGGCTCTGTGAGACCTTCACCGTGGCCGAGACGGTGCAGCTGCGAACGCTCCAGTGCACGCGCTACGGGCGGATCCGGTGGTCCCAGGTGATCCGCCGGGTGGACGGGCTGCTGTCGCACCTCGGCACCGACATCGACGTTCGGGCGGAGATCCGTTCCCTGACCCCGGCGCAGCGGGCCGTGGTGGCGATCTTGCGCGCCGTTTACGGCCAGCGGTTTGCAGTTCGCATTCTGGTCCTCGATGAGGCCACCGCAGCGCTCGGCCGGGCTGAGGTGGAGCAGCTGGTGGAGGTGATCCACCACCTGCGCGACACCGGGGTGGCGATCCTCTTCGTCTCCCACCGCCTTGAGGAGATCTTCCAGCTCTGTGATTGGGTGACCGTCCTCCGCGACGGCCGGGTCGTGCGCTCGGCGAGTATCGCCGCCGTCGATGCTGAGCAGCTGGTGCTCGACATCGTCGGGCGGGAGCTGGCCCCGGCCACTTCCTCGATCGGCACTGTGAGGCCAGGTCCCCCGCCGTCGCTCCTGGCTGTCGATGACCTGGCGGGAGCGCACGTCCAGCACCTGTCCTTCACCGTCGGAGTGGGCGAGGTCCTGGGGATCACCGGGTTGAGCGGCATGGGGCAGGACGACGTCCCCTATCTCCTGGTGGGAGCAACGCGGCGCACCAGCGGCCGAGTCGCGGTGGGGGGGCACGCCCTCGGCCTCTTTGGCCCCCGGGAGGCGCGAGCCAGGGGTCTGGTTGTGCTTCCCGCCGAGCGCAACGGTCGCTCCGGGATCCCCCGGGCCACCGTCGCCGAGAACGTGACTATGCCCATCGTCAACCGCTTCTTCCATAGGGGGTGGTTACGCGAGAGTCGGGAACGGGCTGTGGTGCGAACTCTGCTGGTTGCCCACGATGTCCGGCCCCAGGACCCGACGCTTCCTCTCTTCACGCTGAGCGGCGGCAACCAGCAGAAGGCTCTCGTCGCCAAGTGGTTGGAAGCCGGCGCCCGCGTCCTGGTGCTCCATGAGCCGACGCGAGGCGTCGATGTCGGTGCGAGGGCCCAAATCTACGCGGCCGTGGCCGCCGCTAGCTCCCAGGGGCTGGCAATCCTGGTCATCTCATCGGACTTCGAGGAGACAGCACGCCTGTGCCAGCGGGTCATTGTGATGCGCTACGGCGTCGCTGTCCGGGAGCTGATCGGTCGTGCGATTACGCCCACGAGGATCGCAGATGCTTCGTACGCCATCGACTGAGGTCACAGCCGAAGACAGCAGGGTCACGGCCAGCTCGAGACGGCTGGGGCTGGGCGAGGTCCGCCGACTGGTGAGCCGCTTCGCCGTGGTCATCGCCCTGATAGGGTTCTCGATGGGCTACACCATCGCCCTCCCTGGCAGCTTCCCCACGGTCGGCAACGTGCAGACGATGGTCAACTCCCAGGGAGTCCTCCTCATCCTGTCCCTGGCGCTAACGGTGCCGCTGGTGGCTGGGGAGTTCGACCTGTCAGTGGCTGCGGTGCTGGGGTTCGTCGGGCCTCTGCTGGCGGCATTGCACGGCGTGCTGCACTGGGGCGCGCCGATGGCGATCGCCGTCACCCTCCTGGCCTGTGTCGCCATAGGGATCTTCAACGTCATCCTAATTGTCGTCGTGGGGGTCGACTCCTTCATCGCCACCCTCTCCTCCTCGACCATCCTTGCCGGCCTCACCCTCTATGTCACCAACGGGCAGATCCTCACCACGGTCCCACACTCGCTGCAGCGGTTCGCGTTCCTTGGCATCCCTGCTCTGGGCGTGGAGACACCAGCCCTCACTGGGATAGCGCTGGCGGCCCTCCTGTGGTACGTCTACGAACACACACCGGCCGGTCGGTACCTCTACTTTGTCGGTGAGGGCCGGGAGGCGGCTCGACTCTCCGGCCTGCCCGTGGACCGAGTGCGCGCCCTGGCTCTGATCTCTGCCTCGCTGATCAGCGGGGTCGCCGGCCTGCTGCTGGCTGGCCAACTCGGCGGGGTCGCTCCGTCGCTAGGTCCGAGCTACTTGTTGCCGGCCTTTGCCGGCGCATTTCTTGGCGCCACTACCATCCGTCCCGGTCGCTTCAATGCGTGGGGCACGGTGGTGGCCGTCTACATGCTGGTAGTGGCTGTGACCGGGTTGGAGCTGCTGGGGATGGCGTCCTGGGTGCAGCAGGTCTTCGATGGCTGTGCCCTGGCGATGGCCGTGGCCTTCGCACGGATCGTCGGCCGACGGGATCTCCAGTAGTTGCCGAGATCGGCCGCGAGGGCTGGCCGCCGCTGGAGGAGGATGGAGCCGTGGTGCGTCCTGAAAGCTTGACCAGACCAGCGGGTGGAAGTCCCGCCTGGGTAGGACCTGGAGCGCCCGGTAGCAGGCCCCAGCTTGGCGGTGAGAACCGCTGGGCCGAGCGGGGCGTCAAGAGCCTCATTGGAGGGAGCAAGAGCGCGGGCCGCAGCATTACGCGAAACCTGCAGCCTCGTCAGATGTACAACGGGGGAGCCGAGCCGCTCACGTCACGGCGAAGGCCACGTCCGGCAGACCCGGTTCCAGGGGTCACGTCCGCCGGGTCCCTCCGGGGTATGGGGAGCGGCACGTGTTCAAGGCCTGGTCAGGAACAGGAGAGATCCGTCTCGGCACCGGCGTATATGGCTGCAGGCGGCCAACCTGCGGTGCCCGGTAGCGGCGACACCTATAAGCAGCGATGCGAAGTGGTGGAGCGCCGAGCGGAAGTCGGAGGAGGCCATACCGTAGCGTTGAGGGTGAGGACAACACAACCTCGCCGGAGCGAAGGGCCTCCAGCCGGGTGTGCGTTCGGGATCGGCATGGCTGCGGGCTTGCCCTTCGGGGCCCTCCACCCGCTCCCTTCGGGGAACCGGCCAGATCGACCGCGGAACGCTGGGGTCAGCGTCCAACGCCGGTGGCACAGCGGAATGAGGCTGACCGACTGCCCGGGGGCGAGCCGTGTGCGGGAGCATCGCATGCACGGTGTACGCTCGGCATGACCAGCAGCTTGGGGGTGGAAGTCCCCTGTGGAGGTTGGTGGGACCAACCACAAGCCGAGAGCAACTGCGTCGTCGTGAGGCGGCGTGGGGAGGAAGCTGGAGGCGAACTCGCGACCCGAGGGACACGAACCGCGTACAAGGCGAGGCGGTCCGGGCGAGTCGGCACCGAACGGCAAAGCCCGAAGCCACCAAGGGGCCGCAGCGTAAACGCGGCGGGGATGCGAGGACGGTTGCTGGCCTTATCCGAGGAGGGCTCGGTGGGTGTCCTGAGATGCCCGTCCAGGGGCACACGTTCGACGGGTGGATCGAGATGCCCGTCCGTGTGGCGCCTGATCGTCGGGTGGGAGGGGACGGCGACGGCCGAGAGGGCGCCGCTCGCCGCCGAGCAATCAGCAGCGGCCATAGTACCGGCGGGGATCGCAAGCGCCGGGAAGGGCCAAACGCGTGGCGCAGGCCAAGGACGCCTGAGCCCGTGGGAGTCGCGATGACCGCAGCCAACCCCGTAAGGGGCCTGGCCGGGGAGGCCCGAGGGTGAAGCCCGAAGGCGACCGACCAGAGCGCAGCGACTCTACGGCGCAGGGCGAGACCGGGTCTCACCCCGTCTCGGTGAGCCTCTGGGAGCAGTTCGTCTCCCGTGAGAATCTCGGCGAGGCGCTCAGACGGGTCGAGCGAAACGCCGGTGCCCCGGGCATCGACGGGATGGGCACGACCGAGCTGCGACCGTGGCTGAAAGTGCACTGGCCGCAGATTCGAGCCCAGCTCGACACGGGCACGTACCGACCGGCACCAGCCCGCAGGGTGATGATCCCCAAACCCTCGGGCGGGCAGCGTCGGCTGGGAGTGCCAACGGCGCTGGACCGGCTGCTCCAGCAAGCCCTGGCTCAGGTGCTCACGCCCATCTTCGACCCGACCTTTTCCAACCACTCTTTCGGCTTTCGTCCGGGGCGCTCAGCCCACCAAGCCGTGGAGGGGGCACGCCAGGCCATCCGCGATGGCGGGGCGTGGGCCGTCGATCTGGACCTGGACTCGTTTTTCGACCGGGTCCAACATGACGCGCTGATGGGGAGGGTGGCCAGACGGGTGCAGGACAAGCAGGTGCTCGCGCTGATTCGAGGCTACCTGGAAGCGGGCGTCATGGCGGATGGGGTGCGGCAGGTGACGGCGGAGGGGACCCCTCAAGGGTCACCGCTCTCGCCGCTGCTGTCCAACATCATGCTGGACGACCTCGACCGGGAACTCGAAAGCCGGGGGCACCGCTTCGCACGTTATGCGGACGATGTGATGATCTACGTCGGAAGCCAACGGGCGGGGCAGCGCGTCATGCGGAGCATCACCCAGTTCGTCGAGTGCCGCCTGAAGCTGCGTGTCAACGGCAACAAATCCGCGGTGGCTCTGGCCCTGGAGCGAACCTTTCTCGGGTTCGGCTTCTACGACCGGGGCGCTGGGATCAAGCTTCGGGTTGATCCCAAAGCTCGCCAACGGGCGAAGGAGCGGGTGCGTGGCCTGACCGACCGTCACTGGGGGGTCTCGATGGAAAGGCGCATAACCCAACTCAACCGGTTCACGGTGGGCTGGACGGGGTACTTCGCGCTGGCGGAGACGCCGTACCTGTTCCCCGAACTGGACAAGTGGTTGCGTCGCCGGCTGCGGCAGGTGCGGTGGAAGGAATGGAAGCGCCCGCACACGCGCGGGCGCAAGCTGCGGGCGCTGGGTCTCTCCGAGGCGGCCGCTCGGGCGACCGCTTCCTCGCAAAAGGGATACTGGCACCTCGCGGGAACCTATCCCCTACAGCTCGCCATGCCCAACAGCTACTGGCACAAGACGCTCGGGCTCAAGGGGTTCGCCGAACCCTACCGCCGCTTCCGGGATGCTGCGCGAACCGCCCGGTGCGGACCCGCATGCCGGGTGGTGTGGGAGGGGTCGGGGCAAGCCCGGCCTCTACCCGATTCGATGAGGGGCGGCTGGAGACGGACTCATGGCTGAGCACCGCGCCAGCGGCCTACCTCACACCAACGACCTTATACGCCAGACCATTGCCAAGGTCAGCAACTGGGGCCGCTGGGGTCCGGACGATGAGTTCGGCACGGTGAACTTTATCGACGCTGCCAAGCGTCGCCAGGCCGCTACCCTGGTCGAAAGTGGACGGGTGTTCTCCCTGGCCATCCCCCTTGACGAGGCAGGGCCTCAGCCCGACTTTGAGCGGCGGTTGAACCCGCGGCACATCATGCTGGAGACCGGCACCGACCTCCTGGCCCACGTCCAGCGCGGCTCGGTGGGTGGCTGGGGCTTCGCGGACGACATGGTGGTGATGGCGTTGCAGTGCGGCACCCAGTGGGATTCCCTGGCACATGCTTTCCACGACTTTAAGATGTACAACGATCGCGACTGTGCACTGGTGAGCGCTGCCGGGGCAGAGAAGAACGCCATCCAAGTGTTGGCGGACAGGATCGTCACCAGGGCCGTTCTGGTAGACCTGCCTCGGTATCTGGGACTGGACTGGCTGGAGCCTACGCACCGGGTCACCGTGGAGGAGATGGAGGGCGCTCTCCGGGCTGAGCACACCGATATCGGCCGGGGAGACGTAATGCTCTTGCGCACGGGAAACCTCGCGCGGGCCCAGGCCAGCGGGAGCTGGGCCAAGTATACCTACGCCGATGAGCCTGGTATCGGCGTGGAGACGCTGCCGTGGTTCTACGAGCGAGAGGTGGCCGCCATCGCCGCCGACACTTGGGCAGTCGAGGCACTGCCCAGCCAGACACCGCTGCGGTTCGCCGTCCACGCGGTGGCCATCGTTTACATGGGCCTGCTGCTGGGGGAGATCTTCGCGCTCGACGCGCTGGCGTCGGACTGCGCGGCAGACGGCCGCTACGACTGTCTGCTGGTGGCGCCGCCACTACCGTTCTCCAAGGCGGTGGGGTCACCGGTGAACCCGATCGCGGTCAAGTAGGTGGCGGGTACGAGACGCGGAGAGCCGGAGCGGAGGTGGTCGCCGGAACCCGACCGCGCTCAGTCGGCTTCGTCAGCACGGCAGCAGCGACCGACTCCGGCCGCGGCCCCGGGCGCCGTGGCCGTGACCGGCGCACGGGAGGAGTGCAGGGCATGAAGGTTGTGAACGGGGTCCAGGTGTACAGCTCGCTGGCAGAGATCCTCGATCCCACCCATACCGCGTTGCTGATCGTGGATATGCAGAACGACGGCTGCGATGAACGGGGCTGGTGGGCGCAGCAGGGACGTGACGTGTCTGCCGTGCGAGCTGTTATCCCCCGCATTCATGCCCTCATAGGGGCCGCGCGGGAGGTGGGCTGCGAGGTGGTCTATGTGGAGCAGACCACTCTGCGGGAGAATCGCAGCGACCCCCCGGCCTGGCTCTACTTCAAGACGCGCGACGGTCGGCAGCGCGTCGACTACACCCTGGATGGAGCCTGGGGTCAGCAGACGGTCGCCGAACTCGGCCCGACTGACACCGCCCCGGTCGTCCGCAAGAACCGGTCGAGCGCCTTCCACCTGACCAACCTCGATCTGGTGCTCCGGGCACGAGGCGTGCAGTCAGTCCTGGCCACCGGCTCGGTGACGCAGGGCTGCGTCCTCTCCACCGTTTACGACGCCTCCTTCCACGATTACTACACGGTCGTGGTCGGCGACGCTGTCGCCTCATACAGCGCTGAGCTCCATGCCGCAGCGATGAAGCTTATGGGCGCCCGCTATGACGTCGTCCAGACCCAGGACGTGATCAACCTGTGGCGATCCCGGTAAGGGAGGCGGGTGCCGCAGGAGCCTGGAGCGGCGCCCGGCCGTGGACGAGGGTGGGCCGATGGCGGCGGGGGCGGCTCCCGGCGAGTGGACAGGCGTTCCAGGCGTCGGGGTCCCCTTGACCCGGGCACGGGGGCGACCAGGCGTGGTGGACGCAGTGGTGGCTGCAGTCGGGCCGAGCAATTGCCTCACAGATCCCGACCTGTGCGCTCCCTATGAGACCGACTGGACGCGGCGGTGGCACGGGCGCGCAGCCCTGGTTGCCCGCCCCACCACCGGGGACCAGGTTGCCGCCGTGGTCGCGGCATGTACCCGCCACCGCATCGCGGTCGTCCCCCAGGGCGGCAACACCGGCTTGGTGGGGGGATCCGTGCCCCGGGGTGGGGAGGTGCTGATGAGCCTGGCCCATCTCGACCAGACCCTGGTGGTGGACCCCGTAGCGAACCTTTTGGAGGCCGACGCTGGTGTAACCCTCGCGCGAGCGCAGGCGGCCGCCGCTGAGTATGGACTTGGGCTCGGGATCGACTTGGCGGCCCGCGACACGGCGACGCTGGGGGGGATGGCCGCCACCAACGCGGGTGGTATTCACGTCCTGCGCTACGGGGCGATGCGGGCCCGGCTCGCCGGGCTGGAGGCGGTGATGGCCGACGGGTCAGTGCTGTCCCGCACCAGCGGCGTGGCGAAGGACAATGTCGGATACGACTTGGTCGGGCTGCTAGCGGGGTCTGAGGGAACGCTTGGGGTGATCACCCGGGTGCTGGTCCGCCTGGCTCCCCTCCCTCCCTGGCGGGTGACCGCCCTCATCGCACTCCGGCCCCTCCCGGGCGCCGGCGGGCCGGTGGCGGCGGCGGTGGCCCTCGTCAACCACCTGCTCCGGCAGCTCGACGGGCTAGAGGCAGCCGAACTGTTCTTCGCCGAGGGGGTGGAGCTGGTGCGTCAACACGCCAGCCTGCCGCCACCGCCCGGAGCCAGCGCGGAGGCGTTTCTCCTGGTGGAGGTGGCGGGCCGGACGGATCCCCTGGAGGCCCTGAGTCAAGCATTGGTGGGCCACCCTCTTGTGCTGGATACGGCCGCCTCGACGGACGCGGCCGGGCGAGTCGCGCTCTGGGCCTACCGGGAGCGCCACACGGAGGCGATCGCAGCGCAGGGGCTCGTGCACAAGCTCGACGTCTGCCTCCCGATCCGCGATCTGGCGGACTTCTGGGCGGAGGTGATCGCATCGGTGCGTCGCTGTCGGCCCCGGGCGCAGGTCATCTGCTTCGGCCATGTGGGTGAGGGAAACCTGCACATCAACATCCTCGGCCTGGAGGCTGACGACACCGAGGTCGATGCGCTCGTGCTGGGGCTGGTGCTGGCCCATCGCGGGTCCATTAGTGCCGAGCACGGCGTGGGGGTTGCCAAGCGGAGCGTAGTGGGTCATGCTCGTGGCCCGGTCGATCTAGGCATCATGAAAGCCTTGAAGGATGCGCTCGATCCGCATGGGCTGTTCAACCCCGGGGTGCTGTTCCCCACCCGTGAACGCGGTGGCCCTCGTGGCACTAACCGGACCTTTGGAGCGATGGGCGAGTTTGGCTGAGTTCAGCTGAGGCCGCGGAGTTGTTGCGAACGATGGCCGAAAACGGACCCGCCCACCGTGGTGGACGAAAACAGGCACTACTGCTGTTTGCGTGGGTCATGAGCGGTCGGGAAGGGGCGGGCAAAGGCCGCCGAGGTTGAGCTTGGCGAGGACGATGATGGCTTCGGCGGAGTGAAAGCCGAAGCTGCGGCGGATGATGAGACGGATCTTCTGATTGGTGCTCTCGACGAGAGCGTTCGACAGCCGGTACCGCAAGGCCGCCTGGATGCTGGCGCGGTAGGCGGTGATGGTGCGGGCCAGCTTGACGAAGGGCTTGAGCTGTGAGCGGCGCGCCCATTGGAGCCAGCGGTCGAGCTCCCGCAGGGCCCGGCGCCGGCCCATGTGGAACACCAAGCGAAGGGCCTCTTTGAGCAGATAGGCGCGGTATAGGGGCCGGTTCAGCCGTGCCAGGCTGTCCAGAGTGGCCTGCTGACGGTCGGTCAGGTTCTCGGGGTTGTGCCACAGCGCCCAGCGAGCGCCCTTGAGCTCGTGGGCAAGCTCGACCTCGCCGGCGCGCCGGGCCTGGTTCCAGACGGCCCTCCGAACCTCGTCCAGGGCATCGGTGGCCCAGCTGACCACGTGGTAGGGATCGGTGCACTGGATGGCCCGGGGGCAGCGCTGGGTGACCACGTTGGCGATCCAGGAGCCGCCGTCCCGGCTGACCCGGCGCAGGCGCCGGCAGCGCTGCTCCCCCAGGGCATCGAAGAACTTGTGCAGGGTGGCCTCATCGCGTCCCTTGGCCGCCCAGACCAACCGGCCAGAGTCGTGGTCGACCACCACGGTGATGTACCGCTGGCCCTTCTTCCAGCTGATCTCGTCGATCCCGATTCGCTCCAGGTGGGCGAAGGGATCCCGGGCCGATTCGGCCGCGGCCACCACCCGCTGACGATACCGACGATGCTCCGCCAGGTGATCCGCAGCAGGGTCGCCACCGTGCTCTGGGCAGAGTGGGCAGTGGCCCAGGCTGCCTGCTCCTCGAAGGTGCGGGTGAAGCGGCTGCCATGGCGCGCCCAGGGCACCCAGGCCACCACCACGCCATGCTCCGGGCAGTTGACCCTGGGGCTGTCCGCCTCCACCACGGCCACACTCGATCCCAGATCCAGAGTCCGCCAGCGCCGTCTGCCCCGCCCCAGATCAGAGCCGGGGCAGCGCCGCCGGCAGAGCCCACACCGATCCCGATCCTGCCATCCCACCCGGACCGCCACCACCACGGTGTTGCTCCCCGCCTCCAGCTCCACCCCCTCGACCACCGCCCCGCATAGCCCCAGTCCCTTGGCCCATACTCGCGTTTGACGCACTGCCTGATGACCTCCTGCCGATCTCCGTTGTTCCTATGCAGAGATCGTAGGGATCGTGGGTGGTGCGTCTCTCGTCTACCCCCTCAACTCACCCACACATATGGCAGTAGACCCCGTTTTCGGCAACCGTTCGCAAAGAGGCTCGTCGCCCGCTTTATGGCTGCGGCGCGGCAGCGATGGACTGCACCTGGGTGTTGTCGAAGCACACCAGCAACAGCACGGGATGCCGTCCTGCCGGGCGGCCCGTGAGGGTGCCGAGACCGGCACTCATCGGAAAAGGGGGTCTACTGCCATATGTGTGGGTGAGTTGAGGGGGTAGACGAGGAGCGCTCCGCCGGCTGGTACCGCAAGGGGGTACGGTCAATACCTGAAACGACCTCCTGCCGCAAGCACTCGTGTATCTACAAGAAGAGGCCCAAACCCCGCCCCCAATCACCGTCCATGAACTCTACTCACTCGCTATTGACGCCCCACATGCCCGGTTCACTGTCGAACCCGGGCAAGAGGTCCTGGGGTGCCGCCACCGGTATGCTTGGCGGCAGGATCTAATACTTTGCAGACACGGCGTAGCCTCCAGTGCGGGCCCGTTCCAGCGGGTCTTTCCGTGAGTTCGTTGCCTGGTAGGCTACGCCGTCGCTTTTCCTGCGGTCAGCCGACGGCCCGAGTCAATTTGCACAACTCCTGACGATAGCTCAACCCGGGGCCGTTCATCGTTTCAGATAATCGCTAGTACCTGGCTCTTCACGAGGGGAGTCCGCCAATTTCGTCGTCGATGCTACTTCCCAATACTCTGTCTCCACCACCGAACGAAGTGAGCTGTGTCTAATAGCCGCGTAGGCCCGCGCAATCAGGTAACAAAGTGCACCAAGAGGATCAAGAGCCGCCTCTCTAAGTGCAGCCACCCAGCGGCCGGGAGTTCTGACGCCATTGATGTTAGAAGCCGCAGTCCTCAATGTGGTCACTGCGAAATCCCGCAGGCTCGAGGCTGGCACCTTGTAAACAACCGCGTCAGTCGCGTTGCGCACCCTCCAGCCGGCACCCGACAGACCTTCGGACAGTTGCACATCATCGGCGATGGATCCAGTTCCGACTCTGTACCGAAATGACTGGTAAAAACTCCTCCGAGCGCCCCAGAACACACCGTCCGCTCGGACAGCGGTGCTCCGAAGGCTGCGAGCAAGCCTATACACAATGTTGAGTTGCCAGGTCGAGGCACGGCCTGCAACTCCACGGCCCCTGCGAATCGGGCTACTTACTCCGATTGCGGCATCGCATCCAGCCGCACAAGTGAGATGGTTTAGGAGCGCCCGAAGGCTTTCGGGCGGCACCACAACATCTGCGACAACACAAATGAGAACTTCTGACTCCGTAACGTCCAGAATAGCGTTGAGAGCTTCCTTTAGAGAGCGACGCACGTCACTATGGTGGATCTCTACGTTCGCAGACACCTGCTGAGCCCAGAGTTCGAACGACTCTACAGTATCCACTGAGTCTGAGCTGTCACTGAGAACGAATAAGGAATCCTCTCGACCCAAGTCAACGAGACCAGCCCACAAGGAGCGTAAGGTCGGCAGAATGGCGCGCCCCTCGTTATAGCTGCTGATGCCGATCGTCAGGGTTGGCTGCTGGTTCATCGAATCTTATTCGTAATGTGGGCCGGGATTTGCCCTGCAGCAAGAGAGGTTGAGCGCTCCAAGAAAAGAGATGGCAGCGACAGACGCGGGTGTGAGGACCAAGGAGCTTTGCATAGAGTGTTGTCCGTAATGCCGCGGCAGCCAGCGGGCCTTCCAAGGGGCGGCGGTGTTGAGCATCTGCTCAGGAGTAGCGGCAGAGAAGAAGCTTATCGCCTGGGAGATCCGGCCAGTCGTGGTTCGGGGCGGTGAGTTGGCGAGATAAGCTTTAATCGCTCCCCATATCCGCTCCACCGGGTTCTCGTGGGGGCAGTAGCCGGCGCCATAGAGCAAGTGCACTTGCGGGTGCTCCAGCCACAAGGCAAGCACCAGACGTCTGGAGTGGATGTTGACGTTGTCCGGCACCACGGCGATCGCTGGAGTGCCGACGTTGATCTCCAGCAGACACTCTAGCAAGCGCACGAAGGCGGCGCTGTAGGCCCGGGGGGCCGCCGTGACACACCATTTGCCACTGCCGAGATTGACTGCCCCGAAGAGGGAGCGCCGCTGGTTCTGTCCGGACGGCATCGCCCGCCTGCGCTCACCGCGCAGGATCCAGGCGGCCCGCACCCAGGGGAGCAAGTCGAGATGGCAATCATCTTCGGCAAGGACCCCCGCGTGCGCAGGCAACTGGAGCAGAGCACGACGGACCGCGGCCGAGCGCTGCGAAGCCTCTGGATCACCCTTGGCCACCAGCCGGGGACGCCGCCACTCCGCCAGCTCCTGAATGCGCCGACGCAGAGTGCTGCTGGACGCGCTCCACCGCAGCGCTCGTGTCAGACGCGGCGCTGTCCATGCTTTGGGCTGCGTCAGCAAAGTGCAGAGCCGCCCCGCCACTCTGGCGGTGCGGCGCGGACGGCCAGTTCGAGATCGATCGGGCAGGCCGTCCACGCCTTCGACAACGAATCGCTCGACCCAGCGCCGCACAGTCCGGGGATCGTAGCCGACCAACTCCGCGATCGATGCAGCCGGATGCCCGGCGGCCGAGAGCAGGATCATGGAGGCCCGGATCGCCGTCCGACCGTGACGCACTTCGACTTTGAGCTGGCGGCGTTCGAGTGCCGAGACGTTGGCAAACCTGGAGCAGGGACGCACACTGATACTGGCATTGTCGTGGTGATTGAAGTCATCATCGACAAGGCTACTGCGTCCCCGGGCCAGCTATCGCCACTGCTCACCCCAACTGGGTTACGGACAGAACTTCTGCTCACCTGCGTAGTAGGGACAATCCCCGGCGATGAACTGGACGGCGCTGGACGGAGAACCACAGTTGCTCCCGCCCGAGACTTGGAAGGAGGGCGCCGCCGACTCAGCCCGATTGTGAACGCGCCGAGAACGGGGCGACGCAAACCTGGAGCTAGGTTCATGGACACGCTTGCGGCGCAACCCAACCAGCAGCTGCGAAGAACGGACGTTGGGAACGGCGCCAGTGGTCCAGGCTGAAGCAGGCGGTGGCCTTGAGGTGCGCGTTAGTCGCCAGGGTGCTCCGGTCGGTAGCATTCGCTGCCAGTCGAAGGACGCCTGCTGCGACGCTGGCCGGGTCGGGTCGCGTGATGACGCCTGTCCAGCCATCATCCAGGGTGTCGTTCAGACCGCCAACGTTGGTTGCGACTACAGGTCTGCCGAAGAACATAGCTTCTGCCGCTGCGAGTGAGGCGCCCTCGTGGCTAAACGATGGGATCAGGACAATGTCGGCCGCCTGGTAGAGTGCCGGCATAAGGTCATGCGGGTAGCCACCGAGGTGTATCACGGAGACCGCATGCCCTTCCACCGAATGGGTAGCTGCACCACCCCCAGTCGACAGCCGCGCAGAGCGCCATGAGTGGTCCAAGCGGCCGAGGAAGATTCCGGTCACTACGAAAAGGGCCGACCGCCTAGCGGCCACTCTGGCGGCGATATCCGGCAGCCAAGATTCGCCTCGCACCAGGGAGAGGTTGCGTGGCACAAGAACGACGATCCCCCCCGCAGCGCGAGTCGCGGCAATCTGTTTCGAAAGCTCGCTTGGGACTGATGCGGAGGCGCCAGCCCCGGGAGATGGCACGAAGAGATCACAGAAAGGCCCCGTAATGAAAATACGCCTCCGGAGGCCCGGCCGGAGTGCTTGGGTGACCCGCAGAAAGGAGGTGTCCATGGCTGACACAGCGGTGCAGCGGCGCAAACCGGCGAACGACTTGGCCATCTGCCATCTGCGCCACCCGGGCAGGTAGCCACGAGCGGCAGCACCCCCTGCGTACCAAGGCTTCCCGTGGGCCTCGTAGGGGATATCCCAATGTACTCCGTGCTGGGTCGAGGTCACCCGCCCACGGGGCAGCCCGCTGGGCACGTGTTCCAAGTACTTGAAGTGCAGGTACTGCCAGCCGTCAGAAAGGGCGACTTGCGCAAGGCTCGACCACAGACGCCTATGCTGTACCGGTCTTGTACGAACCTCTATGCCATTTACTACCGCTACCGCAGCGAGATCGCCCGGTTGGTACACGCAGCACTCGATGCCGACCTCGGTCATCGCGAGAGCCAACTGCATCAAGTGGCGCTCCGCGCCCCCCTCAAACATCACAGAATCGTCGGCGAAGACGTCCGCGACCAAGGCCACTCTGGCCGGGCGTCTAGGAAGGCTGTCTGTGCGGTAGGTCAGGAGATGGTCCTCCCAAGATGCAGGAGTTCAAGAACGACTGCAATGGTCTCGCCGACCTTCAGTATCACCAGGCCGAAACCTAGGCGCCATCCCCGGCGTCCTAGCAGCCAGGGGCGTCGCAAGTAGGGGCGGTCCAGTACTGCGATACTTGCGATTCCGTAGCGTCCGGCATAGGCCCGAAGGCCTCGGGCGTAATATGCCTTCTTCCGACAGAGATCGACGTAGGTTGGAGCCCCCTCATCGTGATCAATCCATGCGTCGATGCGAGCCATCGTCCCAACTCTCCGCACCCTACGCGTCAGATCCCAGTCCTCGGGGCCAGGGGGCATAGACTCGTCGAATCCACCGACGCTTTCGAACACGCGCAGCTGAAAGAACCGCGCGGCCTCCACTGTGTCCGACCCTGAATAGAAGGACCGCTCGAAGGCGCGGACCTCAGCCCAGAATCCTTGGCCCACCGACCGCTCGCGGACCAATACCGCGACAGGGTGGCCAACGACTCCGCCGCACAGGGCACGCACGGCCTGAAGCGTAACCTCTGGAGACAGTACCATGTCGGCGTCGACGAAGCCGACCACCGGCGTAACCACCAGGCTCGCGCCAGCATTCCGCTGGGCCGAGCGCTCGGGTCCGCAGACAATTACCCTGTCGGCAAGCACCTCGGCGATCGCCAGTGTGCCATCAGTAGAGTGGTTGTCCACTACAACCACAATGCAAGGTTCTCGCTGTGCACGTAACGACTTTAGACACGCTGGAAGGGTTCGCGCCGCGTTTCTAGTTGGTACCACGACAGTTACGTTGGCTGCGATCGCCCGGCGCGCCTCCTCCTGGGCAGGAGCCCGCGGGTACCGAGGACCGGAGCCTGAGTCGGCAAACACGGTGGGACTCACGGTGGAGGAAACCCACTCGGATTACGCTGCTTGGTGGCTCGCACCCAGATGGTGGTGGAGTCGAATCGACGCTGCATAGTGAGGCGGTGGCCGGCCCCAGCGAGCAGATGGGGGCTCCGGTACGGCTGGCGCAGAACGTGCTTATACAAGTAAAGCAGGGCGACGTCTAGGGACTCCCGTAGGTCGCCGGAGTACCGGAAGGTTGTAGACTCAAATCCGCCACTTTGTGCAAGCCTTCTGATAGTGCGGGCACGGTAATGGCGATGCCCGGCCAAGACCCAGGCGGGATCTGCGCAGGCCGCAATTCCTGCTGCGGGTGTTGAGAGGATGAGACAACCGCCAGGCTTCAAGATCCGGCTCAGTGCCCGCATGGCCTCAAACTCACGTCCACGAGGGATATGTTCGAGAGTTTCCAAGACGAAGACGACGTCTACCTGCGAGATGTTAGCCGCCTGTAGTTCACTGAGATCCGCGACCTCCACCAGTGTCGCGTTGGGGAGCCTGCGCCTAGCGTCGACAAGCCACGGTCCGCCAATATCGAACCCGACAAGCGAAGTAGCACCCACCCCCTGACACAGATGCAGGAAATCACCCGTCCAGCAACCAACGTCCGCAACGGCGAGTCCCCTGAGAGGGCCGGCCAAGTGAAGGGCATGCTCAAACCGCGGCAGAACGCGGGTCGAAGAGTCTTCACCGGCTGCGTAGGTCACGATACCCGATCGGTGCAAGATACGTCCGAATAGGTCAGGCATCACCAGCGCTCTTCTTCGCGAATGCGCATTTCCGTGGCATGCGCCAAGGTCGGCAGCCCCGTGCGTAAAGGCCGAGGAGGGCAGCCAGTAGGGCAGCCAGCGCAGCTGCACCAACCTCGGCTTGAATCTCGTCGCGAATGGGCGAGTAGCTCGCCTTTGTGGCACCTCTCACTGACTTGGGCCAGATCCACCCGTTTGTGAGGCCGTCGAGTTCGACGTGGCGGGCTCCGGTGGGCCCAAGCCATCCGGGTCCGAATCCGGACTCTAAGGAATCCAGTGTGCTAGGGGAAGCGAAAGAGTTTGGGGCAGCAATGACGTCCACAGCAGGGGCCTCCGGGAGAGACCGAACTATTAGGCTGGCGTAGTCATATTGTGAGGTTTGTCCCGGGGTGGGCGCAAAGGCGTAGAGGAACAGCGTCAGCGCCTTGGTGCCAGCAGAAGGTTGGATGACCGATGTATAAGTCTTCCAGGTGCGGCCAGCCGGAAGGGGCGCTGCCGGAGCGCATAGGTTCTCAGGTTGTTCCCAGAAGCACAGGGAGGGGCCCGCGCCAGATCGCGAGCGTACATTCATCTTGACAAGCAGACTACCTCGATGCCATGCCAGCACCTGTGACTCGCACGCCGCATCAGCGCTAGCGGAGAGCTGCAGAAACGGTGCACCTGCTGGGCCGCCCTTGTCGAGCACCTTGGCCCGGAGTGTGCGCCCCGGGAGAACCTGCTCGTAGTCGTCACAGTTTCCTACCGGCCCCCAGAGGCCCTGGTGGAAGGTCCCGTCACGGATCTCGAGGGGACCAAGAGGAACGCTCACAATAAGGCGCCGACCCGAAGAAGTCATGCGATTCTGAGTATCGAGCATGTGTGCATTTGGGGATTGCGCGGAAGTGCCGGGTGCCAAAATGACCGATCGGTAGGTCCATCCGCTGCGCTCGCCGAGCTCGGTGACCAAGCTATTGGCTCGTATCTGCCAAGTCGCGACTGAAGGCAATTGATAGATCGCAGTGTGCCCCGCGACTGGTGGGGATGTTGCCAAGGCGGTTCCAGGCGGCAAGAGGGACAGGGCCCGCAAATCTGGGGCCGCACTGTTCACTGTGGCGAAGCCAGTCGGAGCCACGACCCCGCCAGTCAGAGCGAATACCGACAGCGGCCCGTCTCTGTGGACAAGCCGCATGAGCGGATCTTGGAGCAAGTCTCGGTAGAGCCGGCCGGGAGAGAGTATCGATCGTCCGGGGAAGTTCGCCACCACGTCGCCGCGAACGAGGATGAGGGGGCTGGTCATGGCGGACAGGAGTCGAGCGCCCTCAGTCCAGTTACGACTCTCGATAGCTTGTGCCTCAAGGCGCGTGGCAGACAGCAACTCGTTGGAGACAAGGTCATATGACTCTGAATTGGGGTCGATCACGTGACGAATCAACAAGTCGGTGATGAATCCATCGTTACCGTAGTACCAGGTGTAGGGCATGGCGTAAAAGTCGTCTGGCGGAAGCACGAGGAGCGGCCCAGGCGTTGACTGAGGCGCGTTCAGCCACTTGGCCATCAGGGTCCAGTACCGAGGGACCGCAACGTGGGATGCCGGAAACGGAGGCCGTCGCCCTGGAACAACACTGCCGGTCCAAAGGGGGTACGATCCCGCTGCGGTGAGGACGACGCCCCCGAAAGCCAGCACCGACCACATCTTCGGACGGTGGAACGCCCGAGAGGGGCGAGGTGCTCTGGTTGACCCGACCCAAGGGGGCGTGACATGACCAATGCCGTCGACAAGAATTCCTGCCATGAGTGCGAAGCCGAGGCTCGCTACCATAAGGAACCGCCCAGGCTCCCGGAGCAGCCAGCCGAGCGGCAAGTGATAAAGAATGTCGAAAATGAGGTTGCCTGGCGGGTTGGTACCAGTGCTCAGCAGGATGATCGCTAGAGTTCCGAGGGCGATCGCGCCAGTAACTCGGAGCCTTCGGGGGGTCAGGCGTGTCGGAGGGAGCGCGAGAGCGGTGAGCGCTACCGCAGGGACCAAGACGCGGACAAGCAGGAGTGGAAACCGATCGAAGTTTGCAGCGAAGGGAAGGTAAATTGGGTATTTCCAGAACCAGGCCGTGTTGAGCCACAGTGCGTTGGCTAGGGTGGCACGGCCTTCCGTCCATGTCCATGCCGAAAGGGGTGACAGTGTGGCGACGGCTGTTTCACGCAGCGCCAGAAATGCCGGGACCGCCCAGTAGGTGGATGCCGCTACCATCAGAAGCCCGCCGCAAAGAAGGACTGGAACACCGCGAACCGCGGTTGCTCGTCCGTAGCGGGCCCAGGCTAGCGGCACGCTGAAAACTAAGGCGAGGACGAGCATGCCGACGAGGGGGGGGTTCGCGTACGCGTAGCCGACTGGAGGGCCAGCGAGTCCCAGCCCGATGGCCGCTAACCAGCGAGGAACCGATCCTTTCGCGCCGGCGACGACTAGGGCCGGTAAGCCTGCCAGCAGCGCCATGCTCAGTAGGTAAGCATCAGCTACACCGCCGATGCTCATTAGGTAGGGGTTGAATGCGTAGAGTAGACCGGCGGCCACTCCAGCAATTGGGGCAAAGTTCAGGGCGCGGGCTAGCGCTGTGGCGGCCAAGGCGATTCCCATGAAAAGGACGGTCAACCAGATCCGTTGGGCCACAGCGCCAGAGCCCCCGAGCGCATGGGTGAGCCAGACCACCACTGCCCACGGCAACCGCTGCTGCGCCTCATTGATGCTCCCGAGGTTCGAACCGGTCCATGCCATCGCGGAGAACAGCCGGTTGATCCATGCTGTGCCGACCGGAGGCGTGATGTCTCCGCCTGCTATCACGGTCCCGGAGACGAACCAAGACTGCACTAAGGCACCCACTGCGAGGACGGAGACGACGTGAGCCCACCACCAGCTGCGACGGCCGGTACCGGTCCTCATCGGCTCGGGTTCGTCGGGATCTGTGACTGCGGGCGCCACAAGCTGTCGGCGTCGGATACCGCTGCGAATTCTCTCAGCGGAAGGCCGATCGGCGTGCGAACTTCGACGTGTGCGGGTGAACAGTGCCAGCAGCGCAGCACCGATAAGGCACGCTACTGCGAGATCGGCAAGTGTGCTCTGGGCTGCGGATGTCCTCAGCAACTCCGACGCTGTGACCCCGATCACGCCGACGATGGCGAGCACGATCCTAGCCTCCGTGCTTCCGACGTTCCTAGCCTGCCATGTAGAGTCCGCCGGGGTGGGCCGCGAAGGGTCGGGGTTCCCGATTCGTGTTGGTTGACACGGCTTATTCTTGGTCATCGAGCTGTGAGGTCCGACCCGAGGTACGACTGCAGAAACCACGCTAAGCCAAGACGCGGAGACCGATGGTCTAGCCCTCTGAGCGCCAACCAGATGCCCGCTAGCTCCAGCTGATACGCCATCAATTCGAGCCCTTGGTGCAAAATCGGATGGCATGCCATGGCAATCGCCGTTGTGCTCGCTCAAGCTGAGGCCGGCGTCCCGCTGACGATGTCATACACAGCCCCTTCCGCGTAGGACTTCATGGCCATGGAACCTGCAGCTCTGGCTGGACGCTGTTCCACGGTCATAGCTCAGATTCATACGGCCTGCTCGCTGGCCTCGTACTTTGGTTCCCGCACAGTCACCCGACTCTTAGGTGACTGAAAACGCCGATGAGGTGGGCCGTCGACGCACCTACCCTGCCTCTGCCCAGTGCCCTGTTGAGCGTGGCGCTGCCAGTAGCGGCGTCAAGCCGAGCGCCCGGACCAATCGGTTCGCAAGAGCGGCTCCACCGGAGTGCGATTCCGCTGGGAGTGGCCCGGGACACATCATCTCAGTTCGCTGCCTGTGCGGTGATGCGTGCCGACTCAGCCCCCATCGCAGTCGGAGCGCGCGTAGGCCTGCGCTGGCGGTGCCATACGGTTGGAGATTTGGTCGCGTCTCGGAGGTCGCTGTCAGATGGCAGGGTAGCCTACTCCTCGATGGCCGCTGACGGGTGCCTGCATCAACGCTGGGCCACAAGCGCATGGTTTCGCGCATCCGAGCCGGTGGTTCACCCTGTGGTGGGGTGCTCGGCAACAGAGGGGTTATGTAGAGTCCGCACTGTAGCTTGACCGCAGAGTGAAGGATGACTTCCTTGCCCTGTACGTGGGGCACCGAATACGAGGCGACGGCTCCTTCCCAGGGCGGATGCCCATTCGGAATGGTGTGTCGGCACTGCGGAAGTCGACCATTCGGAGCCGAGGTGGCCCCGAGCCGATGAGCGTTAGCCAGGACTATTGCGTCACCCAAGTCTGATGCATCCCCTCACTGAAGATCGAACTCGCGATTGCGGCTGGGTGACTGGCGCTGAACGCCGAACGCAGCGGACCGTCGGCTCAAAGGCACCGGGTCAGCCCCCAGCGGAGGCGGCGCTGCCCGGACTTCACTGGCCCGTGTAAGGCTGGACGCCCCTCCACCGGCAGACTTCCCGAGCGCGCTAGGACTCCGCGAAAGGTACTCCAGCAGCTGGCTGGCGCACGTGTCCCAGGAGTATTGAAGTGCGCGTTCTCTGCCGCCCTGGGAGAGGCGGCTCCACAAGTGAGGGGACGACAGCACTTTGTGCGCCGCCCGTGCCAGGGCCGCAGGGTTAGGATCCACCAGCAGCCCTGTCTCCCCGTCGACCACCGCGTCACGGAGCCCGGGGACATTGTAGGCGATGACCGGAACCCCATACGCTGCCGCCTCCATCGCCACGATTCCCCACCCCTCGCGGGTGCCCGGAACGAGCAAAAGGTCGGCTTGCGCCAGCAGTGCCCGCTTTTCTCGTTCGGGGACAGGCCCGCGCACGCGCACTCCGGGTAGCCGGCGGACACTCAATTTGTGGTTGAGGTAGCCTGCGCCAACCATGTCCAAGCTCACCTTTGGAATCCGCTCACGGAGGAGGGCATGTCCTGAAATCGCATCCTCTGGTCGCTTCGTACTGACCATTCGGCCAATCCAGAGCAAGCGTGGCGCGGCAGAAGGGCGCTCTCGAAGATGAAGTTCGGCAGGAACGTCGCAGCCTGGGGGGACGACACCTTGTACATGTGTCCCGAAACGCTCAAGCGCACTTGCGGTTGATGGCGAGTTGGCCACGATGAACGCACCACGCAAGGATCGGATCCACCAAGGCTCGACGAGAAGTCGCCCTAACGCGGCCACGAGAACCGGAAACTCCTGGCTCCAGACTTCCTCGGCCGTCTGGTGATAGAGCACCACCGTCTTGCGGCCCACCACCCGATGGGCCAAAAAGGGCCGGGTGCTAACTGTGTCTAAGACGGCGTCGTAGTTGGTGCCGTTAGTCCGAAGGTGAGCCTGGGCTAGGCGAAACACGGTCAGCCGTGACCCGCTGCCTATGTACTTGATCCCGATAGGTATCCCGGGACCGGTGCGCCCCGGGACTACGGGACACCTTGGCCCAAAGATCGTAACTGCGTGGCCGGCTTGGGCCCACCGGGACGTCACCTCCACCAGGTACCTCTCAGCTCCCCCTGCTGTAGGGTCCTGGGGGTGTTTCCACGTGAGGGCGAGGATGTTCATCGCTCACCGGATATGGCTGCTTCCTGCAGGTCGGGCAGGGGCCCCCCACAATCGGACCGATCGCTATCACTCCGTAGCGCGTGCAGGAGCCTGCCCACCGTCATGAACGATGCGCCCCCGAGCAGGAGCGCGAGTCCCGGTCCCAAAGCAAGTGCGAGAAGTCCATGGGCCACGACTAGGTCCCAGAGGAGCTCAAGACAGAACGCCAGAGTCAGGCCCACCAGCACGCTCACATGATGCTTATTGGTCGCGACGGCGGACCAGGCTGTGAAGGTGGTGCAAGCGGTGACTGTGGCTGATAATGCGAGCGCGGCGATGAGAGGCCGGGCCTCTCCGAACCCAGCTCCGTAGAGCCGCGCAATTAAGACTGGCCCGATCCCTGTGAGCACTGCTGTCCCCAGCAGAGCGATGCCTGCAGTTGCGAGCTCACCAAAGATCACCGCCGCGCGAGCCCGGTGGCGGGCTATCGTCGGAAAGAATGCGGTCACGATCGGCGCCGTGCCCCAGATCAGGGCGCCTACCACTATCTGGGTGGCGGCGAAGTCTCCCGCCACCGCGGGGCTAAGCGCATGGCGCGCGAACAGCACTGGCAGTCCCCAGACCGCCCAGAGGGCGCCGGCGATCAAAGAACCAGTCAATCCGGTGCGTCCCGCTGGGCCGGGATCTGCCGGGACTGCAGGCGCGGACGTTACCGCCGTCCTACGGCCGACGACCAACATAAGCGCTGCCAGGCCGCCAGCGAAGGTGGCGGCGCCCTGGGCTAGGGAGGCAACTAGGCTTAGGAGTACCGCTCCTTGCCCGCGGCCCACCAGAAAGCCCAGGGCAAGCCGGAGCACGGCAGGGCCTACCCCCAGCGCCGCGATCACCCGGAAGTGGCGCAGTCCGACCAGCAGCCCGATCACCGCAGCGCCGAGAATGCCGAGGGCGGCGAGGGCAGCTATCAGCAGCACGGGCACCACAGACCGCAGGTGGAGGAATCCGGCCAGGGGCCAGGAAACTACCACCAGCACCAGGGCACCAGCGGCCCAAGGCAGCAGTGATCGGAGGGCCGGCCAGAGCAGTTGTGCCGGGTGCCTGGTGGTCACTGCTGCGTGGCGGGCTATCCCGTACTGGAATCCCGTGGCCAGCAACCCCACCACCGTGACCACGGTCAGGAGCGGTCCAATGGCCCCGTAGTCGGAGACGCCCCCCTCCCGTGCTACCACCACATTGAAGACCAAGTTCAGCACCCCAGTGATGCCGCCTGCGGCGACCAGAAGCACCCCGGCCCGGGCTGCGCTCCGGATCTCATCCCTTGGGCCGCTAGCTTCGTCCTTCACCTCAATCCCCGCCCAGCGGGGCTGGGAGCTCCTCGAGCAGCAGGCTGAGCCCTCGTGCCTCCGCTCCGTCGTACCAGTGCCGGACGTGCAGCCGGTAGAAGATCGCCGCCGTGTCCCAGAGGACCGAGAAGACCGCTCTCGGGTTGGTCGTGCTCTGGAACTTGTAGTCGATCTGCACCGGTGCCTCGATAATCCGCCCGAAGCCGAAGTGGTGCGCCAGCACCAGCAGCTCGAGGTCGAAGGCAAAGCGCTTCACCAGCGCGGCGTCCACCACCCGCTCGGCCACCTCGCGGCGGAACATCTTCAGCCCGGTCTGGGTGTCCCGTACCTTGACCCGAAAGAGGAGCCGAACGAGTAGCTGGTAGGCGAGGGACTGAACCCGTCGGGGCCAGGGATAGTTGACCTGGCTCATAGGATGGCGCTTGCTCCCCACCACCACGTCCGCCGAATAGAGGTCGAGCAGCCGTGCCATCCGGCCGATCTCTTCCGGCGCGATCTCCATGTCCGAGTCAATGAAGGTCACGAGCCGTCCCCGTGCCTGGGAGATCCCATACCTGAGGGCAAACCCCTTGCCGCGGTTACGGGAGTACCCGATGACCGACACGTTGGGCGAGCGGCACTCGCGTGCGGCCGCGTATGTCCTTTGGTCTCCATCGACCACCATCAGCACCTCGAAGGAGAGGCCAGTCTGATCCATGGCGGTCGTGAGGCGCTTGAGGTTCTGGACGATCGTCTCGGCCTCGTGGTACGTGGGCACGATCACACTCAATTCCGGGGCAGGGGCAGATCCCTCTTCCGAATGGGCCGGAGTCATCACTTCCAGGCCCAAGTCAGCCAACTTCGCGGCCCGCCACTCGGGCGCCCTGGCAAACGGCGTCGCCGATCAACCTTGGCAGCTTCACAGAGGGCATGACTGGGCGGTCGCAGCCTGGTGCAGGATCAGTGTCAGCCGAACCGTAGGCCGGACCGGTGCCCGGGGCGGCGGCAACCGACGGCCCGAAGGGCTGCCCTCTGGTGATCAGACAGGACCGCGCCAGGCCACCGCCCTCCTCTGCGTGGGGCTCCGTACCGGCAACAACGAAAGACGGGGGCCATCCGGCCCTGCGCATCCCGATTCCTCCCCGTACCGTGACCCGATCGAACTTGCGCCAGCGTCTCCTCGATAGGCTCGCAAACGAGTATCGACTCGCTCCCAAGTTGAGTCAAGGGGGATCGCTCCAACTTACGAAAAAATCACTGAGATTGGTGCTGGCCATCCGGAAGTATTGCGAGCGCCGCGGGCGCTGAGTCTGGATCATGCCCGGAGGAGAACGAGCCCCGGGGGCTCGCCGAACCGAACGCTGAAGCCACAGCCCAGGAGCGCGCTGGCTGACTGCTCCCCACCGGGGGCCGGTTCCACGAGCACCCATGAGATACCGAGCTTCCGGATCCCCTTGGCCAGCGCGCAGTCGGGGGCCAGCGGATCGAGCGCGATCTGGGTCAGGTTCCCAGGAGCGCGGGCCTCGGTCACCGCGCCCGGGATCTGGAGGTCGTTGGGGGCGATCAGGTTGCCGGGGAAGGCCACGCTGGCCGGGTTGGCGGTGAGGACGTTCCCGGTGAACGGGAGCTCCTCGTACAGGGTCCACGGGAGAACGAGTACGGGAGAGCTGCTGGGGATGGCGCGCTTCATGTAGGCCGCCGCCTCCAGCCATCCCGCGGGGTATCGGGACGGGCGTACGGTCGCCGGCAACTCCCGGAGCATCGCCGCGCCAGCGGGGAGCAGGGTGGCCGCGACCAGCACCGCCGCCAACATCCCGCCCAAGGCTGCACGGCGTGGTGTGCGCCGCAGCTGGTCCACCAAAGCTGCGGAGAGGATGACGACGGCCAGCAGCCAGAGCTCGCTCCACTTCTCCGGCTCGCGATAGGCCCCCACCAGAGGGATTCGCTGCATGAGCCACAGGAAGGCCTCTTGACCCGGCCCCGTGACGGTGCTCCCAGCCATCAGCAGGCCCAGGACTGCACACCCTAATAGCCACGCCCGCTCCCGCCGGACCCAGGCTCCAGCGATCGCCAGGGCCGAGAGGACCGCGGCTGCCAGCGGCCACCACGGGGCGCCGGAGTTGAGCATAGGGATACGCCCCAGCCGCTCTGCCCAGAACCCATAGAGCCCCAGCAGGTTCACCCAGAGTCCGTAGCGGGGGCTGGCGGTGGAGCGGAACTCCACGAGGTCCGCGCGCGAGAAGTGCTGCACCGAGTAATAGGTGCTGTTGGGGCCCGAGAAGAAGGGTGGCAGCGCATACGAGAGCGCTGCGACCAAGAGCACAAAGCTCGCCAGCCCCCAAACCAGCGTCCGGCGGTCGCGCCAGGCCCGGCGCCAGAGCAGGCTCGCGGCCGCCAGGACCAGCAGCACCCCGATCGTGTGCTGGTCGAATACCACCGCCAGCCAGCCAGCCCCGGCGGTGAGGGCGAGCCGGCCGGCGGACGGCCTGCGGAGAAGTCCCTCCCAGGCGGCCAACCAGAGGAAGAGCATTCCCGCGCCGGCGGCCACCCCCCACTGGCCCTCGACGACGCGGTCGTACACAAATGGATTGAGGGTGCCCAGCAGCCCGGAGGGCACCTGGGCCATCCAGCTGAGCCGGCGCAGGAGCACCATGGGGCCGAAACCGCACAGAAAGATGGCCAGGCCAACGTACAGCCTCCCCGACCAGTAGCCACCCAGGAGGTGGGCCACCAGGGTGAGCGGCGCCGCAACTCCGGAGAGGGAGAGGGGCATGTGGGGCCCGAAGACGGCGTCGATCTGCAGCACGTAGCCCGGAGCCAGCAGCGAGTGAAGGCACCAGAGGGTGACCGCGCCGGGCAGCAGAACCGCGCGTGCCCAGGCGAGGCCGGTCGAGCTGCCGCGCTCGCCATCCGCGGCGGGAGCCAAAGACGCGGCGTCCACCCTGTCATGATCTCCGATGCGGTGGCGTGAAGGGCGGTCGGGCAAAGGATTCGCCGGGCGGGATCTGCGAGCAGGTGGTCCCAGCCCGGCCAGCCCCTGCGGGCCGCCCCAGACCCAGCTTCCGGCCCTGCTATCTTGCCGGGGTGAGCCGGGTCCTGATCGTGGCCAACGACGTGGTAGCCATCAGGATGGCGGGGCCGGGGATCCGCTGCTTCGAGCTGGGGCGGGGCCTGGCTGCGGACGGCCACCAGGTGACCCTGGTGGGGATGGGCTCCACTGACCTCGCCAGCCCCGGGTTCACCGTCTCGCCCGAGCTGGGGCTGGCCGCCCTGGAGCGTCTGGCCCGCTCCCATGACCTGGTGATGGTGGAGGGAACGGCGCTGCTGCGTTACCCGGTGCTCCGGGAGGTGGAATCTCCCCTGGTTATGGACCTGTACGACCCCTTCCCCATTGCGCTCCTGGGCCAGGAGGAGCACCTGGGAATGGCCGACAGGGAGCGCCAGGACCTCGAGGTCCGCGCTGCGGTCTCGGAGATGCTCGCGCTGGGGGACTACTTCATCTGCGCCAGCGAGACCCAGCGGGACCTGTGGCTGGGTTCGCTGCTGGCCGCCGGCCGGCTAAACCCCCGCAACTGGTCTCGGGACCCCACCTTCCGCCAGCTGATCGACGTGGTGCCCTTCGGGCTGCCGGAGGTCCCACCTCCAGTGCGAGAGAGGGGCAGCCGCCTCCCCCTGCCCGGGGTCGAACAGGAGGACCTGGTGCTCCTCTGGGGTGGTGGGATCTACAACTGGTTCGACCCCTTGACCCTGATCCAGGCGGTGGCCCGGGTCGACGACCTCTCCCCCCCGGTGAAGCTGGTCTTCATGTCCACTAGCCATCCCAATTCCGGGCGCACCCACGACGGCGACGAGGTCGACCTCATCATCGAGCGGGATGATGGTGCCGTCGTCGCCTTTGAGGTCAAAGCCTCCGCGCGGGTGCCCGGCCAGGGGATGCGGTCGTTGGCCAAGCTGCGCGATGCCGTTGGCCCTGCATTCATCGCCGGGGTGGCGCTGTACCTGGGTTCTCGTTCGTACACTTTCGCGGAACGGCTGCTCGTTCTTCCGGTCGACCGAATCTGGACGCCCGTCGATTGACTGGGCATTCCGGTGACTTAGCTGGTGTTACAGGCACCACGCGGGCCGCTCTTCTCTACTCTCGCCCGTGTCTCGGCCCAACGCGAACTCCAGGGTAACGAGACGGTCGGGCCAGCCCGGGGCCAAGGGCGTCCGAGCACTACCCAGACCGCGCCCATGGGGATTCCCTGCGCTCCGGACCCAGGTGCGCTCCACACCTGGCAGCCGCCGCCGACCGCTCTGGGGATTGGGCAGGGTCGCGGCGGGAGCGTGGCTGGCTGGCCGGGCGCGGCCTCACCGCTGGCGAGGAGGCCCAAGTCGGCGCCAACCCGGTCGATAGCCGTCGGCGCATCTCGGCGGTGAGCCTTCAGCATGGGCGCCAGCGGCACCGGGAAGCGGCTGGCCCCGCAGAGGACCGGCGCCGCGGCCGCCTCCAGCAAATCGATGTCGATGGAGGCGGACCCAAGCGTCCCGACGGTGGCCTCCGCAAGCTGGGGCCAGGTGAGCCGGGAGAGGCTTCCGGCGGGCGGCCGCCGGGCGGACTGGAGTGCCCTGACGACAGCCTCCTCTCCCCATGATCCCCTATCCCCGGTCTCACCCGGACAGCCGTACGCCGGCCTCCCCGTCAGGTCCGTAGCAGACTGACTGACCCAACACGGAGAAATACCAGCCGTCGCGAGCTCAAATGGGTCAGCGCCCGCCGCACAACAGTCGCGCTCAGACCTTCAAGACGGTCAGGCCCGGGAGACCGTCGAAGTCGTCGTCCTGGGTCGCCACCGCCGCGTCATGAGCGAGTGCGGTCGCCGCGATGAGCGTGTCTAAGACGCGCGGATTGCGCCCCGCCATCCGCAGCTGGGCGACGAGCCGGGCGAACTGATCCGCAACCTGCTCATCGACCGGGAGGGGCCGGTGGTCGCGGGTTGCAACCTCCAGGGTGGCCAGCCGAATCGCCCTAATGCTCGGGTCGCCAGCCACCAGGACCCCCAGCCGGAGCTCCGCCACTGTGATCACAGAGATGGCAGTGGCAGCCTGGTCGGGGAGGGGCGCCAGGGGCCGCCCGGTCTCCCGAGCAATGAAGACCGATGTGTCGAGGACGATGTTCACAGGCTGGCCACGCGATCCGGGACCAGGCGATCCAACTCCGCCGTCAACCCGGCGTCTGCCGCAGCCGCCTGGATCCGGGCCCACACCTGTTGAGCCGGCACCCAAGCCAGGCGGCGCTCGAACGGTACCAGGGTTGCCACCGGGCGGCGGTCAACCGTTACCACGATGCTCTCTCCGGCCTCCACCCGGCGGAGGATGGCTGAGGTTGTGGCGCGTAGCTCGCGAAGCGGAACTTGAGTCACGCCCGTAGTATATCAGCTACGCGCCCCTGTGATCGATGGCTTCCGATGGTGCCTGCCCCCTTGCTGACCGGCCCTAAGGGGCGGCCATCGATCTGAGGGGAGGCCCGCGCATTCAGCCCGCCTAAGTCAGCTCGTCGGGCTTCTTGGGCCGCGGCCGGCCGTCCCGAAGAATGAGGAGGTGAAGGTTGGAACGGCGGGCCGGGAACTCCCCATGCCCCTTCCGGTGGTGGTGCGGCCCTGCCCCTCGATCAAGGTGGAGAGGGGCTGGTGTGAAGCGTCGCAACGCTGCGGCTCGGCGCTGCGGAGACCGGACCCATGGGGCTTCCCTGCGGACCAGGGCCGAGGTGCGCTCCCGGCCTGGCAGCCGTCCTTCGCCGCTGTGGGGATCAAGCAGGGTCACGGCTGCAGCGTGGCCGGCTGCGGCCTCGCCGCCGGCGAGGAGTTCCAAGCTGGCTCCGGCCCGAACGATGGCCGTGAGAACCTCGGGCCCGTGAGCCCTGAGCAGGGGCGCCAGCGGCGCGTTGGACTCTTACGGCATGAGAGCGGGCGCTACGACCTTGCCCGGCGCCGGCGGTTGCCCGTAGAGCACGACGTTCACCAGGAACTGCGATTTGGACGGCGAGCGGAATCCCTGGAGGAATGTGCCGGCGCCCAAGCTGTCCCGCACTTCCGCGGCCATGGTGGCCTCCGGCGACCTTGTGCCCGCGAGGCAAGCGTCTCTGCAACTCTAAGCGACTCTGAGCGGGGCGTAGCCGAGCACCTTGGGACCGAAGTCGCCACGAGGGACGACCGCAGTGGCATGGGCGTTGCGGTGGAAGCCGTGCCCGAGGGACACCCATCTGGGCCGGTGCCCAGGTGAGGTCGAGCAGGGTTGCGCGCTGGTGTCCTGGCCGGATGCCGAGGTGACACCGACCTGGGGAGCACCCCCCTCCGGACGCTGACCGTTGACCGCGGCTGCCGCGGGCGGGGAGAGGACCCGGCGTCGCCAGGGCACCGGGTGGGTGTGTGGTTTGGTGGTCGGGCCCAACCTGGGCCGGCGGCGCTGGCAGCGGGCCACCTGGGAGTCTTGGGCTTGGTGGATGGCCAAATGCCCAGTCCGGCGATCCTGGTGGACAGCGGGCTGGGAGCTGAGGCCCCGGGCGCAGATGCGCTGAGCGGCAGCATGGTCCCGATCCGCGGAGAAGTGGCAATGCGAGCAGTGCGCCCAGCGGTGGCCGGTGCGCAGTCGTTCAGGGGACGTGTAGTGTGTTGGCGGCGGCGCTAAATGGAGCTGTAACGGCGGAAGTGGGTGGTGATGCGGCCGTAGTGGAGTCTGGCGGGGGTGCGGGGGTTAGTCGCGGGTGAGTTCAGCGACCGCTTTCTTGGCGCAGGCGTCGTCGACGAGGTCCTTGCCATCGGCCGCGGCAGCGATGAGG
>JAKATL010000018.1 GCA_021827985.1 bacterium
GGGTGTCCCTCGGGCGCGGCTTCCACCGCAACGCCCATGCCACCGCGGTCGTCCCTCGTGGCGACTTCGGCCCCAGGGCGCTCGGCTACGCCCCGCTCAGAGTCGCTTAGAGTTGCAGAGACGCTTCGGGAGATGGAGCGGTCAAGTACTCGGAGCGGGCCTGGCCCAGGTCGAGGAGAAGCTGGGTCCCGGTGCTCCTGGCCCCGCCTGTCATGCGGACGGTGGTACTGGTGCTGTTGCCCTCGACGAGAGCCTTGACCCCCTGTGACGGCTTGGCTTGGGGGAGTCGGTTCCCCGTGACCCTACTACTTCAGCGCTCCGGTATCGCCAAGCCTCCTTGGCGCAGCGAGCGTCGGCCGATGCGTTCGCACCTGCTGATCTTGAAGCCCGACACAGTTGATTTCATCATTGTGTCGAACAGCGGCTGCTCCCATGTGGCAGCCGGGGGCGACTGAGCCAGGCGATGCAGCCCGCTAGCTATGAGCGTTAGGCTTCGGGCCGTGCGAATCCGCGCGTAGGTCGATGGGCTGAACCTCTACTACGGCGGCCGATCCTTGGCCAGAGGGGCCCAGGGGTGGAAGTGGCTCGATCTGAGGAGCTTGTTGTCCTCGGTGGTGGCTAGGCGCTGGCCCGACGCCGCTCTCGACCGAGTCGTCTACTGCACTACTCGGATCGATGCAGCCGCCAGCCCGTCCAGCAAGAGATCTCAAGACGTCTATTTGCTGGCACTTAGAGCCCATGGCGCGGTGGACTGGATTGAATACGGCAAGTTCTATGCCAAGACTAAGACCCGACCTCTCGCCACGAGGGGAAGTCCCCCGCGATTTCGACCGCAAGTCACAATTGCCTCGGCGCCGATCCAGGTCCGGGACGCGGCCGACTCTGACGTGCCGGGCGCTTACTTCATGGCGACCGTTGCGGACCGGGAAGAGAAGGGATCGGACGTCAATGTGGCGAGCCACCTTCTGATCGACGCGCTATCGGGAACCATGGACGGGGCAGTAGTGGTTTCAAATGACAGCGACCTGGCCTTCCCAGTGGTTGAGGTGCGGAAGAGACTGGTGGTGGGGATCCTTAACCCCCACGGAGGCCATACAGCCGGAAGCCTCTCCCGCATCCCGTCGGGAGCAGTGCCGGGCCAATGGTGTGAGCGCCTGACGTTTGCCGACCTGACTCGGCATCAACTCCCCGATCCCTGTGGGCGGTACTCCAAGCCCGCTGGTTGGTGAAGCAGATCTGGCCCTGGTTTGCTAAGATGCACTCGGGGGACGATGATGCGGTACCCACCCCGGCCCTTGTGGCCGGGGTTTTCATATTCACTAGGTTGGTCGCTTGATGTCTTCCTTCGAGCGGCTGCCGCTCTCTTGGCGATCTCCGACCACTCTTCAGACGTGAGATTCGCAGCCCTTCCCTTCCCGCCGTTCTGGCCTCCCAGCCAGCCCAACTCGACGGCAGTGGGGTCCTTCCCCTCATAGGGGTCGCGCTCCTCGTCCGGGGCCCCATCCACCAGGGCGGTGGCGAGCCGGTTGAGGCAGGCTGGTTCCTTGAGCGCCTAGGCATGGACCCGGTCGGGTACCGGCTTGGAGGGGCGCCGATTCAAACTGACCCACTACCGAGGACGTGCTCCCCGGAGCCTGGCCGCTCGGTGAGGCTCACCGGCGCATGCAGGTACGTGTGTGCGGGGCATCCTGGCATGCCAACCAGCCACAGTCCCAACTCCATCGCGCACTCCATGGCCGTGCCCACCCGGCCTGGGTCCGCTGTCCCAGTCCCCCGGGCCGCCGGCCACCGCCGAAACTGTAGCCGACGAAACTTTCCTGTGGTATAGTTTACGAGATGCAGGCGTTTGTCGGCAGGGCTCGCGAGCTCCAGCTTCTCTCAGACCAACTCCGCGAGGTCCGAGATGGAGCTGGCGCCCGTTTTGTCTGGATGCGAGGGCGAAGGAGGGTGGGCAAGTCCCGACTGGTCGAGGAGTTTCTCGAACGGGAGAGCGTTTCCCACGTCTTCTTCCAGGCTCCGCGCCGGCCGCGGTCGGACGCCCTTGAGCGATTTCGCTCGGCCCTGGCTGACTCAACCCTGCCCGCGGCTGGGGCCGTTCGGGGTGGGGCAACCTTTGCCTCCTGGCCGGCGGCCCTCGAGCTCGCCGCCGCCGGGGCTGCGCCTGAGCGCCCGCTGGTCCTCGTCATCGACGAGCTCCCTTACCTCGTCGAGCAGGACAACGGGTTCCCCTCCGACCTCCAGGAGGCCTGGGACCGCCGTCTCCAACGCCTGAGCGTCCTGCTCATCTGCGTGGGCAGCGACATGCGCATGATGCGGACCTTGACCGAGTACCCGTCCGAGCTCCACGATCGCCCCACTCGCGAGATGGTTGTCCCGCCGTTCTCCCCGCGCGAACTGGCGGCGCTGAGTTTCGTGTCGCCCGAGCAGGCCTTCGATCGGTACCTCGTGGTTGGCGGATTCCCGATCTTGGCGCGGTCCTGGCCGGCGAGTCTCCCGCGGAAGGAGTTTCTGAGCCGCAGCTTGGCCGACTCGGCGAACGCCCTGGTCGTCAACGCCCAGCGCATCCTCGAGGCAGAGTTCGAGACCGACCTTAGGGCACGCGATGTCCTCGCCGCCATCGGGCACGGCGAGAGGACCTTCACCGCCATCCGCGCCGCGAGTGGAGTGGGCAACGAGAAGAGCCTGGCCCGTGCCCTGGCGGTCCTCGTGTCGAAAGGGCTGGTCGATTCCCGACTGCCCTACGCGGCCCCGCCGGGGAGGAAGGACCGCCGCTATGTGGTCGTCGACCCGTACCTGCGTTTCTGGCTGCGCTTCATCGCCCCGAACATCGATGAGATTGACCGGGGTCGCGGGGATCTTGTCGTCGCCCGGATCGAGCGGGATTGGTCGACCTTCCGCGGCAGGGCGATTGAGCCCATCATCCAGAGGTCGGTGGAGCGCCTCCTTCCAGATCCCCGCTTCGGGGAGGCTCGGTTTGTCGGCGGCTACTGGACCCGGACGAATGACCCAGAGGTCGATCTCGTCGGGGCGGCGGACCGAGATCACCCGACTGTGGTGGATTTCGTGGGATCGATCAAGTGGCGCGAGGCCGCCCCCTTCACGCGCCGAGACACCGAGAGACTGATTGAGGAGCGGGTCAAGGTTCCCGGGGCCCGGGCCGCCCGACTGGTCGGGGTGAGCCGCAGCGGGTTCGCCGCGCCCGCCCTGGACGTTGAACTGACCGCTGGCGACCTGCTGCAAGGCTGGCCCGCGCCGTGACACTGCCCACCTGAGCCGCGGGCACCCCCAACCGCGGCCATCCACGCAGCCAAGCGGGGAGGCCTTCAGCGGGGGGATCTGAGCCCGCCAGCGATCCAAGTCCTTGCTCACTTCGCGGCTCGACTCACCGGCATCCGTGCCAGGCCGTGGCCGGATCCGGCCCAGGGCCTGCTCGATCGGCGACGGCCCCCGGCCTTACCTGCCACAGGCCGCGGTACGGGTGTCGAGTTTGAGCGGAGGTGGCAGGGGGTGCGACCCGAGTTTCCCTTTCCCGGGCCTTCCTCCAGCTCCAGCCCGTCGCCCTGGTCAACGGGCTGGAGTGAGCTGGCCAGCGGGCGGAAGCCAAGCGCGGCCCCTCCAGCCTCCGGGGAGCGTCCCCTGCGGCACCCGGGCCCCGGTCCGGGGCGAAGCCTGGAAGGGAGCGAGCCCGGGGCGGGCGGTAACATCGGGCCCGGATGGGGCGTTCGGGAGGCGAGCGGCGTGGCAGCCGGTCCGGCGCATGACCGCTGACCCCGGTTCGCTCGCGGTCCCCGACGGCTACGGGCCGCTGCTGCGCCAGATCGAAGAGGGGCGGCAGGTGACCGACTCCGACTCCACCCTTCTGGAGGAGGCGCTGGGGATCTGGTCCAAGCCCGGCTTCGACACCATCGTCTCCCTCCCCCGCCTGCGCTTTGAGCCCTTCCGCTACCAGCTCGAGGCGGCCCAGGTGGCGCTGCGCCGGATGAGGGGGCGGGCCATCCTGGCCGACGAGGTGGGGCTCGGCAAGACCATCGAGGCCGGGCTGGTGCTCTCCGAGCTGCGGCTGCGCGGCCTCGCCCGCCGCGTGCTGGTCCTCACCCCGCCGGGGCTGCTCGAGCAGTGGCAGGAGGAGCTGGACCAGAAGTTCGCCCTGCCCTCGGTGCTGCTGGGCTCGGGCGGGTGGGAGCCCACGCTCTGGTCGGGGGACGACCCGGTCGTCCTGGCCTCGCTGCCCACGGCCCGGCGGGCGCCCCTGCGGGAGCGGCTGGCGGCCGAGAGCTGGGATCTGGTGATCGCGGACGAGGCCCATCACCTGAAGAACCCAAGGACCGCCTCAGCCCAGCTCCTCCGGAGCCTCCGCAGCCGGTACCTGCTGCTGCTCACCGCAACCCCGGTGGAGAACCGCCTTGAGGACCTCTTCCAGCTGATCAGCCTGGTCCGTCCCGGCCACCTGGGGGCGCCCTCGACGTTCCACAGCCAGGAGGCCGCGCTGGCCGGACCCCAGGCCGGCAGGAAGCTGGCGGAGTTGCAGCGCCGGACCCGGTCGGTGATGATCCGGCACCGCCGCAGCGAGGTGGCGCGGATGCTGCCCCGGCGGCTGGCCGAAACGTTGCGCGTGGCCCCCGCGGCCGAGGAGGCTGAGCTCTACCAGTCGGTGGCGGAGCGGGTGCGGCAACGAGGCCGCGAGGCCGGAGCCCGGGACCAGCTCCAGCTGCGGACCGTGCTCCGGGCCGCCGGCTCAAGCCCCGCCGCTCTCGCCGGAGCCGCAGCCTCGCTGGGCTGGGGGGACACCGCCCGATGGGCGGCCCGAGTTGCCTCCACCGAGAAGGCGGCGGTCCTGCTGGAGCTGCTCCGCCGCCACCTGGCCCGGGACGAGAAGGTGGTGGTCTTCACCGGGTTCCGCCAGACCCTGGCCTTCCTGGAGGAATCGCTGACCGCCGGCGGCCTTGGCCACGCGGTCTACCACGGCAGTCTCCCCCATCAGGGGAAGGAGGCGGCGATCTCCCGCTTCGAGCAGGAGCTACCGGTGCTGCTCACCACCGAGGCGGGCGGCGAGGGCCGTAACCTGCAGTTCTGCCACGTGATGATCAACTTCGACCTCCCCTGGAACCCGATGCGGATCGAGCAGCGGCTGGGGCGCATCCACCGCGTGGGCCAGGGCCACGAGGTCCTGCTCGCCAACCTGGTGAGCGCCGGGACCATCGAGGACCGGATCCTCGCGGTGCTGGAGGCGAGGATCAACCTCTTCGAGCTGGTGGTGGGGGAACTGGACATGATCCTCGGCCGGATCTCGGATGACTTCGACTTCGAGACCGCGGTGTACCGGGCCCATCTCCACAGCTCCGGTCCGGCAGAGTTCCGGGGGCGGCTCGAGGAGCTTGGGGAGCAGCTGGCCCGGGCGCGCTCCGGGTACCTCGAGAGCCGGCTCCGCACCGACGAGCTGGTGGGAGGCGGCGCGACCTCGTGACGTCCGATCCTGCGCTCCAGTTCTGGCACCACTACGCCGCTCGCGAGGGGGCTCTGGTCGACGAGGAGGGCGCGCGGATGGTGGTGGTCCTCCCTTCCCAGTTGCAGCAGCGCCACGGGCTCGAGGAGGCGATCGAGGTCACCTCGGACCCCTCCCTGGCTCGCGAGGCGGGGGTGCTGCTCCTCATCGCGGGGCACCCTCTGCTGGACGCAGCGGCCAGCCGGGTCCTGGAGGAGGGGGATGCGGGGCACCGCTGGCTGGAGTGGCCCGCCACCCCCCCGCCCTCCGCGGCACAGTTGCTTAAGGCGGCCCGGGATGGAGTCGGGGTCGACCACGGCCGGATCGACCTGGCGGGAGTCCCGGCCGCCCGCTACTCGCCCCTCCTGCGAGTTGGCAGCCGGGTCACCTACTCCCTCCACGACCGCTTCAATGAGCAGGAGGAGGTCTGGGTGGACGCTGCCTCGGGTCTGCCTCTGCCCGAGTCCCTGGCAAGGCAGGCAGCCACGCTGCCTCAGCTCCAGGGCAGGCCGGCCCATCCGGCGGCTCCCCTCGACCTGAGCCGGGCCGTGGCCAGTGCGCACCGCCTGCTGGAGGCCCGCACCGAGGCACGCCTCCGATCGCTGGCCGCGCAGGTCACCCGCTTCCGGACAGACGAGGAGACGCTCGCTGAGACCTACTACCGATCGGCCCTGGAGTCCATCGAGGAGCGGCGCCAGGCAGCGCCCCCTGACCGGCAGGCGCTGCTGGACGCCCAGGCGGAGGCGACCCGAGCCGAGTGGGCGCGCCGGCGGGAAGAGATCAGGGAGAAGTTCGCGCCCCAGCGCGAGCTGCGCCCGGTGCGGCTCCACGTGGTCTGGGTCCCCTCCGTGTCGCTGCCCGTGGTGGTCCGCCGCGGCGCCCGCGCCTTCCCCTTCACCCTCAGCTGGTGGCTGCCCACCGCCGGGTTCGCCACCCCCGCCTGCCCGGGGTGCGGCTCTGGGGCCCAGCTCGTGGCCTCCCGCGACCGGCTGCAGTGCCGGGAGTGCCTCCCCAAGGCCCCCCAGGAGGCCTCGTCCCCGGCACAGACCCTCGCCCCGCCGCCGGCGGCGCCGGCCGAGCCGTCCCCCCCGGCCGGTTCCCGCCAAGGGGACCTGACGCCGCGCCGGCCGGGGGGCGGCGGGACGCTCCCGGGCCAGCCCAGCTGGGAGTTGCCGCCGCGCACCCTGGCGGCTTTGCGACAGGCGGCCGAGCAGCTGGAGAGGAGCCGCCGGCGAGTGCTGCGGGCTGGCGAGAACCTCTCCATCTCCTTCTGGCAGGCGGTGTTCAACGGCGACTCCTGGCCGCGCAAGCGCGCCGATCCGGCCTCACCCCTTCGGATCGCCTACCGGCTCTATGGGGCGGCCGGACCACTCTGGGCGGCTGGTCTGCCGCCGGAGGTTCTCCCCCTGCAAATCAGCAGCGGGACGCACGAGCCCGAGCCGGGAATGCTCCACTGCACCGACGGCTTCCTGCGCAGCACGGCGGGCGACTTCCCGTTCAGCCTGCACTGGCGGATGGAGATGGGCAAGCCCGCCGTGCAGGAGGTGCTCCCGGTCCTGGGGGCGATCGACGGCCGGCTCTCCTCGATCCTCGTGGCGGCCAGCCTCCGGCAGGGGCCGCCGCCCGACCCCGACCCGCGCCGGGGGGAGCTGGACCCGGTGGCCGGCACCCTCTGGCGCACTCTGCTGCCCCGATTTGGACTGTCCCTGGTCCTGCGCTGCCTTGCGGCCTGGGAACGCGTCCGCCAGCGGGAGCTGCCCGAGGGCGAGGAAGCGACGCTGGCTGCGGCAGTGGCAGCCGAGGTGGGCCGGCGAGCCGGGCTGGGACTGAGCCGAGCGCGGGCAGCGGAAGAGTTCGGGGCGGATCCGGGGCAGGTGGCCGCTGCCGCCCGGGCGCTTCAGTCCGACCTCAAGCTGAGCGACTGGTGCTGGTGGTGAGTGGCGGACAAGCCTCCGCTCAGCCCCTCCCGTCCCGGGCGGAGCTGCATCCGGAGCTCAGCTGGACGGTTCGCTCCGCCGGCCGGCGAGTCGCCAGGCACCGGGCAGGAGCCCCATGGCCACCGCCGCCTTGGTGGCGTCGCCGAGCAGGAAGGGGGTGACGCCCAGGGAGAGCGCTTCGGAGACGCCGAGGTGGAGATCCACGGCCAGCCAGGTCGCCCCCAGAAGGTAGATGAGGGCGTTCCCAACCACCATGGCCAGGAGGACCCGGAGCGGGCCACGGTCGAAGCCGCGGGCGGCGAGCCACCCGACCACCGCGGCGGCCAGGATGAAGCCGAGGAGGTATCCGAAGGAGGCGCTGCTGACCACCGCCCATCCCCCGGCCCCACCGGCGAACCAGGGCAGGCCAATCAGCCCGATCCCCAGGTAGGACAGCATTCCCAGGATGGCGCGGGGCGCCCCCAGGGCCATCCCCCCGAGGAGGACGGCCAGGGTCTGGCCGGTGATCGGCACGGGGGTGAAGGGGAGGCGGATCGAGATCTGGGCGGAGAGCCCGGTCAGGGCCGCGAAGCCCAGGACGAGAAGCACGTCTCGCACCAGGGTCCCCGGGATGAGGTCCGCCAGGACCAGCTCCCGCCTCCGGAGGACGGCGTCGCTCAGCACTGAAGCCAACCTAACCGCACCGCCGGGCCGGCGTCAACCGCCGGGTCGCTAGCCCCGGGGCCGGTTTGGTGACTAACACGTCATTAGCGGCTCTGGGACTTGCCCGGCCCGTCTCGGAGATCGAAGGCGCGGGTCGCGGCGGCCCCGTCGGACCGAAGGCCCCGGGCCCCCCCTTGACGGCGGCCTCCGCCGAGGCCTATCGTCCGCCGCCGGAGTGGAAGTGGGCCAAGGTGTGGGCGCGCCTTGCTCGGGCCATCTCTTGGGTCAGGGATTGGGCATGCGGGGAGGACACGAATGAGGTTCGGAAGTCAGGTGGTCCTGTCGTCGCGGCGGCTGCTGGCCGGAATCTCCCTCGGGGTGGCCGGGGTCCTTGTGCCCCTCGTCGCCGGTGGCGCCGGGATGACCGCGGTGCGCGCCAGCGTGGTTCCGGCCCCGGCAAGTGGACCCGCGGCGACCTCCGCTGGTTCCGCTTCCACAGGCGGGTCCGCATCTGCTGGCCCCGCGGTAGTGACCCAGGCACCACACATCCCCGTGGGCGCGGTCGCGACCGGTGCCCCGGCGCTGTCGGCACCCGAGAGCGGGGCGGTGTCCCTGCAGCCTCGGGACCCCGCCGCTCTGGCCAAGTTCATCTCCGAAGTCACCAATAGGCACTCCGCCCTTTTCCACCACTACCTGCCGGCGGGCGCCTTCGGCTCGGTCTTCGGCCCCACCCAGGCGACCATCTCCGCCGTCAAGGACTTCCTGGCCGCCTCTGACCTGCGGGTGACCGGGGTCGCCAAGGACGGCATGCTGATCGACTTCGCCGGCACCGCCGGCTCGGTGGAGCGTGCCTTCGACACCGGGCTCGCCACCTACAAGCTGGCCGACGGCAGCCAGGGGCTGGCCACCACCTCGGCGATCCACCTTCCGGCCGCCGTGGCCGGCTCGGTTGCCGCGGTGGTCGGGCTGGACAATCTGGTCCACGCCAAGCCAGCGGGGCTGGTCCGCCAGCCCGCCAGCAACGCCGGGACTCAGCCCCAGGTCAAGACCGGGACCTTCAGCTACCCGCCGGGCTCGCCCAATGCCTGCCCCAGTGCCCAGCAGGCCGCGACCCAGTTCGGCGGCCTCACCGACGGCCAGATCGCTCACGCCTACGGCGCCTTCGGCCTGTACGGCAACGGTGACTTCGGCCAGGGACAGACCATCGCCGTGTACGAGCTGGAGCCCTTCCAGGCCTCCGACATCAACACCTTCGACACCTGTTACTTCGGGGCCAGCGCCGCCACCCAGATGGCCAACCGGCTGCACGTGGTGCCGGTGGACGGCGGCCAGCCGGCCGGCCCCGGCAGCGGCGAGGCGGTCCTGGACGTTCAGGATGTCTCCGCCATCGCCCCCCAGGCCGACATCAACGTCTACGAGGCGCCCAACACCTCGTTCGGCGGCATCGACGAGTACTCGGCGATCGTGAATCAGGACACCGCCCAGGTGGTGACCTCCAGTTGGGGCCTCTGTGAGCAGGCGGTCCAGCTCGGTGAGCCGGGGATCCAGCAGACCGAGAACTTCCTCTTCCAGCAGGCTGCGGCGCAGGGTCAGTCGGTCTTCGCCGCCGCCGGGGACACCGGCTCCGACGACTGCAACGCCTTCCGGGCCCCGTTCCCGATCGGGGGCCAGAACCCGCTCTCCGTCGACGACCCGGCCAGCCAGCCCTACGTGGTCTCGGTGGGCGGCACCACCATCTACGACGCCGCCACCCAGCCGGCCGGTGAGAAGGTTTGGAACGACGGAGCCGAGTGGGGTGCCGGTGGTGGTGGGATCTCGATGTCCTGGACCATGCCCAGCTGGCAGCAGTCCTCGCTGGTTCCGGGTATGGCGGGGGTGATGCCGGGCAGCTCCGACTACAACAACGCCAACGCGCTCGAGGCCGGCTTCGGTTACCCGACCGGGTTCTGCGACGCCACGGGGAGCGGAGGCAACCCCGGCGGTCCGGACCCCGGAGGGAGTGCGCCCTGCCGCACGGTCCCGGATGTCTCGGCCCAGGCCAACGAGTTCACCGGGGCTGTGACCATCTACAGCAGCATGTTCGTCTCTTCCTTCACCCCGACGGGATGGATAACCATCGGCGGGACCTCGTCGGCGACCCCGATCTGGGCCGCGTCGGTGGCCCTGGTCAACGCCTCCAAGACCTCCCCGTCCTGCACTCCGGGGACCGGAACCGGAGTCGGGTTCGTCAGCCCGCTGCTGTACGGGGTGGCCTCCAGCGCGACCGCTTACGCCGCCTCCTTCAACGACATCACGCAGGGCAGCAACGACATCTACGGGCTCGCCAACGGGGCCGTGTTCCCCGCCACTGCGGGCTACGACCTGGCCTCCGGCCTCGGCTCTCCCCAGCTCACCGGCCCGAGCGGCACGGTCGGGCTCGCGTACTACCTCTGCAACTTCAAGCCCCCGTCCGGCTCGGCCCCCGCGGTGACCGGACTCAGTCCGACTGCCCTGCCGACCACCGGGGGCACGGTGACTATCTCCGGGACCGGATTCGAGAGCGGCTCGCCCGCCACCCCAGATGTCTCGACCATCCAGGTGGGCGCAGCCCAGATCAGTTCTAGCAACTTCACAGTCAACAGCGCGACCTCGATCACCGCCACCTTCCCGCCCTCCTCGGCGGTGGAGGCCGGCAACTCACCGCAGGATGGCAGCGGCCCGGCTGACGTGATCGTCACCAATACGGGCGGCCTGTCGAGCTCCCCCGGACCAAATTCAGTGATGCAGTATGCGGACTATGTCACCCCCAGCTTCCTGCGCCCCTCGGTCAGCGGGGTCAGCCCCTACGGAGGACTGGACGCCGGTGGCACCACCGTCACCATCTTCGGCTCCGACTTCAGCACCGGCGACACGGTAGCCTTCGGCGCGTCAGTGGCCACCAACGTCAAGGTGGTGTCGCCCTTCGAGATCCAGGCGACCACCCCGGCGATGCCCCCGACCACCAGTTGCGCCAACGCCAGCAATCCCACGGACCCGATCAATCCCACCAATGACGTCTGCCAGGTGCAGGTGACGGTGATCAACGCCAACGGGTCAAGCGCCACCGACACCATCCTGCCCCCGTACGAAGGGCCGATCACCTTCAACACCATGGGGGTTGTGGCGCCGGCTCCGGGCACTGAGGTGATGCCCGCACCCACCGAGTTCGACTACGTTCCGCCGCCGTCGATCACCTCCACTTCGGTGATCTCCAACCAGCCTGCGACCTACGCCAACGAGCTGGGCGGGACCGTCCTGACCATCAACGGCAGCGGCTTCGACCCGCTGACCCTCGCTTGGACGGCGGTCGGGAACCCCGCCTTGGAGTCCTCGCTGGACACCAACTTCCTGTACGAGAGCGGCACGCAGCTGCAGGTGCTGCTACCGGCGATCGCCCCGAATGCCGCCGGCGCCACCATCGAGCCGCAGAGCCTGGCACTCAGCGTCACGACTATCGCTGGCACTTCGCCGATCTCTGGCGGGCAGCCGGCGGTGACCTACGCCGGGATCCCGCTGGTGACCTCGGTGGTCAACACTGCCTCGGGGGCGGTCTCGCTGGGCGGGATGTACGGGGCGCCGGACACGGGTGGCACCCCGATCACGATCTCCGGCGCCGGCCTCTCTGACGCCCTAATGGTCCAGTTCAGCGATTACGACAGCCCGTTCTCCTTGGGCACCCAATACATCGCCAACTTCGGGGCCAGTGACAGTTCGCTGGCGACGGAGACGGTGGCCCAGAACCCGGCCATCGTGGATGTCGAGGCCTGCACCGTGACAGGGTGCTCGCTCAACCCGCCGTCCGACTTCTTCGTTCTCTACCCGTCGGGCAACCCGGTGGTGGACTCGATCTCGCCGAATGTCGGCTCGCCGGCAGGCGGGACCCAGGTGGCCATCAACGGTGAGAACCTGGGCTGCATAGTCGGAGTCTCGTTCGGCTCGGTCTCGGCAGCCAGCTTCACCAACCTGCAGGCCATCCTGGACTGCGGCCAGACCTACCAGGCGCTGGTGACCGCACCTCCCGGGGCCGCGGGCAGCACCGTGCCGGTCACCGTGACCACCCTGGAGAGCCTGTACAGCGGGATCGGGGCCAGCGCGGACAACCCGAATGCCGAGTTCACCTACGCGGCCAGCACCTACCAGGCGCTGCCACCTTCCCGGATCCTGGACACCAGGGTCACCCACCAGACGCTGGGAGCCAACGGCATGCTCAACCTCACCGTCACCGGTGGGGAGGTTCCGGCTGACGCCACCGCCGTGGCGCTCAACGTGACCGCCACCAACACCACCGCCCCCAGCTACCTCTCGGTCTACCCGACCGGGAGCGCCATACCCAGCGTTTCCAATCTCAACTGGATGGCCGGCCAGACCGTGGCCAACCTGGTCATCGTGCCGGTGGGCACCAACGGCCAGGTGACCATCTACAACAGCCAGGGCTCCACCGACGTGGTGGTGGACCTGCAGGGCTACTTCGCACCGGAGGGCGCGAACGGCCCGGTTGGGGGGTACGTGCCTCTCACCCCGGCGCGGATCACCGACACCAGGTCCGGCAGTGGGCAGCCCAACGCCGGACACACCCTCTCCGCGGGCAGTGTGCTCAACGTGGTGGTGGCCGGTGCCGGAGGGGTTCCCGCCGGCGGGGTCATGGCGGCGGTCCTCAACGTGACCGCCACCAACACCACCCAGGCCAGCTACCTCACCGTGTACCCGCAGGGCTCGACCCGGCCCACCGCCTCCGACCTCAACTGGGTGGCGGGTGAGACCAGGGCCAACCGGGTGATCGTCCCGATCAACCCCATAACCGGCGAGGTCAGCATCTACAATGCCAACGGCTCAGCGGACGTGGTGGTGGACGTGGACGGCTACTTCACCGCCAACAACACCCCGGTCAGCGGCGAGACCCTCTACACCCCGGTCACCCCGACCAGGGCGGTGGACACCCGGGTCACCGGCACCCCGCTGGGAGCGGGCCAGATCTTCGTCGCCAGCATGGCCGGACTGAACGGCGTGGGCATCAACGCCACCGCGGTGGTGACCAACGTCACCGCCGTGGACACGACCGCCGCCAGCTACTTCACGGTCTACCCCGGGCTCAGCGCGCCGCTGGCCTCGGACGTCAACTGGAGCGCCGGCCAGGTCGTGCCCAACCTGACCATCGCAGCGCTCAACGGCTCGGGCTCGTTCAACGTCTTGAACGCCAACGGCAGCGCCGATCTGCTGATCGACGTCTTCGGGTACTTCACCCCGATCTCCTGACGGCACCGGGGGGCGGCCACCTGGCCGCCCCCCGGCAGCCCTCGGACCTACTCTGAGGCGATGGAGCCCGGGGGTACGCTGCACGACCGGTTGGAGCGCTACCTGGACCTCCTGTACACCGCCAACCGGTCGCTCAACCTCACCCGCGTCTCCCGAAACGACGCCCTTGGGCGCCACATCGAGGAGTCGCTCTCTCTCTTGGAGGTGGCTCCCTGGGAGGACGGGGCGGAGGCGCTGGACCTGGGAAGCGGAGGGGGGTTGCCGGGGATCCCCCTGGCATTGACCCGGCCCGAGGTGCGCTTTCGCCTGCTGGAGCGTACCCAGAAGAAGGCCCGCTTCCTGGTCACCACCGCGGCTGAGTTGGGCCTCGGCAACGTCGAGGTGGTGGCCCAGGATTCCCGGGATTACCGCTCCTCCCCCGCCTTCCGGGCCCCCGACTACCTGGTGTCCCGGGCGGCCCTTCCGCTGGCCCGCCTGATCCCCGAGGTGGGGCGGATCCTGGCACCCGGTGGCACTGCGCTGCTGCTGGTGTCACCGGAGTCCTTGGAGGGCGGGGTCGAGCAGCTGGCCAGCACGGCGGGGCTCACAGGTGTCGCCGTGCTCCGGCCAGGCCCGGCCACGGTCCTCAGGCTGCGGCGGAGCGGCGCCCCTCCCGCCAGGAGGCCAGACAGGCCAGCTGGGGTGCCCAGCCAAAGGCCCCCTCGTGGTCGGCGGCCCAGAGGCTGAGATCGGCTCGCCCACCCACCCTTATCGCGCCCCGGTCCACCAGATGAAGCGAGCGGGCCCCGCCCAGCGTGGCGGCGGTGAGCGCCTCATCCACCGAGAGGCCCAGCTGGCTCACCGCCAGGTAGACCACGAGACTCATGGAACCGGCACCGGAGGTGCCCGGGTTGTGATCGCTCCCCAGGGCCAGGGTGACACCCGCCCGGAGCAGCTCCCGAGCCGGGGGGAGGGCACGCATCGAGAGGGCGGTGACCGGGCAGAGCGTGGCGGCGACCCCAGCCCGGGAGAGCAGCCCGGCCTCCCTCTCCCCGATCCGGAGCAGGTGGTCAGCCGAGTCCGCCCCGAGCTCGGCGGCCAGCAGGGATCCCCCGGTCAGGGCCAGCTCGTCCGCATGGATCCGGAGCCGGAGGCCGGCCCGGCCCGCAGCCTCCAGGATCAGCCTGGCCTCCTCCACGGTGAAAGCCCCCTGGTCGCAGAAGACGTCGCAGGAGCGGGCCCCCATGGCCATGGCCCGCGGGCAGCTTTCGGCCACCTCGGCTACGTAGCCGGCCCGGTCGGAGCTTCGCTCCTCTGGCAGCTCATGGGCCGCGAGATACGTGACGGAGAGGTCGGGCATCTCATCCTGGGAGCGGAGGCCGGAGAGGAGGAATGCGGCCCGAAGCTCGTCCTCCACCTGGAGGTGGTAGCCGGTCTTGACCTCCGCGGTGGTCGTGCCGGCGAGCCTCCAGCCGCGAAGGCGCTGCCGCGTTGCCTCGGTCAGCTCCTCCCAGCTGGCCGCCCGGGTGTCCCGCACGGTCTTGAGGATTCCCCCGCCCCCGGCGGCGATCTCCGCGTACGCCGCTCCCTCCGAGCGGAGCTGGACCTCCTCCAGCCGGGGCCGGAGGTAGAGGGGATGGGTGTGGGCGTCGATGAGCCCGGGGGTGAGCAGCTGCCCCCGGCAGTCGAAGTCATCCGACTGCGGCGCCCCCGTCCCGCTCGGCTGGACCGCAGCGACCCGCCCCTCCTGGATGACCACCTCCGCGTTGGAGCGGACCGGCTCTCCAGGGGACCAGAGCCGGCCGACGTTACGCAGGGTGGTCATGGGCCCAGCTCCGCCAGCGACTGCTCCAGCAGGGCGCCCACGCCTCCCAGCCGGAGATGCTCGCCGGCCTCCACCACCGGCTCTCCCCCCACCACGACCAGGCGGACGTCCGCCGGGTGGGCAGAGTACACGGCCTGCGCCACTGGGTCGCCGAGGTCGGCCCCGGCCATCCGAGGTCCCTCGAGGCTCACGGAGATGAAGTCGGCAAGCCTTCCCTCCCGGAGCTCGCCGGCATCCCAGCCCAGGGCGCCGCTTCCTCCCAGGGTAGCCGCTCGGAGGAGGGCCTCCGGCTGGTGCAGCCCCCTCCGGTGACGCCGCAGCCGCTGGTCCAGCTCCAGGGCCCTGGCCTCCTCGAAGAGGTCGATGACCGCTTGGCTGTCGCTGCCCAGCGCCAGCGGGCTGCCGGCCCGCTCCAGCTCCAGGGCGGGGCAGATGCCATCGCCCAGATCACGCTCTGTCGTGGGGCAGGCGCAGACCGTGGTGCCGGTGCCGGCCAGGAGCTCCCGGTCGTGCGGGCTCAGGTGGATGGCGTGGACCGCCGTGGTCCGCTCCCCCAGGACGCCCAGTTCGGCCAACAGCTCGGTGGGCGACAGGCCGGTCGCCGTCTGGCAGTCCCGGTTCTCGGCCAGCTGCTCCGAGAGGTGGAGGTGGAGGGGGGCTCCCCGCTCCTGGGCCCACTCCCTCACCACCACCATCTCCTCCGGCCCCAGCGCCCGCACGCTGTGAATGGCCGCTCCCAGGATCACCCCGGAGGGGACCGGCAGCTGCTCCACCCGGCGCCGCCAGGAAAGTGCGTCCCCGTCCGAGAAGCGGGCCGCGGGCCCCTTCAGCTCGCCTCCCCGGAGCCCGGGGTGGAGGTAGCAGGTGTCCAGCAGGGTGAGGCGGACTCCCGCCTCCTCCGCAGCCGCGAAGAGCGCCTCCTCCATGAGCGGCCCAGGGTAGCGGGCACCGTCCGCGCCGTGATGGAGGTAGTGGAACTCCCCCACCTGGGTTATGCCCGAGAGCACCATCTCCCCGTAGGTGGCGCGGGCCAGGTGGAAGAGCTGCTCCAGGGTGATCCGGCCCGCCAGCTCGTACATCCCCTCGCGCCAGCTCCAGAAGTCCCCCGGCCGCTCCTTGGGGCGCTCCTGCCTGCCTCGAAGCGCCCGGTGAAAGGCGTGCGAGTGGGCGTTGGCGAGCCCGGGCAGCGTGAGGCCGGACACCACCCGCGCGCCCCTGGGCACCGGCCGCTCACCCATCGGGGTGAGGCTCCGGATCCTGCCTTCCTCCTCCTCGAGCCAGAGCCGCCGCTCCAGCCGCTCGCCGGTCCAGGCGAGCTCCAGGAGCCAGCTGGTCACCGTCCCTCCCGCATCGGCAGACGCAGCCCGCGGTCCCGCGCCGTCTCCAGGGCGATCTCGTACCCGGCGTCGGCGTGGCGCATCACCCCGGTGCCGGGGTCATTGGTCAGGCAGCGGGAGAGCTTCTGGGCGGCAAGATCGGTGCCGTCCGCCACCGCCACCAGCCCGGCGTGGATCGACCGCCCGATCCCCACCCCGCCGCCGTGGTGGATGGAGACCCAGGAGGCCCCGCTGGAGGTGGAGAGGAGGGCGTTGAGCAGCGGCCAGTCGGCGATGGCGTCGCTCCCGTCCCGCATCGACTCGGTCTCCCGGTAGGGGGAGGCCACCGAGCCGGAGTCCAGGTGGTCCCGGCCGATGACGATGGGAGCGGAGATCTCCCCGCTGCGCACCATCTCGTTGAAGCGCAGCCCCATCCGGTCCCTCTCGCGGTAGCCCAGCCAGCAGATGCGGGCGGGCAGTCCCTGGAATTTGACCCGCTCCCCCGCCATCCGGATCCAGCGGGCCAGCGACTCCTGCTCGGGGAACTCCTCCAGGACGGCCCTGTCGGTGGCGGCGATGTCCTTCGGGTCCCCGCTGAGGGCGGCCCAGCGGAATGGCCCCTTGCCCTCGCAGAAGAGCGGGCGGATGTAGGCGGGGACGAAGCCGGGGTAGGCGAAGGCGCGCTCGTACCCGCCCAGCTTGGCCTCGGCCCGAAGGCTGTTGCCGTAGTCGAAGACCTCGGCGCCCCGATCCATGAGCGCCACCAGCGCCTCCACGTGCCGGGCCATGCTCTCCCGGCTGCGGCGGGTGTACTCCTCGGGGTCCTCCATTCGGAGGTCCTGCGCCTCGGGGAGGGTGAGCCCGGTTGGGAGGTACATCAGCGAGTCGTGGGCCGGGGTCTGGTCGGTGGCCACGTCCACGGCGAAGCCCCGGCGCACGATCTCCGGGACCAGCTCGGCGGCGTTACCCAGCACCCCGATCGACACGGCCCGCCGCTCCCGGCGCGCCCGGTCGGCCTCTTGGAGGGCGGAGTCCAGATCGGAGGCCGCCTGGTCCAGGTAGCGATGGTCGATGCGACGCTGGAGCCGCTCCGGGTCCACCTCGATGCAGATGGCCACCCCGCCGTTCATGGTTACCGCCAGCGGCTGGGCCCCTCCCATGCCCCCCAGGCCGGCGGTCACGGTGACCGTGCCGGCCAGCGAGCCCTGGAAGCGCTTGGCGGCCACCGCCGCGAAGGTCTCGTAGGTGCCCTGGAGGATCCCCTGGGTCCCGATGTAGATCCAGGAGCCGGCTGTCATCTGGCCGTACATGGTGAGCCCCTCCGCCTCCAGCCGGCGGAACTCCTCGGGGGTGGCCCAGTCCGGGACCAGGTTGGCGTTCGCGATCAGCACCCGGGGTGCCCACTCGTGGGTCTGGAAGACCCCCACCGGCTTGCCCGACTGGACCAGCAGTGTCTCATCCCCCTTGAGGGTCTTGAGAGTGCGGACGATGGCGTCGAAGGCCTCCCAGGAGCGGGCCGCGCGGCCCGAGCCCCCGTACACCACCAGCTGGTCGGGGTGCTCGGCGACATCGGGGTCGAGGTTGTTCATGAGCATCCGCATCGCCGCCTCCTGGGGCCAGCCCAGGCAGCTGATCTCCGACCCGCGTGGGGCTCGCACCGGGCGCGCTTGGGAGCCTGTCTGTGGGATGTTGCGTCTCTCCCTGCTTAGATGGTGTCGCTGACGGCGCCCGACTCCGCCAGGATCGGGGCCACACGATCGACAGTCCAGTCCAAGAGCTCCGTGGCGATCTGCTCAGCCAGTTCGGCGTCGCGCTCAAGGCAGGCTTGGCAGAAGTCGCGCTGCCGTTGCAGGTCGTCCAGCAGGCTCATCCCCTCGGCCAGCGCGAGGCGGAAGTACCTCTCGGCCTGGCGGCGGAACGAGCAGATCTCTTTGAGCACCCGCGCGTGGCCACAGGCCCCGTAGCAGATCTCATGGATGGCCCACTCAGCTTCCAGATAGCCATCCACCGCCGGGGCCCGCGAGGCGCCGATCTTATCCATCTCTCGTCGAAGCGCTCGCATCAGGTCCGTCTGCGCGTCCGTGAGCCGAGGGACGCCCATACGGGCGGCCGGCCCTTCGAGGCACCGCCGCACGGCGTATATGTCCTTAAGGTCGACTAGTGAGAGGGGTGCCACGGTCGCACCCCGTCGACCCTCCTGAACGACGAGCCCGTCGGCTGCAAGCCGCTCAAGCGCCATTCGGACGGGGGTCGTGCTCACACCGAGGTCGGAGGCGAGGCTGCTGAGTCTGAGTGGCTGGCCCGGGGGCATGCCATCAAGGATAAGCCGGTGGAGGTGGGCATAGACCACTTCCGTGACTGAGGCGATGGAGAGGGTGCTCAGGGGGCCAGGGGCTTCGACAGCCGCCCCCTTGTAGTCCCTCACAGGTTGTCCCACATCGCTAACACCCCTACCTTATACCATACTTAGCCCAACTTGTGATCACAAGCCAAGGCGCAAGAACGCTTGACAACGCCCGGGAGGGGTGCTATCCTCCTAACTCTTCCCGTCACTGAGTTCGCAGAGGGGGGGTCTCGTGCCCGTAGTTGCTCGCAGTCTGGTGGCCCACGTGTTCCCTGGGCGCCTGCCGGAAGACACGGGTGGTTCCAAGGGAGCCGTTGGGATGACCGAGCGAGACAGCGCGGGCGAGTGGGGGTGATGGCAATGATCCTTGAGCAGGCGGGCGGGGTGACGCCACGGGTCCTTCGTGGCGCGGGCCAGGACCGGCTCCGTCGAGAGTCGTGGCTAGCTGGGGCCAGCCTGGCCTGGCGCAGGGTCCTGAAGCCGGCCGGCGGGGAGGTTGACTTCCACCGCCACCAGGGCACGCACCGGGCTCCGACCGTTGCCGCGGTTATTAGTTTTCGCGTGCTGGCCGTGGGTTGGGCTGTCGGCCTGCAGCGACAGTGCCGGTCGGGCCGGCGCGGTCGGTTGCTGACACCCCGTCGTGCCAGTCGTCTCGCCGATCAAGTGGGGGCGTGAGTTGAGCCCGCGTAGCAGGTCCCTGACCGTCGAACTTCTGCTCGCGGGCTTGCACCATGGTCCGCCCACCGTCGCATCGCAGTCCGTAGTTGACATGGAGGCAGGCAACCGATGAAGGCAGCGGTGCTCACCGAGTTCGGGACCGACCTTGTGATGCGGGACGTCCCAGATCCCGAGCCGGGGCCGGGCGAGGTGCTGGTGAAGGTCGCCGCCGCGGGGGTATGCCACTCCGATGTGCATCTGCGAGGCGGGGCATTCAAGGACCTTCCCCCGTCCTTCCCATGGATCATGGGGCACGAGAACGCGGGCTACATCGCCCAATTGGGAGCGGGCGTGACCCGCCTGCCCATCGGAGCCCCCGTGGCCGTCTACGGGGGTTGGGGCTGCGGACTTTGTCACCTCTGCACATCCGGGGACGAGCAGCTTTGCGATCGTTCCCTCTGGGCTGGCCTTGGTGCACCCGGCGGATATGCGGAGTTCCTCCGTGTGCCGAGTCCAAGGCACCTCGTGCCGCTTGGCGACCTCGACCCAGTCCTGGCCGCGCCGCTTACAGACGCAGGGCTCACGCCCTACCGTGCCGTAAAGAGAGTGCTACCCCGAATCACCCCCGGCACCACCGCCGTGGTTATCGGAGCGGGCGGCCTGGGTCAATTCACCATCCAATACCTGAAGCTCCTCACGGCCGCCAAAGTAATTGTGCTCGACACATCTTCCCAGAAGCTGGAAGTTGCGCGGGCGCTAGGGGCAGACGTCGTGTTCGATGCCTCGTCGCCGGGCATCGCCAGCGAGGTGGCGGCGGCCGCCACCAGGACAGGCGTCGCGGCGGTATTCGACAACGTCGGTAGCGACCAATCGTTGCGGTTGGGAATGGCGGTCCTAGGCCCAAGGGGCGCGCTCGTTCAAGTCGGCCTGGCCGGCGGGAGCGCGCCCTTCTCATATGAAACCTTGGCTATTGAAGCTGCGGTGACGTATAGCTGGTGGGGCAACAGAGCCGAGCTGGCCGAGGTCGTCGCATTGGCGCAGGCGGGGCTGCTCACCGTCGCAGTCGACCGGTACCCCCTGCGTGCAATCAATGAGGTCTTCGATCGCTTGGAAGCTGGCCAAGTTCCCGGGCGGGCGGTCCTCATTCCGTAGACACCCACTCAACTCACGGAGTAACTGGTCACATGACAGCTGTAGTCACCGGCGCCGCCTCTGGACTGGGGCGGGCCATTGCCCTAAAGCTCGCGGAGTCGGGCGCGCCCGTGGTGGTTGCCGACGTTAGGGAGATGCCTCGCGAAGGCGGGCTGCCCACCCACCTCCTGATTCGTCAGAGAGGGGGGCAGGCGGACTTTTGCTCCACCGATGTGAGTGACGAGCAGCAAGTCGCTCACCTGATCGACAGCACGTGCGCCCGGTTCGGCCCCCTGGACATCATGTGCAACAACGCAGGCATCAGCGAAGTCCTGACGACGGTAGTGGACACAGACATGGCTGACTTCGACCGCATTGTTGGCGTCAACTTTCGCGGCGTGTTCCTCGGGTGCAAATACGCTGCACGGTCTATGATCGACCAGGGTCGCGGGGGCGTGATCGTCAACACAGCATCTTGCTTCGGTCTCGTGGGCTACCCAACGATGGCAACCTACTGCGCTACCAAGGGTGCGGTCATTCAATTGACCCGCACCCTTGCGCTCGAGCTGGCGCCCTGGCACATACGGGTCAACGCCTTGTGCCCGGGAACCATCACCACCGAAATGGACCGCGATCAGCGGGAGGACCCGGGTGCACTTGAGGACATGCGTATCCGAACGCCTCTGACTATGGAGGATGGCGGCCCGTTTGGGCTTCCCGAGGACCAGGCTGCGGCCGTTGCATTCCTGGCTTCGAGTGCCGCACGGTGGATGACTGGCCAGTGCTTGGTCATAGACGGCGGCTGGACCGCGATCTAAGTCGCAGGAGGTGCATAGCATGAGCGGTGGACTGTTGGTCCGTGGCCCGGACCAGGAATCTGGTACGACACCACTCCTAGAGCAGCGGTCGATCGAGGTGATACCGGAGGGTGAACGACATGGGCACGTGTCGTCACTCTTCACGATTTGGTCGGGGTCAAATCTCCAGGTGCTCACGGTCGTCACCGGGGCCCTGGCGGTCATCGCTGGCCTGAGCCTGCCGCTGGCGATCGTTGCAATAGTGCTGGGAAACCTGGTGGGAGCGGTCTTTATGTCCTTGCACGCTGCACAGGGCCCCAAGCTCGGGATGGCGCAAATGATTCAAAGCCGGGGCCAGTTCGGCTTCTACGGCGCGATCCTGCCGATGCTGATCGTGGTCGTCATGTACATGGGCTTCTTCTTCTCGGTGCAGGTCCTGGCCGGCGAGGCCCTGGCGTCCATGATCGGTGTATCTGTAACCGTAGGGATCATCCTGGCGTCAGTCGTTGCCTACCTGCTGGCCACGGTCGGGTACAACATCATCCACTACTTCGAGCGGACGACCACGGTCATCAGCGGGCTGCTCTTCGTGTGGCTGACCGTGAACGCCATTACATCGTCCGGGCACCATTCCTTTGCCCCGACGGAGTCCGTGCTCGGGCTGTTCCTGCTGGCGTTCTTCCTTGCAGCGACCTACCAGTTGAGCTATGCTCCGTACATCTCCGACTACTCGCGGTACCTGCCTACCTCGACTTCGGTACGGGCCGCGTTTGCTTGGACCTACGCGGGAACCCTGTCCAGTGGAATCTGGCTGATGGTGCTTGGCGCAGTGCTCGCGGCCAAAGCGGGAGCGGCGATTGGAAGCAATCCAGTTGGCTACTTCGCCGGTGAGGTGCCCGGCGGGGTCGCGTCGTGGCTTGTGGCGATCGTCTTCGTTGTGGGGCTCCTAGGCGCCAACGTGCTGAATCTGTACGGCCCCTACATCACCGGTACGACGATTGCTGACACGGTACGCCCGGTGCGCGTGCGGGCGCGCGGGCGCGCGCTGATCGTGCTTGGCTTCACAGTTGTCGGCACGCTGATGGCGATCTTCGGTGCAGGGAGTTTCCTGACTGACTACAGCAACTTCCTGGCACTGCTGTTGTACTTCATTATCCCCTGGACCGCGGTGAATCTACTTGACTTTTATGTGGTACGGCGTGAGAAGTACGACATCAAGTCGCTGTTCGCACCAGGTGGGATTTATGGGGGTGTGGGGTGGCACGCGATGGCGGCCTACCTGGGGGCCATCGTGCTGGAGATTCCGTTCATGAACACGACTTTCTACGAGGGCCCGGGTGCCAAGATGCTCGGCGGGGGTGACGTGACATGGATCGTGGGGTTGCTGGTGGCGGGAGTTATTTACTGGGTGCTGTCCCGCGGGCTGATGGCTGCGGAGAGCAGGAAGCTGGGGGAGCTGCAGGATTCCGCTGACGCATGAGGCGAGGCCAACGGCGCCGCGTGCTCGTGTGCAGCTCAGGCGCACATGGCGGACTCGCTGGCCACTCGAATGGTCGGGGAGTCCGTGGGCCGGAGGTGTCTGCAGAGACTTCGGAGGCCACAGGGGCCGATGTCGATGGGGTTATGGTGTGAAGGGCCGGAAGTCACGCCTTTGCTCCGGTGGGTAGTGGCGTGCCGCGGCACGAAGAGGTATCTGAGGTGAGGTGGTGGCGGACCGGCGGCGCTCGCTGGCCGCATCGCGCCGGGTCCCGTGGGGGGCCCGGGAAGGCGTGCCAATGGAGGGTGACGTTGGGCAGCTTGTATGTGACGTCCTCGGGGATGGGCCAGCCTTCCGGAGCCTGTCGGCGATCGGGATGGCGGCTGCAGGAACGGGCCGCGCGTGCCAAGGGGCGGGGGGGGGCACCTGCTGGGCAGCCGGCTCGGGTGGATGGTGTGGTTGGGCCTGCTCCGCCTGCTGCGGGCAGGCAACGGGGCCTGGGTGTATGGCGGTCGGTCGTTGGGGGTGGAGCTGTCGGTAGGTACTCCGACGCAGGCGGTGGACCCGGGGCAGGAAGGCTTGGGCTGGGGTGGCGATTATGACCCCTGGCGTGCCGGCCAGAGCTCCCCGCGGACCCCTGCTCAGCTGCAAGGGGTGGGAGCAAGAGGGGGCACTGCGCTGCCTGCTAAACAACTTGGATGGTGAGGTCGCGGAGGACAGGGAGCAGCTGGTGGTCTACGGTGGCCGCGGCCGCGTCGCCAGGAGCTGGGCTGATGTGGCCAGCACCGTGGAGGCACTGCAGGAGCTCGACAACGACGCGACACTGATCGTGCAGTCAGGACGCCCGATTGCCGTCATGCCTTCGCATGTGGATGCACCGCGGGTGCTTATGTCCACAACCATGCTCGTCCCGGCGTGGTCCACCGACGACAACCTTGCGGCTTACGAGCAGGCTGGGCTCACCATGTACGGCCAGATGACGGCCGCCGGGTGGTTTTACATTGGCACCCAGGGTGTGCTCGGCTTTACCTACGAGACATTCGTGGCTCTCGCAGACCAACACTTTGGGGGCGACCTTGCTGGCCGCCGTGTTCTGACTGCGGGCCTAGGAGGGATGGGTGGCGCTCAGGGCAGGGCGATCACTTACAATGGGGGCAGCGCCCTGGTCGTGGAGGTCGACGAGCGCAAAGCAAGAAGGCGCATGGTGGACGGGTGGGTTGATTACCTCACGGACAACTACGCTGAGGCCTTGAGGCTACTCGACCGCGCCATTGCCCCCACTGCCGTCGGCCTGATTGGGAACATAGCGGAGGTGGCGCCGAGGCTCGTTGCTGACGGCGTCCACTTTGACGTTGCCACCGACCAGACGGCAGCAAATGACCTGGTGCGCGGATACATTCCCGTGGGGTACTCCCCGGCGGATGTCGCTGGCGTGGAGCCCGGAGACCCAGTGCACCGGGAGGCAGTGAGGCGCTCGCTGGTCGCGCACATGGAGGCACTGTTAGCGCTGCGGCAGCGAGGCACTGTCCTGTTCGAGTACGGCAACAATCTTCGTGCCCAGGCAGTCGCGGCCGGCGTACCGCAGGCCGCAGAGGTACCTGGGTTCATAGCGGAGTATTTCCGCCCCATTTTCGCCAGAGGCTTGGGCCCGTACCGGTGGATCTGCCTGAGCGGCGACCCGGCAGATCTCAGGCATACCGAAGATGCGGTACTGGGAGTGGCACAGGGCACAGGCGTTGCCCGGTGGTTCGACCGGGTCCGGGGAAGTGTTCCGGTTCAGGGGCTTCCGGCAAGAATCTGCTGGCTAGGGGCGGACGAGCGTGACGCCGCGGGAAGAGCCATCAACGAGCTGGTGCGGAGAGGTGTCGTCGGCCCGGTTGCGCTCGGACGTGATCACCAAGACGCGGCAGCCGTCGCCTCCCCGTACCGTGAGACTGAAGGGATGCTGGATGGCAGCGATGCCATCGCTGATTGGCCAGTTCTGTCGGCCCTGCTCAATGCCGCCCAGGGGGCCAGCTGGGTAGCAATCGGAAACGGGGGTGGGGTCGGTGTGGGAAGGAGCATCCACTCGGGGATGGTGGTCATCGCGGACGGCTCCGAACTCGCCGAGCGGAAGATCGAGCGTGTGTTCAGAACGGACCCCGCTCTGGGTGTGGCTAGGTACGTAGATGCTGGTTATTCCGAGTCGGTGGAGGTGGCGAGGCGCATGAAGCTAGAGATGCCGGGTCGTAGGCTGGATGACGATGCACCGAGCGAGGGGAGCCGTTGAGAGGCGAGTGGCCGACGGGCGATGATCCAGGTGCCCTTCAGCCCGAGTATGAGCTGAGCGTGGACACCGGGGGGACATTTACCGATGGCTTCGTAGTCGGAGCGGGCAGAACGGCGCAGGTGAAGGTCGACACCACTCCCGCAGACCTGACTGAGAGCTTCATGCAGTGTGTGGCGGCGGCAGCGGCGGCGATGGGGGAGCCGGTGTCACGGTTTCTTGCGCGGAGCCGTGTTGTCCACTTCAGTTCAACCGTGGCTACGAACATCGTTGTCCAGCGGTCCGGAGCCTTGGTGGGGTTGGTCGTCACCAAAGGGCATGAGGACTCTTTGTACGGAAGTCCCGAGGAGGCCGGACGTCTGTTCGGGTATGTGGACCCGAAGGCTGTTCGTGGGGTTGAGGAGGCGGTTGGCGCCGATGGGAGCCTTGCCCGTGACCTCGACGGGGCTGCACTAGAAGTGGCTGTCCGCGAACTCCTGGAACTCGGCGTACAGATGGTAGTCGTGGCCTTTGCCAATGCACACCTCAATGCCGCGAATGAGGTCGCTGCCAAACGGCTGGTGGAGTCCTCCTACCCAAGACATTACCTTGGGGCGATCCGCGTCTTGCTTTCGTCCCAGATGTCCTTCGAGCCGAGCGACTACGGCCGGACCGCCCTCGCAGTGGCCAATGCGTACCTGGATCCATCCATTGGACGCACCCTGTACCGCGCCGACGAGCAGTTGCGGGCGCACAAGCATCCCCGCCACGTGCTGATCGTCAAGACGGACGGCTCCAGCGCCCGCGTTGCGAAGGTCAGGGCGATCGACACATACAACTCCGGGCCCAGCTCTGGCGTCATCGGCTCGGCGATCGTGGCTACTGCGCTTGGAGCAGGTCACGTCGTCACCTTCGACGTGGGTGGCACGACAACCGACGTCGCGTTCGTGTCACGCGGCGAGGCTCCGCGGTTAAGTACGACCGAGTTCGGCGACATCTCGCTACCCCTGCCCTCCGTTGCACTATCGTCCTTCGGACTGGGCGGAGGGTCACTGATAGGGGCCGGAAGCGACGGAACGATTGCCGTGGGCCCGCAGAGCGCGGGCGCAGTCCCCGGCCCAGCCTGCTTCGGGCTTGGAGGCAGTGAGCCCACCCCGACTGATGTCTGGCTTACCCTCGGGTACCTGGAAGCTGGAGCGTTCTTATCGGGTCGCCGCCAACTGGTGACCAGCCGCGCTCACGCGAGCCTGGAGCCGCTGGCGCGACGCTTGGGTGTCGGGGTCAATGAGGCTGCCTTGATCGCACTTGAGGCAATTCACGGCACGCTCGCCGCCCATCTGCGAACTTGGAACGAAACTTGCCCGGGGCTAGCAGATTCGCCACTCAATGATCGCTGGTTGTTCTCTTACGGCGGCGGTGGCGGCCTGCTGGCCGTCGCAGCGGCCTTAGCCCTTGGCATCGACCGGGTGGTGTTCTTTCCGCAGAGCTCTGTGTTCTCGGCCTTTGGTGGGGGCTTGCTTCCGATCGGTGCGAACTACCAGAGTCCGATTCCGGACGTGAGCGACCCACAGGTGGTCGGGGACGCCGTAAGGGCAATACTTGACCTCGCACGCCGAGACATGAGGGCCGAGGGCGTTGACGCGCGGAGCCCGGTCCTTGCTACGGTGCGGCTGGTCGCCTTTGCTGGACCAGAGGTTAGCCAATCCGTTCCACTGGCAGAACTGTACGACGACGCCCCCGGTTGGGTGTCGGCACTTCCGTGGCCGGGTGGCCCAGGAAAGATAAAGATTGAACTAAGGGGCGACCCAAAGCCGCACCCGGTGGTGAGTACCGACCAGGGTCAGGATGACGTCGCGCGACGACGCACGGTCTGGATGGAGACTGGGCCGTTCGACGTACCGGTCCGGCCTGGCCTGGGCAGGCCGAACGCCCCGCCCGTGTCTGGGCCCGCATTCTTGGCGGCTCCGGATACCACCGTGTTCGTCCCAAACAACTGGACAGTGGAGTTCGACTCGTATGGATACGGAATTGCACGCAGGCAGCTCTCCGGTGGCTGACTACCATGTCACGGAGTACCTCATCATCGACACCGACACCGAGCGCTGGAAGTGCGCTCGCTGCGGGTCTGACCTCGGCCCAGCTCGCGGCAATTACAAGGAGGGCTGCCGGGTCGCGGAGCGCGACCCGCGTGAGGTGCACGCTCCGCGTGTTGACGGGCCGTACACATTCTCGCCGGATCCGTTGTGGTGTCGCCTCGTGGAATTCTACTGTCCCGGATGCTTGGCCTTGGTTGAGGTTGAGTACTTGCCGCCAGGACATCCCATCACGCATGACATTGAGATCGACATCGATGCGCTCAAGGCGCGGCTGGCGACCACTGGGCAGGAGGGCGCCAAGTGAGCGGGTCAATTGACATTGACATCGGTGGGACCTTCACCGATTGTTTCGTGCAGTTGGATGATCAGGTTACATGGTGCAAGACCAGAACGACGGGGTTCGATCTCGGGCGAGGGATGCTCCAGGCCATCGACGATGCTGCGGCGCAACTGGGCGTGCTCTCGCAGGACCTTCTTGCCCGAGTCGACATCATCCGCTACTCGACTACATTGGCGCTCAATAGCCTGCTTGAGGCGAAAGGCCCGAGGCTGGGATATATCGCCACGGAGGGGTTCGAGGACAATTTGCTGATTGGCCGGGGAAGTCAATGGGCGGACGGTCTGAGCATCACGGAGCAGCGCAACATTGCTCGCGCGAGCAAACCAACGCCGCTAATCCCGCGCACAAGCGCCGTGGGTGTGAAGGAGCGGATAGACTATCGTGGGCAGATTGTCAGGCCACTGGACGAGGCTGACTTCTTAAGAAAGCTTGACTACCTAGTCGGACAGGGCGTCAGGGGACTCGTGGTGTGCCTCCTGTGGTCGCACGTGAATCCCGTGCATGAGAACCGCATACGAGAACTGATTGAGCTGGAGTATGGTGACCACCTGTTGGGGCACCTTACGGTCTTCCTGTCGAGCGAGAATGCCCCAAGAAGATTGGAGTACACTCGCGCCACCACGACCGTGGTGAACGCGTACCTTCAAAGCTCCATGTATGATGAGCTGTCGGGCATTGGCCAGCGGCTGCGCAGCCGTGGCTACCATGCCCCCTTGATGATGGTGCACAACACCGGGGGGATGGCGACGGTCTTCCGCTCGTCAGCCATTCAAACCTTCTCGGGCGGGCCCGTGGCGGGCTTGATTGGGGGTGCGCGGCTTGGCCGAGCATATGGGTTCCACAACGTCGTCGTGACCGACATGGGCGGGACCAGCTTCGATGTCGGGCTGGTCGCGGCGGGCAGCACTCGGTTCTACAACTTCGCTCCCACCATCGATCGCTGGCTGGTGGACGCGACGATGCTCGACACCCACTCCATCGGGGCAGGGGGGGGGTCGATCGCGAGGATCAACCGCGACGTGGGGGGCCGCCTCGAGGTGGGGCCAGAGAGCGCGGGTTCCATGCCAGGGCCGGCCTGCTACGGCCAGGGCGGCCGCGAACCCACGGTTACCGACGCCGACTTGGTGCTCGGATACATCAATCCCAGCCGGTTCAACGGAGGTCAACTGGCTGTCAGCCAGGCACGGGCGGAGCGCGCTATCCGGGAACGGATCGCGGATCCGCTCGGCATGTCAGTCACCGATGCCGCGCTACTGGTGAAGCGCATCGTCGACGCCCAAATGGGGGCGGTCATCAACAAGGAGACGGTTCTGAAGGGGTATGATCCACGGGAGTTCGTGATCTTCGCCGGCGGTGGGGCCGGCCCCCTGCACGCCTGCGGCTACGCCGAAGCCGCGGGCATGAACCGCATCGTCACGTTCCCGTTTGCCCCAGTGTTCTGTGCTTATGGATCCTCGGTCATGGACATCCTGCATGTGTACGAGAAGTCGGCCCACTTTGGCCTGTTCAATGGCAACACTAGAACCTGGTTGGGTGACACCCAGGGCTTCAACCAAGTCGTGGATGATCTTGTGACCCAGGCACAAAGGGACTTTGCCGGCGAGGGGTTCGACGCTGCACTCGTAGAGTATGAACTGGAACTGGACATGAAGTTCGGCGGCCAGCTCAACGTGAAGCGGGTTGCGGCGCCCCTACTCCACCTTGCGGGCGCGGCCGACGCGCAGCAACTCTACGCGGCCTTCGAAACCGAGTATTCCGAGGCATACAGTCCGCTAGGCTTGAACCCCGACGCCGGGGTCGAGGTCGAGGGCTTTGTGCTCAAGGCGCGAATTCCTGGGAGCGGAAGTGCACCTACGGTCCGGGCGACTCGCAGGGCCGAGGGATCTGCCATCGGAGCCAGGCGGGCGGTCTGGGAACTCGGGACCGACGCGGTGGACACGCCGGTATACGACGCCGAGTCCATGGTGGCGGGCACTAGGATCGTCGGGCCCGCCCTAGTCGAGGCGCCCACCACGACCACTGTTGTGGCACCTGGGTGGGCTCTCAGTATCGACGAGCAAATGACGTTTGTTCTCACCCAGGAGGAAAGGGCCAGTGACCAGTGATCTTGAGAGGCTCCTCGCCACCGGGATGAAGCCTGAGAGCCCATCTCAGGAGGAGCTGGAGGCTGTTGAGGCGTTGCAGGTCGGAGACTACGAGATCCTGTCGGCCAAACTGGTGCTCATTGCCCAAGAGGGAAAGGAGGTAATGACTAGGATGGGCATCTCGTCGATGCTTCATTCTGGCGACACTCTTGTCGGCGTCTATACCGCTGCCGGCGACCTTGTCGCGCCAGTCCTGGGGACCTACCTGCACTCCGTCACGGGGCAAATCCCCATCAAGTTCATACTCGCGGAGTATCGTGATGACCCTTCCGTGGGCGTGCATGAAGGCGATATATTCTACTGCAATGAGGCCCTGTACGGGGGCATTCACAACCCGGACCAGTTTGCGCTAATGCCCGTGTTCAATGATGGCGAGCTCGTGGCATGGGCCGTGTGCGGCGCCCACCAAGCTGAAACGGGGGGATCGGATCCCGGTGGGGAAATCACCCAAGCAAAGACGCGCCACGACGAGGGGATGAAACTGTCCCCATTCAAGCTGGGGGCAAATTACCGCTTGAGCGAGGACCTGCTGAGAATCATGGAGAACTTCATTTCACGCGCTCCCCGGATGCAGGTGACCGACGTGAAAGCTCGGGTAGCTGCCTGCGACCGGGTGCGCGTTCGGGTACAGGAGCTGGCGCGCAAGTACGGCAACCGGGTCCTGCGAGGGTTGTTCCGACGGATGATTCAGCAAACCTCGGCGGGTGTCCGTCGTCGTGTCGGAGCGTGGCCAGACGGGACGTACCGACACGTGGTCTTCATGGATACTACCGGTCATGATGCCTCCTTGCTGCGAGCCCAGGTGGCAATCACGGTGAGGGGTGATCACCTGATCATCGACTTCGGAGGGACGTCGCCCGAACACGAGGGCTCGTACAATGCGTTCGCCCACATCATTGCGGCGCACTGCGCCGTGAACTTGTACCAATTTCCCTTCCATGACTTTCCTATTTCCTCGGGGATGCTGGAGAATGTTGAGATTCGGGTACCCAAAGGATCCTTCTTTGACGCGGGGAGCGAGGCGGCGGTAAGCTGCTCGCCGCTGGTCGGCGCGATGGTATTCCCCTTGCTCGGCGTGGCCCTGTCGAAGATCATGTACTCAGGCGAGCAACGGGATCTGGTTTGCGGGTTCTGCACCTCGAGCGCGTCGGCGGTAATGGTGAGTGGGGTGAACCAGTTCGGGTATCGGGTTACAGATTTCATGGGGTACCCGCTGAACGCATATGGTCTTGCTGCCCGCCATGACCGGGACGGGGTGGACGTGTTCGGCTTTCCCCACGGGCCGTGGGGAAAGGCACCAGACGTCGAGGACATTGAGCAAGAATTTCCCCTGTTGCACCTCTATGAGCACGAGCAAGCGGACACGTGCGGCTTTGGGCGGTACCGGGGGGGATGCGGCGCCGCAGTTGGCTACGTGGTCTACGGCACGCGCTACCTGGCGTTTACATCCAGTCAGAAGGAGTCAAAGTTCCCCTCGGCGAATGGCCTGTTTGGCGGGTACGCGGCGACCGTGCTTCCGGGGATACGGGTGATGGGCTCGGATGTGCTGGAGCGGATGCGGGGTGGCACGGCAGACGTGCCGACGGACGACTACGAGCTCGCCGGGCAGGTCCCGGTTGGGGGAGAGCTGATTCTGGAGCATCAGACCCGTGGCGTGTCGGTGCTGCACGAGGGGGATATTCTCGCGGCCAGCACCAACGGGGGAGGTGGCTACGGGGACGTTCTGGAGCGGGATCCTGAGGCAGTGGTGGCGGATGTGCGCAACGCGGTGATTTCTGCGGAGACCGCGCGGCGCGTGTATGGGGTGGTGTTTGACTTCGAGAGTGGGCTGCTTGACGAGGAAGGCACGAAGAGGGCGCGCGAGCAGCAGCGGCAAGCGAGGCGGGGACGTAGCCGGCCTTACGCTGAGTTCGTGGCCGAGTGGAGTGCCCGTAGACCGCCGGAGGAAAGTCTGAAGTACTTCGGTGAGTGGCCGTCGGCGGCGCCAAACCGGGAAGTGGTGCGCATATGAAGGGACTCGCCGCCATGAGGATGGCTCTTGCCGGCGAATCGGACTTGGCATTTGTCCCGCTGGTGTGGCAGCGACTGCCGGTGTTCGTGCGGGCCGCGGCGGGCGTGGAGTTTTGGCGTGATGTCGCGGCGGTAGCGCGATGGCTGGGTGAGGCGGCGATGGTGTGCGAAGCCGACGCGGTTGAGGTGCCTATGCTGCCTGGGCTACTCTCTTCGGCAGACAGCGCGGCTACGGAGAAGGCACCAAGTCAGCTAGCGGATCTACCGGAGGTCCGGTCAATGGCCGGCGTCGTCGCTCGGATCTCAGCGGTCGGGAGGACCGGGGTGGTAGTCGGGGTTCCCGGGCTTGAGGAGTTGAGTGGGGCGCTGCCGTGGGCAGCCGAGGAAGATCTGGAGGATGCCCTCCGGGACCTGGTTAGGGCGGGAGTCGAGGCGGGCGCCGAAGCGGTCGTGGTGCGGGGCGCAGCTGGTGCGGGAGTCGAGCGGAGTGTAGGGGCGGTGGCTCCGCTTGCGGCGTACTACGGGGCTAAGGTTTTTGGAACGGACGGGGTTGATTGCTGGAGGAGTGAAGGGGCGCCGAGTGTGGGGCTGCTGGGCCGAGATGGGCACTGGGCAAGTCTTGACTCCGGGGTGATCCTGACCGCGGGGGATGTCAGTGATTGGTGGACTGCAGATGAGATGCGTGCGAACTTGCGTTAGACCACAGGGTCCCGGATGCCCGCTGCGGGGGTAGACCTGCCCAGGCGGGTGGTGGTTGTGGGCGCGGGCACCATGGGCGCACGGATCGCTGTGTGCTTCGCAAGGGAAGGAGTTGATGTATGTGTGACGGCACGTCGGGCGGAGTCTCTGGCTGATGCCGCTCGGACGATAGCGTCCTGTGTTGCGCAGGCGGACGCTGAGTCCCCCGGCGGCTCGAGTCCGGGTGGCGGTGGGAGCGCGGAGGCGATAGAGGCTCGGATTCGCCTGACCACCGACGCGACTTCGGAGTTGGCTGAGGCAGACCTAGTGATCGAGAGTATCCGCGAGGATCTGGGGCAAAAGATCACCTTGCTGAAACATGTCGGAGCCCATGTGCCGCCGACCGCTGTGGTGGCAACCAACACATCGTCGCTGGACCTGGATATCTTGGCTGGTGCAGTCGATGCCCCAGGGCGGTTTGCTGGATTGCACTGGTTCAATCCGGCGGACCTAGTCGAGCTGGTGGAGGTCGTGGCGGGAGCTCGTACCGAGCCGGAAACAGTCGAGCTGCTTCGCGGATGGATGGCCCGACTGGGGAAGGTTCCGGTCCTTGTCTGTCGAGCTGTGCCTGGGTTCATCGCGAACCGTTTGCAGTACGCGCTAATGCGGGAGGCCTACGCTTTGGTGGCGGATGGTGTTTGCGGATGGTCGGACATTGACATTGCGGTGACCAATGGGCTCGGGCCGCGCTGGGCGAGCCTGGGCCCCTTTCAGAACATGGACCTGGCCGGCTTGGACGTACACGTCGCGGTGGCGCGCGCGCTGTATCCGGCGCTGGCCACTGACCAGCTTCCGCCTGCGGCCTTGGTGGATCACGTTGCGCGTGGATGGCTGGGTGCGAAGTCGGGCCACGGACTTCTGGGTGAGTACACCGAGGAACAGGTGGCTCGCTTGACCAGCGCGCGTGACATGGCCCTTCGACGATGGAGTCAGTTCCGCTCCCGGTTGGCTGGGGACATAGAGGAATAGCTGCAGTCATCTCTGACCTGAAGGAGTGGATAGGGACAGGAAGGAGGGTTGGGGGCAGGTAGCAGAAGTGCCTCGCTGACTTGGAAAATGGGGGTTGTGAGACGCCCATCGGCTCCAAGCAGGAGGCACTCAGCGAGTGAAGCGTAGCGCATCCGTCCCCACCGTTCACCGTGGCGCTGATGACCCCAGCCTCACCGGTCACACCGGGCTGCTGCTGGTGCGGGACCTGAACTCCAATCTGCACCTGGTGGAGCGGCTGGACGCGGCGGTGGAGAGGGTGCGGCAGTTCAAGCAGCGGCGCCGGGGGCTGAGCGGCGGTGAGCTGCTGGTCTGCCTTGGGGAGTCGATCCTGGCCGGGGGCAGCCATCTGGCCCACCTGGATCCTCTGCGTGAGGATGAGGCGGGCCGGGTGCTGCGGGCGGTGGCCAGGGTGCCTGCTCCGGAGACCGCCAGCCAGCTGCTGCCCCGGTTCACCCAGCGCCAGGTGGAGGCGGTGGTGGCCGAGCTGGCCCAGGCGGGAGTGGAGCTGGACCGGATGCTGGGGCTGGCGGAGAAAGACCCGGTGACCCTGGACCTCGACTCCACCACCACCGAGGTCCACGGCGAGCTGAAGGAGGAGGCCGCCTACAACTACGAGGGGAAGCTGAGCTTCGGCTCTCTGCTCTGCACCTGGGCGGAGCGGCGCCGGGTGCTGGCGGCGGGGCTGAGATCAGGATCCGCTTCCGACAAGCCGATCGCTCCCCGCCTGGTGCTGAGGGCGCTGCGCACCCTGCCGAAGGGGCACGGGGAGGTGCGGCTGCGGGCGGACAGCGGCTTCTACAGCGCCGGGTTCCTCAACCGGTGCCGGGGGCACCACTTGCGGTTCTGTGTGGTGGTGCCCCACTACCAGGTGATGTGGGAGCTGCGGCGGCACCTCTCGCCCAGCGGCTGGCGGCCCTGCCGGGAGATGGCGGGGGCGGAGGTGGCGGAGCTGCGGTTCACGCCCACCGGCTGGCAGCACGAGCCGCTGCGGCTTCTGGTGCGGCGGCTCAGGGTGGAGGCGAAGGAGATCTCCCAGAGCCCCAGGAGCCGGAGGAGGAGGACCATCCCCAAGGGGCAGCTGCAGCTGGCCCTCAAGGGGATGGTGAGCCACACCTACGCCTATTCCTTCATCGCCACCGACCTGCCCCAGGAGGCGGTGGAGCTGGAGTTCTGGCAGCGGCGCCGGGCCCACATCGAGGAGCGGATCAAGGACCTCAAGCTGGGCTGCGGCCTGATCCACCTGCCCCTACGCCGGCGCCGGGCCAACTACGCCTGGCAGACCGCGGCGGTGATCGCCACCAACCTGACCTCCATGCTCTCAGCGGTCAACGTCTGCCGGGAGCGGCAGGAGGCCAAGGCCGCCGCCGGGGGCGTCCTCAGCGATGAGCAGCTGGCGGCTGTGGGCCAGCCCCACAACACGCAGCTGCTGCGCCGCTGGCTGTTTTCGGTGCCAGCCCGACTGGTGCGGGGTGGGCGGCGGCTTCGCCTGCGGCTGGCCTCCGGGATGCTCCACAAGGAGGAGTTCTGGGCCCTGCACCACTACCTCCTCCGTCTGGCCCCGACCGGATAGGCCACCCGACACCCACCAGCGGCCAGCCACCGGGGCAACCTGGAGTCCAACGCGCCATGGGCGGCCCCTCTCGACCCTGCTCCGGGGCGGCAAGCCTCAGAACCCCACCTGCGGACACCGCCCAAGCCCGCGACCGTGCCCAACTGGTGCCGGCGCTGCGTCCCTCAGCCCGAGTTCGACAGTGACCTCTGCGGAGAGGGACGCGTAGGTGAGATCAGCTTGAGTTCACGGGGCGACGCTTCGGCGGGAGCCGGCGTGTGTCTACGCCGCTTGAGGCTTGCCTGAACTCGAGGTGGACCAGACGCGAAGTGGGGAAGGGATCTGCAGTGCCTCAAACAATTGGGTCTGTGAGGGGGTGGGCCTGGAGGTCTGGGAGACGTGCCCGGCGGGCCCGCTGAGGTCCACCAGCACCAGCCGTTGCAGCTCCCGGCGCATGCAAGGCCAGGTCTGCTGGGTGCGGTTCTCGGCCACCCGGATCAGCAGCAACCCCAGGAAACACAGCAGGACATGGGCCCGGATGCGGTCCTCCTTGCGGTGGAACATGGGCCGCAACTCGAACTCCTGCTTGAGATCTCGCCATCCCCTCTCCACCTGGAGCAGCTGGCGGTAACCCAGAGCCACCTCCTCGGTGCTGAGGCGCCGGTCGCTGGCGTGGATCAAGTACTTGCCGTCCAGCCGCTCCTCCCGGAGGACCACGGCCCGGTTCAGCGCCAGCCGGCCGTCCGGCAGCTGGCGCACGTACTTCCCGAAGCGCCGGCTGATCCGCAGAGCACAGGCGCGGCGCTGGTGGATGGCCGTCTGGTCAAGCTCCAGCAGGGCCTGTTCCAGCTCCTGCAGCAGCAGCTCCCGCCGGGCCCGGTCTCGCTCCGCCTCTTCGGGGTTGCGGCAGATCACGTACCTCTGCTGCTTCCGCCCCGAGCCCACCACCACCTCCTTCACCTCCAGGTTGTCCTTGAGCCGGTGGTACCGCCCGGGACGGGAAAGCGCTTCCTCCACCACCGGAACCCCGGAGCGCATGCGCTCCCCGATGATGTAGTGCCCCCCGTCCTGGCGCAGCAATTGCAGGTTTTCCTTGCTGCTCATGCCCCGGTCGGCCACCAGGACCACCTTGTCCAGCTTCCAGCCGTGCAGGTCCTGCTTCACCTGCTCCACCGTGGAGGCATCGGCGGTGTTGCCGGGGAACACCCAGCACCGCACCGGGATCCCCTCCTTGGTGACTGCCAGGCCGATCGCCACTTGCGCCCGGTCCGGACGGCCGTCCCGGCTGTACCCGAAGCGGCGGAGGCCCTCCTCCTCATCCTCACCCTCGATCTCGAAGTACGAGGAGGTGGTGTCGAAGAAGATCAGGTCCACCTCCAGCCGCAGAAACTCCGCCACCTGGAAGAAGACCCGCTCCTGCACCTCCGCCTGGTTCTCCAGAAGGAAGTCCATGGCCCGGTATGCCTGCTGCACCTCCAGTTGCTCCAGCCCCTGGATGACCACGTCCTGGGCCACCCATTCGCAGGCTCCCAGCTTGGAGCTGGGAGCAAGGCAGCGGTTGGCGACCAGGGCGAACAGCACCCGCTCCACATCGCTCTCGAACTCCCGCTCCTGCAGCAGCTCCCGCAACTGTTGGGCTATCCCCAGTTGTTCCCACAGGTGCTGCAGCACGTGGGCGCCCCCCAGGGGCCGGGAACGCTCCACGCCCAGCTCCGCATCGGCGTCTCCAACTTCCAGCCGCCGAAGGCTGTGAGCCAGGCGGCGCAGCGCTTCAGGATCGACCCGGTCCTTGCGCCCGAAGTTGTGGATGACCTGGACATGGGGATGGGGGCTGCCCTCGCGCCGCACGTTGTGGGCCAGCTGCAGGTACTCGACCACGGAGCCATCCTTGTTGGTGCGCCGGGTCACCCGCAGGTACATCTCTACGAATCATACCTGAAACGACTTCCTGACCGCAAGCACCCGTGTATCTACAAGAAGGGGCCCAAACCCCGCCCCCAATCACCGTCTATGAACTCAAATCACTCGCCATTAGAGTCCCAAAGGCCCAGATCACTGTCGAACTCGGGCTCAGCGCTCCCGCCGGCTCCCCCCAGCCTATCCACTGGTTCAGGTCTGAAAGGGGTAGCGGTTGTCAAGCCCCTTCTCCAAATTCGTTCCGGTGAGCTGCGGGCACCTGGGAGGCTACTGACTGGAGGCTAGAACGGCGCACTCAACTGACCCACCGCGAGGCAGGCTCTGCCGGCCACGAGGTGTGTGGTCAGCCGGTGGTCTCGATAACCGAGGTGCGCAGTCTCCCGGTCGGGAAAGGCGGGACGGACCGTGAGCGAGCCAGAACTCCAGACCGATTCGGTCTTGCTGAGGGCTGTCCCCGGCCGGGGAAGCCTGTCATCTCTGCGCCGCGCCAAGGCGGCATGGAGCAATACGGCAACGGATCGGTGGGCTCAATCAAGTGAACGGCCACGCCTTGCGGGCGCCAGACAGAACGACGAGCACGCATCGAGCCAGGTCCGAACAGCCATCAGGCGGCCTCCCGGGCGGGCCGGGCCAGGGCCCGGATCTCGCCGTCCCGCAAGCCGTAGTAGACGAGGGTGAGGATCCGCCGGGCCACCGCCACCCGGGCGATGCCCCGGCCCCGCCGCTCCCGGAGCCGGCCCAGCACCTGGCCCAGGTGAGGATCACCACCCAGCCGCTGGGCGGCCTCTACCGTTGCCCAGCGCACCAACTTAGATCCCTGCTTGGTGATCCGGCCCCGGTGAACGGTCCGGTCTGACTCCCGGTGGCGCGGGGTCAGCCCCGCCCAGGAGCAGAGCGCGGCCGCATCTCGGAACCGGGTGACGTCGCCGATCTCCGCCACCAGGATCGCGCCCAGCACCGGTCCCACCCCCGGGATCCGCTGGATGGCCCTGTATCCGTGGTCTTGCTCCAGGCGCTTCTGGATCGGCCTCTCCAGCTCCCAGAGCTCGGCGGTGATCGCCTCGATCAGGGCGCGCAGCGAGTTGACCCGCTGCAGGTACACCGGCGGCAGCACCGTGTCATCGAGCAACCGCAGCCCGGAGACCCCGAACAGGTCGCTCATGGTCACCTTGACCCCGAACTTCCCCAGCACCGCGTGGATCTGCGACTTGCAACTGCTGCGCAGCGCCACCAGCTTGGCCCGGTAACGGATCAGCTCCCGCAGTTCGCGTATCTCCGGGGGAGCGATCCATGCCTCCGGCAGCCGGTTCATCCGCAGGAGGTCGGCCAGGTGACGGGCATCGGTGTGGTCCTGCTTCACCCTCTGGGTCTTGAAGGCATTCACCCCCAGCGGATGGGCCAGGTGCACCGCGGCCCCGACCTCCTGGCAGGCGTCCACCGCCCAGTACCAGCCATAGGTGGCTTCCAGCACCACCTCCGGGTCAGACCCGGCCGCCGCCAGCAGCCGCTGCAGCTCCTCCGGGTCGTTCTCGATCCGGTCGCTCGACAGCACCTGGCCCTCGGCGTTCATCCTGACCACCACCGACCGGCGCCGGTGAAGGTCGATTCCGATGTACTCTGGGCAAGTCATCTCGGGGTCTCCCTCCCTGGGGTTGCTACAACACCCCGAGTGTCGCCCACTCGGGAAAGCCTCGGGGAGTGGAGACCCCTCCGCTTTCATCCCATCAAGTGACACAACGCCGAAACTTCTGAGCCCGGTTCGCCGCAGGGCCGCGGTGCTGCATCTGGTGGGCAAGTTCCAGGTGAGCGAGCGGCAGGCGTGCCGGGCTGTGGGTCAGCCCAGAACGACGCAGCGACGGTCTCCGCGGCCGGTGGCGGCCCCGGAGGCGCTGCTGCGGCAGCGGTTGCGCCAGGTGGCCAAGGAACGACCCCGGTGGGGCTTCCGGCGGGCCGGAGCGGTGTTGCGGGACGAGGGCTGGAAGGTGAACCACAAGCGGGTACAGCGGATCTGGCGGGAGGAAGGGCTGCGGGTACCACCCCATCCACCCAAGCGGCGGCGGTTGGGTGACAGCACCGTCCCCGCCAGGCGGTTGCAGGCGGAGCGCCGCAACCACGTCTGGGCATTGGACTTCCTGTTCGACACCACCTCGGATGGCCGGCCCTTCAAGGCCCTGGCGATGTGCGACGAGTACACGCGGGAGAGCGTGGGCAACGCTGTGGCGCGCTCCATCAACGCCGACCACGTCATCGAGGTGCTGGATCGGGCCGTGGCCGAGCGCGGCGCACCTGAGTTCATCCGCTGCGATAACGGACCGGAGTTCATCTCCTTGACCATCCGCGACTCGTGTCGTTTCTCCCGCACCGGAGCCGCCTACATCGATCCGGGGTCGCCCTGGCAGAACGCCTTCGTGGAGAGCTTCAATGGCAAGGCTCGCGACGAACTCTTCGCTCGGGAGATCTTCGACACCATCCTGGAGGCCCGGGTTCTCTATGCGGACTGGTGCCACGACTACAATCATCACCGACCGCATCGCTCCTTGGGGCTGCAGCCGCCTGCAGCATACGCGGCCACACTCACCAACCCCGAACTCTCATGAAGGCTTGACGTGTACCCCGAAAAGTGACCCACCCATGTGAGAGCCTGGCTCCAACAGTTGGAGGTGAGGCAGTGTTGAGGTACGGAACCAAGGTTCGGTCCGAGGCGTGCCGGCGGATGCTGGCGGGAGAGCGGGGCGAGCACCAGCCTGGCCGCGGTCTGAACGATCCGATCTCTCACCCGAGGGATTGAGAGCGGCCTCCTTTCCTTGGGCCTTCCCGGCTTCGGGATGTAGACCCTGCGAGTCGCCAGGGGGCGGTACTTCCCGCTCTCCAGCAGCTCGCGCAGCTCCGTCAGCACCTGCTCCACCCCTTGAGCCTCAATGACCTTGAGGGTCTCGCCGTCGATGCCCGCGGCACCTTTGTTGCGCCGGACCTGTTCCCAGGCCGTTTGCAACACCGGGCTTCCGCAGCAAACTGACCGGTGGAGGGGTGGAATCGGCGGTCTTTGAGATCAAGGGAGGGGCCAAAGAGTCCGTAGCCTAGGCACACGACTGGTCCACGTTGGGGTATTGCGGGGAGATGAAGTGGCTGATATGATCTGGGCATGTACCTGCGCACCATCAGCCGCCGCAACAAGGACGGCTCGGTGGTCCGCTACCTCCAGCTGGCCCAGAACTTCTGGGACCCAGTGGGCCACCAGGCCAAGGCACAGGTGGTCCACAGCTTCGGCCGCGAGGACCAGCTCGATCGCCAGGCGCTGATCCGTCTTGCCCGATCGATCACCCGGGTGGTGGAGCCGGGGGCAGCCGGGGGCGGGGCCACCAGCGGGGAGCTGGCGTTCGCGGAGAGCCGCCCGATGGGCGGGGCCTGGGTCCTGGACCACCTGTGGCAGCAGCTGGGGATCGACAGGAGCATCAAGAGCCTGCTCAAGGGCCGGAAGCTGGACCCCAGGGTGGAGCGGGTGCTCTTCGCCCTGGTGGCCAACCGGGCGCTGGAGCCACTTTCCAAGCTGGCGGCCACCCAGTGGGTCCTGGAGCGGGTGTTCATCCCCGGGCTGGAGGAGGTGGACGATGACTCCTGCTACCGGGCCATGGACTTCCTCTTGGAGTGCGAGGAGGAGCTGACCCAGGCGGTCTACTTCGCCACCGCCGAGCTCTTGAAGCTGGAGGTCGACCTGATCTTCTTCGACGGTTCCACCACCTACTGGGAGACTGACGGTGCCGATTCCGACTGGGTGGACGAGGAGGGGGAGGTGGTGCAGCTGGGGTTCCGCCAGTACGGACACTCCAAGGACCACCGCCCCGACCTCCCCCAGGTGCTGATCGGGATGGCGGTGACCAGGGAGGGGATCCCGATCAGGGTGTGGAGCTGGCCCGGGGACACCGGAGAGTCTCCCCTGCTGCGCCAGGTGCGGGACGATCTCGCGGGCTGGCAGGTGGGCAAGGTGGTGTGGGTGGCGGACCGAGGGTTCAGCTCCAAGGCCAACCGGGCCCACCTCAGCCAGGACGGGGAGCACTACATCATCGGGGAGAAGCTGCGGGGGGAGTCCGAGGAGGCGAGGGCTGCGCTCTCGCGCCCCGGCCGCTACCAGCAGGTGGCGCAGAACCTCTGGGTGAAGGAAGTGGTGGTGGGCTCCGACCGCTTCGTGATCTGCCACAACCCCGAGGAAGCGGTCCGGGACCAGAGGGTACGGGAGCGGCTGCTCTCATACTTGGAGGAGGCGATCGCCGGCAGCGACGAGCTGACGGCCACCCAGAGGGCGGAGCTCTTGGGCAAGCTCAAGACCAAGCCGGGGCTGGCCCGGCTGCTGCGGGTGACCAAGGGCGGTCTCCTGCGGGTGGACCGGGCCAAGGTGGCCCGGGAGGCCCATCTCGACGGCAAGTTCCTGCTGCGGAGCTCGGACCCTCAGCTCAGTGCCGAGGAGATCGCCACCGGCTACAAGCAGCTGCTCCAGGTGGAGCGGGGCTGGCGGGACATGAAGACCACCCTGGAGTTGCGGCCGGTGTACCACCGCAAGGAGGAACGGATCCGGGCCCACATCCTGCTGTGCTGGCTGGCCCTGCTGCTGATCCGAGTGGCCGAGAACCGCACCCACGACACCTGGCGCAACCTCCGCAACGAGCTGCAGATCCTCCACCTGGGAGTGTTCCGCGGCCCAGCCGGCGAGTCCCACCAGCGCACCGACGTCACTTCCTGGCAGGCTGAGATCCTCAAGGCCATCAATGCTCCCGAGCCCCCGCGCTTCCTGGCCCTGAGGGCCGCGCCCCGCTCCGCGGCCTGACCGCCCCGGAATTCGCCTAGGCACTACACGCCCAGGGCGCCCTGAACAAACTTGCCCATCTCTTGGCGCTTTTCGTCCATCCCGTGTTCCCCTGCTGCGGAAGCCAGGCAACACGTCCGGCCGAGCGATCCGGTCGTACAGGGCGGGGAACTTCCGCCTGCCGTTCCGCTTCGCGGCCACGTAGAGCGCGCGCTGAAGTGCACGGACGTTTTCCCGGGGGGAGTTGGCCTCAGCCATGCCCTGACCCGTCCCTTGCAGCTCGCGCGTCACCGAAGTGCGGGCCTTTCCCTACGCCGAGTTGTGTTGTCTCGGCGATCCTGGGTACTGTGCCCCGCTCCGACTGCCACCGCACCGTCCTGGACTTCGGTGTGGCCTTACACCAGGGCATGCTTCCGGGGCTATCGACCTCGACCCCGGGTGCGGGAGGCTCTCCCCAGTTGACCGACCAGCCTTCGCTACATGCCATCTCCCCTACGCCGGGGCGGTTCCGGGCTGCTCCAGAATCCCAGGCCCGGACTGCGGCCTTCGCCCAATTCCCCCGGGCTCGGCCCGCTCCATCCCTTACGGGTTCACGTCTCGACGCGGCAGAGTTCACTCTCGTTACGGCCTGCAGCTTCGCTTCTCCTCGCTTCGACGCCCGGATCTCGCCGAACGCCGGAGGTTGACTACCGGGGTCCTCTGGTGGCTTGCCCGGGCGGGACTCTCACCCGCTGGTTGATCGGCCCTTCGTCTGGGCACACGGGAATTTCGGTGATCGGCGGCACGGCCAAGGAACTCTTCCACCTCCGCCTCCAAGGCGGCCTGCAGAAGCTGCTGCGCCCCACTTCGGACCACATCCTCCAAGAGGTCGTGGGGTGCCGCCACCGGTGCGGTGGGCGACAGGATCTGATACTTTGCAGACACGGCGTAGCCTCCAGTGCGGCCCCGTTCCAGCGGGTCTCTCCGTGAGTTCGTTGCCTGGTAGGCTACGCCGTCGCTTTCCCTGAGGTCAGCCGACGGCCCGAGTCAATTTCCACTGGGATGATCCGGGGATATGGAGACGAGAGTCGTAACCAGCCGGGTCGACGGGGAACGCGCCACGCTGGCCCCACCAGGAGTCGAAGTATTCGAAGGAATAGGTACCCGCGCCGTTGGCTCGCGTGTGGGTGAGGCGCCCCACCAGAACAGATCCTCCGAGATGCTCGCCGGTTAGATGGGCCAAGACCTGGTCCCGCTGACCGGTCATCCGGGACCATTCGGGTGAGGCCGACGGGCCCGGCGTAGCGGCTGATCCTGTAGGCGGCGCCCCAATTCGTCATCGAGGGCCAGCAGGTCCAGATCAGAGTCCAACCCGAGAACTCCGAGGACCCTCACCAGCGTCTCCAGGCTCACCCTCAGGTCGCCCCGCTCTAAGCGCCAGAGCGTCGTCCGGTTGGTGTCCGCCCGCAGCGCGAGCTCTGCCTGGGTCATACGTCGGCGAAGGCGGGCCAGCCGGAGCCGCTCCCCTAGATCCCTGGCCCGGTGCGCCCCGGCTGGGAACGGAGGGTGGGGCCGGTGCCTCTGGGCGTTCATGATGTACATGTTAATCCATATCTCGGTTTATGTTGATTATGTACAACATGACGTACCTTGCGGTGCCCTCACGGTCGGGAGGCTTGGCGCCTAGTGCCTTGCAGGTGAAATAGGTTGCATATTGTGTGCGAGACGATCATGCTCGTCACATGGCCCACCATCCTGCCCCCGCCCTCGATGTCCCGGATGAAGACCGCGCGATCCTGACCACCTGGTCCCGCAGCTACACGCTCTCCAAGCGCTTGGTTACTCGCTCTCGCATCGTGCTGCTGGCCAGCGAGGGTCTTCCCAATCGGCAGATTGCAGCCCGGATCGGCACCACGCTCCCCACCGTGCAGCTCTGGCGCTCCCGCTACCAGCAGGAGGGCCTGGGCAGCCTGGAGGTCGACCGCCCGGGCCGGGGCCGGCCCAAGCGCCTCGGGGAGGAGGTGCGGGCCCGGATCATCAGCGTCACTCTGAGCAAGCCCTTACGGGGCCACACTCACTGGAGCAGCCGGCAGGTGGCCAGGGAAGTCGGGGTCAGCGCCACCACGGTGCTCGACATCTGGCGGGAGGAACGTCTCAAGCCGCACCGCACGCAAGGCTTCAAATACAGCACCGATCCGGAACTGGAGGCCAAGGTCACCGACGTGATCGGCCTCTACTTGCACCCACCTGAAGGGGCCTTGGTCCTCTGTGTGGACGAGAAGAGCCAGATTCAGGCGCTGGACCGCACCCAGCCGCTGCTGCCCATGCGGCCCGGGATCCCCGAGCGCCAGACCCATGACTACCATCGCCATGGGACCACCACCTTGTTCGCCGCCCTGGACATCGGCAGCGGCAGGGTGATCGGCGACCTTCACCGGCGCCATCGCAGTACCGAGTTCCTCAGCTTTCTGCAGCGCATCGACGCCGAGGTCCCCGCCGACCTCGAAGTTCATCTGGTACTCGACAACTACGGCACCCACAAGACTCCCTCGGTCCATCGCTGGCTGTTGCGCCATCCCCGGTTCCAGCTGCACTTCACCCCGACCTACTCGTCCTGGATCAACCAGGTGGAGCGCTGGTTCGGACTGCTCACGGAGCGCCAGATCCGACGGGGTTCACACCACAGCGTGCGCGCCCTGGAGGACGCTATCCGCGTCTACCTCAAGGCCAACAACGAGCACCCCAAGCCCTTCACCTGGGTCAAGACCGCCGACCAGATCCTCGCCAGCATCGCTCGCTTTTGCGTATCTACTTCAGAAGCAGGACACTAGTTGCCGATGGAGAAGCGGGACATACTAAGCCGAGCGTTGGTAAGCCGACACATCAGAGGATGTAGCGGAGGTCGGGCGCGTAGAAGAAGCCACGGATGGTGGCAGGCAGCTTCTGGAGTCGTCGTAGCGCGCTGACAACGAGCTCTTGGAACTGGGCGGGACCGCTCACCGCCTGACGTCCCACCCGGTGGTTCTTCACGTGCCGCCAGACCCACTCATCCGGGTTCAACTGGGG
>JAKATL010000019.1 GCA_021827985.1 bacterium
TGGGGGAGAGGGATCCCGACGCGCCGGGGGAACAGGAGCGACGCTCGGGCGGGGGTGAGTCCAGGACCAAGCGGGTCTTCGGCTTCGGGGACGACACCATCAGCGGCACTGCCGAGAATGCCGGCTATGTGTACGCCCACGCCCTGTTCGCCGCCAACGCCTACGACGGTCCGGTGTCGGTGAGGCTGGTGAAGCTGCTACAGGAGCACGGAGTCAAGGTGGCTGACCTCATCGCCGACCGAGGCTTCAGCCAGGACGGCAAGTGGCTGGCGGAGATGCGGGCGCTGGGGGTCATGCCCTGCTTCGACCTGAAGGCGACCCAGCAGCACGCGTGCCCTACCTGGAAGAAATGCCTGATGCTCCCCAGTGGGGGGTACCTGCCCCACATGCCTGAGTGGCTCTGGTTCATCGAGAGGCCGGGCCCCCAGGCGCCGGAGGAGAAGAAGCGGGCGTACCGGGCGGCGATCAAGGAGCGGTCCCTGTATGCCCTGGTGCCCCACGGCAAGCCGACCCCGGATCAGGTGCGGCTCAGCTCTCCGGTCCTGCGACGCAAGGCGGTGAACGCCCTGGGGTGTCCCAAGGTGCCGGGGTCGATGAGGCGTCGGGACCCGAGGCTGGCCGTTTGCGACGGGAACCATGGCTATGACGAAGCCTGTTGCATCAACGCGGCCACCCTGAAGGCGGAGGAGATTCCGAGCATCTTCCAGTTCCCCTTCTGGGGCACTCCCGAGTGGGAGGAGAAGTACGCCAAGCGGACCAATGTGGAGCGCGGCTTCAGCTCCTTCAAGAACCCGGACGTGATCGGGATGACCAAGGGCCAGTTCCACTACCGGCACGTTCCCAACGTGGCCCTGCTGGCCACCTTCATGTGGGGCGCCCACAACCTGCACATCTGGCTGAAGCGGGCGAGGGAGGCCGCCTTGGCCGCCGCCGCGGCGTTGAGGAAGCACCGGCTTCGCCCCCGGCGCAGCTCCCAGGTGGCAGTGGTGGTCGACCCCGGCTCCGCCCTCCTCGAGGAGCCGGCGGTAGCCGAAGACTCCCGGGCGCCGTAGGGGCGGCTCCGAGACCCTCCACCGACCAGGATCCACTCTTCCTGGATCAAACGCGCCCTGAGGCCGGCCCAACCGCCGTCCCGGGGCGCGTTCTGCGTGTCATGAGGCCCTGATTTTCACTTCCAGGGGCCCGGAAGACAGAAAAACGCCCGGAGATTGCTCTCCGGGCGTCTGCTTCGCGATAGTCGCAAGCGTTTTGCGACTTATTCGCAAGACCCTCCGGTCACGAGCACCCCGAGGTGCTGCCACAGTTCATGCACTTGTAGCAGGCCCCGTTGCGGACCATCAACGATCCGCAGTCGGAGCAGGAGGGAGCGTCCTCCTGGTTGCGGAAGGTGAGCTCCGCGGCCAGCTGCTTCGGCGTGGCCTGTGCGGGGGCCGCTACCTTGGCTCCGGCGACGGCCACAGCAGCCGCGTCGGTGTCGCCCTCGGCAGCCGCGTCCTCCCGGCTGATGATCCCCAGTGCCTGCCGGTCCTCGGCGGAGAGGAAGCGCGCCGCCAGCCAGCGGAAGATGTAGTCCACGATCGACTTGGCGATGGGGATCTCCGGGTTGGTGGTGTAGCCGGCGGGTTCGAAGCGGCTGTGAGCGAACTTGGCGCAGAACAGCCGGAGGGGAACCCCGTACTGGAGAGCCACCGAGACGGCGGTGGCGAAGGAGTCCATCATCCCGCTGAGGGTGCTCCCCTCCTTGGCCATCTTGAGGAAGATCTCACCGGGCTGGCCATCCTCATAGAGGCCGACGGTCAGGTAGCCCTCGTGTCCCTGGATCTCGAACTTGTGGGTGATGGCCGCGCGCTCGGACGGCAGGCGGTGCCGCGCTGGCCGTGCCTCGGCCACCTCCTGGCCGGTGTAGGTGGCCTGACGCTGGGAGGTGGAAAGTGGCTGGCTGCGCTTGCTCCCGTCCCGGTAGATGGCGATCGCCTTCATCCCCAGCTTCCAGGCGTCGACGTAGGCCTGCTCCACGTCCTCGGGCGTGGCCATCTGAGGCAGGTTCACGGTCTTGCTGATGGCACCGGAGATGAACGGCTGCACCGCCGCCACCATGCGCACGTGACCCTGCCAGCTGATGGAGCGCTGGCCATTGGCGGGGGAGAAGGCGCAATCGAAGACCGCCAGGTCCTCATCGCGGAGGTGGGGCGCGCCCTCGATGGTGTCGTGCTCGTCGATGTAGGCCAGGATGTCGGAGATCGCCTCCTCCCCATACCCCAGCCGGACCAGGGCCGAGGCGACGGTCCCGTTGACCATCTTGAGGAGCCCACCACCGACCAGCTTCTTGTACTTGACCAGGGCGATGTCGGGCTCCACCCCGGTGGTGTCGCAGTCCAGCATGAAGGAGATGGTCCCGGTGGGGGCGAGGACGGTGGCCTGGGAGTTGCGGTAGCCGTGGACCGCTCCCAGCTCATGGGCGTCGTCCCAGGACTTCCGAGCCGCCGCCAGCAGCTCCTGGGGCACGTGCTCGGCTCCCAGCTTGTAGGCCGCCGCCCGGTGCTTGTCCATCACCCGGAGCATCGGCTGGCGGTTGGCCTCGAACCCCTCGAAGGGCCCCACCTCCTTGGCGATCCTGGCTGACTGGGCGTACGCCTCGCCGGTCAGGATGGCGGTGAGCGCCCCGGCGTAGTCCCGGGCCTGGGGGCTGTCGTACGGGTAGCCAAGCGACATGAGCAGCGCCCCGAGGTTGGCGTAGCCCAGGCCGAGGGGCCGGAACTTGTGGCTGTTGGCGGTGATCTTCTCGGTGGGGTAGGCGGCGAACCCCACCAGGATCTCCATGGCGGTGAACATGATCTGGATGGTGTGGCGGTAACCCTCCAGGTCGAAGTTCCCCGCGGCGTCCATGAAGCGCATCAGGTTGATGCTGGCCAGGTTGCAGGAGGAGTCGTCGAGGAAGAGGTATTCCGAGCAGGGGTTGCTGGCGTTGATCCGGCCCGAGTTGGGGCAGGTGTGCCACTCGTTAATGGTGGTGTCGAACTGCAACCCGGGGTCGCCGCAGGCCCAGGCCGCCTCTGTTATCTGGCTCATCAGCTCGCGAGCCCGGTGGGTGCTGACCACCCGCTGGCGGTCGGTGACCGCGTAGGTGCGCCACTCCCGGTCCTCGAGCACGGCGCGCATGAACTCATCGGTTACCCGCACCGAGTTGTTGGAGTTCTGGAAGAAGACCGACCCGTAGGCCTCGCCGGTGAACGATCCGTCGTACCCCGCCTCGATCAGGGCCCAGGCCTTGCGCTCCTCCCGGACCTTGCAGTTGATGAAGTCGACGATGTCCGGGTGGTCGGCGTTGAGGATCACCATCTTGGCCGCCCGCCTGGTGGTGCCCCCGGACTTGATCACCCCGGCGAAGGCGTCGAACCCCTTCATGAAGGAGACCGGGCCGCTGGCAGTACCTCCGGAGGCCAGGTGTTCCACGGAGGAGCGGATGGAGGAGAGGTTGGTCCCGGTGCCGGACCCCCACTTGAACAGCATCCCCTCGGTCTTGGCCAGGGTGAGGATGGACTCCATCGTGTCCTCGACGGAGTTGATGAAGCAGGCGCTCACCTGGGGGTGCGGCTCGGCTCCCAGGTTGAACCAGACCGGGCTGTTGAAGGCCGCCACCTGGTTGACCAGGATGGCGGTCAGCTCGGCGTGAAAGATTTCCAGGTCCTCTTCGGTGGCGAAGTACTGCCCCTGCCGGCCCCAGTCCCGGATGGTGTCCGCCACCCGGGAGATGAGCTGGCGGACGCTGGTCTCTCTCTGCGGGGACCCCGCCAGACCGCGGAAGTACTTCGAGACCACCACATTGGCGGCTAGCTGAGACCAGCCCTTGGGGACCTCGACATCCTCCTGGCTGAAGATCACCGCTCCCTTCTCATTGGTGATGGTGGCGGATCGCTTCTCCCAGGTGATGGCGTCGAAGGGGTGGACCCCGGCGGTGGTGAAGTGCCGCTCCACGCGCAGCCCCGGCCGACCGGCCGCTTCGGTCGACGGCCCCTTCCGCTGTGACCCCTCGGGTGCGGGACGTGCTGAGACGGGTTCGGGGTCGCCGGCGGGTCGGTCCATGGGATCTCCTCCTGGCAGGACGTTCTGGGTGGACGAGGCGGCCCGGCCCCATATCTTGGGGTGAGGACCGGGCCCAGGCACAATATCTTGGGCCTTTCGCTGCCCGGCGTCAAGCCCCCGGGGTCAGTTCGCCCTGCCGGGTACTATCCTAATAAGCGACGGACGTTCGGGGGCACCCGATCGTCTGCCGAGTGCCGCCTCATCTTGCCCTTGGAGGAAACGTGCCGGGTCGAACCCTGGAGGTGACTCTTCCGCAGATGGGGGAGTCGGTCACCGAGGGCGTGATCGGCAGCTGGCGCCGCCAGGTTGGCGAGCAGGTGGCGGCCGGCGACACCCTGGTGGAGGTCCAGACGGACAAGATCGACGCCGAGGTGCCGGCCCCTGAGGGCGGGCGGCTGGCCAGGATCCTGGCCCAGGAGGGGGACACGGTGGCGGTGGGTGCCCCGCTGGCCCTCCTTGAGCTCGACGAGTCGCCCGCCGCAACCAGCCCATCCGCCAGCGGGCCGAGCCAGCCCCCGGCGCCGGAGGCGGACCCGGCCGCCACCTCAGAGCTGGTCGAGGTCCCGCTGCCCGCCCTGGGGGAGTCGGTCACCGAGGGCGTTGTGGGCAGCTGGCGGCACCGGGTCGGTGACGTGGTGGCGGCCGGCGACACCCTCTTGGAGATCCAGACCGACAAGGTGGACGCCGAGGTGCCGTCCCCGGTGTCCGGGACGCTCATCGACATCCTGGTCGAGGAGGGCTCCACGGTGGCGGTGGGCACGCCCCTGGCCCGGATCGCCACCCCGAGTGGGCTCGGACCGGTCGCCGTGGCGGCACCAGCGCGCGCCGTGCCGCCATCCCCGGGCCCACCAACCCGTACCGGGGCTGAGACGGACGCCACGCCCCTCGCGAGGAGGGCCGCCACCCTCTCCGGGACCGAGCTGGAGAGGGTGCGGGGCACCGGCCCGGGAGGCGCCATCCGTCGGGACGACGTCCTGCGGGCGGGGGAGGGCGGCGCGCCCCGGGGGGAGGTCGTGCCCATCAAGGGCTCGGCCGCGGTCCTGGTGCAGGCCATGGAGACCAGCCTCGGAGTTCCGACGGCAACCAGCTTCCGGACCTTCGAAGTCCCGGTGCTGGTGCAGCGCCGGCACCAGCTGAACGAGCTCCTCAGGACCGCCGGGCGTTCCCAGCTGCGCTGCTCCTACACCCACCTCACCGCCTACGCGCTGGTGCGGGCGGCGCGAGAGATGCCTGCCTTCTCCGCCTCATTCCGGAGCCTGGAGGGCCGGCCGGGCCGAGCCCAGCAGCCAGGGGTCAACCTTGGGCTGGCGGTGGACGTCGAGCGGCGGGACGGCTCCCGTTTCCTGCTGGTGCCGGTGATCAAGGGGGCGGAGCGGCTGACCTTCCAGCAGTTCCGGGCCCGCTACGAGGAGCTGGTGGACAGGACCCGGTCGGGGGGGCTGGCCGTGGAGGACCTCGAGGGCGCCACCCTGACCCTGACCAACCCCGGTGGGGTGGGGACGGTGGCGTCGGTTCCCCGGTTGATGGCCGGCCAGTCGGCGATCATCGCCCTGGGTGCGATCGGCAACCCAGCCGGCTTCTCCGGGCTCACCGACGAGGCGGCCGCCGCCCTCGGGATGCGCCCGGTCATGACCGTCACCAGCACCTATGACCATCGCATCGTCCAGGGGTTGGAGTCGGGGATGCTGCTGCGGCGGCTCGAGGGGCTCCTGGCGGGCGACGACGCCTTCTACGCCGACATCTTCGCCGACCTCAAGCTGGAGCTGCCCCCGCTTCCGACCGCCGCAGCCCAGGCGGTGGTGGCGCCCGTGCGCACCCGGCCCGCCTCCACGGGACCGGAGCTGCTGCGGGCGGTGGCCTCGGGGATGTCGCTGGTGCAGGCCTTCCGCACCCACGGCCACCTGGCTGCCCACCTCGATCCGCTGGGAAGTGATCCCCCTGGCGACCCCGCCCTGGATCCCGGCACCGCCGGGCTGAACCAGGAGCTCATGGAGGCGGTTCCCGCCGACGTCCTCCGGGTGGCGGTTCCTGGTCGCAACCTGGCGGAGGTCCTGCCCGAGATGCGCCGCACCTACTGCGGCACCATCGCCTACGAGATCGAACACATCTCCAGCCACGAGCAGCGCGCCTGGCTCCGGAGGCAGATCGAGTCGGGCGCCCACCGTCGCCCGCTCAGCCCCGAGGATCGGCGCCACCTCTTCCAGCGCCTGGCTCAGGTGGACGCCTTCGAGCGCTTCTTGCGCAAGACCTACCTCGGCCAGCACACCTTCTCCATCGAGGGGGTGGACGCCCTGGTACCGATGCTGGAGGAGTCGGTCACGCTGCTCGCGGAGGCGGGCACCGAGGAGGTCCTCCTGGGAATGGCCCACCGCGGCCGGCTCAACGTCACCGCCCGGATCGTGGGTCGATCGCTGGACGAGATCATCGCCGAGTTCGAGAGCCAGGCCTACCTCGGCGGGGCCTGGACCGGCGACGTCAAGTACCACTACGGCGCCGAGGGCGCCTACCGCCTGCCCTCGGGGCGGGAGGTGGCGGTGGTGCTCACCCACAACCCCAGCCATCTCGAGGTGGTGGACGCGGTGGTCGAGGGGCGGACCAGGGCCCGGCAGACCACGGACCGGGCTCCCGAGATAGTGCAGGACACCCGCCGCGCCGTACCGATCCTGATCCATGGGGATGCGGCCTTCACCGGCCAGGGGGTGGTCACCGAGACCCTCAACCTGCAGGGGCTGGAAGGCTACCGCGTGGGGGGAACCCTGCACATCATCGCCAACAACCAGATCGGCTTCACCACCGAGCCGTTGGACGGGCGCTCCACCCGCTACGCCAGCGACATCGCCAAGGGCTATGACATCCCCATCGTGCACGTCAACGGGGACGACCTGGAGGCGTGTCTGGACGCCGTCCGCCTGGCGGTGGCCTTCCGGACCACCTTCGAGCGGGACGTGCTGATCGACCTCATCGGCTATCGGCGCTGGGGCCACAACGAGGGGGACGAGCCGGCCTACACCCAGCCGCAGATGGCGGCTCGCATCCGCAGCCATCCCACCCCGGTCGCGGTGTACGGGGCAGAGCTGGTCCGGCAGGGGGTCCTCACCGCCGAGGAGGTGGAGGCCGAGCAGGCACTCCGCTACCAGGAGATGGCCGAAGCGCACCGCCGGGTGGTCGCGCGGAGCGCTGAATTGGCATCGGCGGCGGCGGGCAACGGCCGCATGGCCGAGCCCGACGGCCTGCCCGAGGTAGCCACTGCGGTGGCCGCAGAGCGGCTCCAGGAGCTGGACGCCCAGCTGGTGCAACTTCCCCCCGGCTTTCGCATGAATCCCAAGCTGGCACGAGCGTTCTCCCAAAGGGCCGCCGCGCTGGCCGAGGGCGGCCGAGTACCTTGGGCGCAGGCCGAGTCCCTGGCCTTGGCCGCACTGCTCACCGAGGGGGTGTCCATCAGGCTCACAGGTCAGGACACCGAGCGCGGGACCTTCAGCCAGCGCCATCTGGTCCTCCACGACCCGGACACCGGCCAGGCGTTTGCCCCGATCCAGCACCTGGACCAGGCCCAGGCCACCATCGAGGTGCGCAACAGCCCACTGTCCGAGTACGCGGCGATGGCCTTTGAATACGGCTTCGCCGTCACCAAGCCCGAGGCGCTCGTCATCTGGGAGGCTCAGTACGGCGACTTCTTCAACAACGCCCAGGTGGTCGTGGACCAGTTCCTGGCCGCCGGGCAGGCCAAGTGGGGTCAGGAGTGCCGCCTGACACTCCTGCTGCCCCATGGCTATGAGGGCAGCGGGCCGGAGCACTCCAGCGCCCGCATCGAGCGCGTCCTGGAGCTGGCCGCCGGCGGCAACCTCCGCATCGCCTACCCCTCGACCGCCGCCCAGTACTTCCACCTGCTGCGGCTCCAGGCGCTCTCCGATGTGCGGCGACCGCTGGTGGTCTTCACCCCCAAGAGCGGGCTGCGCCTCCCCAGCTACGCCTCGCCCGCCTCGGACATGGCGGCCGGAGGGCTGCGAGCGGTGCTGGCGCCCGTGCCCGCCGGGCCCGGGACCCGCCGCCTGCTGGTGGCCAGTGGCAAGGTGGCCCACGAGCTGGAGGCACGCCTCACCAAGGAGGGGAGGCAGGACGTCGCGGTGCTGCGGCTGGAGGTTCTGTACCCGTTCCCATCTTCGGCCCTCGCCGCTCAGCTGGCCGCCTACCCCAAGTTGGATTCGGTCACCTTCGTTCAGGAGGAGCCCCGGAACATGGGTGCCTTCGGCTACGTCGCGCCCCGGCTGCAGCCCCTTCTGCCCGCGGGTGTGGAGCTGGGATACGCCGGGCGGGCCGCCGCGGCCTCCCCCTCCGAGGGCTCTATGAAGGCCCACCTGGAGGAGCAGGAGCGGCTGCTGGCCGACGCCATGGCCGCTCTCGAGCCGGGAGCCTCCGCCTGATGGCGCAGCGGGTGGTGGTGCTGGGCGGCGGGCCGGCGGGGGCGGTCGCCGCCCTGAGAGCCGCCCAGATGGGGGCCGATGTCACGCTGGTCGAGCGCCGGGAGCTGGGAGGGACCTGCACCAACCGCGGGTGCGTTCCCAGCAAGGCGCTGCTGGCGATCTCCGCCCTGGCTGCCAAGATCCGCCGAGCGGATGAATTCGGCCTGCGAGTGGGGGAGCTGGAGTTCGACTTCCCCAAGATGCAGGTCCGCAAGGACGAGATCGTGAGCCGCATCAGAGGGGGCATCGAGTCCGCCTGCCGCCGCCACTCAGTCCAGGTGGTGTCGGCGGAGGGCCGCCTGGTCGGGGACGCGGTGGAGGCCGGCGGGCAGCGGCTGGAGTACGACCACCTGGTGGTCTGCGTGGGCACCGAGCCCTCGGGTCTGCCCGACCTGGACCAGAGCCAGCCCCGGGTCATCACCTCGGATGGGGTGTGGACTCTGCAGGAGATTCCCGAGCGGCTTTTGATCGTGGGCGGGGGGGTGATCGGCTGTGAGTTCGCCAGCCTCTTCGCTCCGCTGGGGACCAGGGTCACGGTGGTGGAGCTCCTCCCCCAGCTGCTGACCGGGGTGGATCGCCGCACCGCCGAGGCCTTCCGCCGGCTGCTGGAGGGCAGGGGCGTCGAGGTCCATCTGGGGACCAAGGTCGATGGGGCGGAGTATCTCCCCGACTCGGTCCGGGCGCACCTCAGCGACGGCGCCGAGCTGGAGGCGGACCTCCTCCTGGTGGCGGTCGGCCGCCGGCCCCAGACCGAGGGGATCGGGCTCCAGGAGGCTGGCGTGCGGGTGTCCGCCAGCCGGCACGTCGAGGTCGACCCGTACCTGCGCACCGCCAATCCCCGGATCTGGGCCGCGGGGGACTGCATCGGAGGGTTGCAGCTGGCCCACCTGGCCTCGGCCGAGGCGGCCCGGGCGGTGGAGAACGCCCTCCAGCCCCAACAGTCCATGCCCATGGACCGCACCGTGGTGCCCAGCTGCATCTTCACGGACCCGGAGATCGCCACGGTGGGGTTGCACGCCGACCTGGCGCGGGAGCAGGGCCACGAGGTCCGGCTGGGTCAAGCCCGCTTCATCGGGGAGGCCAAGGCGCTGGCGGAGGGTGACCCCGAGGGGTACGTGCAACTCGTCGCCGACGCCGCTACCGACCGGCTGCTGGGCGCGACCATCATGGGCGCCCATGCCGTCGAGCTGATCCACGAGGTGGGGGTGGCCATCAGCGACGGGTTCACCATGGCCGAGCTGGGGTCGGTGATCCACGCCCATCCCACCATGAGCGAGGTGGTGATGGACGCCGCCCAGCAGGGCCACAAGATCGCCCCTTACCTGAGCTGATCCGCGTCCCCCTCAGGGGGGCGCCCCGGACCTTCCTGGCAGAGCCACCGGTGCTGGTGGCGGAGGTCGCGGGAGGTGGATCGTGGGTCAGAGGGAGCAGGACGGGGAGGTGGAGGCTCCGGCACGGCGGGACCGGGACCGAGAGGAGCGGCGGCGGGCGATGGCGGCCATCTGGTCGCGCTACGGCACTCTCCATCTGGAGGGTGACACTGACCAGCTGATCGCCGAGCTGCGGGGCAGGGGGGAGCTGCCGTGATCACCGCGGTCGACACCAACGTGCTGATCGACGTGCTCCGTGCCGACCCCCGCTTCGGCCGGGCATCGGCCCTGGTGCTGGGCCGGTGCGTCGGGGAGGGCGAGGTGATCGCCTGCGACGCCGTCGTGGGGGAGGTCGCCCATCTGTACCGCGACCCCGCGGTGGCGGCCCGCGAACTCCAGGTGCTGGGCGTGACCCACCGGCCGGGCGGACTGGCCGCGGCGCTGGAGGCGGCCCGCGTCCAGCGCCGCTACCGGGAGCAGGGGGGAGGGCGGGAGCGGATGCTGGCCGACTTCCTGGTGGCGGCCCATGCTCAGACCATGGCGGACCGGCTGCTGACCCGTGACCAGGGGTTCTTCCGCGCCTACTTCCCCAGGCTGCAGATCGTGGATCCGGAGCGGCTGGAGCGGCGGCTGGTCTCCGGACGGGGGGCGCCTACTCCACAGCGAGGCAGGTGATGGTCCGCACCACCCCGCTGAAGCTCTGGATCCGGTCCACGATGAGGCTGCCGATGCCCCTCACGTCCTCGGCCTGCACCTGGGCGATGGCGTCGTACTCGCCGGTGATGGCGTCCACCTGGAGGACGCCCTCCTCGCGGCGCATCCGCTGGACCACGTCCATGGCCTTGCCCGGCTCCAGGGTCATAAGGATGTAAGCCCGGACCATAACCTCCCTCCTCGTGATCCGCCCACAGGGGAAGAAATCCCGGCGCCACCATAGCTGATTCCAGGGGCTTTTGGAGCGTCCCGGCCGCTTCGCCGAGCCGCGGCGCCTCCCGGCTCAGGACTTACCTCCGGGATCCCAACTCCGGGCGCACCAGCTGCCGCGGTCTCAGGGAGGACGCCTCACGGTCCCGAGATCGCGCCGGCGGGCCGGAGGGATGGCGCGCCATGATGTGCTGGGTCGGCGCCGTGGCCGGCTGCGCAGGGGAGGTGGTGGCGTGCAGGCGATCGTCAAGCCCAGCCCCGGCCCGGGGGCTACCGTGGCCAGCGTTCCGGAGCCGGAGCCCGGCCCGGGCGAGGTGCTGCTGCAGGTGGTGGCGAATGGGATCTGTGGGACGGACCTTCACATCCTGGACTGGAACCCGTGGGCCGCCGCCCGCGTCAAGCCGCCCCGCGTGCTCGGCCACGAGATGGCCGGGAGGGTGCTGGCGACCGGCGAGGGGGTGTCGAGCCCCGCGGTCGGGGATCTGGTCGGGGTCGAGAGCCACCTGGTCTGCCTCCGCTGCCCGCAGTGCCTCCGGGGGGACTTTCACGTCTGCCAGAACACCCGCATCCTGGGGGTGGACACCGACGGCGTCTTCGCCGAGAGGGCGGTGCTGCCGGCCCGCAACTGCCGGGTCGCCCCACCCGGGCTGGACCCGGCTCTCGTGGCCTTCCAGGAGCCCATGGGCAACGCCGTCCATGCGGCATCGCAGGGAGAGCTCTCCGACCGCCCGGTGATCGTCACCGGGTGCGGCCCGATCGGGCTGGCCGCGGTGGGGATCGCCCGGGCCGAGGGGGCCAGCCGGGTGGTGGCCGTGGACCGGGTGCCGGAGCGGCTTCGGCTCGCCGAGCAGATGGGCGCGGACGCGCTGGTGGACACCAGCCGGATAGAGGATCTGGCGGCCGCTCTGCGCCAAGCCTGCGGGGATGACGCGGGCGCGGTCCTGGAGATGTCGGGGGACGCCCGCCTCATCCGTGCCGCCATTGACGTGGTGGCGCCGGGGGGATGGATCAGCCTCCTGGGTCTGGGCGATGGTGAGACCACCCTCGACCTCTCCACCGAGGTGGTGATGCGCGGGATCACGCTGTACGGGGTGACCGGGCGCCGGCAGTTCCAGACCTGGGACCAGACCGCGGCCTACCTCAGCTCCGGGCGGGTGGACGTGCGGCCGATCATCACCCACCGGGTATCCATGGCAGAGTTTCAACGGGCTTCGGAGCTGGCCCGGTCGGGGGTCATCGGCAAGGTGGTGCTCTATCCTCCGGAGGGAAGTTGGCAATGACGGACCTGAGCGAGAGCCTGCGGGCGGAGCTGGACCAGCTGCGCCAGGAGGGCCGGTTTCGGGAGCTGGCGGTCCTGGAGGGCCCCCAGGACTCGGAGGTGGTGATCGGCGGACAGCGGCTGATCAACCTCTCCTCCAACAACTACCTGGGCCTCAACACCCACCCCAAGCTGGTGGAGGCGGCCTGCGATGCGGCCCGTCGCTGGGGTGCGGGATCCGGAGCGGTGCGCACCATCGCCGGCACCCAGGCGATCCACGAGGAGCTTGAGGCTCGGCTGGCGCAGTTCAAGGGAACGCCGGCGGCGCTCACCCTGCAGAGCGGATATGCCGCCAACCTGGCCGTGCTGGGGGGCGTCCTGGGGGAACCCGACGCGGTGGTGAGTGACGAGCTCAACCACGCCAGCATCATCGACGGCATCCGGCTCACCAAGGCCCATCGCTACCTGTTCGCCCACAAGGACCTGGACCAGCTGGAGCAGAGGCTGGGCGAGGCGCGCCGGGATGGCCGCCGCCGGGTCCTGGTGGTCAGCGACGGGGTCTTCAGCATGGACGGGGACATCGCCCCCCTTCCCGGGATCGTGGAGCGGGCCCGGGCGGCGGGGGCGGCGGTGATGGTGGACGACGCCCACGCCTCCGGGGTTCTCGGCAGGGGTGGCCGGGGCTCGGTGAGCCACTTCCACCTGGAGGGGCAGGTGGAGATCCAGGTGGGGACCCTGAGCAAGGCGGTGGGAGTCCTGGGCGGCTACGCGGCCGGCTCCCAGGAGCTGCGGGACGTCCTCATCCATCTCGGCCGGCCCTTCCTCTTCTCCACCTCGCATCCCCCGGCCGTGGTGGCGTCCTGCATCGCTGCCCTGGAGGTGATGGACTCCGAGCCGGAGCTACAGGAGCGGCTGTGGGACAACACCCGGTACTTCAAGCAGGGGCTGGAGCAGCTGGGCTTCGACTGCGGCCAGAGTGAGACGCCGATCACCCCGGTGATCGTGGGGGAGGCGGCCGAGGCGATGGGGCTCTCGGACGCCCTCCGGCGGCGCGGGGTCTTCGCCCAGGGCATCGCCTTCCCGACTGTGGCCCGCGACAAGGGCAGGGTCCGGACCATCGTCACCGCCAGCCACACGCGGGCCCAGCTCGACCGGGCGCTGGAGGCCTTTCAGGACGCGGGCCGGGAGCTGGGGCTGGCGGGGTCCCGGGCCGCGTCGTAACTTTGGCCGCGGCGCCTGAATTCCAGAGAGTGAGAGGCGTGGCCGCGTCGCGGCCGCGCCGGCAGCCCCACGACCTCGAAGAGGAGCGCCAGCTTGTCGAAGCGGCCAAGAACGACCCCGCCGCTTTCGCCCAGCTCTACGACCGCTACGTGGATGCCATCCACGCCTACGTCTACCACCAGACCGGGAGCTGGGAGCGTGCCGAGGACGTGACCGCCACCACCTTCATGCGCGCCTACGCCGAGATCGGCAAGTTCGAGTGGAGGGGGGTGCCCTACTCAGCCTGGCTCTACCGGGTGGCCTCCAACCAGATCCTCCGAGATCACCGGCGGCCGGGCTGGATCGAGTTGCCGGACGGCCTGGTGGATCCGGGCGAGGGCCCCGAGGAGGCGGCGCTTCGCTCGGATCGGGTGGCCAAGGTCCAGGCGGCCGTGCGCCGGCTCTCCCGGGATCAGCGCCAGGCGATCACCCTGCGCTTCGGCGCCGGGCTGCGCAACGCCGAGGTGGCCCAGGTCATGCGGAAGAGTGAGGGGGCGGTCAAGCTGCTCATCTTCCGCGCCCTGCGCAAGCTCGAGGAGCGGCTGGGGCCGGAGTTTGCCGCCCACCTCCCCCCGGAGCTGACCGTGGCCCGGAACGACCCCCCGGAAGAGGGCTGAGCATGGCCAGCCGGGAGGAGAAGCGGATGGCCAGCCGGCTGGCGGAGTGGCTGGACGGTGAGCCGGCCGCCCCGGACGCGGAGTCCCGGGCGGTGGCCCAGACTGCGGTGCTTCTGGTGGACGCCCTGGCGCCCCGCAAGCTGGCGGAGGACACCCGCTCCCGCCTCTATCGCCGGGCGCTGGCGGAGTACGCCGCCCGGGGCTCCGACCCGGCGCCGCTGGGCGAGTTGGCCCGGGCTGCCCGGCAGATCCCCGCTCCGGCCTGGCTGGGGATCGGCGGGGTCGCCGTCGGGGCGGCGGTCGGGCTGGCGCTGCTCCGCCAGCGGGAGCACGGCACCGGGCCCTGAGCGAGCCGCGAACTGCCCGGGCGGCCGAAGCCGGGCAGGCGCACTTAGAATCTCACCGCGTGACGGTGACCACCGTGGTGGTGCCGGCCGGAGGGCTGGGCACCCGGTTCCTGCCGGCGACCAAGGCCCTGCCCAAGGAGATGGTTCCGGTGGGCGACCGGCCCGCCATCCAGTGGGGGTTGGAGGAGGCGGTGGCCTCGGGGATCCGCCGGGCGGTGGTGGTGACCGCACCGGGGAAGGACCTCATCCGAGCCCACTTCGCCAGCGACCCCGGTCTGGTGCAGATCCTGGAGTCTCGGGGCAGCTCGGAGCTGGCGGAGCAGGTGCGCCGCATCGCCGACCTCTGCCAGCTGGAGTTCGTGGACCAGCCCGAGCCGCTGGGGCTGGGGCACGCGGTCCTCTGCGCCCGGCCGCTGCTCGAGGGTGAGGACGCCGCGGCGGTGCTGCTCCCCGACGACCTCTTCGACGGGACGCCACCGCTCCTCGCCCAGCTCATAGAGGCCCACGCCTGGGAGGGCTGCACCGTCCTGGCTCTCCGGCGCTGCCCCCGGGAGTCCATCTCCCGATACGGGGTGGCCGAGGTGGCCGGCGAGGGCCCGGTCTTCCAGGTCACCGACGTGGTGGAGAAGCCGTCCGCGGAGGAGGCGCCCAGCGATCTGGCGATCATGGGCCGTTATATCCTCACCCGGGAGGTCCTGGACCGCCTCGATCAGGTGGCACCGGGCGCGGGGGGAGAGATTCAGCTGACCGATGCCATCCGGGGGGTGGCCCGGACCGGCCGGGTCGTGGGGGTGGAGTTCACCGGCCGGCTTCTGGACGTGGGAACGCTGGACAGCTGGCTGGCCACCAATGCCGCCATCGTCTGGCGGGACCCCGTGCTGGGGCCAGCACTCAGGGCACGGATCCGAGAGCTGGAGGCCGAGCCTTGATCAGCGCCCCGCCCCAGGACCGAGCGGTGCGCTGGCGCTATACTGCAGCCCCAGATGGCAACCGTGGCGGCCTACTCCGTCCTCAATGCTCACTTCGATCAGGTAGTGCAATGGCAGTGCAACGCCCGCGACGCGGTGACGACCTCCTGCGCTACCGCAGCCAGGAGGGCGACTTCGAGGTAGAGGTCTCGCACACCCTGAACAAGTGGTGTGTCTCGGTGCTCCGGCTGGAGGATTCGAGCATCGTCGCCCAGGACTTCTTCCCCGAGCGCTGGAAGGCCATGGCCAGAGCCCAGGACTTCCTGCGCATCCTCAACACCCGCAACCGTCACGAGGGCGGAGAGGGCGGGGGCGAGGACCTCTGAGCGCCGCCGGACCGGGGGCCCGGGCGCGGGCCATTCCCGATGGCTTCTCGGCCGCCGACCCGCACGCCCACACCCTGGCCAGCGACGGCATGGTGACCTCCCGCCAGCTGGTGGAGGCGGCTCGCCAGGCCGGGCTGGCGGTCCTGGGGGTCACCGACCATGACACCATGGCCGGAGTTCCTGAGGCGGTGGCCGCCGGCCAGGAGCTGGGGGTGGAGGTGGTGGCCGGGGAGGAGATAACCACCGGGGGCCTGAGCAAGGTCCACGTGTTGGGGCTCTTCCTCGCCGGGCCGGTGCGCATGGGAATGTCCGTGGAGGACACCATCCGCGCGGTGCACGACCAGGGAGGGCTGGCGGTCCTCGCCCATCCCTTCATGCCCACCTACTTCGCCTCGATCACCCCGGCGGCCCTGCGCCGGCTGCTGGGGCGGACCCCGGTGGATGGGGTGGAGCTCCGCCACACCGCGCTCACCACTCCCATGCGGAGCCGCCAGCTGGACCAGTTCTACGACCTCCACCGTGACCGGATGGGGGCGGCCATCGGCTCCAGCGACAGCCACTTCGGGGCCCGCGACCTGGCCCGCAACGTCACCCTCTTCCCCGGCTCCGGCGCGGCCGATCTGCGCCGGGCTATGGAGGAGGCCACAACTCGGCCACTGGAGCGGTACCTCGTTCCGCCCGGGCCGGCGCTGACCGACCGCCTGCGCCAGCAGGGGAGGAGCATGGGCTGGCTCACCTGGCAGCGGATCACCGGGCGGGTGGGCAGAGAGGGGGCTCTGCCCGCGTGAACCGGCGCTTTCTGGAGTCGGAGTGGGGGGCGGTGGCCTTCGTGGGCACCGTCGTGCTGGGGGGCCTGGTGGTCCTCCTGATGCTGGTGATCAAGTCCATCGGCGCCTCGCCGCTGCCCCCTCCTCCGCCCTGTCCGCGGTTCACCCCCATCGTTCTCCAGGCCACCCCCACCCCCTCGCCGGGCACCTCTGCCTCGCCGACTCCCCCGGTCGCCCTGCCGTCGGTGCCCTTCGGCTGCCCCGAACCATCGGTGGTGGTGAAGACGCCGACCCCCTCGCCCAGCAGCTCGCCCTCCAGGACCGCAACCCCGTCCGCCACCCCGACCCAGTCGGCATCCCCGTCGCCATCCGCCTCCAAGTCGGCCTCGCCGACCCCCTGAGCTGATGGCCGCGGCCGGGGGCGGGTGGCAGCCTGAAGGGCAGGCGGTCCTCACCCGGGGGCTGACCAAGCGCTATGGGAGCCGGCTGGCGCTGGACGGGCTCGACCTGGAAGTGGGCTACGGAGAGGTGTTCGGCTTCCTCGGCCCCAACGGCGCCGGCAAGACCACCTTCGTCAAGCTGCTGCTCGGCCTGGGCCGTCCCAGCGCGGGGACCGGCCAGCTTCTGGGCCGGCCGCTGGGCGACCGGTCGGCCCGCTCCAAGGTGGGCTACCTGCCTGAGCTCTTCCGCTATCAGGGCTGGCTGCGAGCCCGCGAGGTGCTCACCCTCCACTGCCAGCTGGCCGGCCTCCCGGCGGCAGGGTTTTCCGACGAGGTCGGCAGGAGCCTGGAGCTGGTGGGGTTGGCCGGCCGGGGCGATGATCTGGTGGCCACCTTCTCCAAGGGGATGCAGCAGCGGTTGGGACTGGCGGTGGCCCTGCTGGGGTCTCCCCGCCTGGTGGCGCTGGATGAGCCCACCTCAGCGCTCGACCCGGTCGGGCGCCATGATGTCCGGGAGCTGATCCGCCGGCTGCGCCAGGAGGGGGTGACCGTCTTCCTCAACTCCCACCTGCTCTCCGAGGTCGAGCTGGTGTGCGACCGGGTGGCGGTCGTGGACCGGGGGCGGGTGCTGGCCCAGGGGGCACTCGCCGACCTCCTGTCCGGAGAGGGCCCGCGGGCGCGCTGCCTGGACCTGCCCGGGGACGCGCTCCCCGGCCTGGGTGCTGTGAGGCGTGACGGGGACTGGGTCTCCGTCCCCGGTCTGGACAGCTCGCGCACCCCCGAGCTGGTGGCGGCCATCGTGGCCGCGGGGGGGCGGGTGTACCAGGTGGACGAGGGGCGGGCCAGCCTGGAGGAGCGCTTCCTGCAGCTACTGGAGCGGGCGTGAGAGGGCGCCCCCTGGAGGTCATCGCCGGGCTCACCGCCCGCGAGTTGCTGCGGCGCCGGCTGGTGCATGCGCTGCTGCTGCTCACGGCGCTGGTCCTGGTTCTCACCGGCTGGGGGTTCTCCCGCATTCCTCACCTGCACCTCGGTGGTGAGCTGCTCACCCCCCAGCTGGCCAGGCTGGCCGCCGCCCAGCTCCTGCTCCTCGTGATGTTCATGTTCAGCTTCGTGGTGGGTTTGACCGCCGCCTTCCTGGCGGCGCCGGCGGTGGCCGGGGAGCTGGAGTCCGGGATCGCCCTGGCGGTGCTGGCCCGTCCCATCTCCCGGGCGGAGTTCCTGGTGGGGCGCTGGCTGGGGCTGGCCCTGCCGCTGCTGGCCTACGTGGTGCTCTCCGCCTCGGTGGAGTTCTGGCTGGTGGCGGTGGGGACCGGGTACGCGCCCCCCAATCCCGTGGGTGCGGAGGCCGCCCTGGCTGGCCAAGGGCTGGTGCTGCTCACCTTGACCTTGGCTCTCAGCACCCGGCTCTCAGCCATGACCTCCGGAGTGGTGGCGGTGGTGGTGTTCGGGGCCATGTGGGTGGCGGGTGTGGCCGGAGCCTTCGGCTCGGCCTTCCACAACACGGCGATCTCAGCGGTGGGTACGGTGAGTCACCTGCTCGTTCCCAGTGACGGTCTCTGGCGGGCCGCCGTCTACGAGATCCAGCCCAAGCTCTTCGCCTCGGCCTCCCTGAGCCGGGTGGGCAGCCCCTTCTCCGCCACCTCCGCGCCGACCCCGGCCTATCTGGTCTTCGCCGCCGCCTGGGTCCTCCTGGTCCTGGCCGTGGCGGTGCTGAGCCTGGACCGGAGGGAGGTCTGAGGCCCGCCCTCAGAGTTCGGAGAGGGTGAGCACGCCATTGCCCACCCCGATCTTCTCCAGAGGCAGCGTGAGCTCCATCTCCGGGAGGGAACCGACCACCAGCTTGACCGAGATCAGCCCCGCCAGCCTGAGCCGGGCCACCCGGACGCAGTCGCGCAGGAACGGGAATGCCAGGGGGACCAGCTGGTTGGCCAGCCGCTCGCGCAGCGCTCGCACCGGGTCGTCATCGGCGTCCATGCTGAGGTCCCGGAACCCCATCACCACGACCTGATCGGAGAGCGGGATCGGGTCGCTCCAGCCATATGCCTCTCCCGGTTTCTGGAGGTCGACGTACAGCCCCCGCTGACTGAAGAGCTGCAGCGCCCGGGCCAGCTTGCGCATGAGGGGTGCCTCGCCCTCCACCACGAAGGGGACCACCGCCTGGGGCTCGGAGTCCGGCTGCAGCGGGTAGCGGACGCTGAATCCCACAGTGTCCACCCCCCAGAAGGGCTCCGGCACCTTGATCCAGAGATCGCCCGAGTTCACCACGGCTGGATCCCCAGCATAGCGCGGTCCGCCCAGGGCGTCACGGAGCTCGGCGTAGCGCCGCCAGCTCCCCCTCCCAGAGGCGGTGTAGCTGGGCCCTGGTGTCCTCCAGGCTCCCCGAGTTGTCCACTATCCAGGTGGCGCGTCGGCGTCTCTCCGCCGCCGGTAGCTGCGCCGCTAGCCGAGACCTCGCCTCCGCCTCCCCGAGCCGGTCCCGAACTCTGAGGCGGGCCATCTGCAGCTCGGGGTCGCAGTCGACGAGGAGCACGCCCGGGAACTCATCCTCCCGGCCGGTCTCGAAGATGAGGGGAGCCTGGTAGACCGCCAGCCTTCCCCGGACCGCGGACAGCCGTTCGCGCGCCAGTTCGGCGATCTTTGGGTGGAGGATCTGCTCGAGCTTCCTCCGCTCCCCCGGGTCGGCGAACACCCGCGATGCCAGTCGACCCCGATCCAGTCTTCCCTCGGCGTCCAGGACCTCCTTTCCGAAGGCGGCCACCACCTCCAAGAGCCCGGGGGTGCCGGGGGCCACCACCTCGCGCGCCAGCTGGTCCGCGTCCACCACCTCGGCCCCCAGCTCCTCCAGCATCCGCCCCACGGTGGACTTACCGCTGGCGATCCCCCCGGTCAGTCCGATCACCGGCGGCTGGTGGGCCGGAGCGGGCAAGTCACTCCCTCCGGGAACGCACGAAGCAGCGCTCGGCCGCCAGCAGCCGCTCCAGCCGGGTGCCGGGGGTGTGCACCCTCACCCCGGGGCGGGCTGGGACCCCGAACTCCCACCCCAGGCGATACAGGCGGCGGGCCTCCGCCAGGTCGGAGACCTGGGCGGTGGCGCTCCCGTCGGTCATTTGCAGGGTCTGGGTCCTGGAGCCGGGATAGCCGAGGCGGACGACTCCCCCGGTTTCCAGAAGGAACTCCAGCTCCGAGAAGAGGGGCTCCCCAAAGGTCGGCGGATCCGGGGAGGAGATCGCCTCCAGCAGGGAGGGGGCCACCCCCTCCCGCACCTCGGTGCGTATCTCCTGCCGCTGGCGGATCTGGGCCAGGCGCTCCCGCCGGCGCCGCTCGGTGGCGATCCCGCCCCGCTCCGCTGTGAGCGCTCCGAGCTCGGCCTGGAGGGGGGCCAGCCGCCGGCGCACCTCGACCTCCAGCCGGGACAGCTCCCCGTCCCGAGCTGCCAGCTCCTCCTCCGAGAGCTGCTCCAGCGGCTCCGCCGCCCCCCCGGGAGGGGGCGAATCCGTAAGCTCGGCCACGTGGCAAGCGTAGCGGGGCCGGGTGCGGCCGGGAGGTGAGGATGGAGGGGCAGGAACAGGGGCCGGTCATGGTAAGCCGGTCGGGCAGGGTGGGCTGGATCACGGTGGATCACCCTCCGGCCAACGCCCTGAACCGCGAGGTTCTAGGAGGCCTCCGCGGGGCGCTCTCTGAGCTGGAGGAGGACCCGGGGGTGGGGGCGGCGGTGGTCACCGGGGCGGGTGAGAAGTTCTTCGTGGCCGGCGCGGACATCGGGGAGTTCGTCCTGGACGGCCCGGACGCCACCCGGGAGAAGATCGCGAACGGCCAGCGACTCACCCTGGAGATGGAGAACTCCCGCCTTCCGCTGGTGGCGGCAGTGAACGGGTACGCCCTCGGCGGCGGTCTGGAGCTGGCCATGGCCTGCGACCTGCGCCTGGCCGCTGCCACCAGCCGGATGGGCCAACCGGAGATCCTCCTTGGGATCATCCCCGGGTGGGGCGGTACTCAGCGGCTCCCCCGACTGGTGGGGCGGGGGAGGGCGCTGGAACTCCTGCTCAGCGGTGAACAGATCGACGCCGAGACGGCCCTCCACCTGGGCCTGGTCAACCGGGTGGTGCCTCCTGAGAGGCTGCGAGCTGAGGCCCAGCAGCTGGCCGAGAAGCTGGCGGCGCAGCCACCGCGGGCGGTAGCAGCCATCAAGGGGGCGGTGGCGGCGGGGATGGACCGCCCTCTGGCGACGGGGCTGGGAGAGGAGCTGGGGCACTTCGACGAGACCTTCCGCACGGCCGACGCCGCCGAGGGCATCAGGGCGTTTCTGGAGAAGCGCCGGCCGGCCTGGACGGGGAGGTGAGCTCCCGCCTACCATCGTGGCCGTGAGCGAGGCCCACCCGCCGCCCCGGGAGGATCCCAACAGCTCCACCGGCGGCGCCCGGCAGAGGTGGGGCCCGTTCTGGATTGAAGAGCCGTCCTGGTACTGGCTGGTGGCGGTCTGCACGGTGGCCGTCGGACTCGGCGCCCTGGTCCTGCTCCTGGTCTTCGACCACCCGTGATCTGGCTCAGCCCACTGGCGGCAGTGGCGTTGGCGGCTCTTACCGCCGCCCTCAGCTGGAGACGCTTCGGGCCGCTGGTGGCCTCGTTGCGTGCCGCCGCCCCCGAGGACCGCAGCGGGCAGCTTGGCCAGAGGCTCAGGGGGGTTGCGGAGTACGTGCTGGGCCAGCGCCGGCTGCTGGCCTGGCCCTTTTCCGGGCTCGCCCACTTCCTCATCTTCTGGGGCTTCCTCATCCTCAACCTGGAGATCCTTCAGGCCGGGCTGGAGGCGCTGGTACCGCCGCTCAACCTGGACCAGCAGTTCTGGTGGGGCCCGATCGCCTTCCTCCAGGACCTGCTGGCGCTGGGAGTGCTGGTGGGGCTGGCGCTGGCCGCGCTCAACCGCTACCTGCTGCGGCCACGGCGCTTCACCGGCTCCCACCAGCGCGACGCCACCTGGATCCTCCTGCTCATTGGGCTGGTGGTGGCGACCCAGCTCGGCCTGTACGGCACCCAGATCGCCGCCGGGCAGGACCAGGTGGTCAATCTCCGGCCCTTCTCAGACGCCGTCTCCAGCCTCTTCCGGGGCATGGGGCGGGGGGAGGTGGACGGCTGGCATGAGCTCTTCCTCTGGCTGCACCTCCTGCTGATCGCCGGATTCCTGGTCTACCTGGCGCGCAGCAAGCATCTGCACATCCTGACCGCCGCGCCCAACGTCTTCTTCCGCAGCCTGGAGCCAGCCGGCCGCCACCTGAGGCTTCTGGACCTGGAGGGCTCCGAGACCTTCGGGGTCTCCCAGCCGCAGCAGCTCACCTGGAAGCAGCAGCTGGACCTGCTCACCTGCACGGAGTGCGGCCGCTGCCAGTCCCATTGCCCGGCCTTCAACACCGGCAAGCCGCTGTCGCCGAAGTTGCTGGTGACCGACCTGCGCGACGCGGTCGTGGCCAGGGCCCGGGGCGAGGTGGCCCCGGCCGGTTTCTGGCACCAGGGGGCGGGGACGGGGGGCGAACGCCTTGTCGACTGGAGCGTGGAGGAGGAGACGCTCTGGTCCTGCACCACCTGTGGCGCCTGCGTGGAGCAGTGTCCCGTGCTCATCGAGCACGTGCCGGTGATTGTGGACCTCAGGCGTTCCCTGGTTCTGGAGGAGTCGAGGCTGCCCCGGGAGGCGCAGCGGGCGCTGGATTCCATCGAGCAGCGGGGCAACCCCTTCGGAGTGGCGAGGGAGGGACGGATGCGCTGGGCGGAGGGGCTCCAGGTGCCCCTCCTGGCCGACCACCCGGACGCCGAGTACCTGTACTGGGTGGGCTGCGCCACCGCCTTCGACGAGTCCAACTGGCCCACCGCCCGGGCGCTGGTGCGGGTGCTCTCCTCGGCGGGGGTCAGCTTCGCTGTCCTGGGCCCGCAGGAGATCTGCAACGGCGACCCCGCCCGCCGGCTGGGCAATGAGTACCTCTTCCAGATCCAGGCCGGCCAGGTGGTGGAGACGCTGGGGCGGGCCGGTGTCCGCAAGCTGATCGCCAGCTGCCCCCACTGCCTCAATACCTTCGCCAACGAGTACCCGGACCTGGGGGCCAAGTTCGAGGTGGTCCACCACACCCAGCTGCTGGAGCAGCTCCTGACAGAGGGGCGCATCCAGCTCAGTCGCGAGCTCCGGGAGGGGAACCTCACCTACCACGACCCCTGCTACCTCGGGAGGTGGAACAAGGAGTACGACGCTCCCCGCCGGCTGCTCCAGGCGATCCCCGGCGTCCGCCTGACCGAGATGAAGAGGAGCCGCGAGGACGCCATGTGCTGCGGCGCCGGCGGGGGCAGGGTCTTCATGGAGGAGCAGGCGGGAGAGCGGGTCAACCGCGTGCGGGTCCAGCAGGCGCGGGCCACCGGGGCCGGGCAGGCGGCGCTGGCGTGTCCCTTCTGCGCCACCATGTTCCAGGAGGGCATCAGCTCGCAGGACCTCCAGGGCAGCCTTCAGGCGGCGGATGTGGCGGTCCTGGTGGCCGAGTCGATGGGGCTCACCTACTGACCGGCCTAGACTGGCGGCGGTGAGCAGCTGGAGCGGCCGCCGGGTCGACCATGTCGGGATCGCGGTCCGCGACCTCGACGTGGCGCTGGCCTTCTACCGACCGCTGGCCGGTCTCCCCGTCCATCGCGAGGTGGTGGCCGGGGATGGGGTGGAGGTGGCCTTCCTCAAGCTGGGGGAGACCGAGCTGGAGCTGCTGGCGAGCCGGGGGCCGGACTCCTCGGTGCAGCGCTTCCTGGAGAGGCGCGGTGAGGGGCTCCACCACCTGGCGCTGGAGGTTGGTGACCTCGCCGCCGAGCTGGCCGAGTGGCGGTCGCGGGGGGCGGTCCTGATTGACGAGGCACCCCGGCCGGGGGCCCGGGGGCGGCAGGTCGCCTTCGTCCACCCGGGGTCAGCCCTGGGGGTTCTGGTGGAGCTGTGCCAGAGGGTGAGCTGACCCCGGCGGCCCGCACCAACTCAGGGCTGGAGCTCCCGGAGGTCTACCTGGCCGGCCCTCCCCTACCCCCTCCTCCGGGCTCGCCTCCCTTCACCAGGGGGATCCGGCGGGAGGGGTATCGCGGCCGCCTCTGGACCATGCGCCAGTACGCCGGGTTCGGCTCCGCCGAGGCCACCAACCAGCGCTTCCACTACCTCCTGGAGCGCGGCCAGTCGGGGCTCTCGGTGGCCTTCGACCTGCCCACCCAGATGGGTTACGACTCCGACCACGAGCTGGCCCGGGGTGAGGTGGGCCGGGTCGGAGTGCCTATCTCCCATCTCCAGGACATGCGGCTTCTGATCCGGGGGCTGCCGCTGGCCGAGGTCACCACCTCGATGACCATCAACGCCCCGGCCGCGGTGCTCCTCCTGCTCTATGAGCTGGCGGCCGAGGAGGCGGGGGTGCCAGCGGAGCGGCTCGGAGGCACCATCCAGAACGACATCCTGAAGGAGTATGCGGCCCGTGGCACCTACATCTTCCCGCCCCGCCCCAGCATGCGGCTGGTGGTGGACGCCATCTCCTACTGCCGGCAGCGCCTGCCGCGTTGGAACCCGATCTCCATCTCCGGCTACCACATCCGGGAGGCCGGGGCCACCGCCATCGAGGAGCTGGGGTTCGCGCTCAGCAACGGCCTCGCCTACGTCGAGGCGGCCCTCCAGGGCGGCCTCAAGCTCGAGGAGTTCGCCCCCCGGCTGAGCTTCTTCTTCAACGTGGACAACGACCTCTTCGAGGAGGTGGCCAAGTTCCGGGCCGCGCGGCGCCTCTGGGCGGAGCTTCTCACCGAGCGCTTCGGGGCCCGGGATGATCGTTGCCGCCAGCTGCGCTTCCACGCCCAGACCTCGGGGGCCACGCTGACCGCCCAGCAGCCGCTGAACAACGTGGTGCGGGTGGCGCTGCAGGCGCTGGCCGCGGTCCTGGGCGGCGCCCAGTCGCTGCACACCAACTCCTACGACGAGGCGCTGGCGCTGCCCTCGGAGGCCGCCGCCACCCTGGCGCTGCGCACCCAGCAGCTGCTGGCGCACGAGTCCGGGGTGCCCCGGGTCGCCGACCCCCTGGGTGGGGCCCATCTGGTGGAGGACCTCACCGAGCGGCTGGCCCACGAGGCGAGGGAGCTCATCTCCGAGGTGGACTCCAGGGGTGGGGCGGTGGCGGCCATCGAGCAGGGCTTCTACCAGGCCAGGATCCAGGAGTCGGCCTACCGCCAGCAGCGCCTCCTGGAGGCCGGGGAGCGCGTGATCGTGGGAGTCAACCGCTACCAGGAGGGGGATGACCCCCAGATCCAGCTCCTCGAGGTTGACCCCGAGCTGGAGCGCGCCCAGCTGGCCCGGCTCCGGGAGTTCCGCCGCCGTCGCTCCGAGACCGAGGTCAGGACCGCACTGGACTCAGTGCAGCGCGCTGCCGAGGGACCGGCCAACCTCCTCTTCCCCATGCGCGAGGCGCTGGCGGCCGGCGCCACGCTGCAGGAGGTCTGCGACCGGCTGCGGGGGACGTTTGGCGTCTTCCACCCACCAGCCCAGCTCTGAGCCCTCCAGCCGCCGCCGCCCTCATTCGGGGAAGATTGGCTGATGGCGGATGGTGAGGCGGGGCGCTCCGGGGAGCCGGGGGAGAACGAGCGGCTGATCAACCAGCTGCGCAAGCGCCGCCACGACGCCGTCCACCGGGGCGGGGAGGCCGAGCGGGCCCAGCGGCGCCGGGGCAAGCTGACCGCCCGGGAGCGGATCCGCCGGCTGCTGGACCCGGACAGCTTCACCGAGCTCGATGCCTTCGTCACCCATCGCTCCGATCAGTTCGACATGGCCGAGCGGAGAGCGGCTGGTGATGGGGTGGTCACCGGCTTCGGCACGGTGGGGGGGCGGCAGGTCTTCGTCTTCTCCCACGACGCCTCCTTCATGGGCGGGTCCCTGGGCGAAGCCTTCGCCGAGAAGGTCTGCAAGGTGATGGACCTCGCCGAGCGCACCGGCTGCCCCCTGGTGGGGATCAACGACAGCGCCGGGGCCAGGATCCAGGAGGGGGTGGTGGCGCTGGCCGGCTACGCCGACATCTTCTACCGCAACGTCCGCTGCAGCGGGGTGATCCCCCAGCTCTCGGTGGTGGCCGGTCCCTGCACCGGTGGGGCCGTCTACTCCCCGGCCATCACCGATTTCACCTTCATGGTCCGCGGGGTGGGCTACATGTTCATCACCGGGCCCGAGGTGGTGCGGGTGACCACCGGGGAGGAGGTGGACTTCGAGCAACTCGGCGGGGCCGACGTTCACTCCCAGAGGAGCGGGGTGGCCCACTTCGAGGCGGCCAGTGAGGACGAGGCCTTCCAGCAGGTCCGCGCCCTGCTCTCCTACCTCCCCCAGAACAGCGCCGAGCCGCCGCCCCGGATCCCCTGCGCGGATCCCGTGGACCGCGCCGACCCCGAGCTCCAGACGCTGATCCCCGACAGCCACCGGGAACCGTACGAGATGCGGGAGGTCATCCGCCGGGTGGTGGACTCCGGAGATTTCCTGGAGGTGCAGCCGCTGTTCGCCCCCAACCTGATCGTGGGCTTCGCCCGCCTGGACGGCATGAGCGTGGGGGTGGTGGCCAACCAGCCCCGCCACTTGGCCGGCGCCCTGGACATCTCCGCCTCGGTCAAGGGGGCGCGCTTCGTCCGCTTCTGCGACGCCTTCAACATCCCCCTACTCACCCTGGTGGACGTGCCCGGGTTCCTGCCCGGAAGCGACCAGGAGCACTCCGGGATCATCCGCCACGGGGCCAAGCTGCTGTACGCCTTCGCCGAGGCCACGGTCCCCAAGCTCACGGTGATCACCCGCAAGGCGTACGGCGGGGCCTACGACGTGATGTGCAGCAAGCACCTGGGTGCCGACTACAACTGCGCCTGGCCCACCGCCGAGATAGCGGTGATGGGGGCGGAGGGGGCGGTCCGTTTCCTGGGGCGCCGGAGTCAGGGCCAGCGCACCGAGGGGGAGCTGATCCAAGACTACCGGGAGCAGTTCGCCAATCCCTACCTGGCCGCGGAACGCGGCTACCTGGACGACGTGATCGAGCCCCGGCAGACCCGCCCCGCCCTGGTCAGGGCGCTGCGCATGGCGCGCAGCAAGAGGGTCGAACCGCCCCGCCGCCGCCACGGCAACATCCCCCTCTAGCCCCGCTTGCTGGAGAACCCGGCAGGTGGCGGCCCCTAAACTGGGCAGAGGTCAGAGGGGCGGCCGCGGGCGCGCCCGAGGGAGGTGCATGTGAAGCTCCTGGAGCATCAGGCCAAGGCGCAGTTCCGCAGCGAGGGCATCGAGTGCCCCATGGGGCGAGTGGCGCGGACGCCCGGCGAGGCGGAGTCCGCCGCCCGAGAGCTGGGTGAGGTGGTGGTGAAGGCCCAGGTCCCCATCGGCGGACGGGGCAAGGCGGGAGGGGTCAAGGTGGCCCGGACGCCCGAGGAGGCCCGGGCCGCAGCCAGCCAGATCCTGCAGATGGAGATCCGCGGCTACCGGGTCCCGGCGGTCCTCCTCGAGGAGCTGCTGGACATCGGCCGGGAGCTCTACCTGGGGGTCACCCTGGACCGGGACCGTCGGCGGCTGGCGGTGCTGCTCTCCTTCGCCGGAGGGATGGAGATCGAGGATGTTGCCGAGCGCACCCCGGAGAAGATCGCCAAGCTGTGGCCGGACCCCTTCTCCGGGCCCCTCCCTTTCGAGATCCGCCAGCTCACCCTCAACGCCCTGGCCAGTGCCCAGGGGGAGCAGATCCTGGAGCGCTCCCGCCTGCTGAACCTCATGGTCCCGCTGGTGCAGCGGCTCTACCAGCTCTGCCAGCGGCTGGACGCCACCCTCTGCGAGATCAATCCGCTGGTGATCACCCGCTCCGGCCAGCTGATCGCCGGGGACGGCAAGGTGGAGGTGGACCAGAACGCCGAGTACCGCCACCAGGACCTGGTCCGGGAGCTGGGCGGAGACGCCGAGGCCGCCTCCAGCGGAGATGACCAGCTTGAGGTGGAGGCCCGGCGCCGCGGGCTCACCTATGTGCACCTCGGCGGGGACGTCGGGGTCATCGGCAACGGTGCGGGACTGGTCATGAACACACTGGACCTGGTCAAGCAGCAGGGGGGCAGCCCCGCCAACTTCCTGGACATCGGCGGCGGTGCCAAGGCCGAGGTGGTCCGCCAGGCGCTGGAGATGGTGCTCCTGGATCCGGAGGTGAAGGGGATCTTCGTGAACATCTTCGGCGGGATCACGCGGGGCGACGAGGTGGCCAAGGGGCTGATCCAGGCCCGCGATGAGCTGCAGATCAAGCTCCCCCTGGTGGTCCGGATGACCGGGACCCGGGAGGAGGAGGGGCGGCGGCTCCTTGAGGAGGCGGGCATAACCCCCGCGGTCTCCGCCTCAGAGGCCGCCCGGCGGGTGGTGGAGATGGTTGCGGGGGCCAGCCGATGAGCATCCTCTTGAACTCGGAGTCCCGGGTCCTGGTCCAGGGCATGACCGGCAGTGAGGGCACCTTCCACACCCAGCAGATGATCGAGTTCGGGACCAACGTGGTGGCCGGAGTGTCCCCCGGGAAGGGGGGCAGCCAGCACCTGGGGCGGCCGGTCTTCGACTCGGTGGCCGAAGCGGTGATCGCCACCGGAGCCACCGTCTCCGGGGTTTTCGTCCCGCCGGCGTTCGCCGCCGACGCCATCATGGAGGCGGCCGCCGCCGGGCTGCAGCTGGTGGTCTGCATCACCGAGCTGATCCCGGTGAACGACATGATCCGCGCCCGGGCCTACCTCAGCTCGCGGGGAGCCCGCCTGGTGGGCCCCAACTGCCCTGGGCTCATGTCTCCGGGGGAGCGCAGCAAGGTGGGGATCATCCCCAACCAGAACGGAAGGCCGGGCCCCGTGGGGGTGGTGTCCCGCTCCGGCACCCTCACCTACGAGATCATGCAGTCGCTGGCGGCGGCCGGGTTCGGCCAGTCCACCGCGGTGGGCATCGGTGGAGACCCGGTGCTGGGGCTCTCCTTCTCCGACGTCCTGGAGCTGTTCGCCACCGACCCCAAGACGGAGCTGGTGGTGATGGCGGGGGAGATCGGGGGCTCCGACGAGGAGCGGGCGGCCGAGCTCATCGGCCGCGGCTATCCCAAGCCGGTGGTGGGCTTCATCAGCGGCCGCACCGCCCCGCCCGGCAAGCGGATGGGTCATGCCGGAGCCATCATCTCGGGGAACACCGGAAGCGCTGCCTCCAAGGTGGCGGCCCTGGAGCGGGCCGGGGTGGAGGTCGCCGACACCATTGAACAGATCGTGGAGCGGGTCACAGCCCGTCTGCGGCGGGGCTAGGTGGGGCTCAGCTTCGATCTCACCCCGGAGCAGGAGGCGGTCCGCTCCACCTGCCGGGAGTTCGCCGACCAGGTGGTGGCCCCGGCGGCGGCGGAGAATGACCGGCTAGGACGCTTCCCCTACCGGATCGTCGCCCAGATGGGTGAGCTGGGGCTGTTCGGACTCCCCTATCCCGAGGCCGTGGGAGGAACCGGGGGCGACTTCGTGACCTACCTTCTGGCGCTGGAGGAGATCTCCCGCGCCGATGCGGCGGTGGGGATCACCCTGGAGGCCGGGGTCTCGCTGGGGATCGCCCCCATCTACAGTTTCGGCACCGAGGAGCAGAAGGCGCGCTGGCTGCCCGACCTCTGCGCTGGGCGCGCGCTCTGGGCCTTCGGCCTTACCGAGCCGGAGGCGGGGTCGGACGCCGGCGGCACCAGGACCAGGGCGCTGGCCGATGGCGACTTCTTCGTCATCGACGGGAGCAAGTGCTTCATCACCAACGCCGGCACCGAGATCAGCCGGGGGGTGACCATAACCGCCCTGACCAGCCGCCCCGGCGACCCTCCCCGGATCAGTGCCATCATGGTCGAGAGGGGGACCCCCGGCTACGCGCTGGCCGAGCCCTACCGCAAGCTCGGGTGGCACGCCAGCGACACCCGGGAGCTCACCTTCGATGCCTGCCGGGTTCCGCGCTCCAACCTCCTGGGGCGGGAGGGCGGGGGCTTTGCCCAGTTCTTGGCGGTCCTGGAGGCCGGCCGGGTGGCGATCGCCGCCCTCTCGGTGGGGGTGGCCCAGGCCTGCCTGGACGCCAGCCTGGCCCACAGCCAGCAGCGGCGGCAGTTCGGCCGGCCCCTCAGCCGCTTCCAGGCCACCCAGCTCAAGCTCGCCGACATGGCGACCAGGATCGAGATGGCGCGGACCATGGTCTGGCGCGCCGGGGCGGAGATCGACCGCGGCCGGTCGGCCGGCCGCCTGGCCGCCATGGCCAAGCTGGCCGCCTCGGAGACCGCCACCTGGTGCGCCAACCAGGCGGTGCAGATCCACGGCGGCTCCGGCTTCATCGAGGACCTGCCGGTGGCCCGCTACTACCGCGACGTCAAGATCAACGAGATAGGGGAGGGGACCTCGGAGGTGCAGCGCTTGGTGATTGCCTCTCACCTCCTGGGGCTGGGAGGGTCCGTGGCCCGCCTGCTCAGGGCCGAGGCGGGCCAGGGCGGTGAGGTCTAGGATATGAGCGTGGGTGAGATGGATCCGGTGGTGGTGGGGTACGCCCGGACCCCGTTCGGGAAGCTGCGCGGGCGTCTCAGCCAGGTGTCGGCGGTGGAGCTGGGGGCGGTTGCCATCCGCGGGGCGCTCCAGCGCTCGGGGCTGGTGCCGGAGCAGGTGGAGCAGGTCCTGATGGGCACGGTAATCACCGCCGGTCTGGGCCAGGTCCCGGCTCGCCAAGCCGCCCTCCGAGCCGGCATCCCCAGCACCGTCCCCGCCCTCTCGGTGAACAAGGTGTGCGCCTCATCCCTGAAGGCGGTCAATCTGGGCGCTCTCCTGATCCGTGCCGGAGATGCCGAGGTGGTGGTGGCCGGAGGCATGGAGTCCATGTCGGGGGCCCCCATGCTCCTCCGGGGGGCGCGTGGCGGGTTCGCCATGGGCGACCAGACGCTCTACGACTCCATGCTCTGGGACGGCCTCACCTGCCCGGTGGACCAGGTGCACATGGGTGAGCACGGCAGCCAGGTGGCCGCTGAGCTGGGGGTGGACCGCAGGGCCCAGGACGAGTACGCCCTGCTCTCGCAGCAGAGGTACGAGCAAGCGCGGGCGGCGGGGAGGATCGCCGAGGAGCTGGTGCCCGTCGAGGTGTCCCAGAAGGCGGCCCGGGAGCAGGTGGAGCAGGATGAGCAGCCCCGGCCGGACACGACGCTGGAGAAGCTACAGGCGCTCCGTCCGGTGTTCGGCGGGCCGGATGGCTCGGTAACCGCCGGAAACGCTCCGGGGATCAACGACGGCGCCGCCGCGGTGGTTCTCGTGAGCCGCCGGCGAGCCCGCGAGCTGGGGCTCACGGTGCTGGCCACCTGGCTGGCATACGGGGAGTCCGCCGCCGACCACCCCTACCTGGCCACGGTGCCGGCGCTGGCGCTGGAGCAGGCGCTCGGGCGGCACGGTGGGCTGACCGCCCAGGAGCTGCGGCTTCTGGAGATCAACGAGGCCTTCGCCTCGGTGGTCCTCACCAGCTCCCGGATGCTCGAGGTGGAGCTGGACCGGGTGAATGTGAATGGGGGGGCGATCGCCATCGGCCACCCGATCGGCGCCTCTGGCGCCCGCATCCTGGGCTCTCTGGTTCTGGAGCTGGGTCGGCGGGGCGGCGGGGTGGGGGCGGCGACCATCTGCTCGGGGCTGGCCCAGGGCGAGGCCACCCTGGTGGAGGTCGCCTGAGGGGGCTCAGCCGCTGGCGCCGGTGCGCGCCGCGACCTGGGAGAGCAGCTCGGAGAGCGACTCGCGGTCGGCGCGATAGAGGGTGCGGGGGCCGTCTCGCCGGGTGGTGACCAGCGCTGCGTCCCGGAGCGCACGGAGGTGGGCGCTCACCGTCGGCTGAGCCAGGTCGAACATCCTGGCCAGCTCCCCCACGCTGGTGGGCCGCTCCGCCAGCCGGAGCAGCAACGCCATCCTGGTGGCGTCTCCCAGCACCCGGAGGCGGGAGGAGAGGTGGCGCGCCTCGCCCAGCAGCTCCTCGGTGGGGCTGGCCCCCTCGCTGAAGCCCACCACCACATGGTGGGGCAGATCCCAGATGCTCCAGCTCCCGCCGAAGTAGGCCGGAACCAGCACCAGCCGCCCCCGCCGCTCCCCCTCGTCAATCAGCTCCCCCCAGGTCTGGTTCTTCCGCCGCAGCCTCTCCACCACCTCGGCAGCCTTGGCCAGGGGCTCTCCGCGCTGGAGCCGGCGGGCGAGGCTGGCCCCCGCGGCACGCACCTGGGGCAGGCCGCGGGTCTCCCACTCGGGCACCAGCGGCTGCCAGATGGCCTGAAGCAGCAGTCCGTACCGATGGCGGGTGCCGGCATCCCGGGAGAGCCGAGCCAGCCGTTCCAGGATCCGGCCGCGGTCCTCATCAGTCTCGGAGCGCAGCTCGGCCGCGGGCCCGCCGCCGAGTGACGGGAGGTCCGGCAGCAGCTGGTCCATTCGCTCGGCGAAGAGCTCCCCGCTCAGATCCGCCAGGACCACCATCTCAGCCATCCCCGCCTCATGGCCGTCCTTCCAGAAGTCCTTGAGCTCGCTCGCCAGCCTCCGAGTCATCTCCGGTCCCAGGGCCGCCAGCCGGGGGTCATCGCCGTCAGGGTGGGTGAGCAGGAGGTGACCCAACCACAGCAGTTCAAGCGGGGCGGACGACCTCACCTCGGGGATGGCCGGCGCCGAATCCTCACCCATGTCGACAGGTGGCATAGCCGTCTGACCATATCACCGGCATCACAGATGCTCCATATCCTTGGTCGACAGCGCCATATCGCGATATGCTAATCTATCTGCATGATAAACCTATTCGCGGCGGGGCTGGAGGTGCGGCGGCGGCAGGCTGAGGCGTTAGGGTGGGCGGCTCGGGCTCGGCGGCTGGCGCCGGCGCCGCCCGCGGCCGAACCAGCGCCTCGGGCCGTGGGCGAGGCGCTCACCTCCAGCTGATCCCCAGGCTAAACTCGCGGCGTGGCGAGATCGTCCGCACCCACCGCCGGTCCGGTCCCGGCCCGGGACCTCTTTCTCGGGCAGGCAGCGGCGATCCTGCTGGTGACGGTGGTGGGGGTGGCCCTGGCGGCCCTGCTCTGGAACGGGCCCCTGGGGCCGGCGTATGTGGTGCTGTGGGGGGTGGGAGGTGCCGGCCTGGGGGCCGGTGTGGGTGCCTTCTCCTCGCGCGGGCACGCCCGGCGCCTTCGGCACGGCGCCGGCCTGGGACCACCCAGCCCCGAGGTGTCCCCGTATCCCGCCCAGGTGTCGCTGGAGACGGGGATCTGGTTCGCCGCCATATATGCGGCGCTGGTGGGGGCGGTCCTGCTCACCCATTTCGGCGGTGCCCTGACGGTCGTGGCGCTCACGGTGGGTCTGGCCGTGACCGGCGGCCAGCAGCTGGGCCTCTTCTGGTGGACCAGGCGGGAGGAGCTCACCTCGGGAGAGCAGCTACTCGTCCGGCTGCGCCGGGGGCGGCTGGGGCGCTGGGGGATTGACCTCCTGCTCCTGGCCGGTGCCCCCCGGCCGGATCGGGCACCGGGGCACCCCGGGCCGGCAGAGTAGGCGCTCCCGGCCTCGGGCACGGACTACAATCGGCTCGCCCGGGACCCGCCCGGGGAGGAGGGCATCCAGTGGCGGTGCAGGCTGAGGTCGAGGGGCTGGCGCTCCGTGACGCGGTCCGGGAGCTGGCACGGGAGCGCATCGAGCCTAGAGCGGCCGAGATCGATCGCACCGCCCAGTACCCCTGGGACGTGGTCGACCTCTTCCGCACCCACGACGTCTACGCGGTCGCCTTCCCCCCTGAGTACGGGGGGGTCTCGGGCTCGGCGCTCACCCTGGCCATGGTGGTCGAGGAGGTGGCCAAGGTCTGCGCCACCTCCTCCCTGCTCCTCGCGGTGCAGGCCCTGGGGGGCTACCCCATCCTGCTCGGTGGAAGCGAGGCCCAGCGGCGGGAGTTCCTCCCCCGGCTCGCCTCAGGGGAGCTGATCTCGGCCTACGCGCTCTCCGAGCCGGACGCCGGCAGTGACCCGGCCGGGATGCGCACCCGGGCCCGCCGTGATGGCGACTCCTACGTCCTCGACGGGAGCAAGATGTGGATCACCAACGGCACCGTGGCCGACCTCATCGTGGTCTTCGCGGTCACCGATCCGGAGCGCGGAAGCCGCGGCATCTCCGCCTTCCTGGTGGACGGGGAGAGCGAGGGGCTGGAGCGGCGCCCCATCCACGGCAAGCTCGGCATCCGAGGCAGCGACACCGCCGAGCTCTCCTTCCGCTCCTGCCGGGTTCCGGCCTCGCGACTTCTGGGCCAGGAGGGGGACGGCTTCCGGATCGCCATGGGGGTCCTGGACCGATCCCGGCCGCAGATCGGGGCCCAGGCCCTGGGGATCGGGGCGGGTGCGCTGGAGCGGGCGGTGGCTTACGCCAAGGAGCGCCGCCAGTTCGGCCGGCCGATCTCCGAGTTCCAGGGAATCCAGTTCATGCTGGCGGACATGGCGGTGCAGCTGGAGGCTTCCCGCCAGCTCGTCCATGCCGCCTGCCGGGCGATTGATGAGAAGCAGGAGGGGGTGACCCGCCTCGCCGCCATGGCCAAGCTGATGGCCTCGGACACGGCCATGCGGGTCACCACCGACGCGGTGCAGGTGCTGGGTGGATACGGCTACGTCAACGAGTTTCCCCTGGAGCGGATGATGCGCGACGCCAAGATCACCCAGATCTACGAGGGCACCAACCAGATCCAGCGGGTGGTGATCGCCAAGCAGCTGCTCAGCTGAGGCCGGACGCGGCCCCGTCATCAGACGGTAGAGAGTTGGGGACCCCGCCCTTTGGGTGGCCCGGGCAGGCGAGTCTTGGCTGGTCAACCGTGCGCGTCCCGCCCAAATGGGGGAGGGGCCCGAGGGAGCGGGTGGGTCTTCACCGGTGCGGGAGGTTGATCGCCGCCGGCGCCAGGGCGTACCTTTGACCCAAGGCATGCCCTGTCCCACCTCCCGTCCTCCCCTGGGCACCGACCTAAGTTGAGGCGCACCGTCCTCCTCAGCCTGCTGGCCGGCTCGGCCTGCAGCTTCGTCTGCCTGGCCGGTGTGGCCGGTTGCGGTTCGCCGGCCGCGCATCTGAGCGCCCGCCGGCGCCGGACGGCAGCGCCTCCCCTGCCCGCTGGGGCGCTTCCCTCCGGGGCGGCTCTTCCCCAGTCCCTGGTGCTCCAGGGCCCGATCCGGGGTGAGGTCAGGTCCGCCTATGCGACCGCCTGCGGTGTGTACGCCGGTACCGGCTTCTCCGCGGTCCTGGACCTCAGCCTTCCGGGCCGGGTCGAGACTCTGCGCCTGGCCCTTCCCAACTATGGGGGCCCCGGCCGCTACTCGGTCTCCCGAGCTGACCCAGTTCAGTCGGCTTCGGCCAGCCTCCAGGGCGCCTACGCGGCCCGGTCCGGGTGGGTGAATGTCGCCGCGGGAGGCATGGGGGGGACACTCTCCCTGTCGCTCAAGGAGGCGGGCCAGACCGAGACGCTCGCGGGCAGCTGGTCTTGCTCCATGCCAGCTGCGGGGCACTCCACTTCCCAACCCCCCACTGGGCCCGTCCACTCCGAGGCGCTCATAGCCTCGGGCGCGATCCAGGCTCAGGTGGACCAGGCCGTGGTCCCGGGGACGGATCTGGTGGGTGGCGCCCCCAACTGCGGGGTGTTCTCTGGCAGCAGGTTCAACCTGGCCATGTCCCTGGTGCTCGCCGGCCAGCCCTACATCCTGCGGGTCTATGTGCCCCAGTACCAGGGCCAGGGCTGGTACTACCCGGCCCTCACCCCCGCCGATCTCCCCGTCAACAGTTCCTTCGCCGCCGCTGAGCTCTCCCTGCAGGGCGGTGCCTCCCAGGTGGGGAGGATTCCCGGGGACCTGTGGGGCGGAGTCGGGGGGGACTTCAGCGTCCTCGCCGGGACTGAGGGCGGCCGGATGTTCATCCGCTTCGTCAACCGGGCCGGGGACTCCCTTATCCTCTCCGGCGCCTGGAGTTGCTGAGGGGCAAGTCAACCAACCCGGGATACCCGGGTATCCCGGGGAAGTGCACCCGGCGCGGACCCAGGGCCTGAGCCAAGTCTGGGCCATACCATGGAAGGGTGGACTTGGAGCCGTTGCGGCGGGGCGACACGAGGGCGCTGGCCCGGGCGATCTCGCTGATCGAGGGGGGCGACCCGGAGGTCTTCCAGGCGATCGCCGATCTGCGGCGGACCCGGCTGGGACCGGGCTCCAAGGTGGTCGGGCTCACCGGCTCCCCGGGGTCCGGGAAGAGCACCCTGGCGGACGCCCTCACCACGGTCTGGCGGGCGCAGGGGCGGCGGGTCGCGGTGCTGGCCGTGGACCCCAACAGCCCCTTCACCGGTGGAGCCCTGCTGGGGGACCGGGTGAGGATGCAGGGCCATGCCCTGGACTCCAGGGTGTTCATCCGCAGCCTGGGGGCCCGCGGCCACCTCGGCGGGCTCTCCCTCGCCACCTCGGCGGCGGTGCGCCTGCTGGACGCACTCGGCTGGGAGATGGTGCTGGTGGAGACCGTGGGCGTGGGGCAGTCCGAGCTGGAGGTCTGTGAGCTGGCGGACACGGTGGTGGTGGTGGCGACTCCGGCGGCGGGTGACTCGGTGCAGGTGATCAAGGCCGGGATCACCGAGATCGCCGACATCTTCGCCGTCAACAAGGCCGACCTCCCGGGTGCCGACCGCGTGTTCCGGGAGCTGCGGGACATGGTGCGGCTGTCGCCCCCGGCTCCCTGGCGCCCGCCGGTCGTCAAGACCATCGCGGAACGGGGACCGGATGGGGTCGCCGAGCTGGCGCAGGCGGTGGAGGACCATGCGGTTCACCTCAAGGCGTCGGGTGAAGGGGTGGACCGGACCCGGCGTCGCATCCTGGACGAGCTGGTGGGGCTGGTGGCCGCGCGCTCGGCGAGGGCCGCGCGTCGGATTCTCGCCCAGGACGGCCCAGAGCTCTTGGGCGGCCAGCCGGAACTGGCCCAGCCGGAGCTTCTGGCGCAGTCCCTGCTCTCCCGGATCGTCGCCGAGGAGCGCACAATGGCAGACGCCCTGCCCCCCGTGCAGAGGAGCTGAGAGTGATGCTGGAACAGCAGTCGGCTGGCATGGTGGACGACGAGGAGGAGCTCGGGCGCTGGGCCGAGCGCTACCGCGCGGCGCGCCAGCGGCAGGCCGGTGAGGGATTTCTGCCCCTTCCCGAGACCCTCTCAGGGCTGCCCGTGGAGCCCCTCTACACCCCGAGCTCGCTATCGGGCCAGGATTACGCGGCCACCATTGGCTATCCCGGCTCTTTCCCCTACACCCGGGGGGTGTACGACTCCATGTACCGGGACAAGCTCTTCACCATGCGCCAGTTCGCGGGCTTCGGCACCGCCGCGGCCACCAACCAGCGTTACCGCTTCCTGCTGGAGCAGGGTCAGACCGGGCTGTCGGTGGCCTTCGACATGCCCACCCTCATGGGCCGGGACTCCGACGACCCGCTGGGCCAGGGGGAGGTGGGCCGCTGTGGGGTGGCCATCGACTCTTTGGAGGACATGGCGCGCCTCTTCGAGGGCATCGACCTCTCCAAGGTCACCACCTCGATGACCATCAACTCCCCGGCGGCCATCCTGCTGGCGATGTACATAGCGGTCGGGGAGCGCCAGGGGGTGCCCGCAGACCGGCTGGGCGGGACCCTGCAGAACGACATCCTCAAGGAGTACATCGCCCAGAAGGAGTACATCTTCCCGCCCCACCCCAGCCTGCGCCTGGTCACCGACGTGGTGGCCTTCTGCGCCCAGCACGTCCCCCGCTGGCACCCCATTTCGATCTCCGGATACCACATCCGCGAGGCCGGGTCCACCGCCGTGCAGGAGCTGGCCTTCACCCTCGCCGACGGCTTCGCCTACGTCGAGGCGGGGATGGAGCGGGGTATGGCGGTGGACGAGTTCGCGCCCCGCCTCAGCTTCTTCTTCAACAGCCACATGGACTTCTTCGAGGAGGTGGCGAAGTACCGGGCCGCCCGCCGCATCTGGGCCCGGAGGATGCGTGACCGATACGGGGCTCGCGATCCCCGCTCCTGGCTGCTGCGCTTCCACACCCAGACCGCCGGCTGCTCCCTCACCGCCCAGCAGGTGGAGAACAACATCGCTCGCACCGCTCTGGAGGCGCTGGCTGCGGTGCTGGGGGGCACCCAGTCGCTGCACACCAACGCCATGGACGAGGTTTTGGCCCTGCCCACTGCCAAGGCGGCCCAAATCGCGCTCCGCACCCAGCAGATCATCGCTTTCGAGACCGGCGTGACGGCGACCATAGACCCGCTGGGGGGCTCTTACTTTGTGGAGGACCTCACCAACCGGATGGAGCAGGAGGCGGAACGGTATTTCGAGGAGATCGACGACCGGGGCGGGGTCCTGGCCTGCATCGAGCAGGGCTTCTTCCAGCGCGAGATCGCCGACGCCGCCTTCCGTTATCAGCAGCAGCTGGATTCGGGGGACCGGCTGGTGGTGGGGGTCAACTCCTTCCTCTCCGCCGATGAGGACGGCCCCGACCTCCTGCGGATCGGGCCTGAGGTGGAGGAGGAGCAGCTGGGCACTCTGCGCCGCCTGCGGGAGGAACGTGACGGCACCTCGGTCTCGCTAGCGCTCGAGAAGCTTCAGGAGGCGGCGCGAGGATCGGAGAACCTCATGCCCCGGATCCTGGACAGCTGCCGAGCCCTAGCCACTGAGGGTGAGATCATCGCCGCCCTCCAGGAGGTCTTCGGAACCTACCGGGAGTCCCCCTCCTTCTGACCGCGCCGCCTCTCATGGTGGGTGAAGCGGTGCAGCCAGTCACGGGTATCCTCGGCTGATGGCAGCGGCTTCTCCAGCCGCGCCCGGGCGGAGCGGCCCGGGGCGGCCGCCCCCCTTCGATCGATCACCGAGATCAGCTCCATCGCCCCCATGGTGGTCGCCCCCAGGCTCCGCACCGCATCCCGGAGGGCCCGGTCGCTGCTCACCAGCAGCGCCGGCGCTCCGCGGTGGCGGTGGACCTCGACCAGCTCGATGATGCGGTGGTCGGCGGAGGTGCCAGGGTCCGGGTAGAGGACGCGCACCCGGGGGCTGCGGACGCCCGGCAGGTGGTGCGGCGGTCCGTCGAAGACGATGACCAGCTCGTCATGCTGGGTGAGCAGCGGCGAACTCTGGGTGTAGGAGACGAGCAGAGCCTGGGCTTCCTGGTGCCGCCCGGCCACCATGAGCGGGCGGGCTCTGGGCCAGGCCCAGCTTACGTTGCTGCCGTCGACCACCAAGACGGAGCGGCTCATCGAGGGTCGGGCCATGCCCAGCCAGACGGGGCGAGCGGCGACTCCACTGGGCCGGTGCCCACCAGCTCCGCCGCGACCAGCAGCCGGGGGGGAAGGTCTTTGGGGAGGTGCGCCAGCACCTCCTGATCCAGTCCCCGCAGCCCCCAGCGAGCTCCCGCGAGCCCTCCCACCAGGGCCGGCAACTGGTCCCCCGGGATTCTTCGCGAGCTGGCCGCATCCACTGCCTCGGCCCAGGTGCGAGCTCCGGCCAGGGCGGCCACCGCCGCTTCCAGGACGTCCGGGGCGTCGGCTCCCTCCGGGATGCCCGCTCCTGGCTCGGGCGGCCGGAGCCGCCGCTGGAACGCCTCCGGCGCGTCCTCCCGCACCGCCTGAGCGGTCCGCACCAGGCTGTCCTCAAGGTCAAGCGTGAGGAGGTCACGCGCCAGCAGCGCGGTTGCCACCGCCGCGAGTTGGGCCATCATCTCCCCATGTGTGATCCCGGCCGCCAACTGGGCCCAGGCCCGGGTGGCTGCCCCGCTGCGGGAGGCGGCTAGGGCCACCGGAAGCACCCGGACCAACGGCAGGTCCAGCGCCGCCGCCCCCGCCGCCGAAGCCGCCGCCGGGCCCAGCTCCGCGGAGTTCATCCCCCGGGCCGACATCCTGAGGGCGATGCCCGTGGTGGAGCCGGCCGGCAACCGGTGCACCTGTGGGAGCTCCAACCAACCGGTGACCACGTCATCGGGGACCAGGCGGCCTGCCCGCCTAAGGCTCTCCGCGAGGGTGAGGGCATGCCAGGTGAGGGGCAGGCCGGCGTCCCCCCCGATGAGCTCGCCCGCGGCCATACCAAGCAACATTCCGCGGGATGCGTCCCCGGCTCTCAGGGGATCGCGGCGGGCACCCAACATCCCCCGATTATCGGCGGGAACGGAGATTCAGGCGGCCGGTCGATAGGCGCAGCCGGGGTCCTCACCCAGCGGATCACCGCCTTCGGCGAAGGCCCGGGCCCGGGAGCCGCCGCACAGCTGGCGGTAGGCGCAGCTGCCGCAGCGCCCGTTGAACTCAGCCGCCCGAATGCTTCGCAGCAGTGGGCTCTGCCGGTAAACCTCGGCCAGCCGCTGGCGGCGAAGATCCCCCACGACCACGGGGAGGAAGCCCGAGGGTCGGACCAGGCCGTCATGCGAGATGAACACCACCCCCATGCCGTCCCGCGTGCCGACGGTCTGAGGCCGAGGAGGCCTGCCGCCCGGTCCCGCCAGCTCCTGGAGCCGGCCGCTCAGCCGCTGGTAGAGGGGCCCGGAGAAGGCCGTCCCGGCGCGCCGCTCCGCGACCACGCGCCGGAAGAAGGGTGCCTCGACAGTGCGGACCAAGAGGGGATGCCGGGAGGTCTCATAAAGGAAGTGGCACACCTCCTCGTTCTCCTCGGCGGTGGGAGAGCGCAGATCCTCCCCCCGCCCCACCTCGATGAGGAAGAACACCTCCCAGATCGGTACCCCGAGGCGTAGGAGAAGCGCGGCCACGTCCGCCAGCTCCTCGAGGTTGGAGCGCATGACCGTGGTGTTCACCTGGAGCCGGAAGCCCATCCCCACCAGCCACCGGATCGCCTCCACGGTGGCCTCGAAGTGGCCGTCGACCCCTCGCACCCGATCGTGGGTCGCTGGAGTCGAGCCGTCCAAGCTCACCGACACCGCCTTCACCCCCAAGCTTTTCATCTCGGCCATGGTCGGCCGGTCCAATTGGGGAGACACTGAGGGCGACAGGGCCACCGGCACGCCAAGGCTCCGGGCGTGAGCGACCAGATCCCGGAGGTCGGGGCGGGCGAGGCAGTCGCCACCGGTCATCACCAGGACCGGGCGCGGCTGACCCAGCTCCGCGACCTGGTCCACGAGGTCGAGGGACTCGGCGAGGCTGAGCTGACCAGGCAGGGGATGATGCACCGCTGAAGCCCGGCAGTGTCGGCAGCTCAGGGGGCAGGCCACGGTGGTCTCCCAGAAGACGAGGATCGGCCTCTCAGAGAAGGTGACGCGCGGACGGGGCTCCTCCACGACTCCGATTCTTCCGTTCCCTGGCCCTGGCCACCCGGGTGATTCCACCTGGGGGCGACTGCCGGGATCCCCCCTTACGACCCGCAGGGCCTCCCTGGCACCGTGGGTGACGTGCCAATCTCTGTCCTTCTCCAGGCACTGCCCCAGCAGCTCTCGGAGAGCCGTAGGTGAGCCCCGGGTCGTCCGCGAACCTCTACCTTCTCCTCCTCGGCCAGGTGGCGCTGGCGGTGGGGATCGCCGCCCTAGTCGAAGGCGGGCGCGTGTTCCGGGCCAGGTCCGGCCGGAACGAGCCGGGGAGCGCTGAGCCCACGGCCGCCACTCCCGGGATGAGCTTCCTCAGGGTGGCCCTGGGCTCCCTCTGGGTGCTGGATGGCGTCCTCCAGGCCCAGCCGACCATGCCCCGGGGATTCGCCGCGGGAATCCTGGCCCAGGTCGCGCAGGGCCAGCCCGGCTGGCTGGCCTCCTCTCCACTGAGGAGGCGATATGGCGGGCCCACCCCGTCCACTTCACGGTGGCCACGGTCCTGATCCAGGTGGGTATCGGGGTCGCGATCCTGACCGGGGGAAACTCCCGGCTGGGGGTGGCGGCGGTGACCCGGACCGAGCCGCCCTCGATCCGCACAACCCACCTTGTGGCGTCCTCGGAGAGGTGGACCGTGCCGACTCTGGGCAGGGTCACGGCCCGTCGGTGGAGATGGATCGCGCCGGTGAGCCGGAAGCTGTCCCGGCTGCGGCCCTTCTTCTGAAGCGCGGGAAGTGGACCTGGGGGCCGGGACGCTTGCCCGCCCGGCTCGCCCAGAACGCCCGCATGCCCCGCTCCAGGTCGCGGAATGCCTCTTGGGGCACGCACTTGCTCACCTCGGGCCACCAGGGGACGCCGTCCCGCCCCTTCTTCCAGCCGTTCCACTCCCGGTGCTGGCTCATCGCCGAGGGCAACGGGACGGTGCTGTCGCCCGCCCGGCGGGCCTCCAGGGCGGCCCGCTCCCGCTCCAACCCCCAGTTGTAGGCAAACCGAGAGGCTCCGGCATGGCGGAAGAGGCTGCGACGCTGCCGGCAGTTGGGCTGGAGGGCAAAGCGCAACGCCTGGCGGACCATGGCCATCAGGAAGCCTCCACCGGCCGCTCCGCGCAGCGCAGCGCCCGCTGCGCTCTGGTGCGGGCGGA
>JAKATL010000020.1 GCA_021827985.1 bacterium
CGATCACCGACCTTCTGGAGCTGGCCGAGGCGGGAGGCGCCAGGTCCATCACCATTGAGGACCTCGGTTTCTCGGAGATGCGCTCGACCGGCCGGGAGCAATACGGCTCCCGGCGCTGGTTCCGCAAAGTGGTCTCGGGGATGCCGACCGCCAAGTTCCGGGATCGATTGGTGGCGATGGCCTCCAGGCGGGGCATTGCGGTGGTTGGAGTCCCCGCCGCTTACTCCTCGATCTGGGGCCGGCAGCACTGGCTGGCTCCCCTCTGGGCACAGCATCAGCAGGTATCCGGGCACACGGCCGCGGCCGTGGGGCTCGGTAGAAGGGCACTCGGGCACTCTGCCCGGCGCAGACCACCGGCAAGTCCAGGTGTGACCACATCCGACCGGAGGATCGAAGCGGCGGCTCTGCCCGCTGATGTGGAGAGCTACCACGTGGGAAGCGTCGGCCCGGCGGGTACCGGGTGCCAGGGCCGGTCCAAGCTCCGAAGGCGTCAGGGCAACCACCCATGTGGCGCAAGACCCGAAACGGCGACGGCTTGCTTGGCAGAGTCCAGGTCGGGAAGGACCGCTCGTCCCGACCGGGTGTCGCTTATGGGCACTCAGCAGGAACGGTGGGGGCAGCGCTCTCCTCGGCGACCGCGGTTTCGCTGATCGCCGGCGCCTTCCCCGCAGCCCAGACCGGCCGCGCCCTGGGTATCAACTCGACAGCATGGGTGATGGGCTCGATCGTGGGTCCGGTGGCCGGGGGGGCGTTGGTCGGCAGCCTGGTGTGGCGGTGGATCTTCTTCGTGACCGTGCCGTTCGCCCTGGCCGGGCTTGCGGCCGGGGCGTACTGGCTGCCGGCTGACCACGCCTCCAGGAGGGGGGTCAGCACCGACTGGCTGGGAGCCGCCGCCTTCACGGTGGCGCTGGTCTCCCTTCTCGTTGCCCTGTCCGAGGGCCTGGCATGGGGCTGGAGCTCGGCGCGGATCGTGGCCCTGTTCGTGGTGTCGGCTCTGGCGCTGGCTGGGTTCATCGGGTGGGAGCTGCGCTCCCGCCTCCCCACCTTCGACCTTCGCCTGCTCCGCCGACCCCAGCTCCGCGGGGCGCTGGCGGTGGTCGTCTTCTACGCCACCGGTATGTTCGCGACCACGTTCCTGTTGACCTTCTACCTCCAGGGCGCACTCCGCCTTAGCCCCCTCGACGCTGGGCTGGCGCTCCTGCCCATCGCCGTTCCCCAGCTCGGGCTCGCCCCCCTGGGGGGCGCCCTGGCCGACCGCTTCGGCGCCGCCCGTCCGGTGATGCTGGGGCTGGTCCTGCTCATCTCCGGGGCCCTGCTGCTGAGCCGCCTGGGCACCCACCTGGACCTAGTCGCGGTGGTGGTTCCCCTGCTCCTGATCTCGGCCGGCAACGGTTTCGCCTGGCCCGCGCTCACCAAGGCGGTGGTCTCCTCGGTCCCCCGGGAGCGGACCGGCGTGGCTTCGGGGATGTTCTTCACCCTGCGCAACGTGGGGATGGCGCTCTCTTTCACCCTCGCCCTGGTGGTGGCCGAGGCCAGCCTTCCGCCTCAGCTGGCGGTTCGCCTGTTCCTCGGCGCGGGCGGAGCGCTGAGCGGAAACCTGGGACGGGCGCTGGTCCAATCCACTGACGCCGGCTTCCGGGTGTTCGCCGGCTTCTGCCTGGTGGCCCTCGTTCTCGCGGTCGCCCTGCTCCGCTCCCGCCGCGCCTCCCAGGAGGCGACCCAGCCCGTGGCTAGGGGAGGCGCCACGACGCCTTCCTGAGGGGCACCAGGATGCTGCTCCCGGCGGCCCCTTTGGGGTGCCCCGGCTGGCGGCGATCAGGGCGGCCCGCACCGCCGGTGCTCCGCGTTGGGCCGATCCGGGCTCAGCGAACAGCCACCAGGATGCGGTCGTTGAGGTGCTGCCACAGGCACCCGACCTCCGAAAAGCCTGCGGCCCGCAGGGCCTCCTGATGCTGCTCCAGGGTGACCGGGACGCCGCGCTCGGGATGATGGTGCTCCCGGCGGCGCCGCTCCGCCACCGCGTCGGACAGCTCGGCCGCCCCCTCCGCCATGGACCACCACCCGTCCCAGCTCCGGGGCCCGGAGGGAGCCGTCCCGGGGTGCTCCTCGCCAGCCGCATGTTCCAGCTGCTGGGTCAGCTCGGCGATCGCCCCCCCGGCTCGCGGGAGGTGGTCGGCGTTGCAGAACAGACCCCCGGGGCGCAGCATCCGGGCCAGGCTTCGGTACAGCGTCGCCAGGGCGGACCCGTCCAGCCAGTGCAGCGCGGTGCTGGAGATGGCGGCATCGAATCCGCTGCCCAGGTCGGGTAGCCCGGGGTCGGCCAGGTCGCGATCGGCGAAGGAGACCTGCGGTCGGCGCACCAGCGCCTGGCGCCCGATCTCCAGCAACACCGGGTCGCGATCCACGGCCACCACCTCAGCCGAGGGCAGCGATCGAACCACCCGGAGAGCCAGGGAGCCCGGGCCGCTCCCCAGGTCCAGGACCCTCGGATGGGTCCCGCATCCCCCTGCCACGGCAGCGCAGATGATGCGAAAGCGCTCCTCGCGCCGGGGCAGCAGGGCCTGCTGCTGCGCCTCCCAGCTGCCCAGCCAGCGCGACCATCTTGCCATTCCACCATCCTCGCGGGACCCTGTCGCCTCCGGCAACTTCGCTCGCGGAGTCGGCGTCCGGCTGTCGCCCCGGCGTGCTACGGTCGGCGGGTGCCCCTCGACTTCGATCCCCTTGCCGCCATCGCTGAGCACAGCTCGGGCCTCGCGATGGCGGCTGCGCGCAATCTCGGGGACCCGGTGGAGGGCTGCCCCGGCTGGACCGTGGGTGACCTGGTCCGGCACCTGACCGAGGTGCACTGGTTCTGGACGACCATAGTCGAGGAGTTGCTCCAGGAGCCTCCGCCGGAGTCCCGTCACCCCGTCCCGGCTCCGGATGTCGAGCTTCTGGAGGCGTTCCGAGCGGGCGCCGCTCGGCTGGTCGCGGTCCTGGCGGCCGCCGATCCCGGAGCACCGTGTTGGACGTGGGCGCCGGCCCAGCGGGACGTCGCCTTCGTCATTCGCCACCAGGTCCAGGAGGCCGCCGTGCACCACTGGGACGCCGCCCGGGCCGCGGAGATCATGGTCTCGATCGGTCCCCGAGAGGCCGCGGACGCGGTCGATGAGTTCCTCACCTTCTCGGTCTCCACCGAGGCAGACCCGGCCGACCCCCCAAGGCCCGCGCTGGGCGGGCGGCTCGTGCTCTCCTGCTCCGACCGGGAGGCTGCCTGGACGGTTCAGGACGGCGGTGCGCCCGGCACACTGGTCCACCACCCGGGAGCGGAACCCGGTGCTCCGGTCCTCCGGGCCAAGGCTTCCGACCTCCTGCTCTGGCTCTACCGGCACGTGGAGCTTCCCGTGCCGGACCAGGGGCTGGCCTCCCGGCTGAGGGACCTCGGCTTCACCGACTGAGCGCTGGCTAGCATGGCTCTGGTGCAGGAGCGCAACCCCGGACCCCCGGTCGACCGCGCGTCGGGTGCGGCCGACCGCGTTCTGAGTCGTTGGTGAGATTCCCCTCCAGGTGGATCCCGACGCGGGGCCGGCCGGCCCTGGTGGCGGTGCTGGCAGCCCTGGTGGTCCTGTCCGGCGCCACCTACTGGCTTGTGCACCGCACCCAGCCCACCGGACGGGTCCTGATCCTGATGACGGTGACGGCGCCGTCCACCCCTGGCGCGTTCCACCTCCAGGGGAAGCTGTCCAGCCTCGCACTGACAGGGTCGGCCGGCGGCGCCTCGCTCCACCTCGACAGCCCCTTCTCCCTGACCAGATCGGCGGTGGCCCCCGGGACAGCCTCGTCCGCGGTCGTGGAGGTCCCTGCCGGGAACTACAGCGCGGCCCGGCTCAGCTACAGCTTGGGGGGCCGCCAGCTGGTGGCCACGAGTCCAATGCGCCTCCAGGTGACCCCTGGCCAGCTGGCCCCGCTGCTCTTCTCCTTCCGCCTGGACCGGGCGTCTGGACCGTCCTTGCAGGGCGCCTACGGTGGCAATCAGGACGTCAACTTCGGGCTCCAGGTCGCGGCCGGCACGGTGATGTCCGTGCCCACCGTCACTCTCACCGACCAGTTCGGCCATCCGGTCAGCCTCAAGGAGTACCGCGGCAAGGTGGTGATCCTGGCCAACTTCCTCACCGAGTGCCAGGAGACGTGCCCGCTGGTGGCCGCCGCCCTGCTCCAGCTCCAGCGCGAGGTGGACCGGGAGCAGCTGCAGGGAAGGGTGCAGATCGTGGAGGTGACCCAGGACCCGGAGGACGACACCCCGCCCATCCTGCGGCGCTACCAGCAGCGCTTTGGGCTCAGCTGGCCGCTGCTCACCGGAAGTCCCACCACCATGGCCAGCTTCTGGGCGGCGCTCAAGGTGCCGCCGGTGGAGGCCCTCCCCTGGAACGGACCAGCGCTGGTGAACCAGTTCACCGGGCAGCCCGAGCCCTACAACCTGGTCCACGCCTCGGTGGTGGACGTGATCAACCCGGAGGGGTACGTGGTCACCGAGTACCAGTCCTGGCCCCAGCTGGCGGCGACCAGCCTGCCCAAGACCATCTACACCTACCTGGACAGCCAGGGCCTGCAGCAGCTCCACTCCGGTGGCAGCTGGACGCCCCACTCCCTACTCCAGAGCATCACCCCACTGCTCGAGCAGCAGGGGGTGTACACCTCGCTGGCGGCCACGGGAGGGGTCGCGGCCATCGGCCGGCCCGCCCCCGGATTCGTCCTCAGCTCCACGGCGGGCGGGAAGGGATCTTTGGCGGGGGAGCTGGGGCACCCCGTTCTGATCGACTTCTGGGCCACCTGGTGCACCAACTGCCGGCAGGACATGCGGCTGGTCACCAGCCAGGCCCTGCGTTACCGCGGGCAGGGCCTGCGGCTCCTGCTGGTGGACTACGAGGAGTCCCGGTCCACCGTCCTCGGTTTCCTGCGCCAGCAGGCGATCCGCTTCCCCAGCCTCTTGGACTCCTCCGGCCAGACCGCCCTCCGCTATGGTGTGCCCGGCCTGCCGGTGGCCGTGTTCGTCACCGCCTCGGGCCGCATTGCCGCCATCCAGGTGGGCCAGCTCCAGGCCAAGGCGCTGGCCCAGGATCTGGCCAAGATCCTCCTCCCCTGACCTCCGCGCGCGGGCCCAGCGGGCGCCCCCGGTGGCCGGAGATGGGCCCCCCGGCCCAGCGGCGATATGATCGTTCCCGCTCGTCTGTCTCCGTGTCGGTGCTCTCTGGGAGGAAGGTGTCATCGCGGACTCCGCGCTAGCCCGGGCGACAGCGGAGGGGGAGCTGCTGGCAGCCTCGGGGCTGACCTCCCGGCCGCTCCGGCAGGTGCTTCAGGACTACCTCAGCCTCACCAAGCCCGGGGTGATGAGCTTGCTCCTGGTGACCGAGTACCTGGCCATGGTCACCGCCGCCCGAGGCTTCCCTGGGTGGGGTCCGAGCGCGGTGGCACTCCTCGGGGGTGCGCTCTCCGCCGGCGGTGCCTCGGCGGTCAACTGCTGGTACGACCGGGACATCGACGCGGTCATGGGTCGGACCCGCAACCGCCCCGTCCCGGCAGGGAGGATCTCCCCGAACCGGGCCATCACCTTTGGCCTCGTGCTCAGCGCCCTCGGTTTCGCCACCTTCCTGTGGCTGGCCAACCCCGTCGCCGCTGCGCTCTCGGTCGCCGGCGGAGCCTACTACGTCTTCGTCTACACCCTCTGGCTGAAGCGCACCACCAAGGAGAACATCGTGATCGGCGGCGCCGCCGGCGCCGTACCACCACTGGTGGGATGGGCGGTGGTGACCCACGGGGTGGGTCCCATCGGCCTGGCCCTCTTCCTCCTCATCTTCCTCTGGACCCCGCCTCACTTCTGGGCGCTCTCCCTCATCGTGCGCCGCGACTATCAGGCCGCCGGGGTGCCCATGCGGCCAGTGGAGCTGGGGGTGAGCCGGACCCGCGAGGCCATCCTCACCTACACCCTGGTGATGGTCCTGGCCAGCCTCGCCCTGGCGGTCTGGCTGGGTCCCCTGGAGCTGGCGGTGGCGGGCGGGCTCGGGGCCGTCTTCCTCTACCTCGCCTGGAGGGTGCTGCGGGAGGGCCGCTCGATGCGCTGGGCTCGCCAGCTCTTCCGCTATTCCATCCTCTACCTCTTCACCTTCTTCCTCTGCACCGCCCTGGTGTCCGCCCTGGTCCGCTGACTGTGAGAGCGGCGGCGCTCAGCCGGCCGGCCGGCACAGGAACCGGTCCTCCGCCTCGTAGTCGAAGTACCGGGAGATGTAGCCGTCTCCTAGTTCCGGTGCGTATGGGTTTGACCGGGCGAGGTCTGTGAGCCAGTCCAGCTCCTCGACCACCGTCGAGGAGTAACCACCGACCGGCCGGTATCCCAGGAGCTCGGCGGCCGTCATGTCCAGGACGATCGTGAAGGGGCGGTTCCAGGGGTGGTCCCCCAGCTCCGGGCGGGCACCCTCGGGGAGCAGCACCTCTTCCCAGCGGTATCCCAGGTGGGCCGTCACCATGCGGGAGATCTCCAGGGCCAAGGGAGCATCCGGGTCCGCCGCGTTGAGAACCCGCAAACCGGGCTTCTCGGCCACCAGCTCGACCAGGGCGGCGAGGTTGGCGGCTGACGTCGGGTGGTCCACGCCCCGGCCCTCGCGAGCCAGGAGCACCGAGGGCCGCCTGTCCAAGGCGCGTTTCACGAAGACCCACCCGCGGGGCGGGCGAGCCCTCCGGCCGTGGACCTTGAATGGGCGCAAGACCGTGACCGGGGCGCCGCTCTCCAGGAGGACCCGCTCGGCCGCTACCTTGTGGCGGCCGTGGCCCTCTCGGGTGTCCTGGCCCCCGTCTCCGCCAGGCGGTAGGGTGGACTGGTCCTCCCGAATCGGGCCCTCGAAACATGGGGGGTCTTCGGAGTTGGAGTGACGCCTCTGAGCGTCCCTGTAAACGGCCTTGCTGGAGACCATCACCGGGCTGCCCACCAGGGGCAGTAGGGGGCGGAGGATTCGGGCGTCCCTGGCGGTGAAGCAGGCGCAGTCAAGGAGGAGGTCCACGCCGGGGCCCAGGACGGCGGCGATCGCCTCCCGATCAGTGCGCTCCACGGCTCGGAACCGCACTCCCTGACCCAGAAGCGGGGCGTCCACGTGGGACTCATCCCTCCCGGTCACGGTCACCTTCCAGCCGTGGCTCAGAAGCCGGCGGACCACCGCCGTCCCGATGGCCCCGGTGCCACCCAGGATCAGAGCCTCCCGCACCCGGCCACGATAAAGCACCACCGCCTCACAGCTCCCGCTGCGACAATCGCCAGATGGGCTGCCAATTGCAGATTCGGGGGCCTGCCCCTGATGTCTATCGGGCGCCCGGGCCGTGAGGCTGCCTCGGGAGCTGGTGCGCGAGCTTCGAGTGAGCCCCGGCCGGGCCGCCGGCCTCGCTTCCAGGCCCACCGACCGGGTGAGGACCCGGTGGCCCGACGGGGACGGCGGGCGGCAGCTGGTCGAGGAGGACCTGGCGGAGTTCGTGCAGGAGCTGGAGCGCGCCCAGGAGCTGCTGTTTGCCAGCGCCACCAACTCGGTCCTGGTGGTGCTCCAGGCCCAGGATGCCGCCGGCAAGGACGGCACCATCAAGCACGTGATGTCCGGGGTGAATCCCCAGGGCTGCCGGGTCTACGCGTTCAAGCAGCCCTCCCGGGAGGAGCTGGCCCACGACTTTCTCTGGCGCTACCAGCAGCGGCTCCCAGCACGCGGGGAGATCGTGATCTTCAACCGCTCCTACTACGAGGAGGTGCTGGTGGTCCGAGTGCACCCGGAGCTGCTGGGCAGGGAGGCAGCCGGCTTCCCGCCGGATCGGTTCTGGAGGCGCCGCTTCCAGGACATCAACGCCTTCGAGCGCCATCTGCACCGCCAGGGCACCAGGGTGGTCAAGGTGTTCCTGCACGTGTCCCCGGAGGAGCAGCGGCGCCGCCTCCTGGAGCGGCTGGAGGACCCCAGGAAGTGGTGGAAGTTCTCCCCGGGAGACCTGGCCGAACGGCGCCTCTGGGACGCCTATCAGCGCTGCTACGAGGAGGCGATCACCGCCACCTCGACCAGCTGGGCTCCCTGGCATGTGGTCCCCGCCGACCACAAGTACCAGCTCCGGGCGCTGGTTGGGGGGCTGGTCGTCGATGCCATCTCGCAGCTGGACATGCGACTCCCGGCACCCGACGGCCCGGCGCGGGAGGAGATGGACCGAGCCCGGAGGGAGCTGGTGGGCGGCTAAGCCCTCCCGCTGCTAAATTGGCCAGGTGAGCCAGGCCCCCGTCCCCACCCGCCGCCTGGGACAGGGAGGGCCCGAGGTTTCCGCCCTCGGCCTGGGCTGCATGGGCATGTCCCAGTCATACGGGCCGGCAGATGAGGCCGAGTCGCTGCGCACCCTGGACCGCGCCCTGGAGCTGGGGGTGTACTTCTGGGACACCGCCGACGCCTACGGCGGCGGGGCCAACGAGCGCCTCCTGGCCCGGGCGCTCCGCGGGCGCCGGGAGCGCGTCTTCCTGGCCACCAAGTTCGGCATCCGCAACGACGACACAATGGCCAGCTCCATCTGCGGTCGCCCCGACTATGTGCGCAGCAGCTGCGAGGGCTCCCTCGCCCGGCTGGAGACCGACCACATCGACCTCTACTACCAGCACCGGGTCGACCCCGAGGTACCTATCGAGGAAACGGTGGGGACCATGGCCGAGCTGGTGAGGGAGGGCAAGGTGCGTCACCTTGGGCTCTCCGAGGCCAGCGCGGATTCCCTGAGAAGGGCCTGCTCCGTGCATCCTATCACCGCGTTGCAGAGCGAGTGGTCCCTATGGACCCGCGATCTCGAACAGGAGGTGCTGGGGGTGGCGCGCTCCCTGGGGGTGGGCATCGTCCCGTACAGCCCCCTCGGCCGGGGCTTCCTCTCGGGTCGGCTGCGCAGCCCCCAGGATTTCGCCGAGGACGACTTCCGCCGCCGGAATCCCCGCTTCCAGGGTGAGAACTTCCAACGCAACCTGGAGCTGGTGGCGCGGGTGGAGAAGCTGGCGGCCGATCTGGGTGCGACCCCCGCCCAGCTGGCCATCGCCTGGTTGCTGCACCAGGGCACGGATGTCGTCCCCATCCCCGGGACCAAGCGCGTCCCGACACTGGAGGAGAACGCCGGGGCGGCAGCCCTCTCCCTCAGCCAGGGCCAGGTGCTGGAACTCTCCGGACTCTTCCCCCAGGGGGCTGCGGCGGGGGACCGCTACCCCGATCCTTCCTACCGATACGGGGAGAGCCCCCGGCCGACCTGACGCCCCAGCTCAGCTGGAGCGGCGCAGGGACGCCGGGGAGAGGTCGGACACCCGGGCGTGTCCGCTCAGGCCCAGGGTGAGGTCCAGCTCTGCCAGGAGGCACCGGAGGACATGCCGTACCCCCTCCTCGCCACCCACCGCCAGCCCGTACACATAGGGACGGCCGATCAGGACCGCCCGGGCCCCCAGGGCCAGGGCCTTGGCGCAGTCAGCTCCGGACCGGATTCCCGAGTCGAAGAGCAGGGGGATGGGCGGGGACGAGGCGGCGACGTCCACGAGGCAGTCCAGGGCGGCGGCCGCGCCATCCACCTGGCGCCCCCCATGGTTGGAGACCACCACCGCGGAGGCCCCGACCTCGACCGCCAGGTGGGCGTCGTCCGGGTGGCAGATCCCCTTGACCACGATGGGCAGACGAGTCTGCGCCCGCAGCCAGGAGAGGTCCTCCCAGCGCAGGCCGGGATGGCTGAAGACTCGGCTCCAGAGGGCGATCGCTGCCGCCGGGTCGGCCTCCGGATCGGCCGCCAGCCGGGAGCGGAACACGGGGTCGGAGAGGTAGTTGGCCAGCCCCTCCCCGCTGAGGAACGGTAGGTACCCATTGGCGAGGTCGCGGGGACGCCAGGCGAGGGTCCAGGTGTCCACCGTCACCACCAGGGCTGAGTACCCCGCCGCCTCCGCCCGGCCCACCAGGCTCAGGGCGAGCTCGCGGTCGGTGGGCCAGTAGAGCTGGAACCACCCGACTCCCATAGAGGCCGCCTGGAGCTCGGCCGCGACCAGCTCCAGCTCGGTGCTGGACACCGTGGAGAGGACCATCGGTACCCCTAGACCTGCCGCCGCGCGGGCGACCTTGACCTCGGCCGCCTTAGCGACTGCGCCCAGGGCGCCGATCGGTGCCAGTAGCAGCGGGGTGGGCAGCCGCCTACCCAGGAGTTCCACCGAGAGGTCACGCTCGGCCACCCCCTGGAGTTGCCGGGGCAAAATGCTCCACCTCCGGAAGGCACCAAGGTTGGCCTGCGCCGTCTGCTCCAACCCCGCCGAGCCGGCCACGTAGCCGAAGGCCCGAGAGGTCATCACCTCGCGCGCTTTGACCTCTATCTCCGGGGCGGTCATGGGCAGCTCGGGGACCTCGCCCCGGCTGCCCCGGGAGTAGATCTCCTGCTCGTAGTCGGCGAAGCGGGTCACCGCCAGCTCACCGCGGCGGGAGCGACTTGACGTGGATGAAGGCCTCCCCGGCAAGCTTCTCCCAGAGGTCCGGATCCCGGGTGGGAACGGCCACCCAGCCGCGCATGGGGACGCCCCGCCCGGCGGTGAACGGGAGCCCAGTCCCCTGGAAGATCAGCTCCCGGACCCGCGCCTCCGGCAACTTGACCACCATCTGGCCGTGGCTCTCAACGGCGAAGATCCGGCCGCGCACTCGAAGGGAATCCGCCCCGAAGCGGCCCCTGCGGCTGCCGGGGGCGGGTAGGTCGGTCTCCGCCCGGCCGGCGAACCGGGCCGCGAGGCGGCTGAAGCCGTCAACGCGGTCCGGTGGCGGGGCTGCCTGCCCCCCGTGGCCCGGCCCGTCGTCCTCCGGCAGCACACGATCGGGCATGGTGCGGCAGATGGTACCAACGGTCGCCCAGGTCCGGAGGGCCGTCCCGGAGCCGAGTTGAGAGGTTGTGCTCCACCGCCCTCGGCGGGATGTTCACCATGCGAAGGCCACACCCCTCGCCGGCCTTACATTCGCATGCTGCTCAGCGCGGCTCGCCGCTGCACTTCGGGGATGAATTGGCTGCTTAGCTTGACATCGGTCCTCGGCCACTGCTAACCTCGCGCGACCGGAGCCTCGCGCGCCGGAACGGTGCAGGTCACGACTGTGTTGGTAGGGGATGCTGAGGTGTCTGACCAGACCTTGACTGGGGTCGCCGCCACCGAGCAGGCGTCCCGTTCGTACAAGAGGGACCTGGGCCTGTGGTCGGTGGTCTTCCTGGCCACTGGGGCCATCCTCGGTCCGGCGGTGGGCTTCACCCCGGTCTCGGTCCTGGGACTGGCCGGGCCGGCCGGGATCTTCTCCTGGATCATCGCCTTCGCCATGATCATGGTGCTGGCCATGTCGTACATCGAGCTGGGCACCATGTGGCCGCGGGCAGGGGGGGTGGCCTATTACCCCGCGCGGGCCAGCGGTCCGCTGGTCGGGGTGCTGAACGCTTGGGGGGCGTTCATCGGCTACTCCCTGGCGGTGCCCTCGATCATCGTGGCCTTCGTCGAGTACCTCAGCTACTGGTTCCCCTCTTTCTTCGCCAACGGGACGCTCACCTGGCTGGGGATCTTCATCGCCTTCCTCACCCTGATCGCCATGCTGGTGATCAACAGCCTGCGCATCCGCTACATGGGCGAGATCAACAACGCCCTCACCATCTTCACCATCCTGGGGCTGGTGGTGGTCATGGCAGGCCTCCTCACCCACTTCCACGGCAGCAACTTCACCAGCTTCCACGGCCTCTTCCCGGCCGGGGCCAGTGGGCTGCTCCTGGCGGTCTCCGCCACCGTCTACGGATACGGCGGCTTCCGCCAACCGATCGACTACGCCGAGGAGGTGAAGGACCCGGGCCGGACCATCCCCCGGGCGGTTCTGCTCACCATGGTGATCGTCCTGGTCCTGTTCTGCCTCGAGAGCTTCTTCTACGTGGGGGCGATCAACTGGCATGCCATGAAGCTGGGATCCGGCGCCTGGGCCTCGCTCTCCGCTCTGCAGTTCCCCTTCGTCACGGTCTCCAATGGCGCCGGGCTCGCCACCATCGGGCTGATCGCCGTCGTGACCACCCTGATCGCCTCCTTCAAGGACGGGTACATCTACTCGGGAGGCGCGGCCCGGGTGGGCCAGACCATGGCTCGCTACGACAACTACCTGCCCCCGATCTTCTCCCGCCTAACCCTTCAGGGGATCCCCATGGTCTCCCTCATCCTGGTGCTGGTGGTGGTGGCCATCTACCTCATCCTGCTGCCGGCCTTCTCCAGCCTGTTCCCCCTGGTTGCCTCCGCGCTGGTCCTGTCGTACGCGCCCGGACCTCTGGCGTGCGCCATCTTCCGCCAGCGCCATCCGGACGAGCCCCGGCCCTACCGGATGCCCGCCCTGCCGGTGCTGGGGCCGCTGGCCTTCGTGGTGGCCAGCCTCATGGTCTACTGGTCGGGGTGGACGGCGGTGCGGATCCTCATCCCCTCGGTGGTGGTGGGTGTCCTCCTGCTCGGGTTCTACCGCCGCACCCGGCCGCTGACCGGGCAGGACATCGTTTACGGCATCTGGATGCCTGCCTACTTGGGGGTGATCCTGCTGGTCTCCTTCCTGGGCGGCACCGACTTCGGCGGGCGCAACATCCTCCCCTTCCCCTACGACTCCCTGATCTTCGCGGTGATCGCCCTGGCCTTCTACTACATCGGCTATTGGAGCGGCACCCATTGGACCGGGACCTCGATCACCGAGGACCCGGCCACCACCCCTTCAGCCTGATCCCGGGGGGGGCGCCGCGGGGAGCGGCGGCCCCCCCAACCCCGGGCCCCGGGGCCTAGCATGGAGAAGCATGACCAAGGAGATCCAGTGCGCGATCGGGGTCCACGTGGACGCTGTGGCCGGCTGGCTGGGCTCGTACGGCGGGCAGGACTCCCCCTCCGACATCCAGCGCGGGATGTTCGCCGGAGAGGTGGGGATCCCCCGCCTCCTGGAGCTCTTCCGGCGGTTGGAGCTGCGTACCACCTGGTTCATCCCCGGGCACTCCCTGGAGACCTTCCCGTCCCAGGTGGAGCAGGTCGTTTCCCAGGGCCACGAGGTGGGCGCCCACGGCTACTCGCACGAGAACCCGATCGCTATGACCCGGGAGCAGGAGGCCGCGGTTCTCGCCCGCTGTGTGGAGCTGATCGAGAAGGTGAGTGGGCGCCGGCCCCGCGGGTACGTTGCTCCCTGGTGGGAGATGTCCGAGTCCACGGCGGAGCTGCTCCTGGCCCAGGGCTTCACCTACGACAACAGTCAGGGCTATCACGACTTTCTCCCCTTCTATGCGCGGGTGGGCGACAGCTGGAGCAAGGTGGACTACTCGCAGCCGGCCGAGAGCTGGATGCGGCCTCTGCAACGCGGCCGGGAGGTCGACCTGGTGGAGCTCGCCGCCAACTGGTACCTCGACGATCTGCCGCCCATGATGTTCATCAAGCAGTCCCCCAACAGCCACGGCTTCGTCAACCCCCGAGAGCTGGAGCAGATGTGGCGAGATGAGTTCGACTGGGTCTACCGGGAGATGGACTATGCCGTCTTCCCCCTCACCATCCACCCAGACGTGAGCGGCCGGCCCCAGGTGCTGCTGATGCTGGAGCGGCTGCTGGCCCACCTCCGCACCCATCCGGGGGTTACCTTCGTGACCATGGAGGAGGCGGCCTCCGACTTCCGCCGCCGCCGGCCCTTTGCCAACCTTGGGCGGTAGCCGGGAGCAAGGGCTCCTGGTCCGGGTTCCGGCCAGCTCGGCCAACCTGGGCAGCGCCTTCGACACCGCCGCTCTGGCGCTGGACCTCTACCTGGAGGTCCAGCGCCTCTGGATCCCCGAAGGGGGGGTGGAGCTCGAGTATCACGGGCCCGATCCCGAGCAGGTTCCGCTGGGCCAGGACAACCTCATCTGCCGGGGAATGGCGGAGGTGACGGGAGAGGCGGCCGGCGGGGTGCGCCTCGTCGTCCGTAGTCAGATCCCCATCGGCGTGGGTCTGGGGTCCAGTGCCGCCGCGCTGGTGGCGGGTGTGCTGATCGGCGCGGAGATCGATGGCGGAGGCCATTCCCGGGAGGAGCTGCTGGGGGTGGCGGCCCGGCTCGAGGGCCATCCCGACAACGCCGCGGCGGCGCTCCTCGGAGGCTTCGTGGTGGCCGCTGAGAGCCCTTCGGAGGTCCTCACCCGGCGCACTGATTTGCCCAGCCAGCTGCGGTTCGTGATCGCCACCCCGGCGCTGGCGCTGCCCACCTCCACCTCCCGAGCGGTCCTCCCCTCCAGCTACGATCGCCAGGATGTGACCTGGAATCTGCAACGGACGGCTCTGCTCACCGCGGCGTTCTTCTCCGACCCTCTCAGCCTCAGCCCGGAGCTGTTCTCCGACCGGCTGCACCAGGGGCGTCGTGCCCAACTGGTCCCGGGTATCACCGACTGCCTCGATGTGCGGCACCCGGATCTGCTGGGGGTGTTCCTCAGCGGGGCGGGGTCGTCCGTGGTGGGGGTGGTGCGAGGATCCGAGGGCGAGGTGGGAGAGCTCTTCCGGGAGGCCTTCGCTGGAGCCGGGATCAGCGCCCGCACCCGGGTGGCTTCGGGCGACAACCGGGGGGCCGAGGTGAGACGGATCGAGATCCCAGCGTGATTGAACCTCCCCCCGGCGCCGCCCCGACCGGGCGCGGGGCGGCCAGCCGGCTCCGCTGCTCGGACCCCGCCTGCGGCACCTGGCTCAACCGGGAGGAGGGCGTGTACTCCTGCCCTCGCTGCGGCCAGCTGGCCGAGCTGGTGCTAGAGATAGACCCGGCGGGGGCCCGGAGCTGGAGAGAGCGCTGGCGCGCGCGGCTGCCCGGCCGGGACGCGGCGGGCCGGAGCGGGGTTTGGCGCTTCTCGGAGCTGCTGCCATCGATCGCTCCCGGGGTGGACGCGGTCACCCTGGGTGAGGGTGGGACGCCGCTCCTGGAGCTCCCGCAGCTGGCGGCGGAGCTCCAGCTGGAGGGCCTTTGGGTGAAGCACCTCGGGGTCAACCCCACCGGCTCCTTCAAGGACCTCGGGATGACCGTCTGTGTGACCGAGGCCAGGGTCCTGGGGAGGGGCGTGGTGGCCTGCGCCTCCACCGGCAACACCTCGGCATCGATGGCCGCCTACGCCGCCCGGGCGGGGCTGCGCGCCCTGGTCCTGGTCCCGGAGGGGCAGGTCACGGCCGCCAAGCTGGCCCAGGCGCTGGACTTCGGGGCGATGGTGGTGCAGGCCGGGGAGACCTTCGATGAGGCTTTCCATCTCCTCCGGCAGCTGGCGCCCCGGCTCAACCTCTACCTGGCCAATTCGATCAACCCCTTCCGCCTGGAGGGGCAGAAGACGGCGGTCGTGGAGCTCCTGGAGCAGCTGGACTGGCAGCCGCCGGACTATCTCATCCTGCCCGGCGGGAATCTGGGCAACGTCTCCGCCCTGGGCAAGGGGATCTCAGAGCTGGCTGACGCGGGGTTGATCACCGATTTACCCCATCTCGGGGTGGTCCAGGCCGAAGGCGCCAGTCCGTTCCACCGGATGTGGGCCGCGGGGGCCGAGGAGCTGGTGCCCGAGGACCATCCCGAGACCCGGGCGACCGCGATCCGGATCGGTAGGCCCGCCAACTGGCCCCGAGCCCTGAGGGCACTCCTCAGGACCCGCGGCCTCACCGCTGCGGTCCCCGATTCTGAGATCGAGACGGCCAAGAGGAGGCTGGCCGAGCTCGGGGTGGGGTGCGAGCCAGCCTCGGCCGCGAGCCTCGCCGGGCTGCGGCGGATGCGCCAGAGCGGCCAGGTACCCGTGGGGGCTCGGGTGGTGCTGGTTCTCACCGGGCACCAGCTCAAGGACACCGCCTACGTGGAGGAGCACCTGGCGGGGCTGCCGGGCATCCGGCGGGCCGAGCCCACCCTGGAGGGGGTGGAGCGCTCCCTGCTGGGCTGGCTCTGAACCGGTGGCGCGGAGCGTTGAGGAGGTGGCCATGATCAGCAGGTTCCCGGTCCCTGAGTTGGAGGATCTGCCCCCGGATCTGGCAGAGAGGGTGGGGGAGATCGCCGCCCGCACGGGGTTCGTCCCCAACGTGCTGCTGGCCCTCGGCCACCGGCCGGCGGAGCTGCGGGCCTTCATGGACTACCACGACGCGGTGATGGAGCGGCGGGACGGGCTGAGCAAGGCCGAGCGCGAGATGATCGTGGTGGTCACCAGCGCGGCGCGCAGCTGCCCCTACTGCGTCATCGCCCACGGAGCCATCCTCAGGGTGCGGGCCCGAGACCCTCACATCTCCGATCTGCTGGCGGTGAACCACCGGCTGGCCCCGATCAGCGACCGCCAGCGGGCCATGCTCGACTACGCTCTGAAGCTCTCCCTCACCCCGGAGCTGATTGGCGAGCCGGACCGGGAGGCCCTGTGCGCCGCCGGGTTCGGCGAGGAGGAGATCTGGGACATCTCCGCGGTGGTGGCCCTGTTCGCCCTGGCCAACCGGATGGCCCTGGCTCTCGACCTTCGGCCCAACCCCGAGTTCCACGAGCTGGGCCGGGCTGCGCCACCCTCCGCACCCGGCTGAGAGCCCCTCCTCCCTCGTCCGCGCCCCGCAGGGGACCGCGCGGTGATATCTTAGTGATATCGGTTTATTTGGACGGGAGGTGGGATGGCCATGAATGGCGAAGGTTCGGTCGGGCCGGGACCCGCAGGGGCGCACGTCGCCGTGGCCGAGCGAGCGGCACCGGCTCTGAACGGCTGGCTCGGGGTGCTGGCAATCGCGGCCGCCATCGTTGCCGCTCACTACCTGTTCGCCGCCGGCCAGTCGGTCGGTGCGGTGGTCCTGTTGGTGGTGGCCGCCGTGGTCGCCGCCTCGCTGGTGGTCGTCCAGCCTGGCCAGACCCAGGTGGTGCGCTTCTTCGGGAGCTACGTGGGCACGGTGCGCACCACCGGCTTCTCCTGGATCTTACCTCTCACCGTGCGCCGCCGGGTCAGCATCAGGGTGCGTAACTTCGAGACCGGCCACCTGAAGGTCAACGATGCCGACGGCAACCCGGTGGAGATCGCCGCCATCGTGGTCTGGCAGGTGGCGGACACCGCCCGGGCGGTCTACGCGGTGGAGGACTACCTGAATTTTGTGCGGGTGCAGGCGGAGTCCGCACTCCGCCATGTCGCCACCACCCACCCCTACGACGAGCCGGTGGGTCAGGGGATCTCGCTCCGCGGCTCCATCGATCAGGTCGCCCATGAGCTCGAGGAGGAGGTGGCCGACCGGGTGGCCATCGCCGGGGTGGAGATCGTGGAGGTCCGCATCAGCCACCTGGCATACGCTCCGGAGATCGCCCAGGCGATGCTGAGGCGTCAGCAGGCGGGGGCGGTGGTGGCGGCGCGGGAGCGGATCGTCGACGGGGCGGTGGGGATGGTGGAGATGGCCCTCGACCAGCTCAACCGGAGGGGGATCGTGGAGTTGGATGAGGAGCGCAAGGCGGCGATGGTGAGCAACCTCATGGTGGTGCTCTGCAGCGACCAGCCCGCCTCGCCGGTGGTGAACGCCGGCACCCTCTATCCCTGAATGGCGGCGGGCCGCAAGCCGGTACTCCTGCGCATGGACCCAGCGGTCCACGAAGCCCTCGCCCGCTGGGCCGCAGACGAGCTGCGCAGCGTGAACGCCCAGATCGAGGTGCTGCTGCGCCAGGCACTGAGGCAGGCCGGTCGGATGCCGGAGCGAGCCGGTCCACCCGCCCGCCGGGGGCGCCCACCCGCCGCCTGATGGTTGCGGGCGGGCGCGCAGGCTCGAGTCAGAAGCCGTAAAGGCGAGCTGTGTTGCGCTCCATGATGTCCTGCTCGACGGCCTCGAGCCAGCTGCTTCGCGCGCCCTGTTCGGCCCAGCGGCGGCGCACCGTGGCCCAGGCCTCCTGGAGCACCTTGGCCCCGAACCAGTAGGTCTCGGGGTGCCCGTGCCCATCCGTGCCACAGAGGACCCTCGAGGTGGGGGCGAAGTCGAGGATCTGCTCCAGCCTCTGGGCCACCGTGCCCACCGTGTAGAGGTTGAACTCGGAGATCTCCGCATACACATTGGGCCGGGCCAGGGCGAGGAAGGCCAGCTCCTCGTGCCAGGGGTAGGAGCCGTGGATCAGCACGATGGTGGCCGCCCTACCCTCGGGAGTCTGCAGCAGCTCCTCCAGAAGTAGGGGATTGGCCTCGCTGAGGCGGATCTCCGAGTCCCCGAACCCCGTGTGGATCTGGAAGGGCATTCCCATCTCCGCCGCCCAGCCCAGAGCCGAGCGGAGGACCAGGTCCCGCAGGGCCTTCCCCCGCTGCCTCGGGGGCATGCCGCGGGTCTGGTCCAGCGACCGCTGCGCCCTCTCCAGATTGGCCTCGGGGTCGACCCGGAGGCCGGTGCGGTAGGCGATGATCGTCTTGAACCCCCGGTAGCCGCGGCCGGGCGCCTGCCGCACCGCCTCCTGCACCGCGAAGAACACCTCCTGGGCGCTGGCGCCGTCCCGGATCATCTGGTCGATCAGCGGCTCCAGCCGAAGGATCGGCCGGACCGGGCACCCGATCAGCTCGGAGAAGCGCTCGGCCTGGGCGGTGGTGGCGTCCAGCTTCCACCCCGGGTCCAGGACCACTCCGCTGATCCCGGCGTCCGCAAAGAGGCCGCGCACGTATCCCGGCCAGTCCGCGCTGGCCCGGCCCCGCGCCTCGCCCACCTCCTCCGCGTCGCAGCCCAGATACCTTGCCAGCCGGACCGATAGGATCTCGTGGCTCAGCCGCGAGGGGCTGCTCCGGGCCCGCTCCGCCCTCTCGTCTGAGGTCTCCGCCAGCTGGACGTTGATCGAGGAGAGATCCAGCGGTCCTCCCGTCTCGGACACCGGGTGCCCGTGGCTGTCGATCATCCGGCTCCCCCCGAAACTGGCCCGGAGGCCATCAGCTGGGCTCCCGGAACACCGGGGGCTCGTATTCCACCTTCAGCCCCGAGGCGACCGCGTTGGACCCGTTGAAGAAGTCCACCACCGCCATGAGCTCCAGGAGGTCGGCATCGTCGAATCCCATCTGGCGCAGGGCGTCGGTGTGGCTGGAGAGGCAGTAGGAGCAGTTGTTGGTGGCCGAGACCGCCACCGCGATGATCTCCTTGGTACGCCGATCCAGCCGGCCCTCGGTCATCACCGCCTTCAGCTTGTTCCAGGTGGCGGCCAGGTACTCCGGCTGGTGGGCCAGCGCCTTCCAGTAGTTGGGCACCCGGGCGAGCTGGCGCGAGGCCATGATCTCCTCGTAGACCTGCTGCACCAGGCCGGTGGCCTCCGCCTCGTCGACCAGCCTCACCATCGCCATCTCAGTCCCTCCCGGCGCCCGCCGTCTCGGGCGCGCCCACCGGGGTCAGCCACTCCTGCCAGGAGTCGGTCTCGCCGCGCATCACGGAGAGATAGGCGTCCTGCAGCTCCCGGGTCACCGGCCCCAGCCCACCCCCCCCGATGGTCCGGCCGTCCACCTCGGTGACCGGGGCGATCTGCACCCCGGTACCGGCCAGGAAAGCCTCGTCGGCGGAGAGCAGCTCGCTGCGGTCCACCCGGCGCACCTCCACCTGTAGGCCCCGCTCGCGGGCCAGGGCCAGCACGCAGTCCCTGGTGATGCCCACCAGCACGTCGTCCTGCGCCTGGGGGGTGACCAGGATCCCCTGCTCGACCAGGAAGAGGTTGGAGGAGGACGCCTCCGACACGTGCCCATCCTGCGTGAGCATGATGGCCTCGTCGAAGCCGCGGGCCCTGGCCTCGTCGGAGGCCAGGGCGGCGTTGAGGTAGGCGCCGGTGGGCTTGGCCCGGCTGGGGATGGAGTTGTCGTCGATCCGCCGCCAGGCCGAGATCATCACCCGCAGGCCGGACCGGATGTCCAGGTAGTCGCCGAAGGGCAGGGTGTAGATGCAGAGGTTGCTGGCGATGCCGGAGAGGGTCACCTTGATGGTGGCCCCCGACTTGTAGAGGATGGGCCGAACGTAGGCGTCCTCCCGGTAGCCGTTGCGGGCCAGCAGCTCCAACACCACCTCGCCAACCCGCTCCACCGTGAGCTCCGTGGGTGGCTCCAGGTGCAGGATGTGAGCGGAGCGCAGGAGTCGGTCGGCGTGCTCCCGCAGGCGCACCACGTTGAGCCGCTCCTGGCGGGGGCTCCAGTAGGCCCTGATCCCCTCGAAGCAGCCGGTCCCGTAGTTGAAGGCGTGGGTGGTTATCGGCACCCTGGCCTCCGCCTGGGGCACGAAGCGACCCTCGAAGTACACGATCTCGCCCGGCACTGTCATACGTACCTCCCCATGCCTCCAGAGACGTCGATGGACGCCCCGCTGATGTAGCTGGCCCGCGAGCTGGCCAGGAACGCAACCAGACCGGCCACCTCGCCCGGCTCGCCGAACCGGCCCAGGGGAACCTCCGGCTCCGCGACGCCGGCCAGGAACTGCTCTCGTCCCATTTCGGGCGCCCTGAGGCGGTGGATGTTCTCCCACTGTGGGGTGCGCACGAAGCCGATGTTGACGCTGTTCACCCGGATCCCCTCCCGCCCCAGCTCCATCGCCAGAGCCTTGCTCAGAGCCAGGCAGGCTGCCCGGTCCACGGTGGTGGCGAAGAAGGCGGGATCGGGCTGGCGCCCGTAGATGGCGTTGATGTTGATGATCGTTCCCGCGCCGGCGCGACGCAGGTGGGGGAGGGCGGCCCGGCTGCAGCGGATCTGGGAGAAGAGCTTGACCTCCAGGTCCTCCTGGAAGTCCTCGTCGGTTAAGGTGGCGAACGTTCCCGGGTGGGCCCGGCCGGCGTTGTTCACCAGGATGTCCAGCCCGCCCAGCTTCTCCGCCGCCGCCTCCACCAGCTCCTCCACCTCGGCGGCCCGGGTCACATCCGCTACCAGATCGAAGACAGGCGCCCCGGCCTTCCCCAGCTCCCGCGCGGCAGAGCCGAGCTCCTCTGCATGGCGGGCGCAGACCGCCACCGCCGCCCCCTCCCGCAGCAGCTCCTCGGCGATCGCGTAGCCGATCCCCTTGGACCCCCCGGTCACCAGCGCCCGCCGTCCCTGGAGGCCGAGTTCCAACCCCTAATCCGCCGCTTGGCGAGCGGCGTCCGCCAGGTCCAGGAGCGCTTGCCGCGGAGGGTTGAAAACGTCGTATTCCAGGCAGGAGTTGGCGTGGGTGCGGGCCGCATGGGGCACGTTGGCTGGGATCACCGCCGCCTGGCCCGGCTGAAGCGTACGGGTCTCCCCATCCAGCTCGAACTCGAGCTCACCCTCGATAACCAGGGTGATCTGCTCCTCGTCGTGAACGTGCCGAGGGGCCTCGGTGTGGGGCTCGAAGTGAGCCGCCATGAGCATGGTTCGCTCGCCCAGCAGATAGCGGAACTCCAACCCCGGGACGAACTGGACAGGATCACCGCCGCGGGCCAGGTCCTCGAAGCGTCCCGGGGCTGTGGGCGGGTGCCCCGACCCCACCTGGCTGAAATACTGGTCGGCAAGGCTCATGTTCGATCTCCCCCCGGTTCCTCCGGGCGCCGAGCCCATCCGGGCCTCGAGCACAACATGGAAGGCGAGATTATACCAGTACCCGCTATGATGTAAGGGTGAGGACCGAGCGCTGGACTGCCAAGTGATGGCGGCTGCGGAGAAACACCTTACCAATGGCAACCGGAGCACGGAGCCAGCGCCACCCGCCACGGCCGACGCTGTCGACCTCGCCATCCTGGTCAGCCTGCTCACGGACGCGCGCGGCTCGGTGCGCCAGATCGCCAAGCAGGTAGGCATGTCCGCTCCGGCGGTGGCCGAGCGCATCGCCCGGCTGGAGCGTTCCGGGGTCATCCAGGGCTATCGGGCGGTCGTCGACTGGGGACGCTTGGGCTTCGGGGTGACCGCCTTCGTGGCGGTGACCGGAGTTCAGGGATGGGAGCAGCGCGAGACGGTGGCCGCGCTCAGCGCCCTGCCCGAGGTGGAGCGCGTGGAGATAGTGACCGGCTCCTCCGACCTCCTGGTGCGGCTCCGGGTGCGGGACCAGCAGCATCTGCGGGATTGCCTGTTCGACCGGGTCTGGAAGATCGCCGGGGTGCATCGCACCGAGACCCTCCTATCACTCACCGATCACCCCCCCAAGGCCTTCGACCTGGAGCTGGCCCAGCAGCTGCTGGCCGCCCGCCGGGCGGAGCCACCCCCCGGACGCGGGGGTGCCGCCGGCCGCCGGCGTGGAGCTTGACCTAAGTGTGTGAGCTGCTTCTGGTGGTCTGGCCCCAGCCGACACCGTTCGCGGCGGCCCTACCGTGGGTGGAGAGCTTGGAGCGGTTTGGCCTCGGGGGGTACGGGTGGGGTGTGGCGTGGAGGGAGGACGGCGAGGTCCGCACCTACAAGCATCCCAGCTCTCTGGCCCAGGATCCCGCGGGCCGGGCGCAGACCTCCGCGGCGCGCTCCACCCACTTCATGGTCCACCTCCGCCGCCCGTCCAAACTCTCCCAGATCTCCCTCGCCGACACCCAGCCGTTCCGAACCGAAGGGGGCGAGTTCGCCTTCGGTCACAACGGCCGGCTGGACGGGGCCGAGGAGGAACGCCAGAGCTTCGCCGGTCTGCTGCACGGCCGGGCGGACAGCGAGGTGGGGTTCCGGTTGCTCCAGCGGCTGCTGCAGGGCGGCTGGCGGGTGGACTCGGCGCTAATTGAGGTTCACCGCCGGCTCGGCGGCACGGCCAACTTCGGCTACCTTCCCTCCCGTGGTCCGGCCCTGGCCTACGCCGGATCCACCATGAACGCCATGTGGAGGTTTCAGCTCGCGGATGCGCAGGTGGCCGCCACCGCTCTCCACTCCGGGGACCAGGCCGTGTTCGAGCTCTGCTTCCCCGGGGCGAAGGACCGGCGGCTGATTCCCGTGGGCAGCACGATGGAGGTGGGGGAGCAAGAGGTGGCCCCCTCCGGGTCGCGGGGTGGCGGCTGAGCCTTCGGCGGCGTAAGTGATGAGAAGGAGGGCGCGATGACGACCATCCCCAGCCAGGATCTGGCCATGGGCAAGGTGGGCTTTGTGGCCGAGCACGGTCTCTACGACGAGGCCAAGGGTGCCGCCGCCGAGCGGGCGGAGTCGCAGGTCTCGGACCAGGGGATCCGCACGGTCCGGGCGATGTGGGCCGACCAGCACGGGGCGCTCCGCGGCAAGTTCATCTCCGCCCGGGACTTCGTCCTCTCCATGCGCAACGGCATGGACTTCTCCGGTGCCCTGCTCAGCATGGACTCGGCCAACCACGTCTTCCCACCCCTGTTCGTGGAGGGGGGAGGACTGGACATCCCCGAGTTGACCGGATTCCCCGATGTGGTGCTGGTCCCCGACCCCACGACCTTCCGGGTCCTGCCCTGGGCGGACTCCACCGGTTGGGTCCTCTGCGACATGTACTTCGGCAGCGGCAAGGAGGTCCCCCTCTCCACCCGGCTGGTGATGCGCCACCAGCTGCAGGCTGCGGCTGAGATGGGCTTCGAGTACGTCAGCGGGCTGGAGGTGGAGTTCTACATAACCCGCCGGGAGTGGACCCGGATCGCCCCCGACCAGACCGGATGGCCCCCGGTGGCGCCCCCGGTGAGCATGGTGGCCCAGGGCTACCAGTACCTCTCGGAGATCCGTCTCGCCCAGCTGGACGAGATCCTCAACCCGCTGCGCGACCACCTGGAGGCGATCGGGCTACCGCTGCGCAGCATCGAGGACGAGTGGGGCCCGGGTCAGACCGAGATCACCTTCGACCCCATGCCCGGCCTGGGCTCGGCCGACGCCATGATCCTGATGCGCTCGGCGATCAAGCAGGTCTGCCACCGGATGGGCTACCACGCCACCTTCATGTGCCGGCCCCAGCTACCCAACGTCTCGTCCAGCGGGTGGCACCTGCACGAGTCGCTGCGCAACCTCAAGGGCGGTGAGAACGCCTTCCAGGGAGGGCCGAAGGAGGTGCTGTCGGAGGTGGGGCGGCAGTTCGCCGCCGGGATCCTGGAGCACGCCGTGCCCATGACCGTCTTCTCCACCCCCACCATCAACGGGTTCAAGCGCTTCCGCCCCTACTCGTTCGCCCCCGACCGGGTGGCCTGGGCGCTGGAGAACCGGGGCGCCATGCTCCGGGTCCAGGGCCAGCCCGGGGACCCCGGCTCCCATCTGGAGAACCGGCTGGGAGAGCCCGCCGCCAATCCCTACCTCTACATGGCGGCCAACATCGCCGCCGGACTGGACGGCGTCCGCCGCCAGCTGGAGCCACCCGCCATGGTCTCGGCCGACCCCTACGCCGCCGAGGCCACGCCGCTCCCCACCTCCCTCTGGGAGGCGGTCGACTCCCTCGACCGGGACACCTTCTTCCGCGAGAAGCTGGGGCGGGAGATCGTCGACTTCGTGATCATGATGAAGCGAGCCGAGGTGGCCCGCTTCCTCTCCACGGTCACCGACTGGGAGCAGAATGAGTACTTTGAGTTCTTCTGACCCGGGGTCTGGTTCCGGCGGCGGCAGGGGGAAGGCAGTCCAGCACCTGGTGCTCTTCCGCCTTCCCACCACGCCGGGCCCGGAGGTGGAGACCGAGATGCGGCGGCAGATCGGTGCCTGGGCTGGGGTGATCCCCGGGCTCAGGCGCCTCCGCTTCGGGGCGGACACCGGGGGACGGGCGATGGGCTACCAGTTCGCCCTGCTCACCGAGTTCGACGACCAGGCGGCCATGGACGCCTATGTGACCCACCCGCTGCATGCCGAATTCCTCAGGTGGGCGGTCGACCGCCAGTTCGAGGTGCTGCGCTTCGACTATCCCCTCGACGAGACCACCAGCCTTCTGGAGAGCTGACCCGCCTTTGGCTTGACGCCCTACACCTCACCTGGGTATGGTCCTGTCCCACGTGCGCGAATCGTCCGCTTCATAGGAGTCCCCCTGAGATGAGTGAGGTTGGTCCGCCCGACGGCGGTGGTTACGGCGAGGTCCCGGGCGGTGCCGCTGCTTTTCCCCCTCCGGCGGGCGGCAGCGGCCAGCCGGCGGGTGTGGCGGCGACCGTGCAGGCCGGCTTCTGGGTGCGCTTCGCCGGGCTCTTCATCGATGGGCTGATCTTCTTCGTGATCGAGTTGGTCCTGGGAGCCATCTTCACCACCACCACCACCGAGGTGGTCGGAGGGGTGACGCTCACCGTGCGCACCGGATCCTCGCTACCCACGGTCATCATCGTGCTCCTGGAGCTGGCGTACTTCAGCTGGTTCTGGACCACCCGGGGGGCCAGCCTGGGCCAGCAGCTGGTGGGGATCCGGGTGGTGGACTCGGAGACCGGCGGGCCGCTCAAGCCCTCCCAGGCGGTGGTGCGGTACATCGGCTACCTCATCTCCGGCATCCCCCTGCTGCTGGGATACCTCTGGGCGGCGTGGGACCCCAAGAAGCAGGGTTGGATGGACAAGCTGGCCGGCACCCGGGTGGTGCGCTCTCGCTGAGGGCGGAGCCTCCCTCCTACGTCCCGAGATCGGGAGCAGGGGCGGCACCGGGAGCCGCCGTGTCCCACCAGATGGTGGCCATCTGGCCAAAGGCGCCCGCATCCTCCCGCTCCGCCAGCACCGCCGCCAGCTCCGGCTCCCGTGAGGGATCGAGGCACAGCCGCCGCCTGACCCAGGCGACCTCCTCTGGGCCGGGGCCGGCCGGGTCCACCTCCCCCCGCTGCCACCGCCTGACCTCCACCGGCCGGCCCAGCGCCTCTTCGACCACGGCCACGGCGTCGGCGGCGGTGGGGCTCTCGGGGCGGCCGAGCCCCCAGAAGCGCTCCCAGAGCCAGTTGAGGGAGGCCTGCGGGTGGTGCCAGGTGAGCTCCAGGACTACCCGCCGCCGGGGCTGCGCGCCGAGGGCGAGGACGAAATCGCCCAGGCCCGCCACGTTGTAGGCCACGTTGGCGCAGACGGCAACGTCCACCCGGGGCACCCTTGGGGCAACTTCGGGCCAGACTCCCCGCACTGTCCGCAGCCGCACCCGCCCTTTCGCCAGTTGGGCCATCTGGTCAAGCATCTCCTGGCTCTGGTCCACGGCCACGATGAGAGCCGCCCTGCCCGCCAGCGGCAGACTGGCTGCCCCGCCCCCAGCGCCTACGTCCAGGACCGTGCCCCCGGCTGGCAGGGCGTCCAGCGCCAGCTGGTGGGTGGGGGAATGGGCGGACTCCAGTGACCTCTCCGCCCGGATGGCGAAGGCCTGGGGTGGAAGCTCCCAGGGGGATTCCCGCGCCCGGGCCAGGATCTCCTCGGGGATGGCCCAGGCGGCCAGTGCCTTGGCCCACCGCTCCTGTGCCGTCACCAGGTCATTGTCCATCGTCCCGGGGCCGGGTCACCCCTTGGGCGTGCGACCATCGGGCCAGTGAGCCAGATTGCCCCGGGCCCTCGGCACCCGATCTTCGCCCGCGTCTACGGTGCCCTGGCTCCCCTGAGCGAGGTGGGCGGCGGGGCCAGAGCGCGCCGGGAGTTGCTGCAGGGGCTGCGGGGCTCGGTCGTTGAGGTGGGATGCGGCAGCGGCTTGAACTTCCGCCACTATCCCCTTCAGGTCGCGCAGGTAACGGCCCTCGAGCCCGAGCCCCAGCTTCGCCGCCTGGCCCACCGGGCGGCGAGGCGAGCCGCGGTCCCGGTGGAGGTGCTGGACGGGGTGGCCGAGCGGATCCCCCTACCGGACGGTTCCCAGGACGCGGTGGTGTCGGCCCTGGTCCTCTGCTCGGTGGAGGATCTGGCGGGCTCTCTCTTCGAGGTTCGGCGGGTTCTGCGCCAGGGGGGCGAGTTCCGCTTCCTGGAGCATGTCCGCGGACACGGCGCGGGCGGCCGCCTGGAAGACCTTTTGGACCCACTCTGGACCAGGGTCGCCGGGGGCTGCCACCTCAACCGGCAGTCCGACCTGGCGGTGGAGCGGTCGGGGCTGAGGCTGGAAGGGGTGAGGGAGCTGGGAACCACGGTGCTGGGGATTCCGTTTCCCGGCCCCAGGATGCTCCTGGGCACCGCCCGGGCCCCGTCCTAAGCGGCTCCCGCCCCTAGTCTGGCCAGGCTGCCCGGCAAGGGGATGTGGATCCATCCCTCCACCCGGGCGTCCATTTGGTGCTCCACGGGGATGGGCTCGCAGAGGCCGCAGGCCGCGGCCCGAGCCACCAGCGCCGCCACCAGGGCATCCAGGCGGTTGTCGTCGGCGAGCAGCGGCTCCGGGTCGAAGGTTCCGCCACCGAGCCCGGGTAGGGCGTGGAGGAGCTGCCCCACAATCCCCCCGCGGTGCCCCCTGCCCTCCGCCCCCTTGTACCTCCGATTGGCGAGCCCCCAGGCGATCAGGGCCGCCGCCGGATACACCTCGACCACCTGGCCCGACCCATCGCGAGGCTTCCCCGTGAGGAGGGGGGCGGCGCGGAGGGCTGGGTAGGCGATCCGGTCGGTGGACACCGAGAGCGGCCAGATGCCGCACCGGGCGTGCACCCAATGGTCGGTGGCCCGGTGGGTGAGACGTTTCACAGCGACAGGTTCGACCGATCGCATCTCACTGTGCCGGTGCACCAGCTCCACGAAGCGGCGGGGCCAGCCGAGGGGCACGTCCAGGCCGACCTTCTCCGCGGAGGACTGAACGAGCTGGCGCAGGCCGTTGTCGTCCAGACGACCCTCCAGTTGCTCCACCTGCACGGCTCCGCCCTCCCAGCGGAGCACACAGAGTCCGGTGTTCTCGGGCTGGCTGGCGAGGTCGACCCCAGCGGTGATCACCGCCGGGGCCGGCCCCCGCCGAGGGCCGCGAGCCCCGAGCTCACTCGGAGAACGCCAGTTCCACCACCGGGATCACCCGGGTGGTCTTTGCCTGGTACTCGCCGAACCCTGGGAAGCGCTTCACCTGCTCGGCGTAGATGCGATCGCGCTCCGCGCCGGTGACCGGGACCGCTTGAGCGGAGCGGGTCGCCCCTCCCAGCTCCACCTCGACCTCTGGATGGGCGAGCAGGTTGTGGTACCAGTCGGGGTTGGAGTCGGCGCCGGCCTTGGAGGCGAAGACGAAGGTCCGGCCCTCAAGCTCGAGGTACATGACCGGGTGGACGCGCTCCGCTCCGCTCTTGGCACCGCGGGTGTGGAGGAGGAGCAGTGGGGCTCCTGCGAAGCCGCCCCCGACCCGCCCCTGGTTGGCCCGAAACTCCTGGATCACCGCCTGGTTATGGTCCTCTGCAGCGACGCTCATATATGACACCTCCTTGTTCTGACCTTTCCCTCCCATTGTGGTCGGATCCGCCCCGCTCCCGCCCGCCCGCCCCTTCCCACGCGGGCGCCTGCGTTGAGCTTTCCGTCCTACCTGCTGGCTCCGAGGTCCACTGACAGCTGGGAGGCCGCCTCCACCACCAGGGGGGCCAGGCGGGCCGCAGCCCTCGGTCCCAGCCGGTAGCGGGGTGCCCCGACGCCCAGGGCGGCCACGACCTTCCCTGAGGTATCTCGCACCGGAGCGGCCAGCGCGGCCATCTCTCCCTCCCGCTCTCCGAAGGAGGCCGCGTAGCCCGCCTCGCGGATCCGCCCCAGCTCCCTCTCCCAGGCGTCCTTCACGGTGATGGTGGCGGCTGTGAGGGGGCGGACCTCGGAAAGTGCCTCCCGGAGGTCCAGCGTCTCGTCGAAGGCGAGAAACACCTTCCCCGCCGCGCCCGCGTACAGCGGCAGCACCTCGCCCACCCGAACCGCACGGCCCACCGGGCGCCTGGTCTCGGCGGCGGCCACGCATACCCTGACCAGGCCGTCCCGCACGTAGAGCCGGGAGGTCTCTCCGCTCTCGTCCCTGAGCTCCTCAAGCCGTCGTCGGGCCAGCTCCTGAAGGCCGGGGGCCGAGGCCAGCCGCGCCGAGCTCCAGCGCACCAGCCGGGCTCCGGGCCGGTAGCTCTCGCCGCGGTGCTCCAGGAACCCGAGCTCGGTGAGGCTGGAGAGCAGCCGGGAGCAGGTGGACGGTGGGAGCTGGGTGCGGCGCCGGAGCTCACCGAACCCCAGCTCCGGCTCCTCCGGGCTGAAGCAGTCCAGGATGTCACGGGCCTTGCCCAGGACCAGGATCCGCTCTGAGCTGGCTGCCATCGCCTCCCCGGGGTTGCGTTGAGCTGTTCCACATCGTAGCATGACATCCGCTATGTGGAACAATCTCGGGGAACACCGTACCATCCGCCGGGGAGAGCCGGCGGGAATCGTGCCAGGGAACCCGGTCGAATGAGCCCGGGAACCGCGCCGCGACCTGCCCCCTTGGTGGCTGACGTCTTCCTCCGGGATGGGCTGCAGGCAGTGGACCCCGACCGGGCACGGGACCGCATCCCCACATCGGTGAAGTTGGAGATCCTGGCCGAGCTGGACGCCTGCGGGGTGCCGGAGGTGGAGGTGACTGGCTTCGTCCACCCCCGGGTGATCCCCAACCTCAGCGACGCCGAGGAGGTGGCCCGACGGGCTGTTGCCAGTGGCGCCCGGGCCCGGCTTCGGGCACTCGTGCCCAACCTGCGGGGAGCCAGCAGAGCGCTGGATGCTGGGATCTCCAAACTGGCCTGGTTGATAGCCGCCAGCCCCACCTACCAGCGGCTCAACTCCAACACGGACCAGGAGCGGGGGCTGGAGGAGGGCGCAGAGGTCCACCGCATCGTGTCCGGCGCTGGGGCAGAGATGGTGGCGGCGGTGGCGACGGCCTTCGTCTGTCCCTATGAGGGCGTCATCGCACCGGAGCGTCTGTACTCACTGGTGGGCCGGATCGCCGACCTGGGGGTGCGGGAGGTCTGGCTGGGGGAGAGCGTGGGCCTGGCCTGGCCGAGCCTGGTGGCCGGCCGCGTCTCGGGTCTCAAGGAGCGATTCCCAAGCCTCAGGCTCGGGGTGCACCTGCACACCCTGGCCGGCCTTGCCCCGGCCAACGCCCTGGCGGCTCTGCGGGCCGGGGCCGAGATGCTGGAGGGAGCCGTGGGTGGGGTGGGGGCGGGGATCGCGCTCATGCACCCCTCGCTGGAGTTCGGCAACTACGCCACCGAGGATCTGAACTACCTGCTCACGGCGGAGGGGTTGGATACCGCCATCGACCAGGTGAGACTGGCGGAGCTGGGGCGCCGGGTCCGAGAGCTGGCGGGTGGGGGAGGGAGCCGGGCGGCCCACTTCCTCAGTCTGGAACGCTACCTGGAGCGCAGTCGCTCGATACAGGGGAGGCTGGAGCGCTCCCGCCCGGGCGACTCGCAGGCCCAGCCGGCAGCGGAGTTTCGCGGTGGCTGAGAGAAGCCCTCAGGCTCCGCCACCCCTGGACGGTGTGCGGGTCCTGGACCTGGCCACCATGATGGCGGCTCCTGCCGCCGCGGCCTACCTGGCGGAGTTCGGAGCCGACGTGATCAAGGTGGAGAAGCCGAGGGAGGGAGACCCGCAACGGCGCTGGGGCACCCGGAAGGCCGGGGAGTCGATCTTCTGGAAGTCGATCTCACGCAACAAGCGCTCCCTGACCCTGGACCTGCGCACCCCACGGGGGGCGGAGATCCTCGGCCTGCTCGTCCGGGGAGCAGACGTGGTGATCGCCAACTTCCGACCCGGGACCCTGGACTCCTGGGGGATCGGGTATGAGTGGATGGCGGCGGTCAACCCCGGCGTGATCCTGCTTGAGATCTCCGGGTTCGGCCAGAGAGGGCCCCTGGCCCGCCGCCCGGGGTTCGGCACGCTGGCCGAGGCTCGCTCCGGCTTCGCCCATCTCACCGGCCAGCCGGAGGGACCGCCTACCCTTCCCAACATGGGGCTGGCGGACGGGGTGGCGGGGATCATGGGAGCCTTTGCCGTGATGCTGGCGCTCCGGGCCAGGGAGCGAGGAGACGGTCTGGGGCAGCGCATCGACCTCTCGCTCTGCGACTCCGTGCTGCGCCTCATCGAGCCCTCGCTCCTGGACTGGAGCCAGTTGGGGATCGCCGGGCAGCGGACCGGGAGTCGCAGTGTTCATGTCGCGCCCCGCAACGTCTACCGCTGCCGGGACGGCAACTGGGTGGCTCTCTCGGCCAGCACCCCTTCGATCGCCCGCCGGGTCTTCGCTGCCATCGGCAGGCCGGAGCTGGCGGACGACCCTCGGTTTGCGGACAACGCTGCGCGGCTGGAAAACGTCGACGAACTGGACGACGTGATCGGCGAGTGGATCGGGAGGCACGTCGCCCCCGAGGTGATCGAGATCATGGAGAGGGCCGAGGCCGCGGTCGGCCCGGTCCAGGACATCCCGCAGATCCACCAGGACCCAAGCTTCCGCGAGCGTCCCTCGTTCGTGGAGGTGGAGGACCCGAACTTCGGGGCGATGCGGCTGGTGGACGTGGTGCCCAAGCTGAGCCGCACCCCGGGGATGGTCCGGGCCACCGGCCCGGCCCTGGGGCAGCACACCAAGGAGATCCTGGGCGAACTGGGCCTCCTGGCCGAGTACGAGGGGCTCGAGGAGGAGGGGGTGGTCTGAGCGCCGCCTCCTTGAGCCGAGAGGGCCGCCTGGCCACCTGGCTCTTCGCGCCCGCCACCAGCCCCCGCCACTGCCAGAGGGCGCTGCAAGGGGGCTGCGACGTCGCCATCATCGACCTGGAGGACGGGGTCAGCCGGGAGCGCAAGGAGGAGGCGCGGAGCTCCGCCCGGGAGCTTCTGCGGGGACGCGTGGGACCGGGTCCGCTGGCCTTCGTGCGCATCAACTCCCCCGCCGGTGGGGAGGGGCGGGCGGACCTGGAGGCGGTGGTGCTCCCCCAGCTGGCGGGGGTGATGGTGCCGAAGGTCGGATCTCCGGCCCAGATCGAGGTGCTGGACTGGGTGCTTGGGAGGCTGGAGCGGCAGCACGGAGTGCCCGAGGGGCAGGTGTCGGTCCTCCCTCTGCTGGAGACCGCCGCAGGACTGGGGGCGGCAGGGGAGATCGCCAGGTCCTCCCCAAGGGTGTGCGCCCTGGCCCTCGGCGTGGCCGACCTGGCCGCGGACCTGGGAGCCCTCATCAGGCGAGACAGCCCGCTTCTGGCCGCCGCCCGGGCGGAGCTGGTGGTCGCCTGCCGCAGCGCGGGAGTGGGGCCGCCCCTGGACCCGGTGCACCTCGACCTCCAGGACCTTGCGGGGCTTGAGGCAGAGGCGGTCAGCGCCCGGGAGCTGGGATTCCAGGGCAAGGCCTGCATCCACCCGAGACAGGCTGAGGTGGTGGCCAGGGTTTTCGCTCCCACCCCTGAGGAGCGGGAGTGGGCAGAGCGCGTCCTTGCCGCCTTCGCCGCCGCCGAGCAGCAGGGCCGGTCGGCCCTGGTGGTGGATGGGGAGTTCGTGGACTATGCGGTGGCAGCCCGGGCCCGCCGCCTCCTACGGTTACCGGCCCAGCTTCAGTCCGCTTCCAGGTCGCAGTAGACGAAGCCGTCGCGCCGCACCACCTCCCCCTGGTGGCAGGCGATGGAGCGGCGGAATATCGGCGCCGCATGCACGAAGGTGTGGAACTCTCCTCGCTCCCCACAAGGATCGACTGCCGCGGGGAGAGAGTCCAGCAGGGCGGGGTCGAATTCCCGCCCGGCGAGCTCGGGCGGCATCGCCTGGGGATCCAGGCACACCAGGGTGGCCCGGAGTCCCCAGGCGATCATCTCCCGGGCCAGGGCGGCCGTGTCGCAGCCGAAGAGGGGGAAGATCCCGGTCCAGCCCAGGCCCGCCAGCCAGCTCTCCCGGTACGAGCGCACATCCTCCAGGAAGAGGTCGGAGAAGGCCAGGTGGCGGACACCCTCCTCGCCCGTCGCGGAGAGGCCGGCCGCCATGCGGGCCTCGTAGAGCCGATTGGAGCAGCCCGGAGGAATCCAGACCTTGGTGAGGGGGAGGCCCAGCTCTGCGGCCTGCCGGTCGAGAAGGTCCTCTCGCACTCCCGACATCGTCACTCTGCGGTGGCCCTCGGTCAAGGTGGTCAACAGACCGACCACCCGGAACCGGCGGTCCGCCAGCAGGGTCATGAGTCCGTAGGCGGAGTCCTTGCCGGCGCTCCATGAGAAGACGACTGGGAGGGGGGGGACAGGTACGACCGCTGAGGCAGCGGGGTCGGCGGTCATCCTCGGGGCCTGCGGATCGCGGCTGAAAGCGGCCCGGGCACTCCCTAGACGGTCTCGGGCTCCACCGAGAGCCCGGTACGGCTCCGCACTGTCACCAGCTGGCCGCGGCCCTTGAGCAGGTTCATGGTGGTCACAGCCATGGCGAGCAGCACGGCCCCCACGATCTCCTGGGGGCGCAGAGGAGCCGCGAAACCGTACGGTGCCGGTAGGGAGAAGACCAAGAACAGCGCCGCCGGGTATCCCAGCTCGGCCAGCGTCGAGACCGACGCCGGGGTGCTGGAGAGCGCCCGGTAGTACAGGAGGAGGGCCAAGAACCCGGGGATGAGGGCGATGCCCAAGAAGGCGGGAAGCTCGCTTGCGGTGTACCCGGCCAACGGCGAGTGGCCCCCGGAACTGGTGAGCAGGAGCAGGAACAGGATGGGAAGGGCGAGGGTGAAGCGCATCGCCGTGGTGGTGGTGAAGGAGACGTCGTGCAGCGCCAGCCGTCCGAGGACAGTTCCGGCAGCCCAGAGCACCACCGCGCCGATCACGAACACCGCGGCCAGCAGGGCCCCAGTGGGGGAGCCGGGAATCTGCGCGGTGACGATGAGGGCGGCCCCGGCCAGCGCCACCGCGGCCAGGGGCCAGAAGGAGGCTCCCCGCCGTTCCTTCAGGATGAGCCAGGACATCCCCAGCCCGAACACCGGCTGCAACAGGTAGAGCAGGTAGACCTCGGACTCCGCCCCGGGCGTGGTGGCGTAGCTGAGGGAGCGAGTGAACAGCACCGTGGCGAACGCCTGGGGTCCGGCGGCGATGATCGCCAGCGCCAGCCAGCTCTTCCAGGAGGCGCGCCGAAGCTCGCGCACCACTCCCCTGATCATCGGCAAAAAGCAGAGGCTGATGAGCAGGTCCTCGACCAGGACGATTTGGCTGGGTGACAGGCCGTCCTTGACCAGCGCGGGCCGGAAGTAGGCGTCCGCCGCCCACAGGGCCGCCGCCAGGGCGATGAAGAGCGCCGAGTACCGGTCGACCAGCGACTTGGGAGCGCCCGAAAGCTGCTTGGCTTCCACTGCGACTGAGATTAGCAGGATGGTCATCAGGCGGGCCTCGGCCGGCGGCACGGAGAGCGGTGATCGACCGGGGACGCGGTGCACCGCCCGCCCGCCATAGACTTCGACGCGTGCTGACGCGGACTGGATCTCGGATTTGAGCCGGATCGCCTTCCTCGGCCTGGGACGGATGGGCCAGCCCACGCCCTGGATCGCGGAGCGCTGGTGCTGGAGATGTCCACCGTTGGCCCCGGCGCGGTCCGTGACCTCGTGGTGAGGCTGGGGCCGGATGCGCAGGTGGTGGACGCCCCGGTCCTGGGCAGCACTCCGGAGGCGGAGGCGGGCCGCCTGACCATCATGGTGGGAGCGAGCCCGGCCGCCTTCGAGCGGGTGGCGCCGGTGCTGTCGGCCATGGGCACGCCCCGGCTGGTTGGTGGTCAGGGAAGCGGCGCGGCCCTGAAGCTGGCGGTCAATCTCTCCCTGTTCGGCGTTGCCACCGCCCTCGGGGAGGCCATGGCACTGGCCACCTCGCTCGGGGTGGAGTCCGGAGTGGCGGCGGACGTCCTCTCCAGCGCCCCCTGGGGAGCCCTACTGCGCTCGCGGCGGGGGATGATCGACTCCGGGCCCTTCCCAGTCCAGCTGCGCATGGGCCTGGCCGTGAAGGATAGCCACCTGATCCGGGAGGCGGCCCAAGCCGCCGGGATGATGGTGCCGGTGAGCGGGGCGGCGCTCACCTGGTTGGAGTCGGCGCAGGGGCGGTTCGGCCCCGACGTGGACTTCGCTGCGGTGATCGCCGAGATCATGAGACAGAGCTGAGCCACCTCCCCGGAGCAGCTACCCGGATGGGGTGGCTGCGGGGTGCTGAGCCCGTACGGCCTGGGGCCGCGGCTTCGCCCAATCTCCCCACTGCGGAAGCAGCTGGTCAAGCCAGGCGGGGAGCCCCCCAAGGCGCCCCGCGCCGGCGAATGGAGCAAGATGAGCCCCACACCTTCGGCGGGCCAGGCCCTGGGGCGAGTTCGCACCTAAACTCAGGGCGCGATGGAAGAGGTGGGCGTCGGGCTGGTGGGCTTCGGGCTAGCCGGCCGGGTGTTCCACGCTCCCTTGATCGCCGCTACCCCCGGGCTGAGCCTCCGGGCCATAGCCACCTCCGACCCCGAACGCCGGCGAGCGGCTGCCTCGAGATACCCGGACGCCCGGCTGGCAGCCGACCTGCGCGAGCTTCTCAGGTCCCACTCCGACCTCCAGCTACTGGTCCTGGCCAGCCCCAACCGCCACCACCTTCCCCAGGCGCTGGCCGCCCTGGAGGCGGGCTTGCACCTGGTCGTGGACAAGCCCCTGGCTCTCAGCTCCCGCGAGGCCGTGACGATGATCCACGCAGCCCGTCGGCGTGGACTTCGGCTGGCCGTCTTCCACAATCGCCGCTGGGACGATGACTTCCTTCTGCTCCGCCAGCTGGTGGACTCGGGGCGGCTGGGGCAGCTCCGGCGGCTGGAGAGCCGCTTCGAGCGCTGGCGGCCCGATCTTAGCCCCGGATCCTGGCGGGAGGCAGAGCCGCCCGAATCCGGAGGCGGCCTGCTTTTGGACCTGGGTACTCACCTGATTGACCAGGCGCTCACCGTGGGCGGCATTCCCGAGCTGGTCTACGCGGAGATCCGCAATCGCCGGGGGGCCGCCGGCGACGATGACAGCTTCGTGTCCCTCACCTTTCCCGATGGGCTTTTGGTCCATCTCTTCGCGAGCGCCGTGGCCGCGGTCTCCGGCCCGCGTTTCCTGGCCGTGGGCACCCGCGGGGGCTTGTCCACCTCCGGCCTCGACCCCCAGGAGGCTCAGCTCAGGAGCGGGGCCTCACCGCTGGACCCCGGATTCGGCGAGCGCCCCGGAGCCGGTCGGCGGGCCATCTGGGGTGGGGAAGGGGGGGACCAGCAGCTGTCATTCCCTCCGGGCCGCTACCGCGACTTCTACTCCCAGATGTGGCGCGCGCTGGTGGGTGGGGAGGAGGTGCCCGTTCCCGGCGAGGATGGCCTCCGGACCCTGGAGGTCGTGGAGGCGGCCCGGGAGAGCGCCCGCCGGGGCCAGGTGGTGAGGCTCACTGGCACGCCGTATCCCTGACCGCCCCCGGGTGGCCGCCCGGAGGTCAGCTCCCCAGAACGGTGGAGCCTGTGGCCGTGGCCACCAGCCGCCCGCCGTGGGTCACCTCGGTGTTGGCGACCACCAGCTTGCCCCGGTGGATGGCCCGCCCGGTGGCGGAGACCGGCTCCCCATCGGGATCAACCTGCTCCAGGAAGTTGACCTTGACGTCGAGCGCCCGGTAGGGGGACCCCGCCCGGGCCACGCTCTGACCGGCCGCCGAGGTGGCGGAGTGGGCGAGGAGCCCCAGCATCCCGCCGCTGACCGTCCCCAGCTCATTTCCCAGCCATGGCGACGCCCGCATCGTGAAGGTGACCTCCCCCTCGCCGACCTCCACCAGCCGGATCCCGATCAGCCGGTCGATGGGGGGCCGCGGGCGGCCTCCGACCCGCGTCGCATCGAGGTCCAGGAGCCCGTGGCCCACCAGCTTGGGCGTCTCCTCCACCAGTTCACGAGCCCAGGGGTCCGGGGTGGGCCAGGCGGCCTCGGGCGGGGCGGAGGAGAAGGGGGGCAGGCCGGAGACGTCTATCGGAGGCTGCAGAAAGACCCTGGCGGTGCCGAACCCCAGCCGTTCTCCGGAGGGACCGAACAGGTCGGCCACCGCCAGCCCGTGGCGCGGTTCGATGTGCAGCGCGGTGGCCACCGCTCGAAGCTCGCCCCCGGGGGCCGGCATCTCTCCAAGGAAGGTCATCGAGAGCTCGGCGGTGGAGAACACGACCCCCGCGGGAAGGGCGGTGAGGACGGCGGCGGTGAGAGCTGAGTCCCCCAGGAGAACCAGGACCCCGGGGTGGATGCGCCCCTTGGGGCCCTGGAGCCAGGGGCTGAGCGGCATGCCAAAGGTGACACCCGCTTGGCCAACCTCTAGGATGCGGCGCCCGGTGAGTCGGGCGTTGGGCGGCAGGGGCAGTCTGCCATCCTGGATTGCCAGCACCTGCGCCCTGCCAGGGAGGGTCAGCACCGAGAGGTCAGCGGTCTGGCCGCGCACCGGTTCCTGCCAGGGGTCTTTGGAGACTTCTTCCATCTAGGCCGGCACTCCGAGGGCCTGCTCGGTCAACTGGCCGACGGCTCCCCGGCGAACTGAGGGGTGTAGGTGGGATGGCTCAGGGAGAGCCGGGCCCGGGTGCCCTCCAGGAACCCCGGCGAGGCGGCGGCGGACGTGAGGGCGGAGAGGAAGGCCTCGCCGTCGATCCGATAGAGCTTGCAGGCGCTCTGGGCGACCACAGTGGCGGTCCGGGGGATGCGCTCCAGGAGGCCGATCTCGCCGAAATAGCTCCCGGCACCCATGGTGCGCAGGTGCCGGGACTCCGCCGCCTCGCCGCGGGAGCTGACGTCCACCTCCCCCTCTCGGAGGACGTAGAGGGCGTCCGCTGGGTCCCCCTCGCGGATGATCACCGTGCCCGGAGAGACATCCAGGTCGGAGCAGGTCCGGGCGAGCTGTTCCAGGGTGCTCTGCGTTCCCCCGGAAAAGATGCCCAGGGTGCTGAGGATCGCCACCCTGCCCCGGATCTCGGCGAGTCCCTTGACCGCCAGGCTGTCGATGCGGTGCAGCCAGGGATACGCCAGCAGAGCCAGGGCCGGGACCCCGAGGCCGAGGATCGCCAGTGTCGGATGCAGGCTCAGAGACCCCTCCAGGATGGCCGCCATCAGCGACCCCAGGGAGATGGCGGCCAGCACCAGGGCGAAGAAGACCCCGAACACTCGAGCCACCATTTGGGGGGACACCGAGCGCTGCAGCGCGGTGATGGCCAGGACGTCCACCACCAGGGTCCCGCTGCCCCGGACCACCTCCAGAACGAAGGCCAGCCCGGGGGCGTGAACCCAGATCAGGGCGAAGGTTGGTAAGCAGTAGACGGCCATCCCGGCGGTGATCACCGGTCCCAGCCGGGGCAGCGCTGCCAGCTGGTTCACGAACAGGGCCCCCAGGATGCCCCCAACGCCCATGGCCGCCAGCAGGTACCCGTAGCCGGTGGCTCCGGTGCCCAGCTGGAGCTTGCTGATGTAGACGAACAGCACCGTGTCGGTCCCGTACACAAAGCTGGCCAGGACGCTGAAGCTGACCAGGGCCAGGGCCGACCGGGAGGCGGCGATGGCCTGCAGGCCCCGCCACATCTGCCGCATCGGCCCTGCGGCCCCGGCCTCGGTCACATCGCTGGGATGGGAGCGGGCTCGCAGCCGGCTCACCAAGGCGGCGGCGCAGGCGAAGGTGGCGGCGTTGACGCCGAACACCACTGCTGGGCTGCTGGCCAGGAGCAGGACGGCCCCCACTGCGGGGCCGAGGATGATCACCAGGTTGTCGATGGTGCTGTTCAGGGCGTTGGCGGCGGCGAGGTCGTCCTCCCCGGCCAGCTGGGGGATCAAGGCCGCCACCGCCGGGGTGTACGAGGTGGAGCTCACCGACGTCAGCCCGGCCAGCACTATGGCCAGGGCGACCGGGCCGTGCAGGAGGACGGAGATGGCGAGGAGGGCCTGCCAGAGCATCATCAGCAGGTCGTCGGTGACCATGAGGCGCACCCGCTCAAAGCGCTCGGCGAGGATTCCCCCGTACGCGGAGAGAAACATGGAGGGGATGAACCGGGCCAGGAAGACGGAGGAGACCCAGAGCGCCGAGTGGGTGGCGTCGTACACATAGACCGCCAGGGCCACGTTGTAGGCCCAGCTCCCGATCGCCGAGATCAGCTCACCGGTCAGCAGCAGCCGGAGGTCGTGGTGCCGGAGGACAGACCCGTAGCGGCGCAGGGAGCCGATCACAGAGCGGGGAGCCAGGGCGCCGGGCGGTCTTCCGTCATCCGCCCCTCTGGCCCCGGCATCGGGTCGGCATTATATGGGCGCCTGGCCCCGTTCATGAGGAGAGCCGGCGCGTGAGATCTGCGGCCGTCCAGAGCAGGACTCCGGAAACGGAACGGTCAGCCTTCACACCCCGCTCGCAAAGGTTCGGGCCTCACCGCGCGGTCGACCCACGGGCCGCCACGGTTCCCTCTGGCCAGAGTTACCCGCAGCAGAACTCGCCGATGGACCTGCGCGAAATCGGTGCGCCGATCATCGGTGGCCGAAGTTCTCGCCCGGGGGGGGAACGAGTCCGGCTCAGACGTCGTCCAGCCGGAAGTCCTGATCCGGCCCGGGGGCGCTGGTGCTGGGCGTCCCCGAAGCGGGGGCAGCGGATACGGGAGCCGCGTCCACCGTTGTTGGAGGGGCGGAGTCCAGGGCTGCCAGTGCCTGCTCCACCGCCTGATGCGAACCCTGCTGACGGACTTCAGCGTAGTAGGCGGCTCCGAGATCACGGAGCAGCTGGTCCCTGGTCCGGCGCGACTGGACCTCATCCACCTTGGCCTGGACCTGGGCCTGCATCTGGGCCGTACCCTCCTTGGCTTGAGCCGCCAGCTGCTCAGCCTGCACCTTGAGCCTGTCCATCAGTCCCATCACCGTCCTCCTTGCCGCCCGACCCTACCCGAAGATGCCCGGGATCCCGGAACGTCCCTTCTCCTCGCCGGAGTCACCGATCAGCTTCTCCATGTTCTCGGCCAGTCCGTGCAGGTTCACCGACTGGAGGAGGACCGTCCCATCACCCTCCAGGGTGGCGAGGTTCACTCCCTGGCCCCCCAGGAGCGCGGTCATGGCGGTCTGGGCATTCAGGCCGCCGATGTACTCCACACCATAGCGGACGGTGTCCTGGAAGGCCACCACCGCCCCGGTGTGGGCCTGAATCTTGCCCCCATATCGGGCAGGGTTCAGCTCGATGAGGTTACCGGCCGCCGCGATCAGCAGGGTCCCGGTGCCGGTGAAGTGCTCGAGGATGAAGCCGGTGCCCCCACGCCGCCCGGTCCGCAGCCCGGCGAAGGCGATGTCCAGATCCACCGACCCCTCGGCCGCCAGCAGGGTGTCGCGCTCCGCCAGCCAGCCCGAGCTGCCGTCAAGCTCCAGGGCCCGCAGCTCCCCGGGCAGGGTCCCAGAGAACGCGACCAACCCGCTGCCACCCTGGGCGGTGAAGTACTGGAACGCCAGGCTCTGTCCCGCCGCCACCCGCTTGCCTACCTCGATCGCCATCCCCAGGAGGCCGCCCCCGGTGGTTGGCGCTCCCCTCTTGCTGAGACGGGTCTCCAGGGAGACGTTGGTGGTCTTCCAGAGGAAGCGGCCGGCCTCGGCGTACACCGTCTGACCGGCTTCCAGCTGGCAGACAACCATCTGGGTCGAGGTGCCGATGAGCTTGTGGACTACGGTCATGGCGACTCCTTGAGGGCGTCGGCGCGCCCGCAGTATCGCAGCATCGCCGGTCGCCGTGGGACCGAGATGGGGCATGATGTGCCGGTGCCAACACCGCCCGGTGCCGGGCTGCGTCCGGAAGCGGGGGACCAGGCCCCCGTGCTTCTCTGGAAGCACTTCCGGGTGGACGAGCCGAGGCGGCTGGCGGAGCTGACGGTCGCCTTTCAGCGGCGCCACCGGCTCGCAGCCGCCAAGGTCATGCCCGACATCCCCCTCCTGTTCCCGGACTTCTCTCTGAGCTCCTTCTCCCAGATCGCCCACCTGAGAAGCTTCGGCGACGTGCGGACGGTGGGACGGGCCGCTGACTACCTGGCCGCGGTGGCCCACTCCAGGGCGCTTCTCGATCGCCAAGAGACGCTGCTGGCCACCGTCTTCTCACCGCTGGCGCTGGTGGGGCTTTGGTGCGGCCCGGCGGCGATTCCGGAGCTGGCCGCGGCCCCCAGGGCGGTGGCCCACGAGGTCCTCTGGGCGCTCTCGGAGCTGGTGGCCCAGCTGGCTGGCGCCTGCGTCGCCGCCGGCGCCGACGGAATCTACTACGCCTGCTGGGGCCAGGACCTGCTTTCAGAGGCCGAATACGCCGAGCTGGGGACCCCCTACGACCTGGCCGGGTTGCGCGGTTCAGCTCGGGCTCGCATGCGGCTCCTTCATCTCCACGGGCCACTGCTGCGGCCGCCATCCCGTTACCGGGATTACCCGGTCGAGGTGGTTGGCTGGAGCGAGCTGGAGAGCTCTGTGGGATTGGTGGAGGGGGCCGCCTACCTGCCCGGACAGCTCATCATGGGAGGGATCTCGGAACTCCAGGCCGGACCTCCGGGGGATGAGGAGCGCCGGCACCTCCGGGAGCTGTTGGGTCTGCTGGGGGACCGGCTGGTGGTGGCGCCCGGCTGCTCTCTTCCGGACGGGACGACGGAGGAGACGCTGGACGGGCTGCGAGCGCTGGTCAGCCGTTGAGCGGCGGCAACTCGCATCCCGGTTCCGGCCGACTCCGGGTTAGGCTCACAGGTTGAATGCGGCGACCATGCTGGGTGCCGAGGCGGCGGCTCCCAGCACTGGGGTCAGCCCCAGGAGCTGCTCTGTGGTGGGGAGCAGCGAGTAGTGGTTGAAGGAGCCGGCCGCCCGGGCCTCCCGAGGCACCGACGGTGCGATCACCAGGAGCGGCACCTGCTGGGTTGAGCTGGTGCTCTCGTCCCAGGTTATGACTGACTTTCCGCAGGTGGGGCAGGTGAAATCGTGACACACGGGAAGGTGGGTCAAGCAGAGGGAGCGGAGGCAGCGAGGAGGCGGTCCGTGACGTCGACGGAGAGCTGTTCCAGTTCGGCGAGCTG
>JAKATL010000021.1 GCA_021827985.1 bacterium
ACAGCGGAATGAGGCTGACCGACTGCCCGGGGGCGAGCCGTGTGCGGGAGCATCGCATGCACGGTTCTGCAGGGGGCCGCTGGAGACGGACTCATGGCTGAGCACCGCGCCAGCGGCCTACCTCACAGCCAGACCCCGGTGCTCGACTCCACCCCCGAGGCCGTCCCCAGGATCGGGGTTCTGCCGGGGTACGTCCCCCCGGAGCGGATGGCGCGGCGCCCCCCCCGCCCACCCGGCAGGCGGCAGCGGCTCTGGGAGATGGCCCCCGGGGCGACCGTGTGGCTGTGCCTTCTCGGCCCGCTGGCGGTGGGCTTCGTGATCACCTTCACCAACTTCCAGTACCTCTGGATACTGGGCGCCTTCGCGGTGGTCCTGGACCTCTACTGGCTGGTGAAGCTGGTCCACACCTTCCGCTACGTGCTGCGCGGCATCCAGCTCCTGGAGGAGGCCCAGCGCATCCACTGGGGGGCCCGCCTCGACCGTCTGGAGCGCGAGGCGGGCGGACCCGACCCCCGCTCCATCGTCCATGCGGTGTTGATCCCCACCTACACCGAGAAGTACGAAACGCTGCGGGCCACCGTGGGAGCCCTTGCCGAGGCCGACTACCCGAGCCATCTGCGCATCGTGGCGGTGATCACCAGGGAGACGGACCTGCAGGGCTGCCGCAACGTGGCCCGGCTCCAGGAGGAGCTGGGCGACCGGTTCCTCGCCTTCTGGCACATCAAGGACCCCCTGCTGCTGGGGATCGTGGTGGGGAAGTCGGCGGCCATGGCCTACGGGGGCCCGGTTCTCCACCGGGCGCTGCTCGGGCTGGGCCTGGACCTGGACCAGGTGATCGTCACCGACCTTGACTCCGACTACCGGGTCCATCCCCAGTACTTCAACTACATCAGCTACCAGTACACCCTGGACCCTGAGAGGGCCACGACCATCTGGCAGCCGGTGCCCATCTTCCTCAACAACCTCTGGCGGGTACCCGCGGCGGTGCGGTCGATGGCCACCCTGGCGACCCAGTGGCAGCTCTACCTGCATCAGCATCCCAAGCGGCTGGTGATGTTCTCGGCCTACTCCATGTCGCTGCGCCTGCTCTCCGAGGTGGGCTTCTGGGACGACGATGTGATCCCCGAGGACTCCCGGTTCTACTGGAAGGCGTTCTTCGTGTACGGGGAGCGGCTGCGGGTGAGGGGAGCTTTCCTTCCCATGTACGGGGATGCACCCCGGGCGGCGGACTATGGGACCACCCTGGTCAGCCAGTACGAGCAGATCAAGCGGTGGGCCTGGGGGGTGACCGACATCCCCTATGTCGCCGCGCGCATGACCCAGCACCGGGAGATCCCGCTCCGGGTCCGGCTGGATCGCTTCCGGCTGCTCATCTTCAACCACCTGAGCTGGGCCACGGTCCCCCTTCTGATCCTGGTTTCCGGCACCCTTCCATCCCTGTTCAACTACGACTACGCCCTCTCCACCACCGGGGCGCTGCTGGAGACGGTGGGCAGCCTGATCCTCCAGGTCACCCTGCTCAACATCCTGGCGGTGGCCATCCTGGACAACCGCCTCCAGCCCCGGCCGCCGGGGTGGAGTTGGTGGCGCCGCCGCTTCGCCGACCTGCAGACCCTGATGTACCCCGTGGTGTTCGTGGTCCTCAGCGTCCTCCCGGCGCTGGAGGCCCAGACGCGGCTGCTCTTCGGCTCCCACCTGGAGTACCGGGTCACCGAGAAGCACTGAGGGCGGCCGGTACAATCTCGGAATGGCCGACCGCCCGGTGGTGTTCAGCGGGATGCAGCCGGACGGGGTCTTGCACCTGGGCAACCTGCTGGGGGCGCTCCGCCCCTGGGTCCAGGAGCAGTCGCTCTACCGCAACTACTTCTGCGTCGTCGACCTCCACGCCCTGACTCGTCAGGAGCCGCGCGACCTGGCCCAGAAGACGCGCGAGGTGGCGGCCCTCTACCTGGCGGCGGGGATCGACCCTGAGCAGTCCACCCTTCTGGTCCAGTCGCACGTCCCCGAGCACGCCGAGCTGGCCTGGATCCTGGGCTGCTTCACCCCGATGGGCTGGCTGGAGCGGATGACCCAGTTCAAAGACCGCTCCCGCAAGCTCTCGTCCGAGCGCATCGGTTCTGGACTCTTCAGCTACCCGGTGCTGATGGCGGCTGACATCCTCCTCTACCAGACGGACCTGGTGCCGGTGGGGGAGGACCAGCGTCAGCACCTGGAGCTGACCCGCAACCTGGCGCTCCGGGTCAACCGCATCCTGGGCGATACCTTCGTGATCCCCAAGGCCAAGATCGGCCAGGTGGGCGCCCGGGTCATGGCCCTCGATGACCCCTCCAGCAAGATGAGCAAGAGTGCAGACTCCGAGGCCGGCCGGATCGGCCTCCTCGACCCCCCGGACCGGGTGCGGGCCAAGTTCCGTCGGGCCACCACCGACAGCGGCACCGCAGTCGACGTGGAACGTCCGTCGCCCGGGGTCCAGAACCTGCTGGAGATCTATCGCAGCCTCACGGGTGCGAGCGACGGAGAGCTGGCCCAGGCCTTCCAGGGAAAGGGCTATGGACGGCTGAAGGAGGTGGTGGCCGAGGTGGTGATCGAGGCGCTGCAGCCGATCCAGAGCCGCTGCCACGACCTCCTCCGAGATCCCGCCTCCCTCGACCGGCTGCTCGCGGATGGAGCCGCTCGGGCGAGGGCGAGCGCGGCGGCCACCATGGCCACGGTGCGGCAGCGGCTGGGGATGCTGCCGGTCGGCTGACGCCGGCGCGTCCCTCTCCCGCTGGGGCGGGGCGGGGGCCGGGACCTATAATCCCGCCGATGCGGTGGAGTCGTGCTGGCGTCTTTCTAACCGCCGCGGCCCTTCCCGCCTACGTGCTGCGGGGCAGCCTCCTGGGGAAGCTGCCCTTCACCGGGCTGGAGGTGGTGCTGGCGCTCACCGTGCTGGCGTTCGCCATCGAGAGCTGGCGCCAGCGCCGCATGCCCCATCTGGACACCCCGTTCACCGTCCTGATCGCGGTGCTCCTGGTGGCCACGGTGATCGCGGTCGCCGTCAGTCCCGAGAAGAGGGATGCCCTGGGGATCGCCAAGGCGTACATCGTGGAGCCGGTTGTCTACTTCTTCGTGGCCGTCAATGTGCTGCGCTCCAGCTGGGACTGGGAGCGGCTCGCCTACGGGCTGTACGTCAGCGGCACTGTGGTGGCGGTCTCGCAGTTCGTGGCCCTCGGGAAGGCACTCCAGGCCCACACCCTCAACCTCAATGTGGCCCCCCCGGTGCCGACCTGGCTCTGGACGAACAACAACTTCGGGGGGATCTTCCTCGACCCTCTGGTCGGACTGGCCCTGGGGCTGGCCCTTTTCGGCGGGGTGCGCCATCCCCGGGTCCACTGGGCGATGCTGGCCCTGCTCGGGGCGGGGGATGTCCTCACCCTCAGCCGCGGGTCCTGGCTGGCGCTGGTGGCGATCTCCCTGCTGGCGGCGGCGATCCATCCCCGGCGCCGCCAGCTGGTGCTGGCCTGGGCGGCGCTGGCGGTGGTGGCTCTCCTGCTGCCGCCCATCCGCCACCGGGTGGAGAACGAGCTCAACCCGAACAACCCGGCGAACTCCATGGTCAGCCGGGTCCACCTCTGGCATGCCACCTTAGACCTGATCCTGGCCCACCCCTTCCAGGGCTCGGGGCTGGCCAACTACCAGGAGGAGATCGGGCCCTACCGCGCTCAGCTCCATGACGTCGTCCACCAGACCCACGTCTACCCCGACCAGCTGGAGCTGGATTTCTGGGTCGAGCTGGGGGTCATGGGGCTGATCTTCCTCGTGGGGTTCTTTGTCGAGGTGGGGCGCTACCTCCTGCCCGTGCTCCGGGCGGGTCCCATGGCCCAGCCCTGGGCGGCGTCGCTGGTCCTCGGCTGGGCGGCCATCCTGATCCATGGCCTGGTGGACAGTCCGTACTGGAAGAACGACCTTTCGGTGGAGTGGTGGGCCCTGGCCGCGCTTCTGGTTGTGGCAGTGGTCCCGGCCGCCCGGCAGCTTCGGCTGCGCCGACCTCCAGCCCGCGCCTGAGCCGGGCGGCGTGAGCCTCGCTCAGCGCACCGTCCGCAACACCGGGATGCTCTTCGCGGCCCGCACGGGGTCGCGCCTTCTGGTGTTCGGGGCCTTCCTAATCCAGCAGCACACGCTGGGGGCCACCCGGTACGGCGAGTTCGGGGTGGTGGTGGTCCTGAGCAACCTGGCCAGCATCGTGGGAGACGGTGGCCTGCAGATCGTCTATCTGCGCGAGGGGAGCCGCCGCCCGGCCCGCCTGGAGGCCTACCTCTCCGTGGTGCTGGGGGCCAAGATCCCCCTCCTCCTGGGGAGCCTCCTGACCCTGGCTGCCATGCTCGCCCTCACCAGCGGGCCGTCGCTCTTCTACCTCCTGCTGCCGGCCTTCGGGCTCCTGGCCTTCACCTCGGTGGCCAACGTCCTGCGCAGCACCTTCTACGCCACCGGGGACATGCGCTACGAGGCCTTCGAGACCCTTTCCGAGGGGGCGATCCTGCTGGTCGGCACCCTGGCGGCAGCGGCGCTTCACCTTGGCCTCCCCGCCTACCTGCTGGCCTATGCCGCCTCCTATCTCTTCACCTGCGTCTACGCGGTCATCATCATCAGCCGGCGCTACTTCCGACCCCGCATCCGCTTCCACTTCCCCGCCTCCCGGCGCCTTCTGACCATGGGTCTTCCCTTCGCGTTGGTCTTCCTCCTCAACACCGTCTACTTCAAGATCGACGTGGTCATCCTGGAGGCCCTTCGGGGGCCGACCGAGGTCGGCTACTACCAGGCCGGCTACAAGTTCCTGGAGGGACTCTCATTCATCCCCCAGACGGTTATGAACGCCGTCTTCCCGGCGCTGTCGGTCCTCCACCTGGGCCAGCTGGCGGCCCTGCGCAGCGCCTACACGGTGACCATCAAGCTGCTCACGGCCATCGCCGTCCCGGCGGCGGTGGCGCTGGCCTTCGGGGCGGGGCCGCTGATGGCGCTCCTGCGGGTCTATCCGGAGTCCGGCCCGGCCGTCCGCATCCTGGCCCTGGCGCTGGTCTTCCTGTTCGTCAACAACACCTTCGTATTCGGCCTGGGGGCGATGAACCGGCAGCGAGACAGTGTGGTCCTCTCGATCCTCAGCATCGCCGTCAACGTCACCCTGAACCTGATCATGATCCCGCTGTTTCCCCGCGCAACCGGCTATCTTGCCTGCAGCTGGGCTACCGTGATCACGGAGGTCTTCCTGCTGGTCGCCGGGTACTGGATGGTGCGCCGCCAGCTGCAGCAGCTCCCCTGGGGGCGGGAGGTCCTGCCGGTGCTGGTGTCGGGAGCCCTGATGGTGGGGGTGATGGCGGTGCTCTCCGCGCAGAACGTCTTCTGGGTGGCGGCCCTGGGGGGGGCCGCCTACGTGGGCAGCCTCTGGGTTACCGGGGCGATCTCCCCGGAGGAGGTGCGGATGGCCCGCCGGAGCCTGAGAAGCGCCGTCGAGGAGCCCGCAGATGGCTGACACCGACTCCTTGATCCGCCCGCGCGAGGCCGTCGCCGCTCAGCAGGGGACAGCGCGGCTCTGGCCGCTCCTTCTCCTCCGCCCGGTCATGGACGCCCTGGCCGTCGCCGTAGGGGCGCTGATCGGGTACCAGTACCGCTTCCACATCTCCGGGGTGCCCATCCCCGGGGGCCAAGTCCCCTCCTTCCAGGCGTACGCCATGGCCGTGCCGGTGGTGGTGGGTCTATGGCTGGTCACCTTCGTGGCCACCGGCCGATACCGCCTGCGCCGGGGTCAGTCCTATGTGGATGAGATCCTCTCCTCGGCGGGTTCGGTGGCCCTCTTCGTGATCCTGGCCCTGGCGCTGGAGGGGCTCTACCGGGGCTTCCCCTACTCCCGGCTGGTGCTGGCGGACGCCTCGATCGCCGCCCTCATCCTTTTCATGATCGACCGGGCGGTGGTCCGGGTGGTGCAGAGCGCGCTGCTCCGGTCGGGGTACGGAGCGGTCCGGGTCCTGCTGGTGGGGGGAGGGGAGGCCGCCGGGCTCCTCATCCGCCGGCTGCGCATGTTCCCCGAGTACGGCTACCGGCTGGTGGGGCAGGTGGCGGTGCCGGGTCAGCCCGAACCCTCGCGCGAGCTGAATCTGCCCAGCCTGTCCATGGAGGACGGCCTCGGCCGGGTGGTCGAGCGGGAGCGCTGCCAGCTGGTGGTGTTGGCGGGAGTCGGCCCGCACGAGCGGCTGCTGGAGATGGCCCGGGCCTGCCTGGAGCGGGGCGCCGAGGTGAAGGTCGCCCCGGACGTCCTGGAGATCATGACCAGCGCCGCCGGCAGCGAGGAGGTGGCCGGAATACCTCTGCTGGGAGTCCGCCCCAACCGGCTGGTGGGGGTCAACGTGGTCCTGAAGCGCACCTTCGACGTGGTGGGAACCCTGGTCCTGGCGCTTCCAGCTGTGCCGTTGGTCGCGGTCTGCGCTTTGGGGATCGTGCTCACCTCACCGGGCCCGCCCTTCTACGGGCAGGAGAGGCTGGGCTACCGGGGCCGGACCTTCCGGGTCTGGAAGCTGCGCTCCATGGTCCCGGACGCCGAGAGGGAGACCGGCCCCATCATGACCCGCGAGGACGACGACCGCCGCACCCCGGTCGGCAGGCTCGTGCGCCGGTTCAGCCTGGACGAGCTACCCCAGCTCTGGAACGTGTTCAAGGGTGAGATGAGCCTTGTGGGGCCCCGCCCGGAGCGCCCCTTCTTCGCCCGCCAGTTCGAGCAGGAGGTGCCGCGCTACCGAGAGCGGCTGGATGCGCTCCCCGGGGTCACTGGGTGGGCGCAGGTCAACGACCTCCGCCAGGGATCCGGGATCGAGGAGAGGGTTTTCTACGACCTCTACTACATCGAGAACTGGTCTCTGGCCTTCGACCTGAAGATCCTTCTCTTGACCCCCTGGCGGATTCTCTTCCACCGCCATGCCTACTGAGGCCTCCGGGCGTCTGGTACCTTGGCCGCGGTGAAAGGGCTCGTTCTCAGCGGGGGCAAGGGGACCAGGTTGCGGCCCATCACCCACACCGGGGCCAAGCAGCTGGTCCCCATCGCCAACAAGCCAGTTCTCTTCTACGGCCTGGAGGCACTGGTGGAGGCGGGGATAGAGGAGATTGGGATCGTCGTCGGCGACACCGGCGACGAGATCCGCCAGGCGGTTGGCGACGGAAGCCGCTTCGGGGCCAGGGTGGAGTACATCCCCCAGCTGGAGCCGCTGGGGTTGGCCCACGCCGTCCAGGCGGCGCGGCGGTTCCTCGCCGACCAGCCCTTCGTGATGTACCTCGGGGACAACTTCATCACCGGAGGGATCGGGGAGGTGGTGCGCCGCTTCACCGCCGACCAGCCGGACGCCCTGATCCTCTTGAAGCGCATGCCGGATCCCGAGCGCTTCGGGGTGGCGGAGCTGGAGGAAGGGCGGGTGGTCCGCCTGGAGGAGAAGCCTCAGCACCCGCGCTCCGACCTGGTCCTGGTGGGGGTGTACTGCTTCCAGCCGAGCATCATGGAGGCGGTGGACTCCATAAGGCCGTCGGCGAGGGGGGAGCTGGAGATCACCGACGCCATCCAATGGCAGATCGACCGGGGGCTGCGTGTCGAAGCCCATGAGGTCGCGGGCCGGTGGATCGACACCGGCAAGATGGACGATCTCCTGGAGTGCAACCGGGTGGTGTTGGACCTGCTGGAGGAGCGGCGGCTGGGCACCGTGTCGGAGGACTCCCGGTTGCTGGGCAAGGTGATCGTCGAGGAGGGAGCGGAGATCATCGGCAGCACCATCCGGGGGCCGGTGATCGTGGGCGCGCACACCAGGGTGGTGGACTCCTTCGTCGGCCCCTTCACCGCGCTCTACCACCACGTGGTGGTGGAGGGGAGCGAGATCGAGCACGCCATCGTCCTGGAGAACACGGTGATCCGCGGGGTGCGCAAGATCGAAGACTCGCTGATCGGCCGGGACGTGGTGATCGAGCGCGGATCCACCCTGCCCCGAGCCCACAAGATGATGCTGGGCGACCACTCCCGGGTCAGCCTGGCCTGAGGAGGGTGCGATGGCCTGGCAGCGGCTGACACCGGAGCTCGAGGCGGTGCTCGAGAAGATGGCGCAGACCCCGGCTGCCGAGAGGCTCGGGGAGATCGACCAGGTGATGATCAAGTCCCTGACCCTCCATCACGACCAGCGGGGCTTCTTCACCGAGCAGCTGAAGCGGGGGGACGCCGATGACCGGGGGCGGCCCTTCCTCCCCCCGCAGGAATTCAGCCAGATGTCGCGCTCGGTGGCCTTCGCCCGGGGAGGCAACCCTCCGGAGTTGATCAAGGCCTTCCACTGGCACCGCAAGCAATGGGATTACTGGGACATCGTCTCCGGGGACGCCCGAATCGTGCTGGCAGACCTCCGGCCCGACTCCCCGACCAGGGGCCGGATCCAGGTCGTGATCGCGGGCGAGCGGGCCCCCAAGGTGGTTGCCATCCCGCCGCTGGTGGCCCACGGCTATCAGGTCCTCTCCCTGCGGGACGTGGTGCTCTGCTACTACGTCACCGAGCCCTACGACCCCCGAGACCCCGACGAGGGCCGGATCCGCTATGACGACCCTCGGATCGGCTTCGACTGGTCGGTGGAGAACATCTGAGGTGGAGGAGCCCAGCCACCAGCTCGGACTTCTCCGGGACCTGCCGCCCCGGCTGCTGGTTGCGGGGGGGGCAGGCTTCATCGGCTCGGCCTTCGTCCGGCTCCTCCTGGCCCTTGATTCCGCTCCCCAGATCACCGTGCTGGACAAGCTCACCTACGCTGGGAATCTGCGCAACCTCGAGGAGGTCGAGCACCACCCCCAGTACCGCTTTGTCCAGGGTGACATCTGCGACCGTGAGCTCGCCGACCGGCTGGGCGCGGAGGTGGACTGCATCGTCAACTTCGCCGCCGAGAGCCATGTCGACCGCTCCATCCTCGATCCCGACGCCTTCATCCGCACCGACGTGTACGGCACTTACTCCCTCCTCGAGGCGGCCCGGCGGCATCACCACCGCCGCTTCCTCCAGGTCTCCACCGACGAGGTATACGGCGACGTGGAGGCACCCCAGCTCTCCGTGGAGTCCGATCCCCTCCGTCCCCGCTCCCCGTATTCGGCGAGCAAGGCGGGCGCGGAAATGCAGTGCCTCGCCTATCACGCCACCTACGGGGTGCCGGTGGTGGTCACCCGCGGCTCCAACACCTATGGCCCCTTCCAGTACCCGGAGAAGATCGTCCCCCTCTTCATCACCCAGGCGCTGGACGGCCTGCCCCTGCCGGTGTACGGGGACGGTGGGGCGGTCCGCGACTACCTGTTCGTCGATGACCACGCCCGCGGCATCGCCACCGTGCTGGCCCGGGGAGAGGCGGGACAGGCCTACAACCTGGGGCAGGGTGCCGATCCGCTCAACGGGCTTCAGGTGGCCGACTCGGTCCTGGAACTGGTGGGCGCTCCGCGGGAGCTGATCCAGCACGTGCAGGACCGCCCCGGCCACGATCGCCGCTACGCCCTGGACAGCTCCCGGGCGCGCAACCTGGGCTGGACCCCTGACTTCGACTTCACATCCGGTATGGCGCGCACCGTGGCCTGGTACCGCCAGCGGCGCGACTGGTGGGAGCCCATCAAGTCGGGGGAGTTTCTGGACTTCTACCGCCGCAATTACCGGCCCCTGGAGCCGGCCGGTCCGACCGCCTGAGGCTGTCCGTGCGGGTCCTGGTCCTCGGCGCCGGAGGCCAGCTCGGCCGTGACCTGGTGCCCCAGCTCCGGGCCGCCGGCCATGAGGTGCTGGCGCTGACCCGGGGGGATCTGGACATCGCCGAGGAGGGGGCGCTGGCCAGACTTCTGCGCAGCTCTACCTTCGACCGCGTGGTCAACTGCGCCGCCTACACCAACGTCGATCGTGCCGAGGCCGAGCCCGAGCTGGCGGAGCGCTGCAACTCCCAGGGACCTGCGATGGTGGCAAAGGCCTGTGCCGGATCGGGGGTGCCGCTCTGCCACCTGAGCACCGACTTCGTGTTCGGAGGAGACCCTCCGGAGGGAGGTAGGGGGTGGCTGGAGTCGGACCCCGTGAGTCCCTCCGGGGTGTACGCCACCACCAAGCGCCAGGGAGAGCTGGCCTGCCTGGCGGCTGGGGGGCCCCTCTATCTGGTGCGCACCTCCTGGCTGTACGGCAACAGCGGCCCGAACTTCCCTCTGGCGATCGTCAGGAGGGCAGTCGGCGGCCACCCGTTGCGTGTGGTGGCCGACCAGGTGGGTAGCCCCACGTGGACCCTCGACCTGGCGGGGGCACTGACCAGGCTGCTGGATCTGCCCCCCTGCGGTCTCCTGCACCTGTCCGGCACCGGCCGGACCACCTGGCACCGGTTCGCCGAGGAGATCCTGAGCCAGGCCGGGGTGGATGCCGCCGTGAGCCCGGTCAGCACCGCCGAGTGGGGGGCGCCGGCACCGCGGCCCAGGTTCTCGGTCCTGGAGAGCGAGCGCCTGGCGGCCCTGGGGCTCGCCCCGCTGCGCCGGTGGGAGGAGGCGCTGGGTGAATACCTCCGATCGGACCCCAGTGTGGCGACCGTGCTGCACCACTCTGGCTGAGCCGTGAGCGAGATGGATCCGGGAGGGGTACGCGTCGTCATCTGCACCTACAACTCCCGCCTCGACGTCTCCCGGGCCATCTCGTCCTGCCTTGCGGAGGGCATCACCCCGGCGCACCTGACGGTGGTCGACAACGCCTCCTCGGACGGGACTCCTGAGCTGGTGCGCCGGTCGCACCCAGATGTACGGCTGCTGACCGAGCCTAGGAACCTGGGGTTCGCCGCAGCGGTGAACCATGGGGCCAGAAGCATTGACGGGGAGTTCCTCATGCTGCTCAACCCGGACGCGGAGCTGCAGCCGGGCGCGCTCCGGGAGATGCTCGGGGCGCTGGCCACTGACCACCGCCGAGGCGCGGTCTCGCCCCGGGTAGTCCGGCCGGACGGCCGGCTGGATCCCGCCTGCCGACGGCAGTTCCCCAGCCCCCAGGTGGCACTTTGGCGGCTCGTCGGCCTTTCCCGGCTGCAGCCCCGCAGCCCTCGCTTCGGCGCCTACAACCTGAGCCACCTGCCGGACGACCAGCCGATGGCGGTGGACAGCGGCAGCGGGGCCTGCCTTCTGATCCGGCGCCCCCTCTTCGACGCCGTGGGCGGGCTGGACGAGGGGTACTTCATGTACGGGGAGGACCTGGAGCTGTGCTGGCAGCTACACCGGCGTGGGGCCGAGGTCTGGTACCAGCCCACGGCGGTGGTCATCCATCGCAAGGGGAGGAGCTCGGAGCAGGTGGCGCTGCCGATGCTGGTTCACTTCCACCGGTCCATGTGGCGCTTCTACCGCCTGCACTACATGCGGGGCGCCGGGGCGGCCCTGGCGCCGGCGGTGGGGGCGGGGATCCTTCTGCGGCTCGCCACCCTCCTGCTCCTCAACGCTCTGCGTCCCCACCCCAGGGTCAGTCCGTGAGTGCCGACCCGCAGGTGGCCGCGGTCATGATCAGCTGGAACGGGGGGGCCGACCTGGTGGCCGCTCTGGGATCCCTCCGGCAGCAGACCCTGCCGCCGGCAGAGGTGCTTGTGGTCGACAACGGATCGGTGGACGGCTCCGCCGAGTGGCTGGCCGGGCAGCCCGGCGTCCGGTTGGTGCGCAACCCCCGCAACCTCGGGTTCGCGGTGGCTGCCAACCAGGGCATCGCCGCCACCACCTCGGCGCTGGTGCTCCTGCTCAACCAGGACGTGGTCCTCGACCCAACGTTCCTGGAGATGGCCGCGCGCCGCATCACCGCCCACCCAGGGGCGGGATCGGTCGCTCCCCGCCTCCGCCGGGGAGGGGGCCTGGACAGCACCGGGCATCAGCTGCACAGTAGCCTCTGGGTCTCCAATCGGGGGCAGGGGGAGCCGGACGACGGCCGCTATGCCCAGGCCGAGGAGGTGTTCGGGGTATCGGCGGCTGCGGTCCTCTACCGGCGGGAGATGCTGGAGGACGTGGCGCTGGACGGGGAGGTGTTCTGCGCCCGCTTCTTCGCCTACCTGGAGGACGTGGACCTGGACTTTCGGGCCCGCTGGCGGGGATGGTCCTGCTGGTATGAGCCCGGGGCGACCGCCTCTCACCTCCGTGGCGGAAGTGGGCTACACCGCACCGCCGCGATCGAACGGCATGTGCTGGCGAACCGCTTCCTGCTCCTGGAACGGGTGGCGCCACCCAGCTGGCGGCGGGGGCGGGGCCAGCTGCGCCCCCGGGCCCTGCTACTCCTGCGCTGCGGGCTGGCTGCCAGCCGTCATCCCACGGCGCTCCTCGGTTTCGTGGACGCCGCCCGACAGCTGGGGGACGCTCGAAGGGACTGGCGGCGGATCTGGCGCGACCGGCGGGTGGGGGAGGGGGAGATCCTGCGCTGGGCCGCCCCGACCCCGTGGAGGCGGCTCCTCAGTCGCTCCAACTAGCGCTGCGGGCGCTGGCTGAGGAGCGGGGCCAGGGCGGCCACCCGGGCCAGGTCGGAGGCGGCGAGGGTGCCCACCAGCTCACCGTTGGCGACCACCAAGGCCCCCTGTTCGAGGTGGGGGCCGAGGCGCAGCAGCGCCGCCTCCAGATCCTCGTCCGGCCGCACTTTCGTGAGTTGCTCCGCAGCCACCGCCAGCGCCTCCAGCCTCCACTCGGGATGCCCACCCCGCACCGCCTCCTCCACCCGACTGCGGGGGAGAAAGCCCAGCGGCTCACCGCCCACGCCGTGCAGCGCGTACAGGCCAGCACCGAGGCTGCCGGCCTCCACGAGCTGCCCGCAGGTGAGCCAGCCGGGGAGGGTCGGGACCGGGCTGGTCATGACGGCGGCGACCGGGACCTGCCGCAGCCGAGATCGGACGCCCACCTGGCGCCCTTCGGCGGCTCCGGCGGAGAGCAGGAACCAGCCGATGAGGGCCAGCCAAAGGCCGTTGAGCAGGCCCCCAGCCAGAACCTCAAGTGCTCCCAGCGCGATCAGCAGATAGGCGAAGAACCGCCCCACCCGGACCGCCCCCGTGGTGCCCCGATCCTTGGAACCCGTCCTCCACCAGACCGCGGCCCCCAGGAGCCTGCCCCCGTCCAGGGGCAGCGCCGGCACCAGGTTGAAAACCCCAAGCACCAGGTTGAGCAGGGCCATCCAGGAGAGGACGGTCACCAGAAGCAGCGGAGCGTTGAGGCTGCCCAGCAGCAGCTGAGTCCCGAAGAAGATCGCAGCCAAGACCAGGCTGGTGAGCGGCCCGACCGCGGTGATGAGCGCCTGGTCCTGGGCCCGGCTCGGCTCCCCCTCGAGCTGGGTCACCCCGCCGAAAAGCCACAGGGTGATCCCGGCCACCTTGACGCCTTTGGTCCTGGCCACCAGGGCGTGGGAGAGCTCGTGGGCAAGAAGGCAGGCGTAGAAGACGACGGTTCCCACCACCCCGGCGATCCAGTACTCGGTGCTGGAGAGCCCGGGCGCACCCGAGGGCAGGACCTCAGTTGCCATGGTCCAGGCCACGAGCAGGAAGAAGGGCAGCAGGCTCCAGTTGAAGCCGATCTCCAGGCCGAAGATCCGGCCCAGGCGGATCGTCTGACTACCCACGTCCTAGACGATAGGGCACCTGCGGGGGGAGGGCCACAAAGAAAGGGCGGATCCGGGGGGATTTCTTGCCCCCGAGCCTGTCTGGGAGAATCCCCCACGTGGAGCTGCATATTTTCACCGAGCCGCAGCAGGGAGCGACCCAGGGGCAGCTGCGAGGGGTGGCACTCGCCGCCGAGGCGCTGGGATTCGCGGGGTTCTTCCGTTCCGACCACCTGCTAGCCATCGGTACCGACCCGGGGCCGCCCGGCCCCACCGAGTCCTGGGCCTCCCTGGCCGACATCGCCTCGGCCACGACCCGGATCCGCCTCGGAACCTTGATGACCTCGGCAACATTCCGCAATCCCGGCCCGCTCGCGGTGGCCGTCGCCCAGGTCGACGAGATGAGCTCAGGCCGGGTGGACTTCGGGTTCGGGGCGGGCTGGTACCGGGCCGAGCACCTGGCATACGGCCTCCCCTTCCCCGAGGTCGCGGAGAGGATGGCCCGCTTCGAGGAGCAGCTGGAGATTCTTCGCGGGCTATGGGCGACCCCGCCCGGCGGCACGTTCTCCTATTCCGGCCGGCACTATCGGCTGGAGGATTGCCCCGCCCTGCCGCGTCCGGTGCAGCCGGGTGGCCCGCCGATTCTGATCGGGGGCATGGGGTCCCGGGTGACGCCGCGGCTGGCGGCACGACACGCCCGGGAGTTCAACTGCGCCTTTGTTCCCTTGGCAGCGGCCAGCTCCCAGTTCGCACGGGTGCGGGAGGCCTGCGAGCGCTCCGGCCGCGACCCGGGCACGATGCGCCTCTCCATGGCCCTCACGGTGGCTTGCGGGAGGACCGAGGAGGAGGCCTCCCGCCGCTGCCGGGCTATCGGGCGGGAGTACGAGCATCTCCGGAAGGTGGGGCTGGCCGGCACCCCGGAGATGCTCCGGGATCGCCTTGGGGAGTTGACCCTCATGGGCTGCTCCCGCGCCTACCTGCAGGTGCTGGACCTGGGCGACTCGGATCACCTTCAGCTCCTGGCCGAGGAGGTCCTGCCCGCCCTCTCCTGAGCTGGGGCAGGATTGTGACTCCCGAGGACGGCACCGGCCGCCCCACCCCGGGTGCCTGGCTGGCGGTCCTCCCCAAGGGGGCGTCAGCCGGGCGGCTGGGGCGCCGGGGCTCCGGGGGACCGCGCAGGCGGCTGCGGCGGCTCGCCCCCCGCCCTGGGCGGACCAGAGCAACCCCCGGACCGCCGGCCGGGCGGCGATTCGGACGAAGGCTCTCTGGCGAATTGGAGAGCCCGCTCCGGGCCGGGGGATCGGTAAAGTGGCGCCGCCGGACAGTTCCCTTGGAGTGCCCTTTTGCAGATCCTGACCGCCGCTCCCATCGCCCCCGCCATCCTCCGGTGGAACTACGCCGGATACCAGGTGTTGGCTCACCAGGGGCCGCACGGGGGCCTGTGGAACTCCACCGCCAGTGCCCTCGCCGAATGGGGCATCTTCGCTCTGGCCTTCTGCCTGGTGGCCCTGTTGTTCTTCGGACACCCTCCGCAGGCGGCTCGCCTGGCGGCGCTGGCTGGGGCCGCCGCGGCGGTGGTGGCTCTGCTCCTGAACCATCTCCTGGGGCTCCTCTGGTATGAGCCACGGCCCTACCTCTCCTCCTACCACGTTCCGCTCCTGGCGGCGGCCGCCCACGGCAACTCATTTCCCTCCGATCATCTGGCCTTCGCCGGCGCCGTGGCGGCTACCCTGCTGGTCACCCGGCACCGACTTCTGGGTTGGGCCTCGCTCCTGATCGCCGCCGGGGTGGGGTGGGCCCGGGTTCTGACCGGGATCCACTGGCCCCTGGACGTCCTGGCCGGGCTTGGGCTGGGGCTGGCGGTGGGATGGGGGGCCGGATGGGTCGCTCTGCGTTTACCGGCCCTGGGCCGGGCGCTGGCGGCGCTCAAGCTTCCCCGGTGGCCCCGCGTCCTGGCCGCCGTGGTGGTCGTGGCCGTGGGCTTTGCCGCTCTGGAGAAGGCGACCCACATCGGGATCGTGGCCGGCCCGGTCGCCCTCGGCGCCGCGCTCATGGCGGTCCTGGGGGCCATCTGGTCCCAGACCCCAGCGGGGGCTCTCTGACCGAGCGGTGTCCCTCGATCCAATACCATGCCCGAAGTGACCCCTGAGCGCGCCGACCCACCGGTGAAGCTCAGGGAGTTCATCCGTGACATCCCCGACTACCCCCGCGAGGGGGTGCTCTTCCGGGACATCACCCCGCTTCTGGGATCTGCCGCCGCCTTCCGTTCCGCCTGCGACCAGCTCGCGGCGCGCTTTGCCGCGTCGGACCTGGACGCCGTGGCGACCATCGAGTCCCGGGGCTTCACCTTCGGGGCGGTGATCGCCTACCAGCTCGGCCTGGGGGTGGTCCCGGTGCGCAAGGCCGGCAAGCTGCCCTGGGCGACGCTGAGCGCCAGCTACTCGCTGGAGTATGGGGAGGCGGTTCTGGAGGTGCACCGGGACGCCATCGCCCCGGGCGCCCGGGTCCTGGTGGTTGACGACCTGCTGGCGACGGGGGGGACGGCGGTGGCCACCCGCAAGCTCATCGAGGAGCTGCGGGGTGAGGTCGTGGCCTTTGGCTTTCTGATCGAGCTGCTGGAGCTCGGGGGCCGGGCGCGGCTGGGGGAGACGGCGCGGGTGGAAGCCCTGCTTTCGCTGTAGGAGGGAGAGGGATTGGCTGATCGCTTTGACATCGCTGACCCGCAGCTGGCTCCTGAGGGCCGGCTGCGCATCGACTGGGCGGCCCGGGAGATGCCTGTCCTGGGCGCGATCCGCCGACGCTTCGCGAGCGAGCGGCCGCTCAGCGGACTCAGGGTGGGCGCCTGCCTGCACGTCACGGCGGAAACCGCCAACCTCATGCTCACGCTGCAGGCGGCCGGCGCCGAGGTTCAGCTCTGCGCCAGCAACCCCCTCTCCACCCAGGACAGCGTGGCCGCCGGGCTGGTGGCCCAGGGAGTGGCGGTCCACGCCCGGCGGGGCGAGGACAGTGCCACCTACTACCGCCACCTGGAGGCGGTGCTGGCGACCTCTCCGCACCTCACGATGGACGACGGGGGTGACCTGGTGACGGCTCTGCACTCGCGCCCGGTTACCGAGATGGGCGCGGTGCGCGGAGGCACCGAGGAGACCACGACCGGTGTGGTCCGCCTGCGGGCCATGGCCCGCCAGGGTGTCCTGCGCTACCCCGTGATCTCAGTCAATGACGCCCAGACCAAGCATCTCTTCGACAACCGCTACGGCACCGGACAGTCCACCATCGACGGCCTGATCCGGGCCACCAACCTGCTGCTGGCCGGCCGCACCCTGGTGGTCTGCGGCTTCGGCTGGTGTGGCCGGGGCCTCGCCTCCCGCGCCCGAGGCATGGGCGCCCAGGTGGTGGTGACGGAGGTCGAGCCGGTGCGCGCGCTGGAGGCGGTGATGGAGGGCTACCGGGTGATGCCGCTGGCCGAGGCGGCGCCCCTGGCGGACGTCATCATCACCGTGACCGGGGACTGCAACGTCGTCGACCGGGAGCACCTCCAGGCCGCCAAGGACGGCTGCGTGATCGCCAACAGCGGCCACTTCAATTCCGAGATCAACCTGGCGGCCCTGGACGAGCTCACGATCAAGGTGAGGCAGGTGCGGCCGGAGGTGGCGGAGCACGAGCTGGCCGATGGCCGCCACCTGTACCTGCTGGCCGAGGGCCGGCTCCTCAACCTGGCCGCGGCCGAGGGCCACCCGGCGGCGGTGATGGACATGTCGTTCGCCAACCAGGCGCTCTCCATAGCCCACCTGGCCGCCTCCTCCCAGGAGATGTCCCCCGGGGTCCACGAGGTGCCCCAAGAGATCGACGCCGAGGTGGCCAAACTGAAGCTGGCGGCTCTCCGTGTGCAGATCGACACCCTGACCGAGGAGCAGCGCCACTACCTCGTCTCCTGGGAGCAGGGCACGGCCTGAGGGCCGCGCCGCGCCGGGCTCGCGGCTAAGATCGAGAGGTCCCCGGACAGGAGAAGGCCCGTGGCCGCAAGCGGGTGGCTTCCGGTGGGGAGGGAGTTTGCCATGAGCCCACAGCGCAGCAGGAGGCTTTTCACCTCCGAGTCGGTGACCGAGGGCCATCCTGACAAGATGGCCGACCAGATCTCGGACGCGGTCCTGGACGCCATCCTGGCCAAGGACCCCCTGGCCCGGGTGGCCTGCGAGACGGCCCTCACCACCGGCACCGCCATCCTCCTCGGGGAGGTCTCCACCGAGTGCTACGTCGACCTCCCCAAGGTGGTGCGCCAGACCATCCGGGGGATCGGCTACACCAGGGCCAAGTACGGCTTCGACTGGGAGACCTGCGGGGTCATGGTCTGCATCGACGAGCAATCCCCGGACATCGCCCTCGGCGTGGACCAGGGCGGGGCGGGCGACCAAGGGATGATGTTCGGGTACGCCTGCGACGAGACCCCCGAGCTGATGCCGGCCCCGATCCAGTACGCGCATCAGCTGGCGCGCCAGCTGGCACAGGCCCGCCGCAGCGGGGCCCTGCGCTGGGCCCGGCCGGACGGGAAGTCACAGGTGACGGTGGAGTACGACGAGGGCGGCAGGCCCCGGCGGCTGGACACGGTGCTGGTGAGCGCCCAGCACTCCGAGGACGCCACCGCCGAGGAGGTCCGCGAGGGGGTGATGGCCGAGGTCATCTCCCGGGCGGTGCCCCAGGAGATGCTCGACCAGAACACCAGGATCCTGGTCAACCCGACCGGCAGGTTCGTTGTGGGTGGCCCCCAGGCGGACGCCGGTCTCACCGGCCGCAAGATCATCGTCGACACCTACGGTGGTGCGGGCCGGCACGGTGGCGGTGCCTTCTCGGGGAAGGACCCGACCAAGGTGGACCGCACCGGAGCCTACGGAGCCCGCTTTGTGGCCAAGAACCTCGTCGCGGCCGGCCTGGCCCGGCGTCTCGAGGTGCAGCTCGCCTACGCCATCGGGGTTGCCCACCCCGTCTGGGTGGGGGTGGAGACCTTCGGAACCGAGCTGATCCCCCGGGAGCAGATCGCGGCGCTGGTCGATGAGTACTTCGATCTCTCTCCAGCCGGGATCATCAAGGAGCTGGAGCTCCGCCGCCCCATCTACCGCCAGGTGGCCGCTTACGGCCATTTCGGCCGGGCCGATCTGGACCTGCCCTGGGAGCGCACCCCCTATCGGGAGGAGCTGGCCGGCCAGGCGGGGGTCGAGCCGGTGGCGCTGGAGGAGGTCCTCCCCTGAGACCCACACCCGCCCCGGGCTCCGGCCGCCGGTTACCGCCGCCCCCCGGGCTGGTGGCCGTCATCCTGGCGGGCGGGTCGGGCACCCGCCTCTGGCCGCGCTCCCGGCGCCGCCTGCCCAAGCACCTGTTGCCGGTCGCTCCGGACGGGCGCACCCTGCTCCGTCACGCCTTTGAGAGGGCCCGGTCCCTCCGAGGGGAGGTGCTGGTGGTCTCGGCCGCCGACCAGCGGGACCAGATCCTCGGCGAGCTGCCGGAGCTGGCCCCGGCCCACCTGCTGATCGAGCCCGAGCCGCGGGGGACCGGTCCTGCGCTGGCGCTGGCGGCCATCGCCGCCGAGCGGTTGGTGCCGGGGGCGGTGATGGTCTCGCTCCATGCCGACCACCACCTCCCGGACCAGGCCGAGACCACTTTCGCCCTCTTGAGCGCCGCCTGGTGGGCCCGCGAGGTGCCCAGCCTGGTGGCCATCGGAGTCCGTCCCACGCGGCCGGCCACCGGGTTCGGTTACGTGGAGCAGGGGGATGAGCTGCCCCGTCCATCGGGAGTCCCGCCAGCCGCACTGGGCCTCATGGCCGCCCGTGGCTTCAAGGAGAAGCCCGATGCCGCGGGCGCCGCTGCCATGCTCCGGGATGGGCGCCACCTCTGGAACACCGGGCTCTTCGCCTGGCCCGCCCGTCTCTTGCTCTCGGAGTTCGAGGAGCACTCCGAAGAGACGCTGGCCGGGGTGCGGGCCGCGGTGGCGGGCATGGAGGTGGACCCCGACCTGTGGTCCCGGGTGACCCCCGGGGTGGTGGAGCGGCTGGTGTTGGAGCGCAGCTCCAAGCTCGGGGTGCTGCCCACGTCGCTCGAGTGGTCAGACCTGGGATCGTTTCTGGACCTGTACCAGGCGGCCACCGCCGCCGGGGGGGCGGACGGGGAAGGCAACGTCGCCAGGGGGGATGTGCTGCTGGCCGATTCCTTCGGAACCATGGTGGACTCGGCCGCCGGCCGCCTGGTGGTGGTGGTGGGCGCCTCCGGCCTGGTGGTGGTGGACACGGAGGACGCGGTACTCGTCTGCCCGATGGAGAGGGTGCAGGAGGTGAGCGCGGTGGTGGACGAGCTGCGGCGACGCCGCCGGACCGACCTGCTCTGAGGGGGACCTGCCTCAGAGCCTCATACAATGTCCGCGCCGGAGCGGCGCAGGGAGGTGCGTGATGGCGGCTGGGGAGATCAGCTTCGGGACCGATGGCTGGCGGGGGATCGTCGCCGACGACTTCACCTACGCCAACGTCCGGGTGGTGAGCCAGGCCGTGGCCCTCTATCTCTCGGCCGAGCCGCCGGAAGGCCGGGTAGTGGTCGGCCACGACACCCGTTACTGCGCCGAACTCTTCGCCCGGGAGGTGGCACGGGTGCTGGCGGCCAACTCCAGGCGGGTCCTGCTGCTCGACCGCCCGAGCCCGACCCAGGCCGCCGCCTGGATGGTCGTGGCCCGCAAGGCGCTGGGGGGGGTGGTGGTCACGGCCAGCCACAACCCCCCGGAGTTCAACGGGCTGAAGTACAAGCCCGACTACGGGGGGTCCGCCTCGCCCGAGGTGGTGGCCGCGCTCGAGGAGGAGGTCGCCAGGGTCCTGTCCCAGGGTGCGGTCAAGACCATGGCGTTCGAGGAGGCGCTGCACCAGGGGCTGGTGGAGATGGTCGACCCCCGGCCGGAGTACCGGGCCCAGGTGGGGCGGATCGTCGACCTGGACCAGATCCGCAAGGCGGGCCTCAAGATCCTTCACGATCCCATGTACGGAGCTGGGGCCGGGTATGTGGCCGACACCGTAGGGGTCGGCGCCACCACCGTCGAGGAGCTTCACCAGGAGCGCAACCCCGGATTCGGGGGCCTGCACCCCGAGCCAATCGCGGTGAACCTGCAGGAGGCCATCGGCAGGCTCCGCCAGGGCGGGTACGACCTCGGGATCGCCAATGACGGCGACGCCGACCGGGTGGGGATCATGGACGGAACCGGGGATTTCGTCGACCAGCTGGAGGTGGCCACCATGCTCCTCTGGCATCTCTGCGAGAACCACGGGTGGCGGGGGCCGGTGGTCCGCTCTTTGACCTCCACCGGACGGCTGGACATCCTGGGGCGGCACTACGGGCTGGAGGTCGAGGAGCTGCCGGTGGGGTTCAAGTACCTGGGGCCGCGCATGCGCGAGCGGGACGCCATCCTGGGTGCTGAGGAGTCCGGCGGCTTCGCCTTTCGGGGGCACATCCCCGAGCGCGACGGCATCCTGAGCGGCCTCATGTTTGCCGAAATGATCGCCATGACCGGCCGGCCCCTGGCCCAGCTGCGCCGCGAGGTCGCGGACCTGGTGGGGCCTCACGCCTACGCCCGGCGCGACCATCACTTCCCCCGGGAGGAGTACCCGGTAGTGCGCGAGCGGCTCGCCCACCGCCTGCGCAGTCAGCCGCCGGAGACGGTGGGTGCCGAGCGGGTGGTCCGGGTCCGCTCCGATGACGGGGCCAAGTTCTGGCTGGAGGACGGGTCCTTCGTCCTGGTGCGGATGTCCGGGACGGAGCCGCTGATGCGGGTGTACTGCGAGTCCACCGACCCGGCGCGAGTTCAGCGGCTGCTGGATGACTTCGAGACAGAGCTGGGGGTGGTGGGGGACAGCCATGGCGGATGACCTCTCCCTCTCGGTGCCCGAGCGCCGGGTGGACAAGCCCTGGGGCCACGAGATCTGGTTCGCCGTGACCGACCGCTACGCTGGCAAGATCCTGCACATCGAGGCGGGGGAGGCGCTCAGCCTGCAGTACCACGAGCGCAAGGACGAGGCCATCTGGGTGCTGCAGGGAGAGCTGGAGCTGGAGCTGGACAGCCCCGCGGGAGAGCTGGAGGTTCACCGCTTAGGCCCGGGGGAGGGGCGCCGCATCTTGCCTGGGAGGCGCCACCGCATGCGGGCGGTCACAGTGGTGGAGATCTGTGAGGTATCGACCCCCGACCTGGACGACGTGGTGCGCTTGGAGGACCGCTACGGCCGCGCTGGAACCAGCACCGGCTGACCCGTGGGTCCACACTTTCCACAGGTGAACGTGGAAAAGCCCCTTTTGGCCAGCCGTTGAGCCGGCTTCCCGCCGGGCCTGCCGCCCTCCGCCGCCAGGCCGAGATCGGCGGCCTCCCGGAGCCCCACGTCGAGGCGATGCGGCCGCTTCTTCTAGCCATCTTCGCGCTGGCGGCGGCGTCGGTGGTGGCCATCTCCGGGCTCGGGGTCCTAGCCCCGATCTGGGGCTACCTGCTCACTCTCGCGGCCGGCGCCACCTATGTGCTGGGGCTGCGCTCCTTCCTTCCCAGCCGGGCTCGAGCCGGTGCTCGCTTCTGGCTCTCCCCGAGGCTGCTGGAGGTGGCCGCCGTGCCTCTCACCGCGATCACTGGCGCGGTGGTGCTGCTGACCACCAGTCCGGGGCCGATCCTGGTGGGCGTGATCGCCGGTTGGCTCTTCCTGGTGCTCGGCCTTGGAGCCTGGCTGGACGCGGCCGGTTCCCGCGGTGAGGGTCCGGCGTGGGGCCCGACGGTCCTCTCGCTGCTGCTGGTGAGTGTCCCTGTGCCGCTGCTGGTGGGCTCCCTCGGCCCCGGTGTCACCCCCTGGCTGGTCGCACTGGGAGTGGCGGGGGGCACCTGGGGACCGGGATGGCGGCTCGTGCGGATGTCCGGCCGCGGTTCGGGGGAGGCGGCCCTCGCAGCCCTTGGGGTGGCCCTGCTGCTGGGGGCGTCAGCCGTGCTGGCCCTCCGGGCCAGCGCCGCCGGCGCGGTGCTGCCAGCAGCCCTTCTGGTGGGCTGGTATGGGCTGACCGGGGTCGCCTCCAGGTCCCGCTCGGAGTCGCCCACCCTGCCCTACCTAGGCTTTGTGGTGCTGGCGGCGCTGATGCTCGCCCTCACCCAGCCCGCCTGAGTCGCTACCGTTGCCAAGTATGGACGCCGGTCACATGGGCCGCTGGTGGGACGCCAACGGCCTGCCCCCACCCCGGACCCGGCGCTGACCCCGGGCTGGTCCCGGGAGTCCGGATCTCCGGTGGATTGGCGGCCGGAAGGCCGAGGAGGGCTAAGAAATGGCGAACACCACATCCAGCTCCGCTGACGGACAGGTCAGCCCGCTGGCCCGCGACTGGCATGAGCGCGACCACAGATCCGTGGCCGGGGTGTATTCCCGCTACACCGATGTCGTGCTCAGGGATGCTCAGGGGTCCTACCTGGTGGACGTCGACGGGCGAAGGTACCTGGACTTCGGCTCGGGGATCGGGGTGACCTCCCTGGGGCACCGTCACCCAGCGGTGGCCGAGGCCGTCCATCGCCAGGTGGACAGCTACTGGCACACCTCGGTGGTCACCCAGCACGTGCGGCTAACCGAGGCCGCTGAGCGGGTGGCCAGGATCTGCCCGAGCCCGCTGGACACCGTCTTCTTCGCCAATTCCGGGGCCGAGGTGGTGGACGGAGCCATGAAGCTGGCCCGGCGCGCCACCGGCAGGCGGGGGATCGTGGCCTTCCGGGGGGGCTTCCACGGCCGGACCTTCGGCGCCGCCAGCGTCACCACCAGCAAGGTCCACTACCGCGAGGGGTACGGGCCCCTGCTCCCGGACGTCTACATAACCCCCTATCCGTACTGCTTCAGGGAGTGCCACCATGCCCCCTCGGAGCCCTGCCCGATCGCCGCGGGGGAGGAGCTGGAGCGGCTCTTCCAGCGCATCATCCCAGCTGCTGAGGTGGCCGCCATCCTGGTGGAGCCGATCCAGGGCGAGGGTGGGTATGTGGTTCCCCCCAAGGGCTTCCTGGCCACTCTGCGGAGCATCTGCGACCGGCACGGGATCCTCCTCATCGCCGACGAGGTGCAGAGCGGGGTGGCGCGCACCGGCAAGTGGCTGGCGATCGATCATGACGGGGTCGTCCCCGACGTCCTCCTTCTGGCCAAGGCGCTGGCCAGCGGGCTCCCGCTGGGGGCGATCGTGGCCAGCCGCCAGCTCATGGACCGCTGGCCCGCGGGAGCCCATGGCACCACCTTCGGTGGCAACCCGATCTCCTGCGCGGCGGCCATCGCCACGCTCGACGTGATCGAGAGGGAGAACCTGCGCGACCGGGCTGCGGAGCTCGGTGACCGCATCCAGGCGGCGGCCCGTGGCTGGCAGGAGAAGGTCGGCGGCCCCAGCGACGTGCGCGGCCGGGGCCTGATGATCGGACTGGAGTTCCTGGACTCAGCTGGCCTGCCGGACGCCGAGAGGGTGGAGGAGATCCGGGCCGCCTGCCTGCGTCGCGGGTTGCTGCTCCTCTCCTGCGGCCTGGATGACAACGTGATCCGGCTGATCCCCCCGCTCACCCTCAGCGACGGAGAGCTGGGGGAGGCGCTGGAGTTGATGGAGTCGGCGATCGCCGGCGTGGAGGTCAGGTGATGGAGCAATCCCCGGCCCTCGAGGCCAGGACCTACGGCAACCTCATCGGCGGGGAGTGGCGTGCGGCGCGCGGAGGCGACACCTTCGACTCTCTCAATCCGGCCCGCCGGAGCGAGGTCCTGGGTCACTTCGCCCGCGGTTCCGCCCTGGACATCGAGGACGCCGTGTCGGCGGCGGTGGCGGCTCAGCCCGGTTGGCAGCGCACCCCGATGCCGCTCCGGGCCGAGATCCTGGCGCGGGCTGGGCGGCTCCTGGAGGAGCGCAAGGAGGAGCTGGGCCGGCTCATGACCCGGGAGATGGGGAAGGTCCTCACAGAGGCGCTGGGCGACGTCCAAGAAGGCATCGACATGGCCAAGTACATGGCCGGCCAGGGCCGGATGCCGGTGGGGGAGGTGGTCCCCAGCGAGCTTCGGGACAAGCGCTGCTTCGCCGAGCGGGTGCCCATCGGGGTGGTCGGCTGCATCACCCCCTGGAATTTTCCCATGGCCATCCCCTGCTGGAAGCTGATGCCGGCGCTGCTGGCCGGCAACGCGGTGGTGTTCAAGCCGGCCGAGGACACCCCCCTGGTGGCCATCCGCCTGGCCGAGATCCTGGTCGAGGCCGGCCTGCCCGCGGGGGTGCTCAACCTGGTCACCGGGCTGGGCGACGAGGCCGGTGCCGCCCTGGTGGCCCACCCGAGGGTTCGTGCCATCTCCTTCACCGGCTCCATGGAGGTGGGGAACCAGATCGCCGCCACCTGCGGCAAGCTGGGCAAGCGCGTCTCCCTGGAGCTGGGTGGCAAGAACGCCATGCTGGTGGCGGCGGACGCCGACCTGGACCTGGCGGTGGACGGCGCTCTCTGGGGTGGGTTCGGGACCGCCGGCCAGAGGTGCACCGCCACCTCCCGCCTGATCGTCGACCGGCGGGTCTTGGGTGACTTTCAGGAGCGGCTCCTGGATCGGGTGGAGAAGCTCCGCCTGGGCGACGGACTGGACCCGGACACCGACGTCGGCCCGGTCATCAACTCCAAGCAGCTGCGGCGGATCCACTCCTACACCGAGATCGGCAAGCAGGAGTCGGCGCGCCTGCTCACCGGCGGCCAGGTGGCCGAGGACGGGGAGCTGAGCTTGGGGAACTTCTACCGGCCCACGGTCTTCACCGACGTGCGGCCGGAGATGCGCATCGCCCAGGAGGAGATCTTCGGGCCCACGGTCTCGGTGCTTCCCGCCGAGGACTTGGCGGACGCGGTGCGCATCGCCAACGGCACCCGATACGGGCTCTCGCTGGCGGTGTACACCCGCGACCTCTCTAGGGCCTTCTGGGCGGTGGACCGGCTGGAGTCGGGGATCGTCTATGTCAACGCCCCCACCATCGGAGCCGAGATCCAGCTCCCGTTCGGCGGGGTGAAGGGCACCGGCAACGGCCACCGGGAGGCGGGGACCACCGCCCTGGACGAGTTCACCGAGTGGAAGACCGTGTACATCGACTACTCCGGCCGACTTCAGCGGGCCCAGATCGACACCGGGCAGGGCTGAGCGGTGGTCGACCTGGAGCTGAGCCCCGAGCAGCTGCAGTTCCAGCAGATGCTTCGGGAGTTCGCCGCCCGGGAGCTGGCGCCGGAGGTGGCGCGGCGCGACCGGGACGCCGAGCCCGACCCCGAGCTCTTCCACAAGCTGAACTCGATCGGACTTCCCGGGGTGTCCATCCCCCAGCGGTACGGTGGGGCCGGCCTGGACTGGATCGCCCTGGGGCTGGCCTGCGAGGAGCTGGAGTACGTGGACGCCTCCTGCCGCACCGCGCTCTCGGTGCACGCGGGTCTGTGCAGCACCGGCGTGTACCAGTGGGGCACCGAGGAGCAGCGGCAACGGCTGCTCCGCCCCCTCGCCGAGGGCCGCTGGCAGGGTTGCTTCGGCCTGACGGAGCCGGATGCGGGCAGTGACGTCCGGGCACTGCGCACCCGGGCTTACCGGGAAGGGGACACCTACCGCCTCCGGGGCCAGAAGGTCTGGATCTCCATGGGGGACCAGGCCGACCTGATCCTGGTCTTCGCCACCGTGGACCCCGAGCTGGGGACCAGGGGGATCACCGCGTTCGCGGTGGAGCGGGGCGCGGCCGGGCCTGGACTGCGCACCGAGCCCATACACAACAAGTACGGCCTCCGCGCCAGCGACACCGCCATCGTCTTCCTGGACGACGCCCTGGTAGCGGCCGAGAATCGCATCGGGGAGGAGGGGGAGGGCTTCAAGGTCGCCATGTCCTGCTTGGACAGCGGGCGCTACTGCGTCGCCAGCGGGGCCGCCGGCACCATTCGTGCCTGCCTGGACATGAGCGTCGCCTACGCCCGGCAGCGGCAGGTTCAGGGGCAGGAGATCGGGCGCTTCCAGCTGGTCCAGCAGATGGTGGCCCAGATGGCTCGCGACTACGACATCGCCCGGCTGCTCTGGCTCCGGGCCGGGTGGGCCAAGAACCGGGGGTTGCGCAGCTCGCGGGAGTCGGCACTCGCCAAGTGGGTCAACTCCGAGCGGGCCAACCGCTGTGCCGATGACGCGCTGCAGGTCCAGGGGGCGACTGGCTTCAGCGAGGAGAGCCCCGCGGCCCGCTACCTGCGCAACAGCCGGGCCACCCTCATCTACGAGGGGACCAGGGAGGTGCAGACCCAGCTGGCCGGGGAGTATGCGCTGGGATACCGCCAGGACCGGCCGGTGCGCTGCCCGCTCCCGTCCTGGCCCAACGAGTAGCCGCCGAGCGCCATGCTCCCCCTTCCTCCGCTGCCCGCAGCAGCCGCCGCCGGCTGGCAGGAGCACCTTTTGGAGCGTCCGCAGGGCCCGCTCCGCTACGTGACCGCCGGGACCGGCCTTCCCCTGGTCCTCTGCCACGGATTCATCGGCTCGGCGGAGAACTTCGAGAGCTGGGTGGAGAGGCTGAGCCGAATCCGGACGCTCGTCATCCCCGACCTTCCCGGCTTCGGAGCGTCAGCGCCGCTGCCCGGGGCCCATCGCAGCCGGGACCTGGCCCGGGAGGTGCGAGCGCTGCTCGACCATCTCGGGGTGGGGGAGTTCGAGGCGGGGGGGCTCTGCCTCGGCTCCACGGTGGCGCTGGAGCTGGCCGCGGGCGACCTGCGCCGGGTGCGGGCGCTTCTGCTCCACACCCCGCTGCTGTCCCCCCAGCTCACCTCGCCGACTTTCCGGGTGCAGGTGGCCGCCCTCGCGGTCCCCGGGGTGTTCGCGGCTCTGGGGGCGGTCGGTCGCTGGCGCCCGCTGGCCGATCTCTACCGGCGCGTCCTGGTCGAGGGCGGCGAGGAGATCGACGAGCGCTCGGCTCAGGTGAATTTCGACAACCAGCTTCGGGCCAACCCGCGCGCGGCCCGGGAGTGGCTTCGGGACGGCGCCCGGCTGGACTTCCGGCCCTTCCTCCGGCGGATGCCCCGCCCGGTGGCGGTACTGGCGGCGGCCGACGACCACCTTCTGCGGGTGGATCGGCTCCGGGACTTCTGCGCTCCGCTGGCGCAGGTTCGGCTCCGGCTGCTGCCCGCGGCCGGCCACGGTTGGAGCCCTGAGTTCATGGTCCGACAGGTGGCGGCGCTGGAGGAGCTTCTGGCCTGAGCCGGATGGTGCTCTTCGTGGCTGCCGCCGTCCCCCTGACGGATGCCTCCCTAAGCTGGCTCCGGGAGGTCGCCCGCGCCGCGCCCGAGTCCCGGGTGGTGCGGGGCGAGGGGCTTCATCTGACCCTGCGCTACCTCGGCCCCACGGACTGCGAGGACCCCTCGGGACTGGCGGCCGAGTTGGGGAGACTGGTCGTCGACGCTGGGCCGTTCCCGGTCCGCCTGGAGGGGATCGGCGCCTTTCCCAGCCTCGGGCGACCCCGGGCCATCTGGGTCGGGGTCACGGAGGGCAGGGCCGAACTGGTACACCTGGGCCGGCTCCTGGCCCCGGGTGAGCCGGAGATCACGCCGCACTGCACCCTGGCCCGAGTTGGTGGCAAGATCTCGCCCACCTCCCGGGACCGGCTCCGAGAGCTGGAGAGAGTCGGTCTGGCGCCCCTCGAGTTCCGCTGCGCTTCGGTGGGGCTGTTCGAGTCCCGCACCGCTCCCCGCGGTCCAGCCCAGTACCGGTGTCTGGGGGAGCTGCTCCCATCCGGCTCAGCGGCCGAACGGACGTCCCCAGAAGGGATCGAGTAGGGGATACCTGCCGGACCGGCAGAGCTCCCGCAACCGCCGCCGAAAGGCCGCCACCTCCCGTCGATCCAGGAGCTCGAGGAGGCCGGCCTGCAGCGCGCCGAGCCGGCTGCGGTCACCGAGGAGCGAGGCCAGGTCGGCCATGGTGGCCTGCGGCACCGCCTCGCCGCCCAGATCGGCGAGGACGGTTCGCAGCTTGAACTCCGGGCTGAAGGTGACGCCGTGATCGATCCCGCGCAGGTGCAGTTGGGGATCGAGCAGCAGGTGCGCCGCTTTGCGGTCGCCGTTGTTGACCAGCACGTCCAGGGCCGCGACGCGGCGGAGCTCCTCCTCCAGCCGGAGGGGTTCCGGGGCGGCGTCCTCGGGTGGCTCTGCCACCCACTCCTGCATCGACCCCGGGCCGAGCGGCCCGTCCCGGCGGGCCACCGTGGGAGGTACCAGCCCCCAACCCAGCGCCCTGTCCACCAGGTAAGTGGCGGCCTCCCTCCGGTACAGGGTCTGGGGCGGGAAGTCCCACAGTGGACGCTCCCCGCGGGCCGGCTTGTACACCGCGGTGAGCGCCGCGCCGCCCATCTCCAGCCGCACCTGAAAGACCCGGTTGCTGCCCGCCACCACCTCGGCGATTCTGGTCACCTCGCCGCGCGCCAGAATGGACTCCGTCCCCGCCATGTCGCTAGGCCGCGCCTCAACCATCTGATCCAAGAGGTTATCGGCCCCGGCCGACGGTCCGGAGATCGTCTCTAATGCAGGCGGCTCCCGCGATCGGCCACAATAGAGGGGATGCACCTCCCCCACCAGGGACCTGCGGGCGGGGATGGTCGGCCGTGATCCAGGGGCTGGAACACTTCCTGACCGTCGCCGGTTACCTGGCGCTCTTCCTCCTCACCGTGGCCCAGTGCTGTGGTTTCCCCGTCTCCAGTGAGGTGGTGCTGCCCTTCGCCGGGGTTCTGGTCTCCACCGGGACTCTGGCGCTGCTGCCGGCGGTGGTGGTCGCCCTGGCGGCGGAGCTGGTGGGCGGCCTTGTCGCCTACGGGGTGGCCGCCTTCGTGGGACGGGCGGCCCTGGTGGGATTCGGCCAGCGCTTCAAGCTCAAGGAGAGCCACTTCGAGGCGGCCGAGCGTTTCTATGAGCGCCGCGGGGTGGCCGCGGTGGCCATCGGCCGGGTGCTCCCGGTGGTGCGCAGCTACACCTCGTTCCCGGCCGGATTCGCCAGGATGCCACTGCGCCTGTTCATCCCTGCCACCCTCGCCGGGGCCCTGGTCTGGGACGTGGGGCTGATCGTGGCGGGGATGGAGCTGGGCAAGCACTTCTCGGAGATCGGCAAGGTCATCAAGCCACTGGAGTACGTCATCGCGGTTCTGGTGGTCCTGGCAATCCTCTACCTGGTCTACCGCTACATCAACCGTCCCGTCCAGAAGGCCGCCGATCGGGAGCTGTAGTAGACTCACCTTAACGTGAGCGTAAACCCCGTGGCGGCGAGTGCCAGCCGCCCCGACCGCTACAAGTGGATCGCCCTCTCCAACACCACCTTGGGGGTGCTGATGGCGGTGGTGAACTCGTCCATCGTGCTGATCTCGCTGCCCGCCATCTTCCGCGGGATCCACGTGAACCCCCTGGCTCCCGCCAACGTCAGCCTCCTCCTCTGGATGCTCATGGGCTACATGGTGGTCACCGCCGTGCTGGTGGTCAGCCTGGGGCGGGTGGGGGACATCTTCGGCCGGGTGCGCATGTACAACTTAGGGTTCCTGGTCTTCACCGTGGCCTCCATCGGGCTCTCAGTGGTGTTCTTCCAGGGCACCACCGCTGCCCTGACGCTCATCGGCCTCAGGGTGGTACAGGGGGTGGGTGGGGCCCTCCTGATGGCCAACTCAGCCGCCATCCTGACCGACGCTTTCCCCAGCAACCAGCGGGGCATGGCCCTTGGCATCAACGTGGTCGCGGGCATCTCCGGATCCTTCATCGGGCTGGTGCTGGGCGGCCTGCTCTCCGGTGTCGACTGGCACCTGGTCTTCCTGGTCTCCGTCCCGCTCGGGCTCTTCGGGACGGTCTGGGCCTACCTCAAGCTCCGGGAGATCGGGGTCGTGAAGAGGGCCAGGATCGACTGGCTGGGGAACGTGACCTTCGCGGTGGGGCTGATCTCCGTCCTGGTGGGCATCACCTATGGCATCCAGCCCTACGGCGGCAGCAGCATGGGTTGGACCAATCCCGAGGTGCTGGTCGAGATCCTCGGCGGTCTGCTGGTGCTGGGCCTCTTCGTCTTGATCGAACGCCGCACGGAGGAGCCGATGTTCAACCTCGGCCTCTTCCGGATCCGGGCCTTCACCGCCGGGAACCTCGCCTCGCTCCTGGCCTCCATCGGTAGGGGCGGGCTGATGTTCATGCTGATCATCTGGCTGCAGGGGATCTGGCTGCCGCTGCACGGCTTCAACTTCGTGGAGACCCCGCTCTGGTCGGCTATCTACATGCTCCCGCTGACCGCCGGTTTCCTGGTGGCCGGCCCCTTCTCCGGCTACCTCTCGGATCGGTATGGCGCCCGCCCGTTCGCCACCGGCGGGATGCTGGGGGCGGCGGTGAGCTTCGGCCTCCTCTCCCTCCTTCCCGCCGACTTCTCCTATCCGGTCTTCGGGGCGCTCCTCTTCGTCAACGGCTTCGCCATGGGCATGTTCTCGGCGCCCAACACGGCGGGCATCATGAATTCGGTCCCGGCGGAGCAGCGGGGGGCGGCCTCGGGGATGCGCTCCACCTTCCAGAACTCGGGCATGACGCTTTCGATCGGGCTGTTCTTCACCCTCATGGTCCTGGGGCTGGCGTCGGCCCTGCCCTCTTCCCTCTACCACGGGCTGCTCCAGCAAGGGGTCCCGCAGGCGGACGCGGCCCGGATCTCACACCTCCCTCCCGTGGGGAGCCTGTTCGCCGCCTTTTTGGGCTACAACCCCATGGCGAGCCTCCTGGGGCCGGTCCTGGGCCACCTGCCCGCCTCGCACGTGGCGGTCCTAACCGGGCGCAGCTTTTTCCCCGATCTCATCTCCCGTCCCTTCATGACCGGAATGCGGGTCACCTTCTACTTCTCCGCGGCCATGATGCTGGTGGCCGCAGCCGCATCCTGGATGCGCGGGAAGCGCTACGTCCACGATGAGCAGCGGCTGGAGGCGGTGGCGGCGGTCGGGCATCCGGCGCTTCATGCCTCCACCCCCACAGGCACGGTACGGACCATCACCATCTCGGCCAGCTACGGCGCCGGCGGCGACGAGGTCAGCCGCCGGGTGGCCGAGCTGCTCTCCCTGCCGTTCCTCGATCGGGCGATTCCAGTTGAGGTGGCCGAGGAGCTGGCCACCCCACTCGACCAGGTTCTCTCCGAGGAGGCCTCGGGCCACAACGGGGTAGGGGACGTGCTCGCGGGGCTAGCGCGCGGGGTCGGCCCGGTGGCACCGAGCCCGGCCAACGACGCGGAGGGGGAGGGGAACGCGGAGCGCTTCCGCCGCCAGACGGAGGCGGTGATCCGCCGGCTGGCTGCCCAGGGCGGGGTGATACTTGGCCGGGGGGCGGCGATCATCCTCGCCGATCGGGACGACGTCCTCCGGGTCCGGCTGGACGGACCGGCCGAGCGCCGGGTCCAGCGGGTGGCGGAGCTGACCGGGATCGACCTGGCGACGGCGAGGCGGGATCAGCGTCACACGGATCGGGCCCGGCAGGTCTACCTGCGCCACTTCTACGATGCCGACCCCGCGGATCCCGGCCTTTACGACGTGTGGATCGACACCACCGCGGTGGGTCCGGACGCTGCCGCTCGGATGATTGTGGAAGCGGTCCGAGGGAGGGTGCCCAGTGCCGTCATCAGCTGATTCCCTGGCCGGCCAGGTGCTGAGGATCGGGGAGGTGGCCGCCATGACCGGGGTGACCACCCGCACCCTCCGCTATTACGAAGAGATCGGGCTCATCTCCCCCTGCTCCCGTCTCAGCGGCGGGCAGGAGCGCCGCTACACCCAGGTGACCGTGGCCCGGGTGCGTCGCATTCGGGAGCTCCAGGAGGTGTTGGGCTCCGGGCTTTCCGAGATCCGCGAGGCGCTGCTCGCCGAGGACCGCATGGAGGCCCTGCGGCAGGCCTACCGGCGCAGCACCTCGCGGGCGGGGCAGGCCAAGGTGCTGCGCGAGGCGGTCGAGGTGGCCGAGCGCCAGCTGGCCCAGGTCCAGCGACGCCAGGACCAGCTGGGAAAGCTCCGCGAGGAACTCGAGGAGCGGCGCACCCGGCATCTCCGGCGCTTGTCCGACCTGGAGGGAGAGGACTAGCGCCATGGCTCGCGCGGACCCCACATGTCCCGCGCCGGCCTTCATAGAGGGAGTGTTCAGCGTCCCGGGACCCGAGCCTTCGATACGACGCTCCTCAGCGCCTAGGGTCGACGCTGGTGGGATCAGCGACCGCAACGTCTTCGTTCCTTCTTGGGTACGGCTGGGCCACGTGGCTGGGGACCTAGCTGGACGTAGTTGCCATGGCGGCCAATTTGCGTATCTCACCCGTCTGGATCAACCAGCTTCGGGACGATCCCGTCAGCGCGCCGATTTGAAATCTACCTGTCTCATTGGACTCGACTCGCACCACCGGCTACCACGTGCCCAACCGGCGGTGCGCCTGCCGTAGACGCGGACGCGCTTTGCCGTATTGGGGCCGCGGAGCTGTGCGGAGTGCCCATCCGCCTGGCGACGGGCTTCGACAGCTCAGGTGGCGGCGCCGGGGCGCCCGGCCCGGGCGGACCGCACGGTTCCACGCGGACGCAGCCAGGCCCTCGATGGTGGGCAGGAGCCCACTCGACGCATGGGCGCGGTGCCCGGCGGAAATGCAGGGGGTTGACTTACATATGTCAGTGACATATAGTGTCGCCATGGCTACCGGGATGAGGGGCAGCCAGCCGCGGTGCTGGTGCCGAGTCGGAGTCGGCGGGTTCGAGGTTCAGGCTCGGATCGAGCGCTTCCAGGAGGCTGCGATTCTCCTGAGGCTACGAGCGGGCGAGGCACACGGCTACCAGCTGGCCGAGGACCTGGCGGAGGTCCCTGGTGAGGGCCGGGTGGATCTCGGCAACCTGTACCGGATGCTTCGTGGCATGGAGGCCGACGGAATGGTGCGCTCCAGCTGGCGCCAGGACCTCCCCGGACCGCTCAAGCGAACGTACGAGCTCACTGATGAAGGTTCGGCTCTCCTGGATGCGTGGGCGGAGTCCCTGCGGATCCACCAGCAGAAGGTAGCCAGTTTTCTGGACCGGTACGACCACAGAGGAGACCAGTCATGAACGGAGAAGGACGCGGGGGCTGCGGATGCAACTGCGAGTGCCGGGGTGGGTCTAGCGGTTGGGAGCGCGGCCGGGGCCGAGCGAGGAGTGAGAGTCGCACCTCGCTGGAGGAGCGCCAGCGCGATCTGGAGCAGGAGTTGGCGGACGTCCTTGATCAACTGAACCGGGTCCGAAGCTCCGGTGGGTGAGCCCGGGGCCGATCGCCGGCGCCGTGGGTCTCCGCAAGTCGGGGCCTACGGTCTCAGGACTGCGGTTGGAGGTGGCCGCTGCGGCTACTCAGGATCCCGGCCTGCAGGGGCGCACCAGCCGTGATGGGGCTAGGCTGGGGAAGCTCTTGGCCACTGCTGCTGGTCATACCGGCCATGATGCTGATCGGCATGACCGTGATGGCGCGCACCATGCGCAGCGGTGAACCGTCCCACTGCGGTCCCCGCGGCGGGCTCCGCAGAGTTGTCGACACGGCGCCCGACCAAGCACGGGAGACGGTGGGGTCAGATCCTCTCGCGCTCCTGCGGGAGCGCTACGCGACCGGTGCCATCGGGCACGACGAGTTCGAGCGTCGGCTCGGGGCCCTGCTGCGCAGTGACCCGGAGACCGGCTCAAGTCGTCTTTAGGCGGGCCGAGCCGGACCAGGTCCAGCGTACCGCTGGCCGGTGAGGGTTGGGAAGACCATCCCAGGGGGCCGGGCCGAGCAAGTTGCGGCGTGAGGCGCCGACCGGAGACGGCCGGTGCAGACCTCAACGAGCTGCAATGTCTGATACCCTATAGATTATGCGATTAACATCTGGACAGCCGAAGGGGTCCGCGGAGGTCGAGCGGTCGCTGTATGGGCAATTCGCGCGGGTGGCCATGGCGTTTGCCAGTCCCGTGCGGGTGGCCCTGGTCGAGGTGCTCTGCCAGGGTGAGCGGAGTGTGTCCTCGCTCGCACAGGAGGTGGGGGCGGGGCTGAAGAACACCTCCGCCCAGCTCCGGGAGCTCCAGCTCGCTGGGCTGGTGGCTCCCCGGCGGAACGGGCGAAATGTCTACTACCGGCTGGCTGACGAGGATGTTTGCCACTTTCTCGCGGCCCTTCGTGACCTGACCCGCCACCGGCTTCCCGAGGTCGATAGCCTGATCCGTCAGCACTTCGAGGTGCTCCCCGAAATGGAGCCGATGCCCCGAGAGGTACTGCTCGCACGCCTCCGCACCGGATCCGTACTCGTCCTCGACGTCAGGCCCCGTGAGGAGTATCTGGCAGGACACATCCCGCAGGCCCGATCTGTGCCGCTGGCTGAGCTGGAGTCATTCCTGGCCACGCTCACCCCGGAGGTGGAGATCGTGGCCTACTGCCGCGGCCCCTACTGCGTGCTGGCACCGCAGGCGGTCGAGGCATGCCGGCTCAGGGGGCTGACGGCCAGGAGGCTCGATGGAGGCCTGCCGGAGTGGCGCCTCGCCGGACTTCCGGTGACGGTGGGGACGGAGGAGGCAGCGTGACCAAGGTCCTGATCGTCCTCAACGACCCGGCCTACGGCACCGAGAGGTCCTGGAACGGACTCCGGCTGGCAGGAGCGCTGGTCCGGCGGGACGGGGTGGAGGTTCGCGTCTTTCTCTTCGGGGACGCGGTGGGGTGTGCGGTGTCCAACCAGAAGGTACCCGACGGCTACTACCACCTCGACCGCATGGTCCTGTCTGTACTCCGCCACGGCGGTGAGGTCGCCTGCTGCGGGACCTGCATGGATGCTCGGGGGGTGGCGGACGACGCGCTGGTCGAAGGGGTGGTCCGGGGCACGCTCGAGCAGGCGGCCGAATGGACGCTCTGGGCCGAGCGGCTCCTCAGCTTCTGATGGCGGCCGAGGAGGTGCGACTTTGGTGGTGAGGGTGGTGGTGATCGGGGGTTCCTTCGGGGGGCTGACTGCCGCCTCCGAGCTGCGCCGCCGGGTGTCTGCGGAGCGTGCCCAGATAACCCTCATTGCCAAGGATCGCCGGTTCACATTCGTGCCCTCTCTGACCTGGGTGGCAACGGGAGAGCGCAGCCTGGAGCGGATCTCCTTCGACCTGGCGGCCCCACTCAAGTCCCAGGGGATCACCTTCGTGCCCGCCGAAGTCACCTCCATCGATCCGGGGCGCAAGGTGGTGGAGACGGACGCCGCGGAGTACCCGTACGACTTTCTTGTCATCGCCACCGGTCACCGGAGCGCGAATGAGGCGGTACCGGGTCTCGGTCCCTTCGACGGACCGGGCCACTCGCCGATGTCGCCAAGGGAGGCGGTGGAGCTGGGGTCCGCTGTACGGCGCCTCCTCGAGCGGCCCGGCCCTGTGGTCATTGGTGCGGCTCCGGGTGCCAGCTGCCTCGGCCCTGCCTACGAGCTGGCCTTCGAGCTCGACCACCTCCTGCGCCGACGACGACTCCGCCATGTGGTCCCGCTCAGCTTCGTCACTCCCGAACCCTTCGTCGGCCACATGGGCATGGGCGGGGCAGGACGGATCCGCCAGCTTCTCGAGGGAGCCTTCGAGGAGCGCGACATCCCCTACCAGACCTCGGCCGCCATCACCAGGATTGCGGACGGAGCGGTGGAAGTGCAGGGAAGCGCCCCGCTACCATCGGTGCTGTCGATCGTCATCCCCCCGCTGGCTGGGGTTCCGGTGGTCTCCGATACTCCCGGCCTGGCCAATGCCAAGGGCTTCGTCCCGGTCGACGCCCACTTCCGGCGGGGAGGGTTGGACGGGATCTACGCCGTGGGGGTGGCCGTGGCCCTGCCGCCTGCGGACGAGACCCCGGTGCCGGTGAACTTCCCCAAGACCGGGCACATGACAGAACAGATGGCGGTGGTCGTGGCTCGCGACATCGCGGCCCGCCTAGGGGGCAGGGAGGCCTTCAGCGCACCACTTTCGGCGCGGTGTGTGATGGACATGGGCGACCGGGGCATCTACATGGCAGTGGACCCGGTCCGTCCACCACGTGACCGGATCCCTAAGGTCTCCGAGGGGTGCAGGTGGCGGGTGGTCAAACTGGGGTTCGAGCGGGCGTACCTCTGGAGTGCCCGCCACGGCCGGCGTCTTCCGACCTCCCTTGGGTGGTAGAAGGCTCCAAAGCCAGGAAGGCTGTCCGCCGCCCGATCTCTGAAGCTGGGAGCCGCTCCACCGTCAGTAGAGGCGACGCGGCGGCCTCGGCTCAACCACTGGCTCCGGCGGTCGCGCTGGCCTCCGCAGGGCCGAGCCGATCGGTCTCAGCACCACCTGGCTTCCGGTGCGGGTGACCTGGGTCCGCGATCCGGGACGTGCGATAGTGCTAGACTACTCAAACGATGAATGGATTAATCAAGGATCAACTCTACGAGGAACTGGCACGGGTCGGGCAGGCGCTGGGGAACGGCCACCGGCTCGAGATCATCGACCTGCTCTGCCAGGGCGAGCGCAGCGTCGACGAGCTAGCGGTGGAGGCGCGCCTGAGCCTGGCCAACGCCTCGCACCACCTGCAGATCCTCCACCGGGCTCACCTGGTGCAGAGGCGCCGGGAGGGGGTCCAGGTCAGGTACGCGCTCGCAGACCCCGGCGTGATGAGGTTGTGGATGGGGCTCCGGGACACGGCGGCCGAGCGGATTCCGGAAGTGGCGCTTGTGGCAGAGGGAGCTCCGGAACCATCAGAGAAGTCGAATCTGGTCGACCAGGCCGAAGTGGAGCGGGGACTCGCCTCTAACCAGGTCGTCCTGCTGGATGTCCGCCCAAGGCTCGAATATGCTGCCGGGCACATTGCGGGCTCGGTCTCCCTCCCTCTGGAGGAGTTGGAGGCGCGTCTCGCCGACTTGCCCCGGGACCGCGAGATCGTCGCCTACTGCCGCGGACCCTATTGCACCTTCGCCAATGAGGCTCTCGAGCATCTCCGGGCGGCCGGTTTCCGGGCCCGGCGGATGGAGCTCGGATACCCGGAGTGGAATCTCGCCGGGCGGCCGGTCCAGGTGGGGGCGGCATGACTAGGCCCGCGAGCCTCACCACGCTCCGAATGGGCCGTCGGGCCAGGATGAGCATCCCGGCTTGGCGGTGGCGGGTGCTCTGGTGAGGACGGCCGGAGGCAACATCGTGCGCCCCGTTCTGGGGCTGCGCCAGAACTGGTTCCAGTTTTCGGTCCTGGCGCTCCTGACCCTTCTGGTTGGAGCGACCATTGGGGTTGAGAGGGTCGCCCTTCCACCCCTGGCGGAGCACGCCTTCGGGGTCACCTCGGTGCTGTACACCGTGTCCTTCATCTCGGCCTTCGGGCTGGTGAAGGCGACCATGAATCTCGTGGCAGGGCACCTGTCGGACCGCCGGGGGCGCCGGATTCTCCTGCTGGCCGGCTGGGCCTTCGCCGTCCCCTACGCGGTGCTGATCATATTCGCCCAGAACTGGGTCTGGGTGTTGGTGGCCAATCTCTTCCTGGGGGTGAACCAGGCGCTCACCTGGACCATGTCCGTGACGTCGATGATCGACCTCGTCGGTCCCGTCCATCGCGGAGTTGCTGTGGGCATCAACGAGGCGACGGGGTATGTGGGCGTGGGGGTCGGCGGCTTCGTGGCTGGGCTTCTGGTGACGTCCTTCGGCCTGCGGCCCGCCCCATACCTCCTGGCCCTGGGCGTCATCGCCCTCGGAGCTGTGCTTACCGTCTGGCCAACCCGGGAAACCATCCACTTTGCCCGGGCGGAGCGAGGGTCGTCCACCGGAGGTGGTCCCCCGGGGACTCCCGGGCACGGTGGCTCCGAGGTGCGCTCCCCCGCCCCGGGGCTGGGGCGACTGGCTGCCTACATGAGCTGGCGGGACCGCAGCATGCTCACCGTCTGCTGGGGCGGGTTCCTCAACAAGTTTGCGGACAGCCTGGTGATCGGATTCTTCCCCCTGTACTTCCTGAATCGGGGGCTCAGCCTGCTTCAGGTAGGCCTGCTGGTAGGGGTCTATGCCTGGGTGTGGGGCGTGGGTCAGGTAGCGACCGGGGCTCTCGCGGACAAGATCGGCCGGCGCCTGCCAATCGCCACTGGTATCTTCAGCATCGGGGCAGGGGTGGTATTGACACAAGTCACCTCTGGCCTGGCGGCGTGGCTCACGGACGCAGCAGTCATGGGGCTCGGCATGGCGCTGGTCTACCCCAACCTCATCTCGGCGGTGGGCGACGTGGCTGACCCGAGCTGGCGTGGCGGTGCCCTCGGCGTCTATCGCCTCTGGCGTGATGGCGGGTACGCTGTCGGCCCAATGGTGCTGGGCGGCGTCGCCGCCATCTTCGGTCTCGCGGCGGCGTTCTGGACCATTTCGGTCCTCATGGGCATCTCCGGCCTCTTGGTGGTGGCCTTCATGCGGGAGACCGATCTCCATTTTCGCGTCCAGCCCCCAGCTTGGGAGGCGCACCCGGAATGGATCTATGGACCGAGCAGCGATGCGTCGACTGCCCGCGAGGCATGAGGCCTTGGGAGTTTGGATGAAGTGGTGCTGCCGTAGACGGGAGCGGCTCTGGGGGACCCGAGACCTGCCCCGGACGGTCCCGTCCGCAGTCGGCAGGTTGATCCAGACGCCCCGCGAGCTGGGATTGCAGCAACCGGGCGTCATCCGGGGCTCGGCAAAGATCGCTGTCGTGATTGGGCGGACCGGGCCTCGTCCCGGCCGACGCAGGAGAAAGGAGGCGGCCGATGAAGTGCATGGATGATGCGAAGCACGGGACTGACCGAGAGGCGGTGGCTACGTGTCACGACTGTGGCGCCGGTGTGTGCCTTGAGCATGCCCAGCAGCGCCGCATCACAGAGCCCTCGGGCATGGGAGGGGGCGGGCGGCAGCACTTCGTGATCCTGTGCCCCCGGTGTCATGCCGAGTGGCCCGTGGGCGCCTAGGTCAGACCACCTCCTCCGGGGCACCGCCTCCCGCTGGGCTCAGTGAGAGGCGTGCCCCTCAGGATCCAGCGCTCCTGGTACCACTCGGTTTCCAACCGTTCCTGCTGAGTGCCCATAAGCGACACCCGGTCGGGACGAGCGGTCCTTCCCGACCTGGACTCTGCCAAGCAAGCCGTCGCCGTTTCGGGTCTTGCGCCACGTGGGTGGTTGCCCTGACGCCTTCGGAGCTTGGGCTGGCCCTGGCACCCGGTACCGGTCATGGCGACGCCTGCCCCGTGGTAGCTCTCCACGTCAGCGGGCAGAGCCGCCGCTTCGATCCTCCGGTCGGATGTGGTCACACCTGGACTTGCCGGTGGTCTGCGCCGGGCGGAGTGCCCGAGTGCCCTTCTACCGAGCACCACGGCCGCGGCCGTGTGCCCGGATACCTGCTGATGCTGGGCCCAGAGGGGAGCCAGCCAGTGCTGCCTGCCCCAGATCGAGGAGTAAGCGACGGGGACTCCAACCACCGCGATGCCCCGCCTGGAGGCCATCGCCACCAATCGATCCCGGAACTTGGCGGTCGGCATCCCCGAGACCACCTTGCGGAACCAGCGGCGGGAGCCGTATTGCTCCCGGCCGGTCGAGCGCATCTCCGAGAAGCCGAGGTCCTCAATGGTGATGGACCTGGCGCCTCCCGCCTCGGCCAGCTCCAGAAGGTCGGTGATCGCCTGGCGCAGGTGCCCGTCCCTGGTCGAGGCGGACAGCTCCTCGGTCACCAGTGCGACGTGAGGCAGCCGGCCCACCGGTTGCCGAAGCGGTCGAGCAGGGCGGGAGCGAGGAAGCCATGGTTGTGGTCCACCGCCAGGGTGCGTGCGGCCGGGTCAGAGAGCAGATCCTGGTAGGCCGGGACCCGGGGAGGGGAGGTCGGGGTGAAGCTGGCATCGATGTAGAACCGGCTCTGGGCCTGGTCGAAGGAGGTGGCGTGGGCGACCGCCCGGTCAGCCTCGACCTGGGCCAGCCACTCCGCCTGGCAATACGAGAAGCGAACCTTAGCCTGAAAGCGGTACCGGGTGAGTCCCCCTCTGGTCAAGTTGGCCAGCCGGGCCAGCGGCTCGGGCAGGTCCACCTCCAGAACCCCTTCGGGGCTGGACCCGGATGGTCTCGTTGCCCAAGCTCTTCCCGGACTCGCCGTTGGCGGTGATCCACCACCTCGAGGCATCCCATAGCTCTCGCCACTGCTCCCTGGTCATTCCGGCCTGGTCCAGGTGCAGGCGG
>JAKATL010000022.1 GCA_021827985.1 bacterium
GCTCCACGCTCATTTCCCTCCTCCTGCCTCCCGCGCACCCCCGTCAGCCCATACCGTCTGCCCCATCCGGGGCTCCAGACACTGCCAGCACCGCCTGCTGATGGTTCGTTGCAATATCAGGGTCAGATCTTTATGAGCTTGCTATGGGGTTCAGGCCAAGTGAGTGAACTCGACCTCGACCAAAAGCTCGAAATGCGGCGCGCATTTTGGGCACTAGGGTCAAGTACTCGTATTGACGTCAAGTTGAGCGCACTCGTTTCGGGCCCGAAGGGAAGAACGAGGATCACTCCAGAGGAGTGGACCGACTTGGACGTCCTGGGCGTCCAGTATGTGCCGACTGCTGGCCTCGTGTACTCCGTTGCCGACTGCAAGACGACCAAAGGCCGTGCCACAGAGCGGGTATTTTGGCTTCGTGGTGTGTCTGACCTTTTCGGGGCCCGAGCCGCCTACATGACTAAGGATTCCGATCTCCCAGCATCGACGAGACAGCTGGCGCGCCGCCTCGACATTTCGTCGATGGATCGCCGAGACCGGACCGAGTTTGTCAGTCAGGCGGGAGAGCTGTCATTGCCGGCGACCGGCCGCTTTTTTGAAGTTGCCACGCTCAGGAATTGGGATCAGCTCATTTCTGCCGCTCCGAGAGGTACAGCTCGGCTCCAGAGGTATCGACGCGCCGTCTATTGGGTCATGCCTAAGCACCGCAATCTCATTCAACTGCCAGCCTACCTGGCGGAGGCCAATAGACACTTTCTCGTTAGTCAGCTGTGGGCACAGGCTTTGTTGGTGGACTTGGCGTGGCTCTACCTCCTGACCACCTTGAATGCTCTTGACGAAGTGACCCGGCTGCACCTGGGCGACTCGTCGGGGGCTCTTCGCCAAGTCATTGTCGGTGGTGAACCGGAGATGCGGGAGAAGGAGGCTCTGCGAGACAGAATTCGAGATCTCTTAGAGTTCGCTGAGCCTGATGTGTCGAAGCGGCCCCTCGAGCAAGATATCGTACCTGCGTACTTTTCCGACCTGAGTGATCTGATAGCGCGAGCCATGCGACGACGGACGTATGCAACAGAAGCGTTGCGTGTTCTCGAATTCACAGGGACTGAGACGATCGCTGGAAGAGGCGCCAGCTGGGCTGCGGCCTTTCCCGCAGCGGACCCGCTGGCTCCCAAACTAGCTTCCGATGTCGTTAGGTTTCTGTGTCGGGCAGCGAAGTTGGATGTTAGGTTCGTCGACGCCTTTGATGCCGCGGTTGCCGGAGTCGGCGACCTCGGCCACCGTGCGCAGGACGCGCCATTGCCTCGGAGTCGACTTGATCTCTTCGACTCGGCAGACGACGCTTAGTAGTCCCCGACATAAGGTCGTCAGGGGTCACGCTGCCAGTGCTTGGAGGTGACGCTCGAACTCAGCACGGGCGAAGCGCCAGGCGAAGGGGCGGGCCTGAGCGCGTGAGCGTGCTTCGAAGGCGGGGCGGCGGCGTTCCGGTTCGGAGAGGTCGTGGGCCGCAGCGTGGGCGAGCACCTTGCGCTGGATGATCCCAAAGTAAATTGCCTGCCGGTTAGTAACTGCTCACAGCCGTCGCTGGTCAGAGGGCGGCGAGGGTTGTGAAGTAGCCGTTGGGGTTGGTTCGCCAGGCGGTGGCACATACTGAGAAGACGGTCGCAAGAGCGCGGGCACCAGGCTCTGACTTGCTGCCATAGGATCGCTTGCGTTTGAGCACCAGCTGGCGGAGGTCACGTTCCACCCGGTTGTTGTCCGCCGGAGTATCTGCCTTGAGGCAGGTGAACAACTTGGCCGGTCCAGCACGGGCAATCTGGGCCTTGAGCCGGGCCAGCTTGGCCGGCTGACCAGCCGGAGGAACGGGGCTGGCGCACAGCGCTTGCAGCTTGGTCCACAGCTCGTCCTGGTTGAGCTCTCGCACCACCGGATTGACCGGCTGCGCCAGATACCGCTTCAGGTCCTGATAGATGCCGGAGAAGCCCGCATACCATTCGGTCACAAACGGCAACTGGCTCAGGGGCAGATTGGCGTTGTAGCGCAGATCCCGGCCAGCCCGGTAGAGGTGCGCCCAGCACAACTGCTGCTCTCCCGGCAGGGAACGGTAAGGCGCATAGTCATCCGAGATCCGCACCCCGGTGAAGGTCTCCCCCAGCAGCTCTTGGGCATGCCGTCCCTCGCGGCTGCTTGCCAAGGCGAAGTAGACCTTGGGGCTACGGGCGTCACTCATCGCCCAGGCATAGCCCTTGCCGCCTTGATCCTGGATTGGCCAGGGGGTCTCATCCAGATGCACCACCGGCGACGCCTGAATGTCAGCTTTCAGCTGTTGGGCGGCCTCAGCCCAGTCGCGCTGCTTGCCTTTGAGAATGGCCGCGATTTCGCCATCACTCACCTGCATCCGGTACAGACTGAGCAGCAGCCCGCGCACCCCCGCATAGCTCATCCCCAGCACGCCGACCAGATGGGACACCAGCAGGCGCACATTCGGGCCTACGGTCACCTCTTGCCCACCCAGGTCCATGCCGCTGCTGGGTTTCCCGCACTGTGCGCACATCCCCTGTTCCACCCGGTACTTGGTCACCAGCTTGGCGATGTAGTCCGCAGTCAGATCCGGCAGCGGAATGTCCTCGACATAGCGATCATGCACGGTGACGTCAACCAGGGTGCCCCCGCAGGCACAGCCGCTCACGGAACGCTCCACCGTATAGGTCACCGCCTCGTCGGGAGGCACGGCCCGCCGGTAGCTCTCATGGCCGCGTGGCCTAGCCGTGTGAGTTGAGCCGCCACCTCCCGACGGTCCGGGTGGCGGTGGCGCTTTCCGCTTCTTCTTCCCAAAGACCATGCTCTCCAGCTCGGCGATTCGAATAGCCTGCGTCTGATTGCTCTTCTGCAGTTCCTCAAGCAGCTGGGCTTGCAGCTCAATCTGCGTTTGCTGATCGAAAACGAGCGGGCGAAGAAGCAGAATCTCTTCGTGAGCGCCAGCCAAAGTGGCAGGCAGGTCCTTGCGCAACTGCGTCGATGACTTTTGCAAAACGTGGAGTGTGATGGAGTGCAGCGACCAGATCTCTCACGTCAGGCTATCGGGGGTTCCAGCCCCTTGTCAAGGAGGCTGTGAGCAGTTACGCCGGTTAAGCCAGGAGGCGTGAACCGGTATGTGCACCAGGAAGAGGTTGGGATACTGCTTCTGCAGCCTGTCGATAGGCTTCTAGCCCCGATGGGATGAGCCGTTGTCAACGGTCCAGAATACGTGCTCTCGACTCGGCCCAACTGCCCCGCCCGCCCCGCCCGTGGCAGCTCCACCCGGTGGCGACGGGCCCGAAATTCCCTGCCGTACGGGGTGACTACGGCTCATAACCCGAAGGTGTTTGTCCGGCCGCGCACCAGAGAGACCCAGGGCGACGCGCTTGTTGACGTACGTGGCAACGCCCCGGGTGATGCGCCTGCACCCACGCGGTTTAGCGGGATATGCTGACCCAGTGCCATACAGAGTCCTTGCGCCCACAACCGCGCCGCGGCTGACCATGTCCGTGGCAGATGCGGTGGTGGCCCTCGGGATTCCACGCTCCTGCGCATACGCCGCCATCGCCCGCGGCGCTATCCCCCTGCATTCGCTTCGGCCAGCACATCGTCGTGCCCCGAGCCTCCGTTGATCGCCTCCTGGACGAGAGCCGCCGGGTGCCAGACAAGCCCTGACCGGAGACCCTGGACGCCATCCGCCGGCGCGCCCGGAGGCGGCTACGGCAGGTCAGCTACCACCGCTCCGTGTCCCAACGTCAATCATCGACACGCCCCCACCTGCCGCAACTGATCCGGGACGGCGGGTGGGGAAGTGAGGGCGGGTCACTGGGGAAGTGAGGGCGGGTCACTGGGCACCCGAGGTTAAGGTGCGGACCAGCTGAGTCGCCAGCCGCTGCCACCAGACATGGGCAGGGGGAAGGGTCATCGCGTCCATCACATTCCGCGATGCGCTTCGGGCTGTCGTGAGGGGCCAGCGGGTCGGAGGTATGTCCACCTCCCCGCCCTGAATGAGATGGCCCAGGGGTTCTCACAGGGTCTTGAGTAACCACCAGCTTCAGGCCGAGGACGGTCAGGCCAGACTGGCTGACGTATCGCCGCTGGGCGCGAGCTGGACCAGGGCGTCGACCACGACGGCCCCGCGCTCTCCAACTATGACCGGGTTGAGGTCGAGTTCGGCGAGAAGTGGGTGGAGTTCGACTACCATCTCCGAGACCCTGGCCACTAGGTCACAGACAGCAGACCGGTCCCGGGGGGGCCCGCCGCGAACGCTCCCAAGGAGGGAACGCCCGCGGAGTCGGTCCACGAGCTCCCCAGCCTGCTCCGCTGTGACCGGGGCCCTCGCCACGGCGACATCACTTAGGACCTCGGCCAGGAAGCCGCCGATCCCGACCAGGACCACCGGGCCGAAGCACGGGTCGGCGCGGGCTCCCACGATCAACTCCAGTCCCTCCGCGACGAACCTCTGCAACAGAACTCGGGGCTGACCAGCTCCCAGCCTGCGGGCTCTGGCCAGCAGTTCCGCCGTAGCCACCACCACCTCGTCCTCGCTCCGCAGGTTGAGCCGCACCCCACCGACCTCAGTCTTGTGGGCAACCTCGGCGCTGAGGATCTTCACCACCACCGGGAAGCCCAACGCCCTCGCCACGGCCACGCCCTCCTCGGCGGTCGCTGCGGCCCCCTCCTCCACCACCGGTAGTCGGTACAGGTTGAGAAGGCGCTTGGCCTCCTGCTCGTTCAGGCGGCGCTCTGGGCGGTCCATGGCAGGCCTCAAGAGCAGCTTCCCAAGCCGGCGCCGTTCTGGGTCGGATGGTGATTGGGAGAAAGGAAGCCCATCCGTTCGACGCTGGCACCACTGGAAGAGCGCTGAGATCGCGCGCACCGCCCTACCAGGGTCGGAGAAGCAGGCGATGCGGCTGCCGTCGAGCTTGCGCCGGGCGCGGCCGGAGCCGCCCACCCAGGTGACCACCACGGGCTTCGTGGTGCGCTCCTGGGCCCGAATGAGTGCGGCCACCAGCTGGTCTTCCAGCAGCGCGACGTTACCCAGGACCACCGCGATAACGTCAGTTTCGGGGTGCTCTGCACACCGCTCCAAGACCCTTTCCAGCAACTCTGGTTGCGCCACCAAGGTGGCGGTGACGTCAATTGGGTTACGAGCGGAGCCGTAATTGGGGATCTGTCCCGCAATTCGATCCTGCCATTCCTGGGCCCACTCCGGGGTGGTCAGGCCCGCCTCGTGGCAAAGGTCAGCCACCAGCACCCCGGCCCCACCTGAGATCGTCACGACGGTCACCCTCGGCCCGGCGACTCGCCGCCCCGTGGCGAAGATCTGGCCCAGGTCCAAGAGCTCCTCCATGCCCCGAGCGCGAGCTATTCCCAGCTGACGGAATACTCCGTCGAATACCGCATCCTCCCCGGCTAGGCTTCCGGTGTGAGAGGAGGCGGCCCTAGCACCTGCCGCCGTGGAGCCCACCTTGACCAAGGCGATCGGCTTGTCCAGTTCCAAGGCTCGGAGCCCAGCCTCGATGAGCCGTTCCCCATCCCGCATCCCCTCCAGATAGCCGATCACCGAGCCGACCCGCTCGTCCTCGAGAACGGTCCTAATGACCTCGGCGGCAGTCACGTCGGCTTCGTTGCCGGTGTTGACCAGATAGGCCAGACCCAAACCCAGCGACTGAGCGACTGCGAAGATCATGGATCCAAAGGCTCCACTCTGGGTAACGAACGCCACCGGGCCGGGGACCAGCTCAAGCTGGTCGAGCGCAGTTGTGAAGGTAGCGGTCATCCCCGACCAGAGGTTCACTACCCCGAGGCAGTTGGGGCCCAGCATCCGGGTCCCGGCGGCGGCCACGCACAGCTCTGCCTGGAGCTCATCCCCCTCAGGCCCGACCTCGGCGAAGCCGGAGGAAAAGACCATCACCGCTCCCACTCCCCGCTCCCGGCACCTCCGGACCGCCTCCGGGCACCGCTCCGCCGGCAGGACCACGATGGCGCAATCGATCTCGCCTGGGACTGAGTCGAGGTCAGGGTAGGCGGGAAGTCCCTGGACCGTGTCACGGTTCGGGTTGACCGGGAACACCTCACCCCGGAAGCCATAACGCTGACCGTACTCATGTAGGTAGGCCAGGATCCGCCCAGAGATCTTCTTGGGGTCGTGGGAAGCGCCGACTATCGCCACTGATCGGGGATTCAGCAGTGCCCGCAGACTCTTTGCAGCTCTGCCCGAGTCCTCACCGATGCTCACTCGGACCCCTCTTGGGTGCCGTAGTTGCGGGCCTTGACCATGAGGTTCATGGTCCCCTCCTGGACCACCTCGTCCCGCTGGTTAAGTAGCTGGAAGTGGCGCTGCACCACCCCGCGGTCTCCCCGGCTGGTCATCCGGATCCCGGTTACGGTCATGCGCATCCGCAAGGTGTCCCCGAAGAACATCGGTGCCTTGAAGCGCCAGTCCTCGATACCGAGGGCGGCCAGGGCGGTGCCGTCGAACACGCCCATCCGGTGCATCAGACCGGCCACAATGGACAGTCCCAGAAGCCCTGGTACGATCCTCGTCCCGTAGGGAGTGGTCTTGGCGAACTCCTCATCTGTGTGAAGTGGGTTGGAGTCCCCGCTGAGGCCAACGAACAGGACCACGTCGGTCTCGGTGACCGTTCGCCCCCCGCTCTCGAACACCTCGCCCTTGTGCAGGTCGTCTATGTAAAGCGGCAACTGTTCCTCCTTCCCTTGGTTGGCAACGCCTAAGGCCGGCCCAGAACCGCGGTTGCATGGCTGGAGAGCACCGCACCGCAGCCATGGACCAGAGCATGCTGGGCACCTTCTACCTGCCGTTCCCCGGCCTCGTGGCGAAGTTGACGCACCGCCTCAACCACCAAGAAGGCGCCGAACATCCCCGGGTGGGTGTAGGAGAGCCCGCCGCCCATCGGGTTGACCGGGAGGGCGCCGCCGGGAGCTATTCGGCCACCAGAGACGAAGGGGCCACCCTCGCCCTTGGCGCAGAAGCCGAGGTCTTCCAGGAAGAGCGGGACGTTGATCGTGAAGGAGTCGTACAGGGTGACCAGGTCAATGTCGGCGGGGGTTAGGTCGGCTTCGCTGAGCGCCCTCGGCCCCGTTATGCGGGCGGCGGTCGACGTCAGATCATGCATCTCTGAGATGTCGCGGTGCTCATGAGCCTCGGCCACTCCCAACACGGAGATCGGCAACTGACGGAGGTCCTTGGCCCGGTCCGCCTTCGTCACCACGAAGGCGGCGCCGCCGTCGGTTACAAGACAGCAGTCCACGGCCCGCAACGGGGACGAGACAACCGGTGACGCCATCGCCTGCTCCAGGCTCAGCGGTCTGCCGTAGGTGAAGGCTTTGGGGTTGAGCTGGGCCCACTGCCGCGAGGCCACCGCCACCTCAGCCAGCTGCTTCAGGGTGGTCCCGAACTGATGCATGTGCCGGGCCGCCGCCAGAGCGTAGCCCGAGATGGGGTAGCGATACCCCAGAGGCAGCTCGAACGAGGACTGCTCGCTCCGAGAGACCAGCTTGCCTCCGTCTGAGCGCTGAGTGGAGCCGTAGGTTATGAGGGCGACCTCGCAGAGCCCCGCGCTGATGGCGGCGGCCGCGTGACCCAGGTAGGCGACGAAGCTGCTGCCCCCCAAACTGGTGGAGTCCGAATAGCTCGGTGTCACCCCCATCTGCTCCGTGAGGTTCATGGTGGGAAGGAAGTGGTAGGAGCTGGTGCTGAAGAGTCCGTCAACGTCTCGTGGCGAGAGCCCGGCGTCATCCAGAGCCGCAAGCGCCGCCTCGGTCATGAGCTCTTCAGCGCTCGCCCCGGGCACCTCTCCCAGCCGCGACTCCGCCACCCCCGCGATCGCAATCCCTGAGGGGAACCTCATACTGCCCGCCTCCGGCAGGAGATAGCCGCCCGACCCTCATGATCGTTGTGGAGTACAAACTCCACGGAGTCACCTATGGCGACTGCGTCCCCTACCACTCGGGCCAAGGCGCGAAAGCCTTCCTCCATGTCTACGAGTGCCACCTGGAACGGAGCTTCGTTGTGGAAGGCTAGTGCGGGGCGCTCGACGGTGGTCACCGAATACACCGAGCCCCGGCCCCGACTTTCACGCCATTCCCACTTAGAAGATCCACAGCTGGGGCAGACCAACCGGGGCCGGTGGAAGACGCGCCCACAGTCGGCACAGTGCTGATACATCAGCTGGCCCCGTTCTAGAGCACTCCAGAACTGCTCCGTGGGGCCGGGGCCAGATGCGCCACGGTCGCGGGCCTGCATGGGGTCAGTCACGCGCGCCCCTCTTCTCCAACTGTTATGTGCCTGGCTCGGGATCCCTAGGAAGGCCGAGGAACCGTTCAGCCACAACGTTGCGTTGGATCTCGGAGGTCCCGCCTCCGATGGTGATACCCCGGCTGCCAAGGAACCACTCAGCCCAGACCCCTTGGTCACCCTCCATCGCTGCCCCTCGGGGACCCTGGAGCTCCAGCCCTAGCTCATAAACGCCCTGAGTGAAGGCGGCTAGCAGCTTGCGCAGGCTGGACTCCGGGCCAGGAGCTGCACCGGCGAGACTGCGCAGCTGACGACGCAACTCCATCGCTGACATGGAGTGGCCGTCCGCCAGCAAGGCACCAAGGCGGTCCAGAACCACCTGGTCGGAGCGGCCAGGACCACTGCATACCACTTCCAACAACTGCTCCAGTCCGCGGCCAAACCCAATGCTCCCCATGTGCAGCCGCTCGGAGGCCATTGTCGCTTTCGCCACCGTCCAGCCGCCCCCCACTTCTCCGAGGATCTGGTCCTCTGGCACCCGGACTTCATCCAGAAAAACCTCGTTGAAGAGAGTGTTGCCTGTGATGTCACGCAACGGGCGGACCTCGATCCCCGGGGAATCCATGCCGACCACGAAGGCCGTGATCCCATGGTGCCTGTCGGCAGCCCGCTCGGTGCGCGCCAAGCAGATCCCAAAGTCTGCCTCCCTAGCCTTAGAGGTCCAGACTTTCTGTCCGCTGAGGACGAACTCGTCGCCGTCTCTCCTAGCCCGGGCCGTCAGTGAAGCCAGATCGGAGCCCGCTCCCGGCTCGCTGAAGAGCTGGCACCACCGGATCTTGCCCTTGAGAGTGGGCTCGACCCACCGCCTCTGCTGGGCCGCGGTCCCGTGAGCGATCAGGGTGTCCACGATCCAGGCGCCGATGCCCAGCGAGGGGGGCCGGATTCCAGCCCGCTCCATCTCCTCAGCGATAACCATCAGCTCTGCCGGACCGGCACCCCTGCCCCACGGCGGCTGCAGGTGGGGAGCCACCAGCCCAGCCGCGGTTAACCCCTCTCTCTGCCCTCCCTGGTCCAGGTCGCTCAACCTGCGGAGTAGCCCGCGCAGTTCGGAGCGCCGGTCCGACGCCTCGGGTCCCAGCTCGATCCTCATCACAGGACGCATCCCGCCGACCGCCAACTCCGCCGTCCTGAGCCTCCAGGCCCTCGCTCCTCCCAGGAGCAGGCTGACGGCCAGGGCGCGTCTCAGGTACAGGTGGGCATCGTGCTCCCAGGTGAAGCCAACCCCGCCCAGCACCTGGATGCAGTCTTCTGTGCACCTGAGCCCGGCCTTGATGGAGAGGGTGGCCGCGGCCGCGATCGAAAACGAACGGGCAGGGGAGGATCCGTTCCCGTGGCTCGCCTCCCAGGTGGCGGCCCGAGCCTGTTCGGTCATCAGCATCATGTCGGCGCAGCGGTGTTTGACAGCTTGGAACTGTCCGATCGGGCGCCCGAACTGTCTACGCTCCCGGGCATGATCAGTGGCGGTGTCCAGGGCCCACTGAGCGAGCCCGGTAAGTTCGGCCGAGATGAGAATAGCCCCCAGCTCGGTGATCCGCTCCCTGGTCACGGAGCGGAGAACCGCAGCCCTCACCCGCTGGCCGGGCTCCGCTCTGACCTCGCCGAGTGCGCGGGTTGGATCCAGGGCGGAGAGCCGGCGAACGCTCACTGCCGACGTGTTCACAAGGCACCACCGCTCTGTTCCCTCTGCGTCGACCGGGAGGATCAGGAAGTCCGCTGCTGGGGATCCCAGGATCGGCCCGCTGCAACCTTCCAGCTCCAGCATCGCCTCCACCGGGCGGCCGCACATCTTCCCCACATCCAACCCGACAGCACCGATGAGACTCCCGCTCATCAGCCCTCGCAGGAGCTCCTCTGTCCGTTGACTCGGGGCCGCCTCGCGCAGCACCAGGGAGGCCCAGATGGTGGGCAGAAGAGGGCCGGGGATCAGCCGGCGACCGGCCTCCTCCAGGAGGACCGCGACCTGCCCCAACTCCAGGCTGCCACCACCCAGCTCGGTTGAGACGGCAATCCCCGGCCAGCCCAACTCCACGAGCTCGGGCCAGAAGGGCGGTACCGCCGCCGCGTCATCCGACAGTGATCCGCGTATCACCTCGCGCCCGCAGCGGGCCTCGGCCCACTCGCGGACGGAGGCCGCCACGGCCAGCTCGGCCTGGCTCAGCCCTATACCCATCGCAGGTCCGCCACTCGTCTTCGCATCTGTCGCACCGCACTCGCCTCACGTTAAGGCGTCGAAGCGGCCGCGTCCCTCCACCGCCGCCCTCAAGGTCCGGTCGAACTCCCTGAAGACCGCCGACAACTCCCACTGCCCGGTCGAGACGATCTCCCGGTTCACCTCGTAGTTGGAATAGAGGGTGATGCGGTTGCCCCTAGCCCCGATCACCCGCCCATTGAGCCAGTCGGACTCCTCGCTGGCGAGGTAGATCACCGGGGGGGCCACCTGCTCGGGGGCCATTTCAGATGAGCTGGGCCGCTGCATCGCCGCAGCCAGCTCGTCGGGGATGGTGCTGGTCATCCGGGTCGCCGCCGTGGGCGCGATGCAGTTGGAGGTTACGCCGTAGCGGGTGAGGGCATTGGCGCAGGACAGGGTGAGTCCCACGATCCCCATCTTGGCCGCCGAGTAGTTGGGCTGCCCGGGGGAGCCGAAGAGGCCTGACCCTGACGTGAAGTTGATGAGGCGAAACTTGCCGCCCCGGTGCTCGCGCCAATAGACCGACGCGTGGCGGGTGGTGTTGAAGGTCCCCTTGAGATGGACCCGGATGACGGCATCCCAGTCCTCCTCAGTCATGTTGAAGATCATGCGGTCGCGGACGATCCCGGCCACGTTGACCATGATGTCCAGCTTGCCGAACTCACGGACGGCAGTTTCGACCAGGCCCCGGGCAGCCTCGAAGTCGGCGACGTCGGCGGGGTTGGATACTGCGCGGCCCCCAGCCTGAAGGATCTCCTCGGCCACTCGATCCGCGGGACCCGAGCTGCCACCGCTCCCATCCACGTTGACGCCCAGATCATTGACGACCACGGCGCAGCCCTCAGCGGCCATAGCCTTGGCCACCGCCTCGCCGATACCGTTGCCGCCGCCAGTCAGGACGGCCACCCGCCCATCAAGATATGCCATGGCCAGTTCTCCTTCTCAGTTGTGCGCCGGTCAGGGGCCCTCTGTCGAGTCTCCACTAAGCGCTTGCTGCAGTCGGACTCTTGCGTTGTCCCAGCTCACAATTGGGTCTGCAGGGGTGATCCGGATCCAGGCGGCATGCTCCCCGTAGTGGGTGCGGGTGGCCTTCGAGATCCGGTCCCTGGGCATCCGCAGGCCGCGGTACTTCTCGGAGAACCGGACCAAGGCACGCGACCTCTCCTCGGCGTCCTCCACCAGCTCGGCCGTTCCCGCCATCACCACTGCGCGCACCTCCGTCCAGGAACAGCCCTCCTCCACCAGGAAGCAGACGCGGGGATCTCTGCGCACTCGTTGCACCTTGGCGCTGCGGCCAGGAGACATCACATAGATGCGTCGCTCCAGTGCCACAAACCAGACCGGCAGCGAGAGCGGCCAGCCGCCGCGGCGCAGGGTGGTGAAGATCCCGATATGAGCGCGTTCCAAGAACTCCCAGGCCTCAGCCTCAGGCAATTCCACTGCCTTGGGCATGACCATCCCTAGCGCACTGTCACTGCAGTTGTCCATCCGCGCTCGCTCGCATCGCAAGCTGGCTCGCTCCGAGTCGGTCGACCTTGCCCAGCTGGTTGCGAGGCAGCTCATCCACGGCAAAGTAGGACCGTGGGACTTTGTAGTGGGCGATGCGGTCCCTGAGGTCCCTGCGCAGAACCTCGACATTCGGGGCCATCGCCCAGACCACTGCCGCCACCGGAACCTCGCCGAGTCGAGGGTCTGGAAGAGGGACAACCACCGTGTCCAGCACGAGTGGAGACAGACGCATGGCGTCCTCCACCTCAGCCGGATCGATCTTGAGTCCGCCGGTGATGATGATGTCCTTGATCCGGCCGGTTAGGTGGATCAGCCCATCTCGATCAAGCATGCCCAGGTCGCCGGTGTGAATCCAGCCGTCTGCCGAGGCGAAGCTGTCGCCGGTGAAGGCGTTCGAGCCCATGGTCTGCGTTCGAACCGTGACCTCGCCCACCTCGCCGACGGCACATTCTGCTCCCTCGGGGTCCAGGATCCGCACTTCCACCCCAGCCGCCGGGCGACCGACCACGCCTGGTCCACGCCTGCCGGCGACCGCGTCTTCGTACCGCTCCTGGGCGATGGTCCCGGCTTCGGTCATCCCGTACGCCTGCAGCACGGGGATCCCGTAGCGGGTCTCGAAGGCATCCCTGGTGGCAGCCGGTAGCGGGGCGGTGCCAGAGGTGACATAGCGCAGCCCGCGCAGGTCGACGGGGCCCTCGGCAAAGGCGAGCGCATGGACCATTGCTGGGGTAAGTTGGAACGCTTCGTAGCTCCAGCGCGACAGGAGCGCTCGGAGGTTGTCAAGGTTGAACTTCGGCACCAGCACGACTGGCCGTCCCAGCCAGAGCCGTAACCCGGTGGAGTAGTAGGATCCGATGTGGCCGAACGGGGTGAAGATGGTCCCGGGCGCCACGCGGTCCGGGGCTACCGTGTGCCGGAACTCCTTGGTGCGGGCGTAGGCATCGACCATCTGGAGCACTGCTGTCCGCAGCTGGGCGTGACTGTGGGCGACCGCCTTAGGAGTGCCAGAGGTCCCAGAGGTGCAGATGATGAATGCTGCCATCTCGTCCCCCGGCAGAGCGGGTTCCCCAGCGGCCGCCTCTGGTCCTGGCGACGCCAGCTCTCCGGTCCCCGACACCGCGACGCTCTCGCCACCGAAGCCATCCAACGGCATCGTGTCCCTGGCCACCACCACCCTTACAGCGGTGCCATCCAGGGTACGGAGTGCCTCCGGCGGCGGCAGCATCGCGCTGCACGCGACCGCCGTGCATCCGTGCATCCATGCGGCATACGAGGCCACCATCCAGGCCGGCTCATTGGTGAGATACAGGCCAACCTTGTCACCGGGCGAAACTCCCAATGCGGCCAGCCGGGAGCGTAGCCGATCCGCCAGTTGGCGAACTCTCTCATAGGAGAGCGAGACACCATCCGGCGTCAGCACCATCGGCGCCGCCCGGTTGTGCTCACTGCGGAATACGAAGGCATCCGCCATGGTGGCGGGGATCCAGGGCTGATCGGACTTGCCCTTGACCAAAGCAGCTGCGACCGGCTGGCGCTCGCCCGTCATACTGCAAGAGGCCCCGACTTGACCAGGTGGCGCCCGATGATGACCTGTTGGATCTGACTGGTGCCCTCATACAGCCGGAAGAGCCTGGCGTCCCGGTACATTCGCTCCACGACCGTGCCCCGCATGTACCCAGAGCCGCCGAAGATCTGCACCGCCCGGTCGGCGATCCGGCCCACCATCTCGCTGCAGAAGTACTTCGCGCAGGACGGTCCGATCCGGGTCTCGCCGCCCGACTCGAATTTGCCCGCTGCGTCCAGCACCAATGTCTTGCCGGCGTAAAGTTCCGTCTGGGAGTCCGCTAGCAGCCCCTGGACCAGTTGGAAGGCCCCAATAGGCTGGCCGAACTGCTTCCGCTCGCTGGCGTACCGGGCGCTTTCCTCGAGTAGCCGCTGAGCCATTCCTACGCAGATGGCTGCGATGTGCAGCCGACCACGCGAGAGCGACCGCATTGCCCAGTTGAATCCCCTTCCCTCCTCGCCGCCCACCAAGGCGTCTTTGCCCACTCGCATCCGGTCAAAGAAGATCTCTGATGTCCATGCTCCGTGCTGTCCCATCTTCTTGTCCCGAGGTCCGACCGTGAGGCCAGGAGTTCCTCGCTCGACCAGGAAGGCTGAGATGCCCCCGCCATGTGGTGCTTCGTGGTCCGTCTTGGCAAAGACCACGAAAATGTCCGCCACCGGGGCATTCGTGATGAAGCGCTTGGAGCCCGTGATCACATAGCCATCGCCATCAGCCACCGCCGTGGTCCTCATGGAATGGGGGTCGGAGCCGGCCTCGGGTTCGGTCAGGCCAAAGGCTGCGATGAACTCTCCGCTGGAAATCTTTGGGAGGTAGCGACGCTGCTGTTCAGGCGTCCCCTGCCAGACGAGTACCTGCCCGGCGAGACCGTTGTTGGAGGAGAACATCGAGCGGAACGCGGGGGTCGTGTAGCCCATCTCAAAGGCCAGCCTGACATCCTCGACCATGCCGAACCCCAGCCCTCCGAACTCCTCGGGGATGGCGAAGCCGAACAGGCCCATCCGCGCTGCGGCGTCTCTGATCCGGGACGGGATCTCATCCGACTCGTCGATCTCCGCCTCAAGCGGGACGACCTCGGAGCGGATGAACCCGCGCACCGACTGGCGCACTAGCTCGAACTGTTCAGCATCCATCGGCAGCTCCACCACCTCGTCAGACGTCTTGGGCTACACCTACTCGCCGGATGGTGCGCACCGTCGCGGCGAGGAGGTCGCAGGTCGTATTATAGCCGCGGTTTGGACAATTGTCCTACATCCGTCGAGCACCCAGGAGGGCGAGGTGGAGGGACTCAGAGTACGGCGGGACAACTCCGGAGTGCTCCGCCTGACCCTGACGCGGCCCCAGGTCCGTAATGCCCTCGACGTCGCTACCCAGAGGGCTCTCTCGGAGGCCCTGGAAGGAGTCGCCAACGACGAGTCTGTCCGGGTCGTGGCACTCTCCGCCGAGGGAGACCACTTTTGCTCCGGGGCGGACATCGGGGAGGCTGCAGGCCGGCCGAAGCCAGCCCGAGTCGGCCACATCCAAAGGGGTCTCGGCGTCGGTGTTCACCGGGTGATCTCTGCTGTGTGGAACTCCCAGGTGCCCGTAGTGGTGGCGGTCCAGGGGCATGCCGCTGGGATGGGCTGCAACCTGGCAGTGGCTTGCGACTACGTGGTGGCCGCCAGGAGCGCAAAGTTCTCGACCCCCTTCGTCCGTCACGGTTTCGCCGCCGACACCGGGGCGGCCTACCTCCTGCCCCGGCTGGTGGGGGTAGCCCGGGCCCGAGAGATGCTTCTCCTGGGCAGAGAGGTGGACGCCGCGACAGCCGCCAGTTGGGGGCTGATCAATGAGGTGGTGGACGATGCCCTCGTCGCGTCCCGCCTGGATGAGGTAGCACTCGCCTTCGGGTCGGCTGCTACGGTGGCCGTGGGGCTGACCAAGGTCTTGCTCCACCGCTCCCTCGACGAGGACTTTCCGGCGGCACTCGCCGGGGAGGGTCCAATCCAGGAGCTCGCGGTCCGGAGCGACGACTTCAAGGAGGGGATGACCGCCTTCCTCGAGCGGCGCAACCCTCGCTACCGGGGCGTCTGAGCCGATGCGAATCGGGATCTCCATAGGCCCGTACGGCAGTCAAGTGAAGACGCCTGTGGCGCTCTCGCAGATCGCCCAGACCGCCGACCGCATCGGGTTGGACTCGCTCTGGGTGGCCGAGGCATACGGGACCGACGCCCCCACAGTTCTCGCCTTCGTGGCAGCTCGGACGACTCAGATCAAGCTGGGCTCGGGGATCATGCAGATTCCCGGCCGGACCCCAGCCAACGCCGCGATGACGGCCATGGGGCTGGACGCGCTCTCGGGGGGCCGCTTTCTGCTCGGCCTCGGGATGTCTGGTCCCCAGGTGGTTGAAGGCTGGCACGGAGTCCCATTCGGGTACCAGCTCGCGCGGACCAGGGAGTACGTGGAGATCATCCGGGCCATCGTGGCCCGCCGGGATGACGTGGAGTTCCAGGGGCGCCACTACCAGATCCCATACCGGGGCAAGGACTCCACAGGGCTGGGGAGGCCGCTGAAGACGATGTTCCACCCGGTCCGCGACCAGATCCCGATCTACCTGGGGGCGCTCGGGCCCAAGAACGTGGAGCTCACTGCGGAGCTGGCAGACGGCTGGCTCGCCTTCCTCTATGCGCCAGAGCACGAACGGCTCGTTCAGGAGCCGCTGATGGCCGGCACCAGAAAGAGGAGCCGGTCCCTCGCCGACCTGGATATTGTGGCCACAGTGTATGTGGCCGAGGGCAATGATCTAGAGCGGTGCCGGGACCGTCTGCGGCCGATCTTTGCTCTCTACATCGGCGGGATGGGAGCGCCAGCGCGCAACTTCTACTTTAACCTGGTCTGCCGCTACGGGTTCGCGGCCGAGGCCGAAAGGATCCAGGACCTCTACGCCAGCGGCCGCAAGCATGAGGCCGAGGCGGCGGTGCCGGTCGAGCTGATCGACCAACTTGGACTGGTGGGGCCTGCCGACCGGATCGCCAGGAGGCTGCGGGAGTGGGAGTCCAGCGCGGTCGACAGCGTCCTGCTGGGCATCGCAGATCCTGGCGCGGTGGAGCGGATCGTCTCTGCCTTGGACTGAGCCCCGGGTTGGCACTCAGGGCAAGACGGGGTCGCGGAGCAGCTCCCCACGACCGACCGTGGCCAGAAGCTCCCAGTGGCGGTCCAGCATCCTCTTGGCCATTCGTTCCAACTCCGGTTCCGGTTCCGGCAGCGGCCCCAGACCGCCGTCGCGGCTGGGCAACTGAACGGTGGCTCTCTCGCGGATGGTCTCCTGGCCACGCTGGTTGACGCAGGCGACATCGAGGTCCACTAAGTGCCTGCGGCCCTCCTGGCGCTTGGCGATCACGCTGCCACTCAAGAACTGAGTGTCGCCGAGGTAGTTGAACTTGCGAATCTCACCTTTCATCTGAAATAGCCAGCCGTCGTCCCCCATCCAGTCGGTGAGGGAGTGCTGGAGCCAGCACTCCCTCATCGCCCCGTAGTCATAGGCCTCGGGGTTGCCGATCGCCTTGGCCCAGTCACTGTCCCAATGCACCCTCTGGGCGACATCGGGCACTCCCCGTCCGTTGCGGACGTAGAAGGCGGGAATGCGCTTTCGGTTGCGGTACCAGAGCCGGCCGGTGGCGGGCATGAAGGGCTGGAAGCCAAAGCCGCCAGCGTGGAAGACGATCAGGTCCGTGGTGGTGAGCGGACCCTTGACCATCTGGGGCAGCTCCTCGCCCACCTCCACGTCCTCGAAATACCGGGGCTGGTCCCCCCGTCGCCGCTCCTGAGCGTAGATGGCGTCGATCCCAGCCATCTGTTCCTCGGAGTACTGGCCCAGCTCCAACCCGGCATACTTCGCCCGATCTCGTGCCTCCCTGCGGCTGGTGTAGATGACGGTAGTCCTGGCGATCCCCAGCACCTCGGCCTTCTGGTTGATTTTGATGTGCGCTTTGGTCTGGATCACCGAGCGGCCTGCGAACTCCGACTCCTTGGCCTCGACCGACTCGATCCCGCCAAAGGAGTAGATCCGGTCGCCGCGGCAGATGGGACGGAACCATTCCCACGACCCGCCCGAGACGAAGGAGTGGATACCGCGGAAGAGGCCCCTGGTCCGCTCGCGCACCTCCTGTGGCAACTGATCACCGAACATCCGGTCTTGAGCTGCCACCAGCATCATCGGCGGTGCGATCTGGGTCCTCCAGCGAGTTGTCAGGCCGTACTCCTCGTCGATGAAGAGGGGGTTGTCGTCGCCGTAGCCGATGGCGAAGTTGCGGATGGAGTCTCTGGTCGCCTCGGAGATGTAGTCGCGGCGATGATCGGCGGCCACCAACCCGACCAGCAGCCGGGCACGCTCCACGTCGGCGTCGGTGATCGCGCCGGAGGTATCCGCATCGAACTCCTCATTAGCCGAGCTCATGACCCCTTCCTCCCAACCAGAGGTTGTCTACTCGAGTGTGGCGGCCGCGCTCAATGCACCGCGCAGGGCCCTCTTGTCCACCTTTCCGATGGCGTTAAGCGGGAGCGCCGACAGCAACCGGACCTCCTCAGGGACCTTGTAGGGGGCGAGGTTCTGGCGGCACCTCTCCAAGAGGGCGCTCTCACTGGTGGTCGTCCCCGGGCGCAGGCTCACCGCCGCCACGATCCGCTGCCCCAGTCGGGCGTCTGGAAGTCCCAGGACGGCACAGGCCTCGACCTCCGGCGCCTCCCCCAGCACTCGCTCGATCTCAGATGGGGACACGTTTGTCCCGGCTCTGATCACGACGTCGTCGAGGCGCCCCTCGAGGTGAAGAAAGCCATTCGAGTCCAGATGGCCGAGGTCCCCGGTGTGCAGTAGACCCCCGCTCAATTTGAGACTCGACTCCTGCGCCCGGCCCCAGTAACCCAGCATTTGCGGGTAAGCGCCGGCCCAGGGTCCACCCGAGGCGGGTCCGACGCAGACCTGCCCAGACACTCCGACAGGTTGGGACACTTCATCACGGTCCAAGATGTGTACCTTCAGGTGTGGCAGCGGGCGGCCCACGGCACCGTCGCGGAGTCGCTCACCCGGGAGCTCAACCGCCACCACCGTTGGCACCTCCGTCATGCCGTACCGCACGGTCGGCCGAATGCCGAACCTCTGCGAGAACCGCTCCCTCAGCTCGGAGGAACAGTCGGCGCCGCCCACGTGGAGCTCGCGCAGGCTGGACAGGTCACGCTCCGACACCTCCTTGCAATCCAGCAGGCCCCGGAGGAGAGTAGGGACCATTGCCATCGAATTCACCTGCTCTCTCGAGATCCAGCGGGACAGATCAGCCGGCTCCATTCGTTCGGCCACCACCGCGGTGCCCCCAGCCTGCAACGCCAGCAGGCACGAGCTGACCATCAAAGTGAGCTGGGTCAGGGGCAGGCAGACCCCGTAGCGCCAGCCGGGGTGGGCCAGCCCCTCTGAGAGCAGGACCATGGCAGGGAGCACCAGCCCCAGCTGGGAGTGGGTAGCCCCCTTGGGGAAGCCGGTGGTGCCGCTGGTGTAGGCAATCGCAGCGGGGGCCCAAGGGTCCACCCGCACAGATGGGGGATCACTCGCGCGGGAGAGCAACTCCTCCCATTCGTCACCGGGCATCCCTGGGGCCACAGTCAGGACCCGCCTCACTGAAGAGGTCTTCGTCGCAGAGCCACCCAGCTTGTCGCGGGTGCCGGGCCCGGTCAGGAACACTGCGGGGGTGCAGTCCCCAAGGATGAAGTCAAGCTCCTTGGCCGCGAGCACCTTGGGAAGGCCCACCCACACCGCTCCCAGCCGTAGCACCGCCAAGAAGGAGACCACGCTCTGGGCGCGGTTGGGCAAAGCGCACGCCACCCGGTCCCCGGCACCCACTCCCAGTTGGTGCAGCCCCCCCGCTGCCCTCTCGACCTCCCGCTCGAGCTGTCGGTAGCTGTAGCTGGCCTCGGGACCCACCAGGGCGCAGCGGTCTGAGTACCGCGCGACGCTCCGGGCCAACATCTCGCGCACGTCCTGTGGCCCCCCAGTGACCGGTCGCCTGAAGCTCGGAGCGCGATCACTCAAAGGGCTGCTTGGGCTCCGGGAAGGCGTCCAGCTGGTCGGCGCCACGCTTGTAGACCATGAAGGTCCGCCTGAAGTCGACGCACTGCTCCCCACGTTGGTTCAAGCCCCTAGTCCGGGCTGTCACGATCCCTGCGTAGTGGCGGGATCGTGACTCGCGCTTCTCGAGGATCTTGGACTCGGCCCAGATGGTGTCGCCTATGAACACCGGGTGGGTGAACCGGACATTGTCGAAGCCGAGGTTGGCAACCGCGTTCTGGCTGAGATCACCGACGCTCAGCCCTAAGACCAAGGCAAGGGTGAAGCCGGAGTTGACGAGGAGCCTCCCGAATGACGACAGCTCCGCGTAGGCCGAGTTGAAGTGCATCTGATTGGTGTTGCCAGTGAGGAGGGTGAACCAGATGTTGTCCGCCTCGCTGATGGTGCGACCCAAAGGATGCCGGAGGACCTCGTCCACTCGTAGGTCCTCGTAGTACCGAGAGCCCCAACCAGGTTTCCCTTCCAAGCCCGCTCTCCAGTTTCGAGTCAATGCCCTACTTTACTAATGGGCACCACGAAAGGTACATTATACAGAGCTATGTCCGACCTTTATACTGCGTGCGGTGAGCCTGAACTCCCGTGCCTCCCTTCCGGTCAAGCCCGTGCGCAAGGCGTTCGAGCAGGTGGCCGACCAATTGCGGCAGCACATCGTGCAGGGGACCCTTGCACCCGGGGACCGGCTGCCCTCGGAGGCGGACCTCAGCAGCCACTTCGCCGTCAGTCGTGGCACGGTCCGGGAAGCGCTCAGGACACTGAGCAGCGAGGGGCTGATCACCACCACCAGGGGTGGGAGTGGAGGCAGCTTCGCGGCGGTGCCCCAGGCCAGCCATGTGGTCCAGTCTCTCACCGGGACGATCGCGCTTATGGCCGCCTCCAACGCGGTCAGTGTCGGGGAACTTCTGGAGGCCCGGCAATGCCTCGAAGTGCCGGCGGCCGGCGGCGCAGCCCGGCTCCGGACCGAGGAAGACATAGTCAGGTTGCTGGCCGCCATCCCGGGCAAGCCGTCGACAATGCCCACCAATTTGCTCTTCGAGTGCAACCGGGCATTCCACCTGGCGGTGGTCAGCGCGGCCGGGAACCGCTTGATCTCGGTCATGACCGAGCCACTCTTCGTGACCATGCAGGTTCGCTTCCTCCGCGACCGCGCCCCCGACGAGTTCTGGGAGCGAGTCATGGCGGCGCATCGGCAGATCACCGAGGCCATCCGGGACCAGGACGTCAAAGCCGCAGAAAATGCCATGGCCCAGCACTTGTCAGCGCTTGGTCCCACGTACGAGAACATTGACAGAGAGCACGCCACGGCGAGCGGCCCCGCTCCGGAAGGAGGAAACTCGACTTCCGCTCGCTGACTTGACTGTTCTGGCGGTCGAGCAATATGGGGCCGGCCCATTCGGAACGCTTCACCTGGCTGAGCTGGGAGCGAAGGTCATCAAGATCGAGGACCCTCGCCATGGCGGCGACGTGGGACGCTACGTCCCCCCCTACACCAGGGGCGAGGACAGCCTCTTCTTCCAGACGTTCAACCACAACAAGGCCAGCCTCACCCTGGACATCTCCCAGCCCAGCGGCTATGCGGTCTTCCTCGACATGGTCCGGGGGGTGGACGCGGTCTACTCCAACCTACGGGGCGACATCCCCCCCAAGCTCAGACTGCGCTACGACGACCTCAAAGCAGTGAACCCCGCCATCGTCTGCGTCTCGCTGTCGGGGTTCGGGATGAGCGGGTCCCGGGCCTCACAGCCCGCCTACGACTACGTGCTCCAGGCGCTGGCCGGGTGGATGGAGCTGACTGGCGAGCCGGACGGCGCCCCCACCAAGACCGGGATCTCGCTGGTGGACTACAGTGCCGGGATCTTGTCTGCCTTCGCGCTGCTGGCCGGGGTGCACGCGGCTAGGCGCGACGGGGTGGGCATGGACTGCGACCTCAGCCTCTATGACGCAGCCCTCTCCATGCTCACCTACCCCGCCACTTGGTGGCTCACCAGGGGACACCTCGTCGGGCGCACCAAACTTTCCGCGCACCCATCCCTGGTCCCCTTCCAGAACTTCCAGACCTCGGACGGGTGGATCGTGGTCTCCTGCGCCAAGGAGAAGTTCTGGCGTCAGCTCACCGATGCCCTGGACCGGCCTGACCTGGTCTTGGACGAGCGCTTTGTCGACTTCGCCGCCCGGCGACGGAACTCGCAGGAGCTGCTCGCGATCTTGACCCCGATCTTCACCCAGCAACCGACCACCATCTGGCTCCAAAAGCTGGCCCAGCACGGAGTCCCCCACGCGCCCATCCGCACCCTCGACCAGGCACTCTCAGACCCCTTCACCGCCGAACGCGGGATGATCTTGGAGTTCGACCATCCGGAGTTCGGCCGGGTCCGGGTGCCGGCAACTGCGGCCAAGGTTGGACCGCGCCGGGTTACTCCCTCACCAGCGCCTGGTCTCGACAGCGACCACCGGACGATTCTGGCGGAGCTGGCCGGCTATTCGCCGGAGCGGATCGCCGCGCTCGAAGGAGACGGCGTGCTGGGCAGCCATGGGGAGCCCTCAGCTACCGCCCGCGAAGCGGTCTGATGGGAACGCCGGGGTAGCGCCTTGGAGTTCGAGCTGGACCAAGACCAGAAGCTTTTCCGGCAGACCCTCCGCTCCTTCGTCTCCGAGCAGATCTCGCCGGTCGCACGAGAACTCGAGCGTGGCGGCCAGTATCCGCAGGAGATAGTCGACGGGTTGAAGACACTGGGCCTGTTCGGAATCTCAGTCCCTGAGCAGTACGGGGGGCTGGGCCTCGACCTCATCTCCTTCGCGATCGCCTTCGAGGAGATTTCCCGAGGCTGGATGGGAGTGGCCGGAGTGCTTGGCAGCCACACCCTCGCATGCCGACTGATCGCGACCTATGGCACCGAAGCACAGCGCCAGCGCTACCTCCCGGAACTGGCGACCGGTCAACGCCAGGGTGGCATCGGGCTTACAGAACCGGACGCCGGCAGTGACCTGCAGGGAATCAAGACGACCGCCCACCGTGAGGCCGACGGCTATGTCGTCCGGGGGACCAAGACATGGATCACTAATGCCCGTCACGCCAACCCTCTTCCCGTCTTGGTTAAGACCGACGCATCGACCACGCCGGCCCACCGGGGGATGAGCGTCTTACTTCTGGAGCAGGGCATGCCCGGCTTAGTCATCTCGAAGGACCTGGGCAAACTGGGCTACAGGGGCCCGGAGACCTGCGAGGTCAACCTGAACGATGTCCGCGTACCCCGGGAGAACCTCCTCGGAGGGATCGAGGGTCACGGAATGCAGCAGATCCTGGCCGCCTTGGAGTTGGGTCGAATTAACGTGGCGGCAAGGGCAGTGGGTGTGGCGCAGGCAGCGCTCGACCAGGCACTCAGGTACGCCCAGCAGCGCAGGGCCTTCGGCCAGCCGATCTCCAACTTCCAGGCCATCCAGATCAAGCTAGCAGACATGGCCACCGAGGTCCAAGCGGCCAGGCTCCTGACCTGGTGGGCGGCCACCCGCCTGCAGGTCGGAACGCGCGCGGACGTGGAGACCGGAATGGCCAAGCTCTTCGCCTCCGAGGTGGCCATGAAGGCCGCCACTGAGAACATGCGGGTGCACGGCGCCTACGGCTACTCCACCGAGTTCGAGGCCGAACGACTTTACCGTGACGCCCCTCTAATGGTGATTGGGGAGGGGACAAGCGATGTGCTGCGGACGGTGATCGCCCGCGGTCTGTTGCGCTGACTCCGTGGACTTCTCTCTCTCTCCTCAGCAAAAGGAGCTGGCAGAGGAACTCCGAGGTTGGCTTGCCGACCACCTGGAACTCCCACCGCCGTTCAGCTCGTTGGAGGAGGAGATGGAGTGGGGACGGCGCTGGCAGCTCCAACTGAGTGAAGCCCACTGGCTCGGGCTCAGCTGGCCCAAGGAGTACGGTGGCCGCGGGCTCTCACCGATCGATGTGGCGATTTTCAACATGGAGTACACGGCCTCCGGAGCGCCCCAACCGGTCAATCGAGTTGGGCTCAACCTGGTCGGCCCCACTTTGATCGCTCACGGCACCGAGGAGCAGAAGCGTCGCTTCCTACCGAAGATCCTCAGCGCCGAGGAGATCTGGTGCCAGCTCTTCAGCGAACCAAATGCCGGCAGCGACCTGGCTTCGCTCACCACCAGCGCCCAGCCGGTCAGAGGCGGCTGGGTGTTGAACGGCCAGAAGGTCTGGACCTCGTATGCTCAGTTCGCCCGCTGGGGAATCGGGCTGGCCCGCACCGGGCCCGAGCTCCCCAAGCACCAAGGCATCTCCTTCTTCGTGGTCGACATGCAGGCGGAGGGCGTCGGGGTGAACCCGCTGAGACAGATGACCGGCGAGGCGGAGTTCAGCGAGGTCTTCCTGGACGAGGTCTTCGTACCCGCCGACCATCTGGTAGGCGATCTCAACCATGGCTGGGAGGTGGCCAACACCACACTGGCGCATGAGCGGGGAACCACTTTCCCCTTCAAGGAGCAGATCCTGTGCCAACTCTACTTCGGGGAAGTCCTGAGGGCGGCTCAAGCGAGCGGCCAACTCCTGGATGCGCTGGTGGCGGATCGCCTGGGTCAGGTCTACGTCGAGCTGAGGCTCCTCGGCTGGACCAATCTCAGGTCCATGTCGCAACTGGCTCGTGGCATCAATCCCGGCCCAGAGTCCAGCCAGGTTAAGCTCATCTGGAGCAACCTCACCCAGCGCCTCTCGGAGCTGGCCCTGGACCTGGTTCCAACGGACAGAGCCAGGCAGCGCCAGTATCTGTGGTCCAAGTCGGCCAGCATCGCCGGAGGGACCAGCGAGATCCAACGCGAGATCATCGCCGGCCGGATCCTCGGCCTCCCCCGCCAGTGACCAGGCTCGGGCTGCTGACCCCGGTGGTCAGTGTCCTACCCCGGGCCCACGGCGACTGGGAGGAGACCGCCGGGGTGGCGGAGCTCACGGACATCGCCAGGGCCGCCGACCGGCTCGGCTACCATCACCTGACATGCAGTGAACACCTTGCAGTACCCAGCCGCCACACGGCGGTCAGAGGCAGCCGGTACTGGAGCCCGGCAGTCACCCTCTCGTACCTAGCTGCAGTGACCACCAGGATTCGGCTGGCCACCTATGTTGTGGTCCTTCCCTACCACCATCCCCTGGAGCTGCTCAAGACCTACGGCACCCTGGACCAGGTGAGCCGGGGCAGGGTCATCCTGGGGGTGGGGATCGGGTCCCTCCGCTCAGAGTTCGCAGCGTTGGGGGCCAACTTCGAGGAGCGGGCCGCCGTATCGGAGGATGCCATGCGGGCCCTGCGCCAGGGCCTCGCCTCCGACACTCCAGCCTATTCTGGTCGCTTCTTCAAGTTTGAGGGGCTGGTGGTGGACCCCAGCGCTCGCCAGGCTCGGCTCCCACTCTGGGTGGGGGGTAACACCGCCCTCTCCTTGCGCCGGGCCGTCCTCCTGGGCGATGGCTGGATGCCGTTCGGACTCTCACCGACGCAGCTGGGCGAGATGATCGAATCCACAAAATGCTCAACTGCCTACACACAGCGTTCCGAGGCGCTGGAGGTAGTCCTCGCCCCGGACAAGCCCCTGGATCCCATCCTAGAGCCGCAGGCGGCCCTTGCAGTGGTCGCCGAGTTGGAACGGGTGGGCGCGACAATCGTGAACGCGAGAGTGCGGGCCGAGTCGGCCAGCCACTGCGTCGAACAGCTGACAGCCCTCGCTGAGCTGCTGGGCCTCCCCCTCGAGAGCACGGCCTAGGAGGGTGCAGGAGCCTCGGGGGCGCCCCCGCCGCTGGCAGCCCTGCCCATGATCGCCTCAGTGACATGCTCCTTGGAGAGTTCTTGGACGCCTCCTGCCCGGACGATCTGCCCCCGGTCCATGACGTAGGCGCGGTCGCAATGCTGCAGAGCCAGCTTGATGCTCTGCTCCACCACCAGCACTCCGACCCCGGAATCCGCCAACTGTCGCATCACCCGATAGAGTTCCGCCGAGAGGTTGGGGGCGAGCCCTGCAGTGGGCTCGTCCAGGATCAGCACTTTGGGACCGGCCATCAGCCCCCTGCCAACGGCGACCATCTGCTGCTGGCCGCCGCTCAGTTGCCCAGCGCGCGTCTCCAAGAACGGCGCAAGCCCCGGGAAGAGCGCCATCACCCGCTCCAGGTTCCGCTCCCGCTCGCGGGCCGGTTGGCGCCGACGGCTGAAGGAGCCCAACCGGAGGTTCTCGGAGACAGTCATAGAAGAGAAAATCCGGCGACCTTCGGGGACCAAGACCAGCCCGCACCCCACCACCTTGGCGGACCCGAGCCGTTGCACGGGCACCCCGTTCACCTCGACGATCCCCGAGAAGACCCCGTCCCTGAGCCCCGCTATAGCGCGAACGGTGGTGGTCTTACCGGCGCCATTGCGGCCGATCAAACCCACCATCTCCCTGGCGCACACAGTGAGGGAGACCCCCACCACCACGGCCATCCGGCCGTAGCCGGCATGGAGGTCGCGAACCTCAAGCACCACCGGCGTCACGCTCCCCTTGGCCGAAGACGAAGCTAGCACCAGCGTCGGTCTCGGTGACGCCCAGGAAGACCTGGATCACATCCGGATCTCGGCGCACGTCCTCTGAGGACCCGTGCCTGATCACCTTACCGAAGTTCAGCACCGTGATTTCGTCGGAGATGTCAAGCACCACGGGGACGTTGTGCTCCACCAGCAGGATCCCCACCCCGGATTGGGTGAGGCGTCTGATCACCTGGGTAAGGTTCTCTATCTCGGCCGTGGCCAGTCCGGCTGCAGGCTCGTCGAGGAGTATGAACCAGGGCGACATCGAGATCGCCCTGGCCACCTCAATCAGGCGCTGGATACCGTGCGGCATCTTGTCGGCGGGCTCGTCCGCCAGCCCGGCGAGCCCGACGCTGGCCAGGCACTGCAGGGCACGGGCCCTCGACTCCCGGTCCGCCCGACGACCGCCCGGACCACGCAGAACCGAGGAGAAATCCCTTCCCCGAACCCACCGGTCGGCGGCCACCATTACGTTCTCGATGACCGTGGTCTCCAGGTTGAGGCGGGGGGTCTGAAAGGTACGCGCGATTCCCAGTTGGGACAGTCGGTAGGGCCGCAGCCCGTCGAGGCGCCGCTCACCGAGCGCGATCTCGCCTGAATCGGGGTGCTGGTACCCGCTGATGAGGTTGACCAAGGTGGTCTTGCCTGAGCCGTTGGGCCCGATCACCGCATGCACCGCCCCCGGGGAGACGACAAGGTCGACGCAGGACACTGCATGGATCCCACCGAAGCTCTTGCTCACCCCGGTCAGGACCACCTTGTTGGAGTTGGCAATCCGTGGCACGTCCAGGGCGGCCGAGCTGCGCGGCTGCACCGATACCTCACCGGCGGTCGTGGTCCGCCGAAGGCGCCCGCCGCTAACGCGGCCCAGAAACCTGCCCCAGGGCTGACTCGATCCGGCCAGCCCCTCCGGCATGAACTCCACCACTAGCAGCAGCAGGACTCCGTATACGATGCCTTGGAGTTCCTGGAGCCCTCCGAGGAACTCACCCGAGCCGAAGACGATCGCGCTGCCCAGGAGGGGGCCGACAACAGTCCCAAAGCCCCCGATCACGACCACCGCCAGCAGGCTGATCGAAAGGTTGGTAGTGGCGCTCTGCGGGCTCATCACCTGCTGGGAGTAGACGTAGAGCACCCCTGCCATCCCGGTCGGGATCGCACCTAGAACGAAAGCCAGCAGCTTGGTGCGATAGCCGGAGATGCCTAGCGAGGAGGCCAGCACCTCGCCACTCCGCAGGGCCCCGAACCTGCGCCCCAGACGAGAGTGGAGCAAGGCCGAGGAGAAGATCAGGAAGACGACAACCAAGACCACCATCAGCAGGTAGAGGAGAATCCCGCCGGGCACCTGGTTGAACCAGCTCACCTGCAGGAGGAGGATCCCCCCGCTCCCTCCGGTCGCGGCGAGGTTGCTGACCACGGTGGGGACTGCGGCGGCGATCAGCAGCGTGACCATGCCGAGGTAGAAGCCGCCTGCCCGCAGGGATGGGATCGCGATCACCAGACCCGCCAGCACCGCGGCCAGGGTCCCGGACACGCACATGAACGGGAGTCCGGCCGCCCACGGGAAGTGGGCCGCCAGCACTGCAGCGGTGTAGGCCCCAATGGCGAACATCGCCCCGGGACCCAGAGCCAGCTGGCCCGCGTACCCGGACACGATGTTGAGCCCAATCGCTGCCAGGCTCAGGGCCAATACGAACTCGATCTGGCCCAGCACCACGTCATCGGCACCGAGCAGGAGCGGCAGGCCCGCCACGACGACGATCACGGCCAGGAGGGGGGCCGGCCTAAACCACCGGAACCGCGTGCGGACGCCCCCCGCCCCAGGCGTCCGCCTGCCAATCCCCAAAGGAGGGTTCACACCTGCCGTCCCAGGGCGCCGCCGAAGATCCCTGATGGGCGCACCGCCAGAAGCAGCACCAGTAGAACCAGTCCGGCGAGGCTGTCCAGCTGGGCCCCGAAGTAGACCGACCAGAGTTGCTCTGCCAGCCCCAGCAGCAGGGCGCCGACAATTGCGCCGCGGACGCTGCCGAAGCCCCCTATGGCGAGTGCCAGGAATCCCTCCAGGCTGTAGGTCAGCCCGATGGTGGGGTTGGCGAAGACGATGGGGCCGATGACAAGACCGGCGATCCCCGCTATCAACCCCGCCACGGCAAAGGCAGTGCGACTGATGACGTTAGGGTCGATCCCAGTCAGGCTGGCGGCCTCCCGGTCTTCGGCGGTGGCCCTCATGGCCTGGCCGGTCCAGGTGTTCCGATAGAACCACTCCAAGGTGACAACGATGACGACCAGCCCGGCAAAGGCTAAGGCGTACTGCCACGAGATCGTGACCACGCCGAGGGTGATGTGGCTCGCCAACAGCGGACTGGGTATGGGCTCGGGAGGAGCGAACCCATAGATATCGGCGGCGATGGTCTCGATGATCAGGCTCACCGCTAGAGTCGCAATGAACCAGCTGATCTGGCTGTGGCCCAGTCTTAGCAGCGGTCGCACCACCAGCCGCTCTTCCAAGAGGCTGATGCAGACAACGCTTACCACCACACCCAGCACAGCCACTGGGATCGGCCATCGCTCGATGACCAAGAAGAAGTAGCTAAGCAGGACTCCAACCATGACCAGGTCGCCTTGAGCCAGATTGAAGATCCTGGTGGCCTTGTAGACCACCAGGTACCCCACGGCGATCATCCCGTACAAAGAGCCGGAAACTATGCCGGCCACCAAGGCGGACGCCAGTAAGGAGGGCTGCATCAGCTGTAGTCAGGGCTCATTTCAGAATGCGATCGCCCCAGCCGCCCAGTGTAACCATTCCCGCAACGCAGAAAGGCCAGCGGCCCACCTATCTCTAGGGCCGCCAGCCTTCCGCGCAAGCTGGCAATGGGGCGAGAGGTCAGGAGCCCGGAGCCGTGATTGGGCTCTGGTAAGGCCCCAGTGGAGTCAGGTAGCACATGTAGGACTCAGAAGCAGGCCACCCGGTCCGGTGGGTGGGGCTGAAGTAGTACTTGTAGCTCTTCACCGTGAAACCGATTCCGCTTATGTGCTCGATGGTGTTGCGCAGCGCGGTACCGTTAAGCGAGTGAGCCTTCTCAATTGCGTACTTGAAGATTTCCAGGATGTCGTTCTCGTTTAGCAAGACCGAGTCAGAGCCAATGAACTGTATACCGGTCTTCTGGGTGACGTACGGCACCAAGGTGTTGAGGGTCGGCGGCAGCGACTGCCCGCTCCTGACGTTGGTCTGGCAGGTTGAGTAGGCATCCCTGCCCAGCGATCCCAGGGAGGAATAGTCGACGAAGTACGCCGCGAAGGTGGTGAAGATATAAGGATGCCAGTTGAGACTCTGCAACCCGTTGTAGACATAGCCGAAGCCAGTTTCGCCATCGAGCACGATCGCCTGCACACCGTCATTCTTGAGCGTCACGAGCTGCGGCGTGACATCAGTAGTGGTGAGGCTGTAGTTCTGGGTGACGTAGGGGAAGTGCTTGGACTTGGCGACCGAGACCAAGTCGCCGCCGAGCGCCACCGCAAACGGAGTGGTGTCACCCAGGAAACCGATCTTGCTCACGCCCTTGTACTTGGCGAACTTGAGAATGGTTTGCGCCTGGGGATAGAAGCTGGAGTAGACGGTGAAGTCGTAGGGCCACTGCTTCACGTTGTTCCAGAAGTCCGAGGGATCGAAGTCGACCACCGGGATCTTGGCCTTCATGAAGACTGCGGTCGCCTGTTCCACGGTCGCCGACGTCCCGTCATAGATGATCCCGGCAACGTGGTCCGCGACCAACTGGTTGGCGGCGGCCACGGCGTCCGCGGGGTTGCCCTGGTCATTCTGGTAAGTTAGGTTGATCTTGTGCCCGGCGATCCCACCCGCTGCGTTCATGCGCGCAATCAGTGCCTGGTCGGTCTTTAGGTTGACCTCGCCGAAGGCGGCAAAAGGTCCGCTGAGGGTGTAGATGGCCCCCAGCGTGATCGGGCCCGCAGGGATGGAGGAACTGCTCTTCACGGCAGCTGCGCCGCAGCCAGCCAGTGCCAGACTGGCCAGCGTCAAGCCCACGACGACCCGCAGGGCTTGGCCCCGCAGAGTAGCGACCCCGAGATTCTTACAGGAGTCCATCGAGCTAGCAAACCTCCCTTGCTTGGGTGCCCATCAATCCCCACCGGACCGTGGAGCTACCCTCCCTTCACTGCCGTGGCACGCCACCCACGGGCCCGGAGCCTACGCTCACCTCTCCTTCCAGGACTCGGAGTGGACCCTGGTTCGATTGTCCATCATTTAACATTTGGTGCCGATGTTTGTCAAGGGATCCGAAAGACGCCATGGGGACCTAAGCCCTGGGAGGCGCCTCTGCGACATCGACCCGCCGCGGCTGATCGACGGCGAAACCCGTCTCAGTCCGGCCGAAGTCGGTCAGCTGACCATGAGGCTGACCGGAGGGCTACAGGCCCGCGGGATCCGGCGTGGGGACCGGGTGGCATTCCAGCTCCCAAACTGGTGGGAGACTGTCGTCCTATATAGGGCGTGCTGGGCTCTGGGAGCGGTTGCCTGCCCCATTCACCCCAGAGAAGGGGAGCGAGGACGCGACGGGTTGCTAGCGCGGCTCCGGCCCCGCCTGGCCATCATTGGGGCAGGGCTCCCACCCGATCCCGGATCCATCAGCGTGCGCGGCCTGAACGACGGATTCAGACTGCTGCTAGGGTCCTCGCCGGCGGGTATCGATCCTGATGTCTCTCCCTCCGACCTGGCCCTCTTGATCCCGACTGCCGGCTCCACCGGAGTTCCAAAGCTAGTGCGGCACCCCCACTCCACACTTGCCTACAAGGCACCGCGTCTAGCTGCGGCACACGGACTCACCTCGGGCGATGTGATCCTGGTGCCGATGCCGCTTGGGCACATCTCGGGTCTGATGATGGGAGTGCTGGTAGCGGGCTCGGCCCAGATGACGACAGTCCTGATGGACCGCTGGAAGGGGGCGACCGGGCTGGAGTTGCTGCAACGATGGGGGGTCACCTTCATGGTGGGGCCGCCCACGTTTGTCACCGACATCTTCTCAGAGCCCGGCTTCGATCCAGAGGCGGCGCGCGCCCTGCGACTCATCTCCTGTGGCGGCAGCGGGGTCACTCCGGGCTTCCTGGAGCTGGCACGGCAGCTTCCCTCGGCCCGAGTGAAGCGCTCGTACGGCTCGACCGAGGCGCCATCGGTCACCACCACCCACGAGGGTGACCCCTGGGAGATGGCGACCACCACCGACGGGCGCGCCTCCGGTGAGACCGAGTTGCACGTTGTCAACCCAACTTCCAGAGAACTGCTCCCCGCCGGGGAGGTCGGCGAGCTAGAGGTACGAGGACCGGAGGTCTGCGACGGCTACGAGGACTCCGAGCAGACAGCCCTAGCCTTCACCCGCGAAGGCTTCTTCCGCACCGGCGATTTGGCAACTCTGGACGCGCAGGGATGGCTCACCATAGTTGGCCGGCTCCAAGAGCTGATCATCCGCGGTGGCGAGAACGTCAGTCCAGCGGCGGTGGAGGGGGCATGCGCCAAGCTTCCCGGGCTGCGCCGGGCGGTGGCAGTCGGGATCCCCGACCCCCGGCTGGGAGAACGGGTGGGGCTCGTCTACGAGGGCGACACCGAGCTCCGCCTAAGCCAGGTCCAGGGTGTCTGCGAAATCCATGGCCTGCCCCGATTCGCCTGGCCGGAGAAGCTCCTGCGGGTGGAGTCGATCCCCGTCTCCGACACCGGCAAGCTGGACCGGAGGGCGACCGCCGACCGCATTGGCAAGACCGGCTTTGTCTGACTTGGCGCTGACTCTCAGATGGCACCCTGAGCCCGAGCCTCAGCCAGCTCAGTCGGGTCCAAGCCTACCAGGCGGCACCATACAGCCTCATTGTCCTGGCCTAGCTCGGGCGCGCCGCAAGGGACCTGGCGCTCGAACCCAGACATCGCAGGGTACGGGGCCTGCTGGCGAACTGGGCCCAGGACTGGGTCTTGGACAATGACCAAGTCTCCCCTCGCCGCAACGTGGGGATCGGAGGCAATCTCAGTGGCGGTGTTCTCCACCCCGATGGGAACCCCCTCGGCAAGGCACAGGCTCTCGACCTCTTGCAGCGTGCGGCTGCTCGTCCAATGGGTCACCAGCTCCTCCAGAACGGCCCGGTTGGTCACACGGTCAGCGGCGGTCGCGAAGTGGGGATCCTCCGCAAGCTCCGGGCGTCCCATTGCCTGGCAAAGCCGAGTGAAGGTGCCGTCGGCCGCCGCCACGATCCCTGCATAGCGACCGTCCAGGGTAAGGAACTCGTCGGCGGGGGCCGCGTTGGAAGAGCGGTTGCCTGAGCGGTCCCTCACCACGCCAAGCCGATCGTGGGCCGCGATGGTCCACTCCAGGATGCGGAGCACAGACCCATATAGAGAGGCGTCTACAACCTGGCCCCGACCGTAGGCAGTGGCATCCCGGGCATACAGAGCGGCCATCACGGACTCGGCCGTGAACACCCCTGTAAGGTAGTCGGAGATGTTGACTCCACACTTGAAGGGGGGGCCCTGGGGGTCCCCGGTGAGGTGGAGTAGTCCCCCGAAGGCGACCGCCACGCGGTCAAGGCCTTTCCGACCGGAGTAGGGACCGGTCTGGCCGTAGGCGCTGATCCGGGCGTAGACGAGATGGTCGGGCAGCGTCTCAGGGCCGAGGCCCCACCGCTCCATAGTTCCGGGAGAGAAGTTCTCCACCAGAACGTCGGCGGTCTCAGCCAGCCGGCGGAAGAGCAGCTGGCCCAGCCGGGTGCGGAGGTTGCAGGTGACGGACTTGCGGCCCCTCCCTTCGACCGCGAACCAGAGTGAGCGTGAGCCCTCAAAGGGCCCGATGGCGCGAAGGTCGTCCCCGCCCTGAGGATCTTCCACCTTGATCACGTCTGCTCCCATTTCGCCCAGCAGGCCGGCACAGAACGGTGCGCTGATCCGAGTTCCGACATCCAAGACGCGGATTCCCTCCAGAGGCGGCCGGCCAACTGGCTTGGCCACGCTCAGACCGGGGCGTCCCCGCGGTCCCGGGCCGTGAAGACCTCTCGCATGGAACCCATTCGCTTGCGCTCCGAGAGCATCCTCAAGGCGGTCTCGGTGTTGGAGGTGTATTGGTGGATCATGAAGTGGTTACGATAGGCCATCCGCTGGCCGGCTAGGTCTTGTGCATCGTTGATCGAGCGCTTGACCATCTGCGCGGTGATCGGTGGGACTCGAGCCACAGCCTCGGCCAGTTCCAGGGTGGCCGAGGCTAGCTGACCTGGCGCCACGACCTTGTTGACTAGCCCCAACCTCCACGCCTCTTGGGCACCGATAGTCTCCCCAGTGAAGAGAAATTCCTTGGCCTTGCGGAAGCCCATTTCATAGGGTTCAACCAGCAGCTCCACCCCAGCTCCGCTCATCCGCAATACGGGGTTCGAGAAGCGAGCGTCCTCGGAAGCGACGATGAGGTCGCACATACACGCCAGCATCAGGCCGGCTGCTACGCAAGCGCCCTGGACCTGGGCAATCGTGGGCTTGCGGAAGTCGCGGATCTGCAGACACTTGTCGTAGTACATGACATCCTCGTGCCGCAGCTTGCCCTCCGGGGTGTCCCTCAAGTGGCGCCAGTGGTCTGCTTCACGCTCATCCAGAAGTCCTTGGAGATCGTGGCCGGAACTGAAATGCTCGCCTGCACCGGCCAGGATCACCACTCTCACTTCGCCGTCCGCGTCGGCGAGTCCGAATGCGCCCTCAAGGTCCTCGATCAGACCCGTGCTCTGGGCATTGCGCCTCTCCGGCCGGTTCATGGTGATCGTCGCCACGGGGCCCGTGGCTCGGTACAAGACCGTCGCCAGGTCCTGGCTCTTGACGGGTTTTCCGCTCTGGGCCTGCTCCCTCATTGGTCCTCTCCTTGCCCCATGGGGTCTCTCAGCTTCCGCGAGGAAGTCCGAGAATGGTCTCGCCGATAATGTTTCGTTGGACTTCGCTCGTGCCAGCAAAAATGCTCGCAGCTCGGTAGTAAAGGAAGTCCCGCTGCCAGTCGCCATCCCCAGGATTGTCACGGGCCCCATACCAGAGTGGAGCGGCCGGGCCAAGGACTGCCAACATGCTGTCGTGGATCGTCTTTGTGCGCTCGCTCCAGAACAGCTTGATCAGTGAGCTCTCCGGGCCAGGATCCTGGCCTCGCTCGAGCCGGGATAGGGTCCGCCAGTTGTAGAGCTGGAAGATCTTCACGTCGATGAAGGCTTGGGCCACGCGCTGGGCAAGCACCGGGTCGGAGAGTTGGCCGCCCCGGATGGCCACCCGGACCAGCTCATCCACCTGCTGGATGTGCTTGACCAGCTGGCGGGGGCTGGTGCCGCGCTCATGGGAAAGGGTGGAGCGGGCGACCGACCAGCCGTGGTTCTCCTCTCCGATGAGGTTCTCATCGGGGACAAAGACGTGGTCCATGATCACCTCATTGAACTCCGCCTCTCCAGTGATTTGGCGCAAGGGTCGCACATCCACATCAGGCGAGTGCATGTCAACCACGAGATAGCTGATCCCCTTCTGCTTCGGTGCCCCCGGATCGGTCCTAGCAAGGCACAAGCCCCAATCCGCGAACTGCGCGTAGGACGTCCACACCTTGCGCCCCGTGAGTAGCCAGCCCCCATCCACCCGCTGTGCCTTGGTCCTCAGCGATGCCAGGTCGCTGCCCGCATCCGGCTCGCTGAAGAGCTGACAGAAGAGGTGGTCAGCGCTGAGGATGCCCGGCAGCCAGCGGGCCCTTTGGGACACGGTGCCGTGCCGGAGCAGGGTGGGACCAGCCATATTGACCCCGATCCGTCCCAGAAGATCGGGGGCGCCAGCGGTGGCAAGCTCCTCCTGGACCAGGTAGTGCTCCGCAGGGCCCGTGCCTCGGCCCCCGTACTCAGGCGGCCACCAGACCCCGACCCAGCGAGCAGCGGCCAGCCGCCGCTGCCAGTCCCGAAGCCACTCAACCTCCTCACCGAGATCGGCGAAGTGCGGGACACCCTCCTCAGCGTCCCAAGTGCGATTAGCCACGATCCAAGAGGCGAGCTCGCGGCGTAATGCCTTCTGCTCTGGAGTCCACGAGAGGTCCACGCTCAGCTAGCTCGGCTTGGCGGAGGAATTGCGTTTGGAACGAGCATCGTCACTACTATACTTCCCAATTGGGCCATTGTTTGACATTCGACATGGAGGTCAGTCCAGGCCAATGGACTTCGAGCTAACAGACGAGCAGCTGATGTTGAAGGAGGCCACCAGAGGGATCTTGGCTCGGCTGGCTCCGATGGAGCGGGTGCGAGAGGTGGCGGCAAGCGAGGAACGTTACGACCCTCAGTTGTGGCGGGCGGCCGCCGAGAACGGCTGGCTCGCCATCCTGCTTCCTCACTCCCGCGGCGGATTAGGGTTGGACTTCGTCGACCTGGCCGTGGTGGCCGAGAGTGTGGGTCGCTTCGTCGCACCTTCGCCGATCCTGTCCACCGCCCTCGCGGTGGGCGTCCTGGCGGAGAGCGGGTCGTCAGCCGCGGAGCGCTGGGTCGAAGGCATGGTCGAGGGCCGCATCCGGGGCTGCGTCGGCGTCGTCGGCGATCTGGTCGTGGATGCTCCCTCCGCTGATGTCGCGCTCCTCGCTGGCGCTGGCTCGGTGACCCTGAGTGAGTTGGGCCAGGCTCGGCCGTCGGCAGAGCCGGTGATGGACATCACCCGTTCCGTGTGCTGGCTCAGCCGGGCCGACGGTGAGGCAGTCCTGGGCGGGGAAGAGTTGCAGTCGCTGGTGCTCGACCAGGGCGCGGTAGCCTACGCTGCGGAAATGCTGGGGGCATCGGAACGTGTCTTGGAACTCAGCACTGAGTACGCCAAGGCGCGGGAGCAGTTCGGGCGCCCGATCGGGTCTTTCCAGGCAGTCAAGCATCGGCTGGCCGACATGCTGGTGGACGTCGAGGCGATGAGGTCGGCCGCCTACTATGCCGCCTGGGCCATCGCCACTGGGGCGCCCGACCGTTCCCTCGCAGCGTCGTCGGCCAAGGCCTGGTGTTCTGACGCCAGCAGACATGTGATGGACTCCGCCCTCCAGATCCACGGCGGCATCGGATTTACCTGGGAGCACGACCTGCACATTTATCTGAAGAGGGCCCACCTGGACCAGATCCTGTTCGGCGATGCGGCTTTCCACCGTGCTCGAGTTGCCGAGATTCTGCGTCAGCGACTCACCACTGGTTCCAGCTTGTGGTAGCCGTTCAGTAGTGTCCACCTCAGGCGGACCAACCGCCAACAGCCTTGCCCTTGACACCATCCTGCGCCCGCGCGCAGTGGTGGTGGTCGGTGCAACCGACGATCCGGTCCGGATCGGGGGACGGGTGTTCGCCTATCTCCAGCATGGTTTCGAAGGCCCGGTCTACGCGGTCAATCCCAGGCGGACGACGGTCCAGGGAGAGCTCGCCTATCCCACCCCACAGGACACTCCCCCTGCGGACCTGGCCGTGATCGCGGTCCCTGCTGACCAAGCTGCGCAGGCGTTGGAGAGCTGCGGCCTGGCCGGTATTCCCTGGGCAGTGGTTCTGGCGTCGGGATTCAGCGAGGTTGGCGCCGCAGGGAGGGAGCGCGAAGCGGCCCTGCTCAGCGCCGCCAGAACCGGCGGCGTCCGGCTGATCGGACCCAACAGCGTTGGGCTAGTGAACGTCGCCAATGGAATGACAGCCACCTTCGCATCGCGCCTTGCGGTGCTGGACCTCCGCCCCGGGGGAGTTGCCATCGTGACCCAGAGTGGAGCTACCGGATCGGCGCTACTTTCCGAGATAGACGAGCTGCGGATCCCGTGCAGCGTCTTCTGCCACACCGGAAACGAGGCCGACGTCACGCTCTGGGAGGTCGTGGAGGGGGTGGTGGCGCAGCCAGAAACGGAATGCGTAGGAGTCTACCTGGAGTCGGTTCGGGACCCCGCCCGCCTCGTGTCGGCCCTGGCTGGCGCGGCCCTGGCGGGCAAGCCGGTGGTGGTCCTGCGGGCCGGAAGGACGCCAGCTGGTACCAGAGCAGCGACGAGTCACACCGGTGCTATGCTGCGGGAGGACTCGCCGCTGAGCGCCATGATCGAAGCACTGGGTGCCGTTCAAGTCGACTCTATGTATGAACTGGTCGACACAGTGGCGGCCCTGAGCCGCAGAGTCGTGCCCACAGGGCGCCGACTGGCGGTGGTCACAGTGTCCGGGGGAGGCGGAGTGATCCAGGCCGACGCCGCGACCGCCGCCGGCTTCCATCTCCCGACGCCTTCGGATCGACTGGGACGTCAGCTTAAGGGGATGGTTTCCAAGCTGGCCAGCGTCGAGAATCCCTTCGACCTAACCGGGGACCCGATCAACCGCCCTGAGGTCTTGGAAGGGGTGGTACGCACGCTGAGCACTTCACGCGAGTACGACGTGCTCTCCCTACACCTCTCGGCGGGAGAGCGGGCGGCCGACGCCCTTACCAGGATCGTCGGCTCCAGACACATCGCTGACCAACTCCCTCGGGTAGTGACCTGGCAGGCTGCCTCCAGAGAGGTCCGCCGACGGCTCAACGAGTTGGACGTGCCAACCTACGACGATCCCTCCCGGGCCGTGGCAGCCCTCGGGCGCGTGGTCTCCTGGTACGAAGCCCGTGGGGAAACCATCGCACGGGTTCCGGCGCTGCTCACCCGCATGACCCCTCATGAGGGCCATGATTCAGTGCCGCTTGACATGGTCAACTTGGGCACCTGGCTCGCCCGCCGCGGCGTCGCACTTGTCCCCACAGTCTACGTCTCAGATCAACTTGAGGTGGATGACGCTTGGGCCAAGCTCGGAGACGGGCCAAAGGTCGTCAAGCTGGTTGGAAAGGGTGTCGTCCACCGCACCGACATGGGCGGTATCCGGCTAGGGGTCACCTCAACGAAGGAGCTGCATGCGGCAGTAGCTGAGATTCTAGCTGCGGGCGCGCGGCACCGGTTGTCAGCGCCCCTGGCCCAGGTACAGCCACAACTCAATGGTCAGGTCGAGCTCCTTGTCGGTCTACGCTCGACTACCGACTTCGGGTGGATGTTGGCCCTGGGATTGGGCGGCACCCTGGCCGAGATCATCCGGGAGGTGAGAGTGCTCCCCGCACCAACCACGGAGACTGACTGCTTAGCGGCTCTCACATCGCTCTTCGACGGAAGGTTGGTCAGTCATCCCCGAGGCATGGATCCCAGGGCGGCTGAAGTCGCAGCGATGGCCTGCGCACGATTTTCGGAACTGGCTAGGCTTGGCCTCCTCGGAGCCTCTGCGCTCGAGGTTAACCCGCTCTTGGTCTCGTCGGACTCAGCTCTGGCGGCGGACTGGGTTGCGGTCGGCTGACGCGTACTGACGCGGTCCCCAGCGCGGCCGCAACCCGTGACAGATCCCGGGACCGTCGCAAGACCAGCCCGAACCGGCCTGGAGCGTCGCCCCTTTGCCCGAGCTCGACCCGATGTCTGCGCCAGGTCCCTCCCACCAGGCGCAAGTGATCCGGGACGGCGGGTGGGGGGGCAGTCGGCCACGGGTGATCAGGAGCTGGTGGCTGCCAGCGCCCCTCTGACCTGCGCCAGCTGGGCATCGTTCAGCTGGCCCTGGAAGGACTTCACCCCGCCGCGGCTGTTGGGGTGGCGGACGGATACCAGAAGGCGCTCCCTCCCCGCCACCTGGACGGGACCCAGCAGGTGGCCTGCGACATCAAGGTTGAGCTGCTCTTTGAAGGCATACTTGGCCACGGATCCGACAAGAACCACCACCTGGGCCGGGGATGCCGCCAGCACCCTCTCCAGGTACAGGGTGGCGCAGGAGCGCAGCGCCGACCAAACATGCTGCTCGCCGGTGCTGGAGCAGTGGACCACCTCGGTGAGGGCGTATCCCAGTCCCGGGATGACCGGCTGGGGGAGGACCTCTTCAGCCCGGGCCCTGGCCCACTCCCAGTACCGGACCGCCCTGCCCCTCTTGCCCTGGCTGTCCGTGGGGTACACCCCCTCCTCGACCCCGAACAGCTACCCGCTATCGAAGGCTCCGTCTGCGCAGTCCAGAAGTGCCTCGTCCTCGGAGTCCACGCTGGGTCCGGAGGGGTCGCCGAATGCGTCCCATCCCCCAGCCGTGCTGGAGCTGACGAAGAGCAGCGGCGCCTCGGTGAGGTGGCCGACCCAGGGATCGGGCACCCAGTGCCCCTGGTGAGGTCCTCCCGGACCCACGGCCACCTCGTGGCAGGGGAGGCGGTCCCCGTCCTCCCTAAGGCACGCGGCCAAGATCCGGCAGCGCATGATCTCCACGGCCAGCTCTCGAGAACTCCCACTGAGGCGACTAGGCGTCCTGGATCCTCCTTTGATCACGCCCCGGAGCCGCCCCACAGGAAGAAGACGGCAGACTGCGGTCGGTGTCCAACCCCCGACGGCAGCTCCCGAAGCTGGGGTTCACGGCTGACAGACCCCGCAATCCTGGGCCTCTCCGCCGCACTCGACCCGTGCGAAGCCGCGCAGCTCGCCCCGGTGCTCAGCACAGTGCTTGATGAGGTCCTTGGTCCAGAACTGGCCCCGGGCTGGCGACCCGGTGATGGTGGAGCAGGTCGCCCGGTGGAGGATGAGGTACTCGGGCGCGGGCTTGCGAGCCGTGTTCAGAACGAACCCTCTAGGGTGCTGGGCGACCCAGGTGAGGTACCCGCGGTCATCGTCCACGAAGGTAATCATCCCGTCGCCCATCGGCATGCTCTCGGCGACGCTCCCGCGTGTCTCCCTCGCGCACACCTTAGCTCGACAGGCGCCGGCAAGCACCGCGAGGTCCGGTCGCCCACCCTCAGTCCAACCGCCACTTATGCCTCCCCATCGCCGATGCTTGGGCTATCAGTCTCGAGCTGTCGGCTCTAGGTCTTCCAGTATCCCCGCGGAGCCAGCCGGACCGCCGGGCCGAGGTGGTGGGGATCTTCCCCAACTCAGCCTCCCTGCTCCGCCTGGCCACCGCGGTTCTCCAAGAACAGCACGACGAGTGGCAGGATGGCAAGCGGCACTTCTCCCAAACCTCCTTGTCTAAGCTCCGAGGCGACGGTCAGCAACTCCTCACCAACCCCCTCACCGCCGGGCTCGCTGCCTGATGAACTGCCCCCAGTCCCTCTCCCAAATTTCCACCACTCGAAGGGACTTGATGGGATGAAAGCGGAGGGGTCTCCACTCCCCGAGGCTTTCCCGAGTGGGCGACACTCGGGGTGTTGTACCAACCCCAAGGAGGGAGACCCCCAAATGACCCACCCAGAGTACATCGGA
>JAKATL010000023.1 GCA_021827985.1 bacterium
CGCCTCGCGGCGGGTCAGTTGAGCATGCCCTTCTAGCCTCCAGTCAGTAGCCTCCCAGGTACCTGCAGTTCACCGGAACGAATTTGGAGGAGGGGCTTGACAACCGCTACCCCTTTCAGAGATGACAGGCTTCCCCAGAGGGGGACAGCCATCAGCAAGACCGAATCGGTCTGGAGTCCTGGCTCGCTCACGGTCCCACCCATCTACCTCGGCCGGGAGACTACGCACCCCGGTTGCTGCGACCACCGGCTGACCACGGACCTCGTGGCCGGCAGAGCCCGCCTCGCGGCGGGTCAGTTGAGCATGCCCTTCTAGCCTCCAGTCAGTAGCCTCCCAGGTACCTGCAGTTCACCGGAACGAATTTGGAGGAGGGGCTTGACAACCGCTACCCCTTTCAGAGATGACTCATCCCGGGATGTCCCGGGCCGCGGCCGACGGACGGCTTGCGGAGTCGGCGTCGAAGAAGTCCCGGCCGCAGCCGCGCGCCGGGTAGGCGGCTGAGCAGGGACCATAATTGCCCCGTGGGAGGAGACCGCCCGGAGGGCCAGGCGCTGGATCTCGCGGCGCGGGAGGAGCGGCTTCGCAAGAGCCGCCAGCTCACCGCCATCTCCGTGCATGCCCTCGCCTGGTTGCTGGCCACCTTCTACGCCACCGACTACCTCCCTCCCCTCTCCATCCGCCTATCGGTGGGCCTCTCGGCCCCGGCGCGGACCCAGTACCTGGTCGGCTACCTCACCCTGGGGGCGGTCGCCCTGGGGCTGGGAACAGGGCTCGGAGGGATGTACGCGAGACTCATCCGCTGCAGCCGGTATCCCTGGCGCTGGGTGGTGTTCCCCACCCTAGTCGCGGCCCTTCTGGTCCCTCCTCAGGGGGCCGACCTACTCCTCACCAAAGTGGTGGTGGCGGCCATGGCCGCCACCGGGATCCTGCTCGGATACGGCTGGCGGCGCAGCCGACTCCGGGGACCCCGGAGTGCTGGAACGCAGCCCCGGGCGAGCTCAGCTGGAGGCGACTGAGAGTGACTTGGGGTAGGTGACCCCGTACTTCTCCACGTAGGCGTCCAGCGCCTGGAGGAGCTGCTGCTGGAAGGCCAGCCGCTCCACCAGCTCGCTCTGCGACCCCTGGTACTGGTCACCGTGCAGCCGGCGCTCGATCCAGGGCGGCACCGCGGCCACGAGATGGGTCACCCCGCCGGTGAGGACCACGGTCTCCGGCCGGGCGTCCTCCACCCGGAGCCCGACCCGGAGCAGCAGGCCGGTCCGGGCGGCCAGGGCCCAGACCCGCTCCCAGTGGCCGGGGATGCGGTGCAGCCGGTCCGGGCGGGTGTAGCGGATGGCGGGGTCGTTGATGATGCTGGTGTTGGTGTCGCTCCAGCGCACCAGCCGCTCCAGCACCGGCTCGTTGAGGTCCTGGGAGACCGCTCGCACCAAAGACGCGCAGCGATCATCCAGGTCGGGGGGCAGAAGGTCCTGTCCCTGCTGGCGGGCCAGCACCAGCACCTCCATGATCCCGGCGTGGCGCATGCAGTAGGCGCGGCCCTCAACCACCCTGAGGTGGTCCTTGCAGGCCACCCAGGCGCAGTCCACCGCCCGGCGGTCGCGGTACAGGCAGCGAAAGGCCTCTGAATTGGTACAGCCGGTGTGGTCACAGCCACCGCCCTCAGGCTCGCCGTACACGATCGGCTCCGCAGCTGAGGTCTCGGGCTCAGTCTTCCTGGCCATCTTTGCGCTCTCCCGCTGGACGCGTGTCCCGGCGGAGCCGGGAACTGGCAGGCAACATAGCAGAGGGAGCGGACTCGTACAACCGTCGATACCCGGTCGCCAGAGATTGCGACGGGACCGTCAGGCCAGCTCCCGGTAGGCGGGCAGGGTGAGGAACTCCACGAACTCGTCCGAGGTGGCCACCTGGTGGAAGAGCCTGAAGGCGGTCTCGTACTCCTCCCCCAGCCCGCCCATCACCTGGGCCTCCACCTCCTCAAGCTGCCCGCGGGTGATGCGACCATGGCGGAGCCACTGCCATATCTGCGAGCGGGAGATCTCGGCAGTGGCGCAGTCCTCCATCAGGTTGTCGAGGGCGACGGCCCCGCTTCCCTGAAGCCAGGCGCCCAGGTAGCGGATCCCCACCGAGCAGTTGGTGCGCAGCCCTTGGTGGGTGACCTGGCCTCCGTCCACCGCCACGTCCAGCAGCTGATCCCGGCCGACCAGGACGTCCTCGCGAAGACGGTCCAGCTGGTTGGCCCGCCCGCCCAGGCGGCGGGCGAAGGCGGAGGTGGCGACCTCCACCAGGTCGGGGTGGGCGACCCAGGTGCCGTCGAAGCCCTGCCCCGCCTCCCGCTCCTTGTCCTCGGCCACCCCCAGGAGCGCCCTCTCGGTGGCCGCCTGGTCGCGCCGGCTGGGAACCAGGGCCGCCATCCCCCCTATGGCGTGGGTGCCCCGGGAGTGGCAGACCTGGACCAGGAGCACGGCGTAGGCCCGCATGAAGGGCACCGCCATGGTGACCTGGGCCCGGTCGGGGAGCAGAAAGCGGGGATCGTCCCGGAACTTGCGGATGATGGAGAAGAGGTAGTCCCAGCGCCCAGCGTTCAGCCCCACCGCCCTCCCGCGGAGCTCGTAGAGGATCTCCTCCATCTCGAAGGCGGCGAGGATGTTCTCGATCAGCACCGTCACCCGGATGGTCCCCCGGGGCAGCTCCAGAAGCTCCTCCGCCAGGCTGGCCGCCTCCTCCCAGAGGCGGGCCTCCAGGTGCCCCTCCAGCTTGGGTAGGTAGAGGTAGGGGCCGCTGCCCCTTGCCAGCAGCTCTCTGGCATTGTGGAAGACGAAGAGGCCGAAGTCGAAGAGGCTGGCCGAGGCCACCTCCGAGTCGATGAGGAGGTGCTTCTCCGGCAGGTGCCAGCCCCGCGGCCGGACCATGAGGGTGGCGGTCCTCCGGGCGAGGCGGTAGGCCCGGCCGTCCACCTCGAGGCGGAGCTCCCGGCGCACCGCCCGGCGCAGGTTGGCCTGCCCTTCGATGCAATTGGACCACGTGGGGGAGTTGGCGTCCTCGAAGTCCGCCATGTAGGTTCTCGCCCCGGAGTTGAGGGCGTTGATCATCATCTTGGCGTCCACCGGCCCGGTGATCTCCACCCAGCGGTCCTGGAGGTCAGGAGGCGCCGGGGCGACCCTCCAGCTCCGGTCCTCGCGCACCGCGGCGGTCTCTGGCGGGAAGTCCGGGATCTGGCCGGAGCTGATCTCCAGCTGGCGCCGCCGGCGGGCCGCCAGGATCTCCTCCCGCCCGGGGCGCAGGCGGCGCTCCAGGGTGGCCACGAACTGGAGCGCCCCTTCGGTCAGCACCTCTTCCTGCGCCCGGCCGCAGTCTTGGAGGACCTGGACCGTGGGGTGGGAAAGGGTCACGGCAGGGGCGCCGACTCGAACTGAGCCTCCTCGGTGGAGCCGCGCAGCGCGAGGGTCTCGCTGTCCCCTCCGGTCACCGTCTCCAGCACCTGGTCGAAGTACCCGGCGCCGACCTCGGCCTGGTGGCGGGTGGAGGTGTACCCCTGGAGCTCGAGCTCGAACTCCCTCTGCTGGAGGTGGACGTAGGCTGTCATCCCCTCGCGGGCGTACCCCTTGGCCAGCTCGAACATGGCGGCGTTGGCGACGTGGAAGCCGGCCAGGGTCACGAACTGGAAGCGGTATCCCAGCTCCCCCAGCCGGCGCTGGAAGGCGGCCACATCCTCGTCGCTGAGGTGGAGCTTCCAGTTGAAGGAGGGGGAGCAGTTGTAGGCCAGGATCTTGCCCGGGAACTTCGCGTGGATGGCCTTGGCGAAGGCCTCCGCCTGGCGGATGTCCGGGGTCGAGGTCTCGAACCAGAGGGCGTCGGCGTAGGGGGCGTAGGCCAGGGAGCGGGCAATCGCCGGCTCCAGCCCGGGCCGCACCCGGTAGTACCCCTCGGAGGTGCGCTCCCCGGTGAGGAAGCGGGCATCCTGCGGGTCGGCATCCGAGGTGAGCAGGGTGGCGCTGAGGGCGTCGGTGCGGGCCACCAAGACGGTCGGAACCCCGGCCACGTCCGCCGCCAGCCGGGCAGCCACCAGGGTGCGGACGAACTGGGAGGTGGGGACCAGCACCTTGCCTCCCAGATGGCCGCACTTCTTCTCCGAGGCCAGCTGGTCCTCGTAGTGGACCCCGGCCACCCCCGCCGCGATCATCTGCTTCATCAGCTCGAAGGCATGCAGCGGCCCCCCGAACCCGGCCTCGGCGTCGGCCACGATCGGCACCACCCATTCCCTGTCGTGGTGCCCCTCGGCCCAGGCGATCTGGTCGGCTCGGACCATGGCCCGGTTGAGCCGGGAGGCGAGGGCAGGTGCCGAGGTGGAGGGGTAGAGGCTCTGGTCGGGATAGGTCTCCATGGAGAGGTTGGCATCCGCCGCCACCTGCCACCCGGAGAGGTAGATGGCCCTGAGCCCAGCCCGCACCATCTGCACCGCCTGCTGGCCGGTGAGCGCGCCCAGGGCGGAGACGTACTCCTGCCGGTTCAGCATCTCCCAGAGCCGCTCCGCTCCCCGGCGGGCCAGGGTGTGCTCGACCAGGAACGAGCCCCTCAGCCGGAGGACGTCGGCGGCGGAGTAGGGGCGGGCCACCGAGCGCCAGCGGTCAGACGACCAGCTCCGCGTCAACGCCTCCTGCTCGAGGCCATCGTTGGTGGGTTCCAGGGACATCGGCACTCCTCCGTGGCGGGGGGGTGTCAGCCTGAGGCGGCCACCACCAGAGGCACGCTCCGCCACGAGCGGCGCGGGCGCGCGTCCAGGCGGGAGCACCTCAGGCGACCATCGCCGAAGCCTAACCGTCCCTCTCGACGGTGTCAACCGCCCAACGCGCGAGCGGTCGCCTCTCCCCTCTGAGTGGCGGCGGTGGAAGACGGGCCCCGGCGGGAGGTCACCCGCTCAGCGGCCGGCCGCAGTAGGCGCAGAAGGCAGAGCCCTCGGCGTTGCGCCGCCCGCAGCCGGGGCAGCGCCGGGGGTCCGGCGGCGGCGCCGGGGGCGGCGCCGGGGGCTCCGGCCCAACGGGGGCCCAGCTGCGCCAGATCCCCCAGTGCACCACCCCCCCGGCGGCGATCGCCACCGCCAGGAGGAGCGCCAGCCAGGCGAAGGCCCCCCCGAACGGTTGGAAGGAGGGGCCCGAGACCAGGGGCCCGAAGCGCGGGATGAGGTCGAGGATGGTGAAGAGCAGCAGCCCCCCGGTGAGCGCCGTGGAGACAAGGCTGCGGTAGGCGAGGGAGATGGGGAGCGCCAGCCGCCCCACCCGCAGCCCCTCGAAGGCCGCCACCGCCACCGCCATGGCCGCCGCCGCGTACCCCGACCCCCCAAGCCCGTTCTGGAACTGCCCGCAGATCGTGAAGGAGGGCAAGTAAGGTTGGACCGGCGGGCCGTTGTAGGCAGCGCAACCTCCCGTCCAGGGGAGGAACAGGTCCACGAAGAAGAGGGCGGCCAGCAGGACAAGGGGCGCCCCGTCCAGCGCCAAGCGCTGCCAGCGCCGGTCCGCACTCACCATGACAGCTCCTCCCGGGAGTGGACGGGCTGACCATAGCAAACCGGGGCGCAAGAGGGGCCGCTCAGTGGCGGAAGTGGCGCCTCCCGGTGGTCACCAGCGCCATCCCCAGGCGGTCGGCGGTGGCGATCACCTCAGAGTCGCGCTTGGAGCCCCCCGGGTGGACGGCGGCGGTGACGCCCGCCGCCCCGGCGACCTCCAGGTTGTCGGCCATGGGGAAGAAGGCGTCCGAGGCGAGGCAGCTGCCCCGGGCCCTCTCGCCGGCCCGCGCCACCGCCAGCTCCACCGCCTCCACCCGGGACATCTGGCCGGCACCGATGCCCACCGCCATCCCCCCCTGGCAGAGCACGATGGCGTTGGACTTGACCTGGGCCACGACGCGCCAGGCCAGCTCCAGCTGCTCCCACTCCTCCGGGCTCGGCTTCCTGCGCGATACCACCTCCATCCGGGGCTCCCCCTCCGGGCCGAGGTCCGGCTCCTGAACCAGCACCCCACCGGAGATCGAGCGCAGCTCCAGGGCCGGGCTGAGCTGGGGGGCCAGGAGCACCCGCATCCGCTCCTTGCGGGCCAGCCGCAGCCGGGCCCCCTCGGTCACCTCGGGGGCCAGCACCAGCTCCAGGAAGTGGGAGGCGATGAGCTCAGCGGCGCGCTCGTCCAGCGGGCGGTTGAGGGCCACCACCCCCCCATAGGCGGAGCGGGGATCGCAGTCGTAGGCTCGCTGGAAGGCCTGAGCCCCGTCCCCACCCAGGGCCGCCCCGCAGGGGTTGGTGTGCTTCACCACCACCGCGGCCGGCCCCCTGAGGCTCATGACCAGCCGGTGGGCCGAGTCCGCATCCAGCCAGTTGGTGTACGAGAGCTCGGGGCCCTGGAGCTGGCGGGACTGGGCGACACCAGAGGCGCTGGGCGCCGCGTACAGGGCGCCCCGCTGGTGCGGGTTCTCCCCGTAGCGGAGCTGCTTGCTCCGCGCGAGTGGGAGGGTCAACCAGTCCGGCCAGGAGGTCTCCCCGGTCTGCCGGCCGAGGTGGGCGGCGATCTGCGCGTCGTAGGCGGCGGTGAGGGAGAAGGCGTCCAGCGCCAGGCGCAGCAGCAGGTCATCGGAGAGGCCCCCTGAGTCCAGCTCCTCCAGCACCCGGTGGTACTGGTCCGGCGAGGAGACCGCGGCCACCCAGCGCCAGTTCTTGGCGGCGGCGCGCAGGAGGGTGGGGCCCCCGATGTCGATCTGCTCCGCCACCTCGGGAAGCGGCAGCCCCCTCGCCGCGGCGGCCGCGAAGGGGTAGAGGTTGACGACCACCATGTCGAAGGGGAGGTGGCCGGCCGATCGCAGCTCCTCCAGGTCGGAGGGGAGGTCCCGCCGGGCCAGGATCCCGGCGTGGATCGCCGGGTGCAGGGTCTTGACCCGCCCCCCCATCATCTCCCCCACCCCGGTCACCTTGGGAACTGGGGTCACGGGCAGGCCGGCCGAGACCAGCTCCCGCTCGGTCCCCCCCGTGGCCACCAGCTCCACCCCGTGGGTGAGCAGGCCCCGGGCCAGTTCCACCACGCCTTGCTTGTCGTGGACCCCGAGGAGGGCCCGCCGGGGCATCACGTGGTCGCCTCCAGAACGCGGACCCGCCTACCCTCAACGAGAAGCCTCCCCTCGGCCAGGAGCGCCAGGGCGGCGGGGAGTAGGCGCCACTCCTGCTCGTGGATGCGGGCCAGAAGGGTCTCCTCGGTGTCCTCGTCGCGCACCGGGACCGCCGCCTGCATCACGATCGGCCCCCCATCCGCGGCGCCGGCATCGACCAGGTGGACGGTACAGCCGGTGACCTTGACCCCGTGCTCCAGCGCCTCCGAGACCGCGTTCATGGTCCCGGCGAAGGCGGGCAGCAGGCTGTTGTGCAGGTTGAGGATGCGCCCGGCGAAGGATGTCAGCAGCGGCTCGGAGAGGATGCGGTCATAGCCCGCCAGGACCAGCAGGCTCGCTCCCTGGGCGCGGAGCCAGTTCGACATCTCCAGATCCCGGTGGACCACGTCCCCGCCGAACTGGGCGGCCGGGAAGGCGCGGGCCGCCATGCCCCGCTGCACGGCAGCGGCCAGCGCCGGGCAGGAGGCCCGGTTGGTGGCCACGGCCACCACCTCGGCGGGGTAGGAGGGATCGGTGGCGGCCGAGAGAAGGGCCAGGAGGTTGGTTCCCCGCCCGGAGACCAGGACCGCGGCGCCGGGCCGCCTCCCGGGCGTCAGGCCAGCACCACCCGGTCCCGCCCGGTCCCGGCCAGGACCTCGCCCACCGGAAAGCACCCCAGCTCAGCGACCGCCCGGGCGGCCGGCTCAGCCTCCATGACGCAGATCATCCCCACCCCCATGTTGAAGGTGCGCCACATCTCGTCCTCCGGCAGGTGTCCCAGCCGCTGGATCTCCCGGAAGAGTGGCGGCACCTCCCACCCGTCCACCCGGACCTGGGCGACGGTCCCCTCGGGCAGCACCCGGGCGAGGTTCTCCTGGATGCCGCCCCCGGTGATGTGGGCCAGGGCGTGCAGCCCCCCCAGCTCCCGGATGCGGCGGACCTCGGCGAGGTAGGACCGGTGGGGGGTCAGCAGCTCCTCCCCCAGCGACCCCTGGCCGCCGGGCCCGGGCTGCGCCAGGTCGATCTCCAGCTCGGCCACCAGCTGCCGGACCAGGGTGTAGCCGTTGGTGTGCAGGCCACTGGAGCCGAGGCCCACCAGCGCGTCGCCGGGGCGGACCCGCGCCGGGCCCAGCAGCTGGTCCTCGATCGCCATCCCCACCAGGAAGCCCGCCAGGTCGTAGTCGCCGATCCCGTATACCCCGGGCATCTCCGCGGTCTCCCCGCCCACCAGAGAGCAGCCCGCCGGAATGCAGGCGGCCGCCATCCCCTCGGCGACCTCGGCCAGAACCTCGGGGTCGATCCTGCCGGTGGCGAAGTAGTCCAGGAAGAAGAGGGGCTCGGCCCCGGTGGTGAGGACGTCGTTGACGCAGTGGTTGACGATGTCCTCACCGATCCCCCGGTGGCGGTGCAGCGCCACCGCCAGCTTGGTCTTGGTGCCGACCGAGTCGGTGGAGGAAACCAGGACCGCCCCCGGCGGGAGGTCGGAGGGGAGCCGCCAGACGGCGGCGAAGGGTCCGATCCCCGCCGCCAGCGGGGGCAACCAGGTGGTGGCCGCCAGCTCCGCCACCCGGGCCACCGCCTGGGCCGCCCGCCCCCGGTCCACCCCGGCGGCGGCGTATCGCGAGGCCGGCTCTTCCACCCCCACCGTCAGCCCTCCAGCGCCAGCTTGTCCATCTCCAGCTGCTGCGGCACCTGCAGGGGGTAGGCCCCGTCCAGGCAGGCGAAGCAGAAGCCGGCCCCGCTGGGTCCGGAGCGCAGTGCCCAGCGCAGCCCCTCCAGGCTGAGGTAGGCAAGGGAGTCGGCCCCCAGGATCCGACCCACCTCCTCGGCACTGCGCCCGGCGGCGATCAGCTCGCTGCGGCTGGCGATGTCGATGCCCATGAAGCAGGGGAAGCGGATCGGGGGGGAGGCCACCCGCATGTGCACCTCCCGGGCTCCAGCCCGACGGAGCGCCTCCACGATCTGCCGGGAGGTGGATCCGCGGACGATGGAGTCGTCCACCAGCACCACCCGCTTGCCGGCTAGGACGTGGGGCATGGGGTTGAACTTGAGCCGGACCCCCGCCTCGCGCATCCCCTGCTGGGGCTGGATGAAGGTGCGGTTGATGTAGCGGGACTTGATCATCCCCTCGGCGAAGGGGGTGCGGCTGGCCTCGGCGAACCCGATGGCGGCGGGGGTGCCGGAGTCCGGCACCGGGATCACCAGGTCGGCCTCTACCGGTGCCTCCTCGGCCAGGCGACGCCCCATGGCCAGCCGCACCTCGTACAGGCTGCGGCTCTGGATCACCGAGTCCGGGCGGGCGAAGTAGATGTACTCAAAAGAGCAGGTGGCCTGGGTCCTCTCCTCACCGAAGTGAGCGGAGTGCAGCCCCTGCTGGTCGATGGTGACGATCTCGCCGGGCTCCACCTCGCGGACCAGCCGGGCGCCCACCACGTCCAGGGCGCAGGTCTCGCTGGCGACGATGTATCCGGACCCTCCGGGGGCGGAGACGTCGCCTAGGCGGCCGATGCAGAGCGGCCTCAGCCCCAGCTCGTCCCGCGCCGCCACCAGGGAGGTCCTGGTGAGGAATCCGAGGGAGTAGGCCCCCACCACCCGGGGCAGGGCCCGCTGCAGCACCACCTCCAGCCGGTCACCGGGGGTGCGGGCCAGGAGCCCGGCCAGGACCTCGGTGTCGCTGGAGGTGTCGAACTGGTACCCCTCCTCGAGGAGCGCCAGGCGCAGGGCTGCGGAGTTGGTGAGGTTGCCGTTGTGGGAGATCGCCACCGGGCCCAGCTGGCCGTGCTCGAAGGTGAGCGGCTGAGCGTTGCTCAGCTGGGAGGAGCCGGTGGTGGAGTAGCGGGTGTGGGCCAGGCCCAGGTCGCCGGTGAGCCGCTCCAGGTCCTGGGGGCCGAAGACCTGGCCCACCAGCCCCATGTCCCGGCGCACCGCAAGGCGCTCCCCGTCCGAGACGCAGATCCCCGCGGACTCCTGCCCCCGGTGCTGGAGGGCGTAGATGCCGAGGTAGCAGAGCCGGGCCACGTCCTGCCCCGGGGCGAACACCCCGAAGACCCCGCAGGCCTCGTGCAGCTTGTCATCCAGAAAGGGGGACGGCCGCCGCTGACCGCAGGTGGCACTCAACCCCTGCAGCATACCGACCGGAGCGCCGGAGCCGGTCACAGGACTGGCCCTGCCATGGCGCCGGCGATCCCCTGCAGGCGGGCCTCCGCGGCGGCTGCCAGAGGGATCTGGGCGAGCCCCACGACCTCCACCGAGCCACCCCCCACCTCCCCCACCCGGGCGCAGGGAACCCCCCAGCGGGAGCAGACCTCCTCCGTCCGCCCGCCATCCCCGGGCTCCACGCTGAGCAGGTAGCGGCCGGAGCCCTCCCCGAAGAGCAAGCCGAGGCCCCCGTCCGGCGGGGGAGGCCCGTCTGCCAGCCGGACGACGGCGCCCAGGGAACCCGCCACGCAGCACTCGGCCAGCGCCACCGCCAGCCCTCCCAGGGAGCAGTCGTGGGCGGAGCGGGCCGCGCGCTCTGTGACCAGCTGGCGCACCGCCTCCGCCGCCCTCCGCTCCAGCTCCAGGTCCAGCCCCGGCGGGGGGCCGAGGACCCTTTCTCCAAGGAGGCGTTGGAGCTCCGAGCCCCCCAGCCCCGCCCCCTCCCCTCCGACCAGGTAGATGAGGTCACCTGGGGCGACGAAGCCGGGACCGGGGAGGTGGCGGACGTCGTCCACCAGCCCCACGACCCCCACCACCGGAGTGGGGGGGATGGAAGCGCCGGAGAGGTCGTTGTAGAGGCTCACGTTGCCGCTGACCACCGGGAGAGCCAGCTGCCGGCAGGCTTCCGCCAGCCCGGCCACCGCCTCCTCCAGCTGCCACATCACCTCCTCCCGGTCCGGGTCACCGAAGTTGAGACAGTTGGTGAGGGCGAGCGGGCGCGCACCCAGGCAGGCGAGATTGCGCACCGCCTCCGCGACCGCCAGCTGAGCGCCCCGGCGGGGATCCAGGAGAGAGCTGCGGTGGGCACCGTCCACGGTGATGGCGAGGCCGTCCGGCCGCCCCCTCAGCCGCACCACGGCGGCGTCCCGGCCGGGGAGGACCACCGTGTCGTCCCCCACCTGATGGTCGTACTGGCGGTAGATCCAGCTGGCGTCCGCACAGTTGGGGGAGGCCAGCAGGCGCAGCCAGGCCTCCTCCAGCGTCCAGGGGACGCCCGCAGTCAGCGGGGGAGCGCCCAGGTCACGCTCCACCTCCTTGGGCCGGGAACTCCTGGGGCGGCGGGGCAGGAAGCCGTCCACCAGGACCGGGAGCGGCAGCCGGGCCACCATCTCGCCCTCCGAGCTGATCTGAAGCTCCTCTGCTGAGATCACCTCACCCACCACGTCCGAGCGGAGCTCCCAGCGGTCGAAGACCGCCCGCACCTCCTCCACCCGTCCCCGCTCCACCACCAGGACCATCCGCTCCTGGGACTCGCTCAGCATCACCTCGTACGGGGTCATCCCCAGCTCACGGCGGGCCACCTGGTCCAGGTCGAGGCGGATCCCGACCCCGCCCCGCCTCGCCATCTCGGCACAGCTGCTGGTGAGGCCGGCGGCGCCGCAGTCCTGGAGCCCCACCAGGGCGCTGCTGCCGGCCAGCTCCAGGCAGGCCTCCATGAGGCATTTCTCCAGGAAGGGGTTGCCGACCTGGACCGCGGGCCGGCGCTCCTCCGCGCCCTCGTCCAGCTGGACCGAGGCGAAGGTGGCGCCGTGGATGCCGTCCCGGCCCGTGTCCGCCCCCACCAGCAGCACCGGGTTGCCCACCCCCCGAGCGACCGCGTGGAGCAGCCGCGGAGCGGTCACCAGCCCGACGCACATGGCGTTCACCAGGCAGTTGCCCTGGTAGGTGGCATCGAAGTAGGTCTCCCCGCCCACGGTCGGCACCCCGATGCAGTTGCCGTAGTAGCCCACCCCCTCCACCACCTTGGCGAAGCGGTGCCGCTGCGCGGCGTCGCCCAGGTCGCCGAAGCGCAGCGCATCCAGGAGGGCGACCGGCCGGGCGCCCATGGCGAAGACGTCCCGCAGGATGCCCCCCACCCCGGTCGCCGCCCCCTGCACCGGCTCGATGGCGCTGGGATGGTTGTGGGACTCGATCTTGAAACAGCAGAGCAACCCATCCCCGAGGTCCACCACCCCGGCGTTCTCACCCGGGCCCACGACCACCTGGGGCCCCTTGGAGCTGAGCTGGGAGAGGAGGCGGCGGGAGGTCTTGTAGGAGCAGTGCTCGGACCAGAGCGCCCCCAGCATCCCCAGCTCCAGCTGGTTGGGCACCCGTCCCAGCTGGCGGACGGCGTGGTGGTACTCCTCCTCGGTGAGGGCCAGCTCCCGGAGCTGGGCGGGGCTCGGGGTGGCCATGCTTGCGGTCAACTGGCCCCCACCACGGCGAGGGCAGCCCGGAGGAGGTGGAGCCCGTCCTCGGACCCCAGGAGCGGCTCGCAGGCCCGCTCGGGGTGGGGCATCATCCCCAGGACGTTGCCCTCCCGGTTCATCACCCCGGCGATGTGCTGAAGCGAGCCGTTGGGGTTGTACTCCTCGCCCAGCTCCCCGGAGGGTCCGCAGTAGCGCAGGGCCACCTGCCCGTGCGCCTCCAGCTCCAAGAGCTGGTCGGGGGGTGCGTAGTAGCGGCCCTCGCCGTGCGAGATGGGCATCTCTAGAACCCGCCCGGCCTCCAGCCCGGAGAGGAAGGGCCCCCGGGTCACCTCCACCCGGAGGTGGGTGCTCTGGCAGCGGAACTGCAGGCAGCTGTTGCGCAGCAGGGCCCCGGGCAGGAGCTGGGCCTCACAGAGGATCTGGAAGCCGTTGCAGATCCCCAGGACCGGCCCGCCGGCGAGGGCGTGGTCACGGACCGCGGCCATCAGGGGGGCGAAACGGGCGATCGCCCCCGTCCGGAGGTAATCCCCGTGGGCGAACCCTCCGGGGAGGATCACCAGGTCCGCGCCCTTCAGCTCCCGCTCGGCGTGCCACAGCATCACCGGCTCGCCGCCGGCCAGCTCCACCCAGTGGGCGCAGTCCCGCTCCGACCAGGTCCCGGGGAAGACGGCAATCCCGCAGCGCCAGGTCACCTCAGGCGCCGACCTCGGCCACCTGGAAGTGGAAGTCCTCGATCACCCCGTTGCAGAGCAGCCGGCGGCACATCTCCTCGACCCGGGACTCCGCGCCCTGGCGGTCCCTGGCCGTGAGCGTCAGCTGGATGTGCTTGCCCACCCGGGTCCCCAGCACCTCGGGGTAGCCCAGGGCATGCAGCCCCTGGGTGACCGCCAGCCCCTGGGGGTCGTTGACCACCGGCTTCAAGGTCACCACCACCTCGGCTAGGAACCGCTGCTGAGGGTCCGTGTCAGTACCTCCTGGTAACGGCGGCGGGTCTCGGAGATCAGCTCGGGGGGCAGTCGAGGAGCCGGTGGCTGCCGGTTCCACCCGCTCGCCAAAAGCCAGTCGCGCACCGGCTGCTTGTCGAAGCCCGGGCTGGCCCCGGCCGAGCCCACCTCCCAGAGCCGGGAGGAGTCCGGGGTCAGGAGCTCGTCGATGAGGGTTAGCCGCCCGTCGATCCAGCCGAACTCGAACTTGGTGTCCACCAGGACGAAGCCGGCCCGGAGATAGCCCAGGGCCCCGGCTCGGTAGAGCCGGATGCTGGTCTCCTCCAGCTGGTCCGCCGTCTCCGGTCCCACCACCTCCCGCAGCTCAGCCCGGGAGATGTTCTGGTCGTGGCCGGAGTCGCTCTTGGTTGCCGGGGTGAAGCGCGGCCGGTCCAGCTCCGCCCCGAAGGTCAGCGCTGGGGGCAGCGGCTCACCGGCCAGCGTGCCCTGCGACTGGTACTCCTCCCAGCCAGATCCCGCCAGCCGGCCCCGGACCACGCACTCGACGTCGATGCGCTCGGCGCGGCGCACCAGCATCGAGCGCTCCGCCATCCGCTCCCAGAGCGGCGCGGGGAGGATCCCGGGGTCGTCCGGGAGCAGGTGATTCGGGACCAGCTCGGCCGTCCTCTGGAACCAGTGCCGGGCCAGGGCGGTGAGGAGCCGCCCCTTGCCCGGGATCAGGTCGGGAAGCACGCAGTCGAAGGCGGAGATGCGGTCGGTGGCCACCATGAGAAGGCGGCCGTCCAGCTCGAAGGTGTCCCGCACCTTGCCCCGGCGGAAGAGGGGCAGCCCCTCCAGCTCCACCGCGCCGATGGCCACCTCGGTCACCGGGCAGCCCCTCCCTCGGAGCCTTCCCGGCCGGCCAGCTGGTCCACGGCGACCGCTGCCTCCTCCAGGTCGGCCCCGATGTCCAGCGCCTCCTCGAGCTCCGCGGGGGAGAGCGCCGCCATGAGCTGGGGGCTCGCCAGGCAGCTGGCCCGGAAGTCACCCCCCGGTCGGTCGGCGCTGGCCGCCAGCTGCTGGACCAGCCGGTAGGCGCGGTCCCGCTCCATGCCCGCGGCCACCAGGCGCAGCAGCACCCGCTGGCTGCGAGCCACCCCGCCGCGCCGCTCCAGGTTCCCCGCCATGGCCGCCTCGTCGACCTCCATCCCCTCCACCACGCGGCTGAGGGTGCGGAGCATGTGCGACAGGGCCATGGTGGCGTCGGGCAGCGCCACCCGCTCCACCGAGGAGTGGGAGATGTCGCGCTCGTGCCAGAGGCTGACGTCCTCCATGCCAGCCACCGCCAGCCCCCTAAGGAGCCGGCTCAGCCCGCAGACCTGCTCCAGGTTGACCGGGTTGCGCTTGTGGGGCATCGCCGAGGAGCCCTTCTGCCGCTCTGCGAAGGGCTCCCTGACCTCCCCCACCTCGGTGCGCTGCAGGTGGCGGAGGGTGGTCGCCAGCCGCTCGCAGCTGGCACCGGCCAGCGCCAGGGAGCAGAGGAACGCGGCGTGGCGGTCCCGGGCCACCACCTGGGTGGTGATGGCTGCCGGCTCCAGCCCGAGGCGGGAGAGGGCGTCCCGCTCGATTGCCCGGGAGACGGTCCCATGGGTGCCCACGGTCCCGGATATCTTGCCCACCACCACCTCCGACTCCGCGCGGCGGAGGCGCTGCCCGGCCCGCTCCAGCTCGTCCAGGTGGTTGGCCAGGACGAACCCGAAGGTGACCGGCTCGGCGTGCATCCCGTGGGTCCTCCCGATCATCGGGGTGCGCCGGTGGCGCCGGGCGCCCACCCGAAGTGCCTCAAGGAGCCGCTCCAGGTCCCGGAGGACGATCGAGCTGGCCTCTCGCAGCTGGAGGGCCAGCGCGGAGTCGACCACGTCCTGGCTGGTCAGGCCGAAGTGCAACCGCCGGGCCAGCGGCCCCACCTGCTCCTGCACCGCCGACACAAAGGCAGCCAGGTCGTGCCCCTGCTCCTGCTCCAGCTCGCGCACCCTTGAGAGCTGCGGTGGGGTCGCACCCTCGATCGCCGCCAGCTCGTCCGCAGGCAGATGGCCCGAGGCCGCCAGCGCCTGAGCCACGGCCACCTCGACCTGCAGCCAAAGCCGGATGCGGTTCTCGTCTGACCAGACCGCTCTCAGCTCCGGAGGGGCGTAGCGGTCGATCAAGCCGTGGGGCGGGGCGGCGAAACCGGCGACAACTCCAGGCAGTATAAGGGGGTGGCGGATTCAGAGCCCCCCGGCGGGGAGAGCCGGAGACGGCAGCTGCGGGTGAGGATGCAAGTGCCGGGCGTAACCAGCCTCGGAAGGGCCGCGTTCAGGTGTACGGCCGAAGGTTCCTGGCAATGACCTCGGGACTCGAGGAGGAGGAGCGGCTGGTCGCCAGAGCCAAGGAGGACCCGGAGTGCTTCGGTGCGCTGTACGACCGCTACTTTCCCCAGATCTACCGCTACGTCGCCTCCCGCGTGCGCAGCCGGGAGGTGGCCGAGGACATCACCAGCGAGGTCTTCTTCAAGGCCCTGCGGGGACTGGCCCGGTACCAGAGCACCGGCCATCCCTTCTCCTCCTGGCTCTACCAGATCGCGGTCAACGCCATCACCGATCACTACCGGTCGCAGCGGCACCCCGAGGACAGTCTCGATGAGGTGCCGGACCCGGTGGACGGCGCGCCCGCCGTCGACGAGGAGGTGGCCCTCAGGCTCTCCGTCCAGGAGGTCTGGACAGAGATCGAGGAGCTGCCGGAGCAGCAGCGCATCGCCATGACCCTGAAGTACGGGGAGGACCTCAAGCTGGCCGAGATCGGCCAGATCATGGGCAAGTCGGAGGGGGCGGTGAAGCTGCTGGTGTTCCGCGGCACCGCCACCCTGCGCCAGCGGCTGCTCGCCGGGAGGGCGACAGCCCAGAGCCCGGAGGGCGCTGATGGCTGAGCGTTTCTGGCGGCGGCGGAAGGTCGAGGACGAGCTGGCCTTGGTCTTCCCCGAGAGCAAGGATCCGGACGGCCGGCTCCTGGCCACCGCGCGCGAGCTACGCCAGCTGCTGACCAGCGTCGAGATCGGTGAGGCGGAACCCAACTATCGTGACCACCTCCGGGCCAGCCTTCTGGCCGAGCACCGAGCCAGGAGCTCCGCGCGGACGCAGCGGCGCCACCGGGTCGGCTCTCTCTTCGGGGTGGGCCTGGGCCTTGCCGGCCTGGCCATGCTCGGGGTGGTGCTGATCTCGGTGCTGGTGCTCCCCTCCGGCCCGCGGCAGGTGGTGGTTCGGGCATCGGTCCAGAACAACCCACGGGTGGCGGTCAACCAGGCCATAGACCTCAGCTTCAACCAGCCGATGGTCGAGTCCAGCGTGGACCAGGGCCTGCGAATCCAGCCCGCCCTGACCGTTTCCACCGCCTGGCAGAGCGCCACCCGTCTTTCCATCCGGCCCCGCCACCAGCTGGTCCCCAACGTCGCCTACGAGGTGACCATCAGCCGCAAGGCCGCCCGGGCGCAGGACGGTGCCACTCCCCTCTCCAACATCGTCATCCCCTTCGGGACCGCCCCGCTCTCCGCCACCGCCGTGGGTTACCCGCCCTCCCTGGTGGCGGTCTCCCCGGTGGCCACCGTTCAGCAGCCGACAGCCCTCCAGTACGCCCCGGACGGGCAGCTGCTGGTCCTGGCCGAGAGCGCCCTGGCCCCGGGGACGGCCTCCCCGGCCTCGGTGCCCGGCGCCACCGGCGTCTACTCCCTCGGCAGCCCGGCAGCCCTCCTGGCCCCAGGCGCGGCGGCACCCCAGCCCTCCCCGGACAGCCAGCAGCTGGCCTACTGGTCCGCGGCGGGCTCATCTTCCGAGCTGGAGGTGGTGCCCCTGGGTGGCGGGGGCCAGCCCCAGGTGGTGGCTTCCAGCCCCGACTCCGGCCCCGTGGCGAGCTGGGTCAATGACAGCACCCTCCTCTACAGCGGCGGCCAGGGGCTTCTGGAGGCCAACCTGGACGGTCAGGTGACCGCGGTGTACCCCTTCGTGAAGCTCGGACCCTCGGGGTTCTTCGAGGCGGCTCCCGGACTGACGGCGCTGTACGCCCAGCCCCAGGGCATCCCCACCGTCTACGACCTCGGCACCGGCTCGTCCCTGCAGCTGACCGGGATCCAGGGAGTGCCCGTCTTCTCACCGGACGGCTCGCAGCTCGCCTATGTGGCGCTCTCGGGCGGGCGGGAGAGCGTGGTGGTGGCCTCGAGCACCGGAGCCGCGCCCCGGGCGGTGGTGGTGGCACCCGCCGGCGTCGCCCTCACCCAGCTCGCCTTCAGCCCCGGGGGGCAGTACATCGCCTACGTGGCCAACACCCCGGGGGTGGGCTCCCAGCTCGGAGCGCTCGCCCTGGCCACCGGGGCCAGCCATCTGATCAGCAGCCTCTCCGGGGTCAGTCTCCCAGCGTGGTCGCCTGAGGGGACGGCCATCTCCCTGGTGCAGACCACGGGCGGCGGCTCCCAGGTCCTGACCATCCAGCTAACCGCCCCACCCGGCGCGGGCGCAGCGGGCGCCGGCGCCGCCGCGTCCGCCCTGGACACCGCCAGCACCCTGGCCCAGCTCCAGGTCAGCGGGGGCCAGGGCGCCCTCACGGCCATCCAGGGGCTGCTGGCGCCCGGAACCGCGATCCCCACCTCGTCGCTCCTGCCCGGCCACTTCGACCGCTTCTACGCCATCTCCAGCACCGCCAGCTCTTCCGGATCCAGCACCTACCAGGTCCAGCTCGAGCTGCTCCGCGACCCCAGCGGTGGCCTCCCCGCCCAGTACCTGGACGAGACCGCCACGGTGAGCGTTGCCGGGACCACCGGTGAGCTGACGGCGCTCACCCTCGGCCAGCTCACCGCCCTACCCCCAGGGCCGATGGTCATCTCCGCCACCGCCAGCGGCACCGCGCCGGGCTCGGTGACCTTCGTGCTCCAGTTCGACGCCGACCTGGACCCCGCCACCGTGGGAGCCCAGTCGGTGCAGCTGACTCAGTCGGGGACCCAGGTCTCCGGGGTGCGGGTGAGCTACCAGGCGAGCTCCCGGCAGATGGTGATAACCGCCACCGGCCTGGGTTCCGGGCCCCTGGTCCTGACTGTGGGGGCACCCCTGGCGGACGTGGACCACACCCTGATCTCGCCGCCGTACGAGCTCAGCCTCCCGGCCCTGCCCACCTCGGCCCCTACTGCCGGCTGACCTCGGGGCTCAGGCCCCCCCGGCGGCGGCCACCGCGGCCGCCATCGCCGCCACCCGCCTCCGGTCGGTGGCGAAGCCACGCATCGCCTCCTCCTGGGTGGAGCGCCAGTCGCGTGCGCGGTCGAGGAGCTCCGGGTGGGTGGGTATGAACTCGGTCGTGAGCCGGCCGGCCAGGAAGTCGGGGTCTGCCAGCAGGACGGCGTGGTAGGGGATGTTGGTGGTGATCCCCCCGATCCAGTACTCGTGGAGCGCCCGCCGGGCGCGGGCGGCGGCCTGGTCCCGGGTCTCGCCGTGGACCACCATCTTGGCCACCATGGGGTCGTAAAAGGGGCTGACCACTCCGGGGCCGGAGAGGGAGCTGTCCACCCGGACCCCTGGGCCGGACGGCTCGTGGTACCAGGTGACCCGTCCCGGGGTGGGCAGGAAGTCCTGCCAGGGGTCCTCGGCGTTGATCCGGCACTCGATCGACCACCCCGTCCAGGTCACCTCCTCCTGGCGCACCGGCAGCCGCTCCCCGAGGGCGATCCGCAGCTGGGCCACCACCAGGTCCAGACCGGTGGTCAGCTCGGTCACCGGGTGCTCCACCTGCAACCGGGTGTTCATCTCCAGGAAGTAGAAGGAGCCCCGGGACTCGATGAACTCCACGGTGCCGGCGTTGCGGTAGCCCACCGCCTCGGCGGCCCGGACCGCGGCCTCCCCCATCCGCTGCCGCATCTCCGGGGAGATGGCGGTCGAGGGACACTCCTCCAGCAGCTTCTGGTGGCGCCGCTGGATGGAGCACTCGCGCTCTCCCAGGTGGATCGTCCCGCCATGGTTGTCCGCGAGGACCTGGATCTCGATGTGGCGGGGCTCCTCCACCAGGTGCTCCAGGAAGACCCGGGGATCGCCGAAGGAGCGAGCCGCCGCCTCGCTGCAGGCGGTGATGGCGTACTTCAGCTCGTCCTCATCCCGGGCGGCCCGCATGCCGATCCCCCCGCCCCCAGCGGAGGCCTTGACCAGGATGGGGTAGCCGATCTCCCTCGCCGCCTCCAGCGCCTCCCCGGTCTCGGCGATCGCCTCCGTCCCGGGGACGACCGGGACCCCGGCTCTCTGCATGATCCCCCGCGCGGTCACCTTGTCTCCCATGGAGGCCATGGCCTCCGCCGGAGGACCGATGAGGGTCAGCCCGTTCTCGGCGCAGGCCCGGGCCAGCCGGGGGCTCTCCGAGAGGAATCCGTACCCTGGGTGGATCGCCTGAGCCCCCGTCTCCTGGGCCGCCTGGATCAGCCGGTCCAGGTTGAGGTAGGACTGGGAGGAGGGGCTGGGGCCGATCTCCACCGCCAGGTCGGCCATCCGGGTGTGGAAGGCGCCCCGGTCGGCCTCGGAATACACCGCCACCGATCTCAGGCCCAGGTCCCGCAGGGCGCGGATCACTCTGACCGCGATCTCCCCGCGGTTGGCGACCAGGACGGTGTCGAACACCGGGGCTAGGCCACCGTGACCAGGGGGTCCCCCCGGCTCACGACCTGTCCAGCCTGGACGTTGATCGCCTGGACCACCCCGGAGACATCGGCCGGGATGTCGTTCTGCATCTTCATCGCCTCCAGGACGGCGACCGTCTGGCCCACCTCCACGTGGTCCCCGACCTGGACCGTCACCTTGGCCACCAGCCCCTGCATCGGGGCGCGCACCGCCCCGCCACCATGCACCGAGGGGGCGGCCATCGCCGGGGCCGCGAAACCTCCCCGGGCGGTGACCCGGACCTCGAAGACCTCGCCGTCCACCTCCACCGAGAACTCCCGGGCGGGGGCCTCCTCCTCCACGGCCGGTGCCGGCTCCGGGGGCGGGCCGAGAGGCACGGCGGCAGCATCACCGACCGGCTCGGAGAGGTCCCCCCCGTCCACCGGCTCGGCCTCGGGCACCTCCTGGGGCTCATCGTCCAGCCTCTCGACGTGGGCCTCGCCCCGGGCCAGGGCCACGGCGGCCTCGGGAAAGAGCACGAACTCCAGCAGCAGCTCATCCGAGACCTGGGCCATCCCCTGGCGCCCCAGCCGGCGCCGGGCGTCCTCCAGCATGGGCTCGAGGACGTCACCGGGGCGGACCGTGATCGGCTCCTCGTTGGCGATCACCAGGTGCTGGACCTCCGGGTCCGTGGGCCCGGGGGGGCTCCCGAAGAGGCCGAGGAAGTAGTCCTTGACGTCCTGAGCCACGATCAGGTAGCGCTCGCCGGAGGCCACGTTGGCCACCGCCTGGGTGACCACCACCTCCGCCACCGGGCTGATCAGCGGAGGAAAGCCCATCTCCTCGCGCACTCTGCCAATCTCGGCCATGACCTCGGGCATGCGGTCGGAAACGCCCTGGAGCTGGCACTCCCAGGCGAGATGCTGCTGCACCGAGGGCGCCAGCTGGGTGCGCAGGGTGCCGGAGTCCAGCTGCCAGCCGCTGGGGTCCGCCACCAGCTGGTAGAGGGGCAGGATGGCGTCCAGCCGGTCCGCCGCCGCCAGGATCACCTGTGAGTCGACCTCCGGCTCCCTCTCGGTGCCCGCCAGGGCGGCCACCACCCCCTCGGTGCTGGGGAGGGCGGCCCCCCCGCCCAGGGGGGAGAGGCAGACGTCCAGCGCCGCGGCCCCGGCCTCGGTCCCGGCCAGGTAGGCGAAGGCCGCCTGCCCGGTGATGGTGGCGCAGTGCAGGGAGACGGGGAGAGAGGTGGCCTCCCGCAGGCCGGAGACGATGGCCCGGGCGCTACCGGCGCCGAGCAGCCCCGCGGGGTCGAAGAGGCAGAGGCTCTTGAAGCCCATCCGGGCCAGCTCGGATCCCACCCCGATGAACGCCTGGTCGGTGTGCACCGGGCTCTTGGTGTAGACGATGACCCCCTCTGCCTGGCAGCCGGCTCGGGCCGCCGCCCGGGCCACGCTGGCCAGGTTGCGGGTGTCGTTGAGAGGGTCGAAGCAGCGGAGGACGTCCAGTCCGGCGGCCGCCACCCGGGCCACGAACAGCTCGACCACGTCGTCCGCCACCGGCCTCTGGCCCACCAGGGACTGACCCCGGAGCAGGCCGGAGAGGGGGATGGTGGTCGCCTGGCGCAGCTGGCGCAGGCGGTCGAAGGGGTCCTCCCCCAGGTGTTCCAGCGCCACCTGGAAGGTGGCGCCACCGAAGACGTCCAGCCCGGCCAGCCCGGACTCCTGCAGCGCTTCCGCCAGCTCCACCAGATGCCGGGTGCGCAGCCGACTGGATACCAGGGTCTGCTGCCCCTGCCGGAGGGCGCTCTCGATCAGTCCAACCGCTGCCATCGCCATGCAAGGTTAGCGGGGTGGCCCCGGGATCCGCCGCTCAGCGGTGCCTGACCTCGGCGCAGCCGATGCAGCGCGCGGCCCAGGGGACGGCCTCCAGGCGGGCGGGCGAGATCTCCCCACCGCACACCTCGCAGCGGCCGTACTCCCCCCGGCGGAGCCGCTCCAGCGCCGCCTCCACCTCCCCCAGAAGCTGGCGCAGGGCGGTGGCGGCGTGGGCCCGCACCATGAGGTCCGCGCTCTCGGCGATGTGGTCTCCCGCCCGCTTGCCGAACTGGGGCTGGACCCCGCGTTCCTGCCGGGGCGGGGCCAGCGCCGCCAGCTCCTCCTCCAGCTCGCGGCGCCTCTGGGAGAGGGCCGCGGCCGGGTCCCGGGGCACCGCCGTCATCCTCCGCCGGCGGGAGCGGCGATGTCGGCCCGATAGCGCATCCCGGGGAACCGGATGGCGCTGATCCCGCGATAGGCGAGCTCCCGGGCGGCCCCCAGGTCGGGGCCGGAGCCGACCACGATCACCACCCGGCCCCCGGAGACCTCCGGCCTCCCCCCGGCCCCGGCCCTGGTCCCCATCTGGAAGGCGAGGCATCCCTGGGGAAGGCGATCCAGCCCCACCACCTCCCCTCCGGGCTCGACCGGTGCCGGGTAGGGCTGGCGGACCGCCACCACCCCCACGGACGCCCCGGCGGGACGGGGCGACATTCCGGGCTCCAAACCTCCCCGGGCCGCCAGCCGGAGCTGGGGCAGGAGATCCGGAAGCCAGGGGAGCAGGACCTCGGCCTCGGGGTCCCCGAAGCGGGCGTTGAACTCCAGAACCTGGACCTCACCGGAGGCCACCATCGCCCCCACGTACAGGCAGCCGACGAACGGGCAGCCGAGCCTCTCCATCTCGGCCAGGACCGGAGTTACCACCCGGGTCAGGACCTGCTGGTTCAGCTCCTCCCAGGAGGGCAACTGGGGGGGGGCATAGGCGCCCATGCCGCCGGTGTTGGGTCCGTGGCCCCCTTCCAGCGCCGCCTTGTAGTCGCGGGCCGGAGGAAGCATCCAGCCCCGGACGCCGTCGCAGAGGGCGAAGAAGGAGGCCTCCTCGCCGTGGAGCCGCTCCTCCACCACGACCTGCCGGCCCGCCTCCCCCAGCTCCCGCTCCACCAGCAGGCGCCGGGCGACCTCCAGCGCCTCCTCGGCGCCGCTGCAGACGAATGCCCCCTTGCCCAGGGCCAGCCCGTCCGCCTTCACCACCACCTCCCCGGGGCGTCCCCGGAGGAGCGCCTGCGCCTCCGCCCAGCTGGAGCAGACCCGAAAGTCCGCGGTGGGCACTCCAAGGCGCTGCAGCAGCTGCTTGGCGAAGACCTTGCTGGTCTCCAGCCGGCCCGCCGCGGCGGAGGGTCCGAAGCAGGGGATCCCCGCGCCGCTGAGGGCATCCCCCACCCCGGCGGCCACCGCCGCGTCCGGGCCGAGCACCGCCAGGGTCACCCCGCGCGCGACGGCCAGCTCCGCCAACGCCCGGGCATCGGTGGCCGCCACGGAGATGTTCTCGGCCACCTCCCGGGTGCCGGGGTTGCCGGGAGCGGCCAGCACCAGCTCCACCTCCGGGCTGCGCCGCGCGGCCCAGGCCAGGGCGTGCTCCCGCCCACCCCCACCGACCACCAGGACCCGCTCTCTGACGCTCTTCCGGCTCACTCCCACTCGATGGTGGAGGGCGGCTTGCTGCTGATGTCGTAAACCACCCGGTTGACGCTGGGAACCTCGTTGACGATCCGCCGGCTGATGTCCGCCAGGACGTCGTAGGGGACCCGGGCCCAGTCCGCCGTCATCCCATCCTCGGAGGTCACGATCCGGACCGCCACCACATTGGCGTAGGTGCGGAAGTCCCCCATCACCCCGACGCTGCTGACCGGGGTGAGGATGGCGAAGCTCTGCCAGACCCGGCCGTACAGCCCGGAGCGCTTCATCTCGTCAATGACCACCCAATCGGCGTTGCGCACCGTCTCCAGCCGCTCCCGGGTCACCTCCCCGATGACCCGGATGGCCAGCCCCGGGCCGGGGAAGGGCTGACGGTGGATGAGGTCGTCCGGCAGCCCCAGGCTCGCGCCCACCCGCCGGACCTCGTCCTTGAAGAGGTAGCGGAGCGGCTCCACCAGCCGGAGCCGCATCCCCGAGGGCAGGCCGCCCACGTTGTGGTGGGTCTTGATCTTGTGGGCGGCGAAGGTGTCCGGCGCGGTGCTCTCGATCACGTCCGGGTAGAGAGTCCCCTGGGCCAGGAAGGTCGCACCCCCCGGCCTGCCGGTCTCCGCCTCGAAGGCGGAGATGAACTCCCGCCCGACCACCCGGCGCTTCTCCTCGGGGTCCACCACCCCGGCCAGGGCGGCCAGGAAGCGGTCCTGGGCCTCGACCCGCTCGATCCGCATGCGCATGTTGCGGGTCAGGACGTCGATCACCCGGTCCGCCTCCCCCCGGCGCAGCAGACCGTTGTCGACGAAGACACAGGTGAGCTGGTCCCCGACCGCCCGGTGCACCAGGGTGGCGGCCACCGCCGAGTCCACCCCCCCAGAGAGAGCGCAGATCACCCTCTCCTCCCCCACCTGGCGGCGGATCTCGGCCACCGCGCGCTGGACGAAGCCCTCCGGGGCCCAGTCCCCGCGGCAGCCACAGCTCTCATAGAGGAAGTTGCGCAGCATCGCCGATCCCTGGGGGGTGTGCGCCACCTCGGGATGGAACTGGATCCCGAACCGGCCCATGGGCCCCGCCATGGCCGCCACCGGGCTGTTGGCGGTATGGGCCACCGCCTCGTACCCCGGGGGAAGCTCGTCGATCACATCTCCATGGCTCATCCACACCGGCAGCTCGGAGGGCAGGCCGGAGAACAGCCCGTCCCCTCGATCGACCACCATCGCGGCCGGACCGTACTCCCGGCGCCCGGCCGGGCTCACCCGGCCCCCGAGGTCATGGGCCAGCAGCTGCATCCCGTAGCAGATGCCCAGGATGGGCAGCCCCAGCTCATAGATTCCGCGATCGGGGTGGATCGCCTCCGGGTCGTAGACGCTGGCCGGGCCGCCGCTCAGCACCAGCCCGCGGGGGGCGCGGGCGGCCACCTCGGCGGCCGGCAGGTTGCCCGGTACCAGCTCGCAGTACACCCTCAGCTCGCGGATCCGGCGGGCGATCAGCTGGCTGTACTGGGAGCCGAAGTCCAGCACCAGGATGGTCTCCGGGCTGGTGGTGGGGAGGGCGCCGGCGCTCCCGGCGCGGACCGCTGCCAGGCTCACCCGCCGCTCCCCCCTCGGCTCACCTCGCCATCCCGACCTGCTGGGCCTGCTGGAAGAGCTTGCCCTCAGTGAGGATGGCCGGGGCGATGACCAGCTCGGTCTGCTGGAACTCCTCGATGGTGCGGGCGCCGCAGACCCCCATCGCCGACTTGATCGCCCCCACCAGGTTCTGACTGCCGTCGTCCACCCGGGCGGGGCCCAGGAGCAGCTCCCGCAGGGTGGCCTTGGTCCCCACCCTGATGCGGGTGCCCCGAGGGAGGTTGGGGTCTGGGGTGGCCATGCCCCAGTGGTGCCCGCGCCCCGGCGCCTCCTCGGCGGAGGCGAAGACCGAGCCGATCATCACGGCGTCCGCCCCCGAGGCCAGCGCCTTGGTCACGTCGCCTCCGACCCGCATCCCCCCGTCGGTGATGACGGTGACCGGCTTGCCGCCGGTGCGGCGGTGGTCGTTGCGGGCCTGGGCCACGTCGGCGGTCGCCGTGACCTGGGGAACTCCGATTCCTAGGACTCCCCGCGTGGTGCAGGCCGCCCCCGGGCCCACCCCCACCAGGATCCCGTCGACCCCGGTGGCCATCAGCTCCAGGGCGGTGTAGTACTCCACGCAGTTGCCCACCACCACCGGCATCTTGGCAGCCCTGGTCAGCTGGGAGAAGTCCAGCTGCCGGTAGGAGCTGGAGATGTGCCGGGCGGTGAGGACGGTGCCCTGGACCACGTACACGTCCGCCCCTGCCTCGGTGATCAGCGGCAAGCGGTGCTCGGCCGCCGCTGGGGTGGTGGAGACGGCGCACAGCACCCCGGCGGCCTTGACCTCGGCGATGCGGGCCTGGATCAGGTCGTCCCGGACCGGCTGCCGGTAGCGCTCCTGAAGGAGCGTGTTGACCCGCTCCCGGGGAGCTTCAGCGATCTCCTGGTAGACCGCCGAGGGGTCGTCATAGCGGCAGTTGATGCCGTCCAGGTTGAGGACCGCCAGGCCCCCCAGGCGGCCCATGGCGATGGCGAACTTGGGGTCGACCACGCCGTCCATGGCCGCCGCCAGGATGGGAATGGGCACCTCGACCTCCCCGATGCGCAGGGAGATGTCGATCTCCTCCGGGTTGATGGTGACCTTCCCCGGGACCAGGGCCACCTCGTCGAAGCCGTAGGCGCGGCGGGCCCGCTTGCCCATTCCCAGTTCGATGTCCAAGCCCGACCACCTCCTCCGGGGGTGCGGAGCCACCACCCAAAAGCTCGCCGACCCGGGCTCCAGCATACCAGACCGCGCCCTGGCGACCCTGGCGTCGGAGGCCGTATCTAGTGGTATGAGGGGGCCTCCCCCCCTCTATGTGGTGGGCGTACTGGAGGTGAGCTCGGCCCGGATGACGATCCGCTGGGTGTCGACCCAGAGCGGCGTGCAGGTGATGAGGGTGAGGTACTTGCCACCGCTGAGCTGACCCAGCTGGCTGACCTTGCTGGGGCTCTCCACCCAGACCTGGGTCACGGTGTAGGTGAACTTGGTGCAGGCGCGGTCGGTGATGACGATGGGGTCGCCCACCCTGAGGCTGCCCAGCGGCTCGAAGTTGGGCTCCCGGTGCAGGGCGATCAGCATGTTGCCCTCCTGCCCAGGTCCCGGGGACGAGGAGTAGTGGACCACCGAACGCTGGGTCAAGAGGGCCCAGCTGCCGTTGCCCGCCACCCCCTCTATCCCGGGCAGGGTGGGGAAAGCCACCAGGAGGTACTCGCTGGAGGGGGAGCCGCTGCCGCAGGCGGCCGCCGCGGGGGGGCTGCTGGAGCCCGCCGGAGCCACCACCTCGGAGGGGAGCACCTTGGTGATCGCTCCCTGGTTGCCCAGCCACTTCTGCAGCAGCTGGTGGTCGTGGTTGCCCCGCTGCCACACCCCCAGCAGCGGCGGCACCAGGACCCCGATCCCGGCTAGGACCAGGACCACTCCGGCAGCCGTCACGAAGGTGGCCAGCCGGTTCCTCCGCCCCCCCCACGGGCGTCGAATCGTCATCTCCACTCCTGAACCGGTCTGACCTCCATGGTAGCCCTGCGCCCGGCTGCTCGCCCTCCGTCACAGGTGTGGCGCACCTTGTTACCCACCCGTTGTCGTTCCAGGACGGGTAGTTCAGGGGGTCTCGCAACACAATCGGCCCGTGATCGAGGCACCCGCGCCCGCCCCCACCGGCGACTGGAGCGCGCCCTCTCCGGCTCCCGGCCTGGGCGCGCACACCGCCCGGCTGCTGGTGATCGACGACGACCCGGCCATGCTGCAGCTGGTGCAGGTGATCGCCGCTGAGAACGGCTACGAGGTGGCCACCGCGGGCACCGGCACCGCCGGGCTCAGGTTGGCCGGCGAGGCCGATCCCGACCTGATCCTCCTGGATCTTGTCCTTCCCGACCTCAACGGAGTGGAGGTCTGCCGGCGGCTCCGGGCCGCCGGCGTCCGCTCCACCGTGATGATGGTTTCCTGCCTGCACGAGTCCGAGGACGTGGTGGTGGGGCTGGAGGTGGGCGCCGATGACTACCTGCGCAAGCCCTTCGAGGTGCGCGAGCTGGTGGCCCGGATCAACGCCCGCCTGCGCCGGGCCCGGCTGCTGAGGGCAGCCGCGGCCCCTGAGCGGCTGCAGTTCCCCGGCCTCTCCATTGACCTTGGCCGCCACGAGGTGCGCCGCGACGAGCGCCAGGTGGCGCTCACCCCCACGGAGTTCGGGATCCTGACCACCCTGGCCCGCCACGCCGGCCGGGTGGTCTCCCGCCCCCAGCTCATCTCAGAGGTGTGGCGCCGGCGCGACCCCTACCAGGTACGCTCGCTGGACGCCCACCTGTACCGGCTGCGGCGCAAGATCCAGCCCCGGGAAGACGGCCCCCGCTATATCCACGTGGTGATCGGCGCGGGCTACCGCTTCGAGTACCAGCCCGAGCGGGTGCTGGCGCCCAACCGGCCCCGGCAGCTGGCGGGCTGATCCCCCCCGCCGCTCAGGGGTAGATGCCGCGGGCCGCGGAGGCCCGGGCCACCCTGCCGATGGCGATGGCGTAGGCCGCCTGGCGCAGGGAGATGTGGTGGCGGGCGGAGTAGGCGAAGACCTGCTCGGTGGCCCGCACCATGGCCCGCTCCAGCTGGTTGGAGATCTCCGCCTCGTCCCAGAAGAACGCCTGCAGGTCCTGAACCCACTCGAAGTAGGACACCGTCACCCCACCGGCGTTGGCCAGGATGTCCGGTATCACCACCGTCCCGTCCTCGGCCAGGACCGACTCGGCCGCGGGGGTGACCGGGCCGTTGGACCCCTCGGCCACGATCCTCGCCCTGACCCGCGACGCGTTCTCCGAGTTGATGACGCTCTCCACCGAGGCGGGGACCAGCACTGTGACCGGTAGGGCCAGCAGCTCCTCGCGGGAGATGGACTCACCAGGGACCCCGCCCTCATGGGCCCGCGCGCCCTCCGCTTTCAGCCTTTCCAGGCCGGCGATGTCCAGCCCGGCGTCGTTGTGCCAACCGCCGGCGTGGTCGCAGACGGCGACCACGCGACAGCCGGCGGCGGCCAGCAGCCGGGCGCAGGTCGCGCCCACCGCTCCGAATCCCTCCACGGCCACGCTGGCGCCTTCCAGGGTGAGGCCGGTGTTGCGCACCGTCTGCATCAAAACCGTCGCCAGCCCCCGGCCAGGAGCCTCGATGCGGCCGATCGACCCTCCGGCCTCCACCGGCTTGCCGGTGACCGCGGCGGTGACCGAATAACCGGCGTGCATCGACAGCGTGTCCATCATCCAGGCCATCACCTGGGGGTTGGTGCCGATGTCGGGTGCGGGGATGTCGCGCTCCGGCCCCAGGAGTAGCGCGATCTCGGTGGTGAACCGCCGGGTGAGCCGCTCCAGCTCCCGGGAGCTGAGGCTTTCCGGCGCCACCCGGACAGCGCCCGCCGCGCCCCCGAACGGCAGCGACATCACCGCCGTCTTCCAGCTCATCAGCATCGCCTGGGCCTTGGTGGCCTCGAGGTTGGCATGGGGCTCGTAGCGCACCCCACCCTTGGCGGGGCCGCGAGCCAGGTTGTGGTGCACGCGGAAGCCGGTGTACAGCTCCACCGTCTGGTCGTCGCGCACCACCGGGAAGTGGACTTGGAAGACCCGCTTGACCTCGCGCAGGACCGCGTGCAGGTCGTCGTCCAGATGCAGCAGCCGCGCGGCCTCGTCGACCCGGTGCTGCCCGGTCGTGTACAGGTCCTCGCCCGCGCTCACCCCCACTGCCACGACCTCAGTATAGGGGTCGGTCGGCGGAGCAAAGGCGCCACCAAGGAGCAGCGCCGGGCTCTCCCGCCGACGGCCAGGGGCGGCCCACCCACCTCATACTTGACGCTCACGGCTCAGGAGCGCCCCGTGCGCGCGGTGGTCCCTGGCGAAATTCTGTATCGCTCATCGGGGGGAACACATTCTGTGGCCGACGCCGCGCTCGAGGATCCGCGTCTCGTCAAGCTCTAGGACGAGCTGGACGATGACCGCAGCGACCTCGCCGCGTACGTTGAGCTGGCCGCCCAGTTAGGTGCCCGGTCAGTGCTCGACATCGGCTGTGGTACCGGCACTCTCGCCTGCCTTCTCGCCCAGCGGGGACTCCGGGTGACGGCCGTCGACCCCGCGGCAGCATCCCTGGACGTCGCCCGCAGCAAGGCCTACGCGAATCGGGTGCTCTGGATCCTCGGGAACACCGCAATGCTTCCTCCACTGCAGGTGGACCTGGTCACCATGACCGGCAAAGTGGCCCAGCTCTTCCTCGACGACGACGACTGGGCTTCCAACCTCGAAGCTGCTCGCGCAGCGCTCCAACCTGAGGGGCAGTTGGTGTTCGAGGCGCGCGACCGCGCAAGGCAAGCCCGGCGGGAATGGAACCGCGAGCAGTCCTTCCGGTGTCTCCAGCGTCCGGGCGGCAGCTCAGTGGAGACGGGGGCTGAGCTAAGTGACGTCGCCTTCCCTACATCTCCTTCCGGTGGACGTTCGCCTTCACCGACGAAGACGCGGTGCTCGCATCCGACTCCACGCTGCGCTTTCGCAGCCAGCCTGAGATCCAAGCGTCCCTGCGCACGGCCGGTTTCGTCGCGGTCACCGTGCGGGACGCTCCCGATCGCCCTGGTCGCGAGCTGGTGTTCGTCGCCGCGCCGGCGGGCCTTCACAAAAGCCCCGGGACCCGCGGCGCGACCTGAACCGTTTGCCGATCCGACGTTGTCACGTGCGCACCTCACGGCCGTCGTGCGCGCTTCAGTGAATGGTCCCGCGAGACCGCGGGGCCACCACTGCGCGGACGATATCCTGCGCTCGCACGTGCCGTCGCTCACCTTGTAGTGCGCGCGCGTGCATACGGATGTGCCACAATTGTTGAGTCAGTTGCCTACCCCGTCCCCCGTCCCACCCACAACGGCCGCCCCAGAGGCGTCACCAACCACGTCAACACTGCAGATGACTGCAGCGCGGCGCGCAACACCGCCGCGAGCTTTCAGTAAGGAGGCAAACAATGCCCCGCACCCCTAGGAAACCCGCGACGCGGCGCCCAGCCGCGCGCACCGGAGCACGCTCCGGAACTCGCACGGCGCGGCGCACGACCACCGCCAGGTCCGCCACCGCCAAGCGCAGCACTACACCGCGTCGCACCGCGCGCAGTGCAGTGGCGGCGGTGAGCCCGGCGGCCATCAACCGCGCGCTGACCGCGCAGCTCAAGCTGCTGGAGCGCCGCCTCGCGGACATCGAGCGCAAGTTGGACGCCGCCATCAGCGACCGCCGTGCGGGCGCGCCATCTGCGCGTGGCACCAGCAGAACCACAGCCGTGCGAGCTCGGACCGCGCGCACCGGCGCATCCCGGACCGCCGCCAGGACCACGACCCGTTCCGCGTCCAGGACCCCCAGGCGCTCCGCAACCACCAGGTCCGCAACCACCAGGTCCACGACCACCAGGACCGCGACTGCCCGAGCCGCGGCACCCCGGGGGCGCCGCCCCGCGGCGGCTGGCGCCAGCAACGGCCGCACCCGCACCGCAACGGCGCCGCGGAGCCGCCGGGCTGCCGGCACAACGACCGGCAGAACTGCCGCCAGCACGACCGCGACCCGCGCGACCCGCGCCCGCCGCAGCTCAGCGGCGGCGCCGGCCACCCGCACCCGCCGGACGGCGGCCCCGACCCAGCCGGCGGCCAGGCCGGCGGCGCGCAAGCGCGGCCGCATCACCCTGGCCGGAAGCGCACCCAGCGAGTCCTGACCTGCGGGCTGGCGGGGGCAGCGAGCCCCCGCCAGCTCAGCCCGCCGCCCGGCCGATGGCCGCGGCGGCCTCGTCCATCTGAGCTAGAGAAACGTCCAGGTGGGTCACGCAGCGCACCGTGTGCTGTCCGAAGGCAGTGAGCAGCACGCCCTCGCCGGCGGCCCGGGAGATCACCTCGTCGGCGGGGCGTTCGGTCTCGAGCAGGACGATGTTGGTATGTACCCGATCTGCGTCGACCTGGAGCCCTCGCGCCCCGTGCAGAGCACGGGTCAAGCGCCGAGCCTTCTCATGGTCCTCCACCAGCCGCGGGAGCTGGTGCTCCAGCGCGTACAGGCCGGCGGCCGCCAGCACCCCTGCCTGACGCATCCCCCCGCCCAGCCGCTTGCGCCAGACGTGGGCCCGCTCCCGCGCCTCCCGGCTCCCCACCCACAGCGACCCCACTGGGCAGCCCAGGCCCTTGGAGAGGGAGAAGTTGACGCTGTCGGCGCAGTCGGCCAGGTCGCGCAGGGGAATCCCCAGCCGTGCGGCGGCGTTTCCCAACCGGGCCCCGTCCAGGTGGACCAGCATGCCCATCTCCCGGGCGGTGCGGGCGGCGTCCCGGAGCTCCTCCGGGGCAGCCACCGTCCCGCCCCGGCGATTGTGAGTCTGCTCCAGGCAGAGGAGTGAGGTGCGGGGCTCGTGGCCAGGGTCGTTGAGGCGCTCCAGTGCTCGGAGTTGATCGCCCGTGGGGCAACCGGCATTGCGGGCGTCAAAGTTGCGCAGCTGGACCCCGCCGATCACCGCGGCCCCGGCCAGCTCGTAATGGAGGACGTGGGCCTCTTTGTCAACCAGCACCTCCTCCCCGGGGTGAGTGGCGGTGAGGATGGCGATGAGGTTGGACATGGTGCCGCTGGGGCAGAAGAGGGCGGCCTCCTTTCCCAGGAGGCGGGCAACCTCGGCCTCCAGCCGGTTGACGCTCGGGTCCTCCCCGTAAACGTCGTCCCCCACCTCGGCCGCGGCCATGGCGGCCCGCATCCCCTCGGACGGACGGGTCACGGTGTCGCTGCGGAGGTCGATCACCCGACCATGCTAGCGAGAGCTCAGCTTCGGGAGGGCGTCTCCGCGGCGGCCACGTCCAGGAACTCCACCCGGTCGCGTCCACCCCTCTTGGCCGCGTAGAGCGCCCGGTCGGCCAGGTCGAGTAGGTTGCGGGCGCCCCTGGTGCCCTCGGGGAAGGTGACACCCCCCACGCTGACGGTGATGGAGAGCCTCTCCCCGGAGTCCAGCTGGACCGGGGTGTGGGCCACCGCGGTGCGGATCTTCTCCGCCACCAGCTGGGCCTCCTCGCGGCCGGTGTTGGCCATCACCACCACGAACTCCTCCCCCCCGTAGCGGGCCGCCAGGTCGGACTTGCGAATGGTCTCCACCATGACGCTGGCGAAGGCCCGCAGCACCTGGTCTCCCGCCTGGTGGCCGTGGCTGTCGTTGACCCTCTTGAAGTGGTCCAGGTCGAGCATGAGCACGGACAGCGAGGAGCCGGCGCGGTCGGCCACGTTGACCTGCTGGTCCAGGTAGCCGATCAGGAAACGGTAGTTGTAGAGCCCGGTCATGGCGTCGGTGGTGGCCTCCCGCTGGGTCACCGCCAGGCGGACGCTGCGCTCCACCGCAGCCACCACCTGGGTAGCCACCCCCTCGCAGACCGCGTGGTCCTCCTCGACGTAGGGGGCGTGCTTGTTGGCCACGATGAGGATCCCCAGCTCGCGGCCCTCGGAGCGCAGCGGCACCGAGAGGCAGTCGCGAAGGCCCAGGCGATCCTCCAGGGCCCCGCGCTCCGAGGGGGCCACCAGGGAACGGGCCACGTAGCGGGGCTCCCGCAGCAGCCGGGAGAGCAGGCCGTCTCCGGATTCCAGCTCCGACCACTCGAGGGCCGGCCCCGGAACTCCGGTGGTCAACAGGTAGCCCGACCCCTGGGTGGCCTGGGGCCGCACCAGGATCATCGCCATCTGGACCGTGAGAAGCTCCTGCAGGCTGTTGAGCACCTGACCCAGCGCCTGCTCCAGCGGGACCCGGCTGCTGAGGGTGGCGGCGATCACCGACCTGCCCGTCGCCGTGAGCAGCTGGCGGTGGAGCTGGCGGCGCATCAGCTCGAAGTTGGCCGCCAGCCGGGCCACCTCGTCCGCACCGGTGACCTCGATGGGCTTGGCGTAGGCAATGTTGCCCAGCTCTCCCACCGCCTGGTTGAGGCGGCGAAGGGGGCGGTTGAGGTAGCGCTCCGCCACCAGAAGGGCCACGATCATCCCCAGGAGGAGGACCGCCGCCACCGCCAGGGCCAGCGGGGCGGCCAGCTGGGCTGCCGTCGGGCCAATGGGGGTCGTCGGCACCACGGTGAGGAGCCGGGTCCCGGAAGCGCCGTCCAGGGCGGGCAGCACCACCGCCGCGGCGGCGTACTGGGTCCCCGACAGCTCCACCAACCCCCTCTCCTCCCGTCGCCCCAGGAGGCCGCTGAGCGCTTTGGGCAGCGGCTTCCCCGAGGGGACGGTGAGGCCTCGCCCGCTGACTCCGAGGAGCGCCCTACCGTCCTGCTCCAGGACCAGCAGGGCTGAGGGCTGGGAGGCACGCACCAGCTGTTGGGCGAACTGCAGGGTGGAGGAGGTCACCGGGGTCGCCACCACCACGGAAGCCACCACCTGCCCTCCGGCCAGGACCGGGGCCCGAGCCAGCCCCAGTATCTGGGTGCCACCGGGCGCCCAGAAAGACCCTCCCGGCCGGCGGGCGCAGCTGCTGGAGGGCAGATTCAGGGTGCGCAGCCTGGCGGCGGGGAGCTGGCCCGGGTACTGGGCGAGAACGGCCCCCGCGGGGCTGAACACCAGCACGGTGTCCCCGGGGGCGGCATCGGCGTAGGCCCGCACCAGCTCTGCGAGCTGCGAGCTGGGATGGGCCACCGCCTGGACGAGGGGCGGCGCGGCCGCCAGCTGGCAGGCGTACGAGGTGCTGGCCCCCGAGGAGTCCAGCTGCAGCAGGCGCCCTCCCAAAATGGCCATGCCGGAGGCCTGGGAGACCAGCTGCCGGGTGGAGGCTCCCGCGGTGGCGAACCAGGCCACCGCGCCGGCGGCGGCAGCGGTGGCCACCCCCACCACGAGGAGGGTCAGGGCGTAGCGGAGGGTGAAGGAAGCCCTCCGCCGGCGGCGGCTGACCCCGGTCCGGTTGGCCAACTCAACTTCCCATAAACGGCCACCCGGCGAGGTCGCCGGCAGGGCGGATCGCCTGCGGACGGGCCGGGGCTGCGCGGCCTAAGTCTATGATTCCCCACCGTAGCCAGCGGCGGACTCTGGTAGGCGAACCTGGGGTAGCGATGGGGTGACACCGACCACACTTTCCGATGACATCGCGGAGCCGGGGCCAGCGGTGGCTCTGATGGTTCGGGCAGCAACATGACCGAGGTGGTGCTCGCCTTCCTGGACGGCGAACTCATGCATGGGGCGGTCGCAGCGCTGCAGCTGGACGATCCCTTCCTGGAGGTCGAGCTCCACGGCCTGGATGCCAACAACCGCCAGGCGCTGGTCCCGGCGGCCTCGCTCCGCCAGGTGGACCAGGTCGGGGTCCCGGCGCTGGGTGCGGAGGTGGAGGTGGAGGCGCTCCCCAGGGTCGCGCTGCACTTCCGGGACGGCCAGGTCTTCCGGGCCCACGTCCTCACCCCGGCGGCGTTGCAGCGGTACGGCGCCGTCTGGGACGTGGTGGAGGCCGGCACCCGCGAGCACCGCACCTTGGCCATCCCCTACACCGCCCTGAAGGCCGCCTTCTACGTCCGCCACTGGGACACCCGCCGGCCCCAGGACCGGAGCGGGGACGATCCCAGAGACCGGGAGCGGGCCCGCCTGGCGGACATCATGTCCCGGCGCAGCCGGGCGGCCGTCTCCGAGCCGGAGGAGCGCTCCTCCGGGCTGCTGGCCCGGCTCGACCAGGAGCAGGAGGACAGGCGGCCTCCGGCAGGAGACTGAGCCGGTCTGCTCCCGGGTGGCTACCGGTAGCGGAAGGTGATCCGGCCCCGCGTCAGGTCATAGGGGCTGAGTTCCACCTTGACCTTGTCGCCGATCAGGGTGCGGATGTAATGCTTGCGCATCTTTCCCGATATGTAGGCGAGCACCGTCTGCCCGGTCTCCAGCTCCACCTTGAAGACGGCGTTGGGCAGCGGCTCGACCACCGTGCCCTCCAGCTCGATGGTCTCCTCCTTCCGCTCCTCGACCGGGGTGGTGCGGGCCGTACGCGGACGGCTCGGCCCGCGGCGGGGGCGGGATCCCATCGAACGTCTTGCCAAGTGTCACCTCCAGATTCCGGGCCGGAAGACACCGCCCAGGTTGGGTGATTGTACTTCCTGTCAGGAGGAGGCGCCCCGGGCCAGGAGCCTCCCCCCGCCGGCGTGCCTCGGGCCGACCACATGGCTCAGAGTCCCGAAGCCCAGCAGCTCCAGGTCCACCCGGTCGCCCTCCTGGAGCAGCCGGCCACGCTCCTGGCCGCTTCCCCCCTCCACCGTCCCGCTTCCCATGACCTCCCCGGCGGCCAGCGGCTCAGCCGCGGAGGCGTGGGCCACCATCTCGGGGAACGACCATCTGGCGTCCTCCATCCGGCCGGACGCCACCTCCACCCCGTTCACGTAGGCCCGGGCCCGCAGCCGCGAGGGGTCCGGCACCTCGTCCGAGGTGATGAGCCAGGGGCCGAGCCCGGTGGCGAAGTCCTTGGCCTTGGCCGGGCCCAGCCGGACCTGCATCTCCTCCCGCTGCAGGTCCCGGGCCGAGAAGTCGCAGAGGAGGGAGTAACCGCAGATGGCGGCCTGGGCCTCCTCCGGGCTGAGATCCGGGCCGGCGGCGAAAACCACGCAAGCGAATTCCAACTCGTAGTCGAGGGCATCGGTGTAGGCGGGCCAGGGCACCTCCGCCCCGGGGGCCAGTAGGGTGGCCGGGTTGCCCTTGTAGTAGGCGGGCCGGGTGTACCAGGGAGCCGGCACCTCCTCCTGCCGGCGCCGCGCCCCCGCCCGGACGTGCCCCTCGAAGGCATAGAAGTCGCGCAGCAGGGGAGCGCGCAGCAGCGGCAGGCGGCGCACCTGATCCTCGGGCCAGGCCAGGGGGGCCCCTGAGGGTGCCGCGCCGGAGGCTCCCTCCGAGAGGGCCAGCTCCACCGCCTCCCGGACCATCTCCAGCCCCCGTGGACCTCCCCGGAGCAGCCGGGCGAGGTCGGGCGCGAAGGTGGCCGCGGCCCACTCGGCGGCCGAGCCCGATCCCTGGCGCTCCCACCAAAGCTCCCCGGCGGCGGTGACGTCGATCAGGTGGGGTGTCCCCTGGCGCGGGTCGGCCTGGAAGGCGACGACCCGCGCCGCCGGCCCCAGGGGGGTGTCAATCTCCACCGTGGCGAGACGCACTGCTGGCCTCAGTCGTCGATGTGGGGCATCCAGGACTCGGCGTATTCGACGATCTCCGAGGGCCCCGCCGCCTCCAAGGGATGCAGCGGGCGCAGCGCGTCGATCATCACCGCCACCTCGTCATGGTGGGTCTTGGTTCCCTGGCGGTCGCGCTCGATGGCCTTGGGCTGGGGCCCGTGGTGGATCCCCTGGGGATGCCAGGTCATCATCCCGGCGTCGATCCCCGCCCGGCTCATGAACGTCCCCGCATGGTAGAAGAGCACCTCGTCGTAGTCGATGTTGCGGTGGTAGAAGGGCAGGCGGACCGCCCCGGGGTCGTCGATTCCCTCCACCCGCCGGGGCGCGAAGGTGCAGAGCACGAACCCCGAGGTCTTGAGGGTGGTGTGCACCGACGGCGGGAGGTGGAACCGCCCCGAGGTCACCGGGCGGATGTCCGAGACGTTGAGGGCGAAGGCGGAGAGGTCCCCCTTCCACCCCACCGTGTCCAGCGGGTCGAAGGGATAGAAGACACGGGTCCACTGCCCCTCCCGCTCGATCACCATCTCCCACTCCGAGTTGGCGTTGGGAGGGGTCCCGGGCAGGGGCAGCTCCGGGAGGCGGAGGACCGCCCGGTCAAAGGGCGAGTGCTGGCCCATCCGGTCCGCGCCCGGCAGCTGGGGCATCTCCGCCGAGGCGATCACCAGCAGGAAACTCTCCTCGCCGGTGGGGAAGAAGCGGTGGGTCGTGCCCCTCGGGAGCACCAGGTAGTCCCCCTGCTGGTAGGCGAGGACCCCGAAGTCGGTCAGCAGGGTGCCGGCGCCGCGGTGGACGAAGTAGATGAGGTCCACGTCGGCGTTGCGGTAGCAGTAGGGCATGGCCTTGAGTCGCCGGGAGACCGAGATGCGGACGTCCTGGTTGCCCAGCACCGGGGCGACCGGGGCGGCCGGGTCGCCGGCGTCCGGCGCCGACACCTGGCGGAGGTCGTAGGCGCGGGGACGGAGGGGGCCCTCGATGCGGAGCCACTCAGTGGGAGCGTGGGCATGGTAGAGATGGGAGGCGGGCCCGAAGAAGCCCTGGCGGGCAAACTCCTCCTCGATCGTGCCCTCGGGCAGATCGCAGTGGGCCTGCCGGCTGAAGGTGCCGCGGGACTGTGGGAACATCAGCTACCTCCTGGCGTCGGCTCCGGGTCGGAGTCCACGTGGCAAGTCTGCCAGAGTGGGGCGGGACCGTACCGGCCCAGCCGGCGGCAGATCAGGGCCGAGGTAGGGAACGGCCAGGAACCCGCGTCGGGTCGTGCTAGATGTCCTGGATCCGTCCCCCCAGGACGGGCACCGACCGGATCAGGGCCGCCGTGTAGGGGTGCTGCGGCGCCTCGAAGATCTGGTCCACCGGCCCCTCCTCTACCACCTCCCCGCGGTAGAGGACCAGGACCCGGGTGCAGACGTGCCGGATCACCGCCATGTCGTGGGAGATGAAGATCAGGCTCAGCCCCAGCCGGTCCACCAGGTCCGCGATCAGGTTGAGCACCTGGGCTCGCACCGAGACGTCCAGCGCGCTCACCGCCTCGTCGGCGATGAGCGCCGTGGGCTCCGGGGCCAGCGCCCGGGCGATGGCCACCCGCTGCCGCTGTCCCCCCGAGAGCTGGTGAGGGTAGAGCCGCTCCGACCCCGTGGGCAGGCCCACCGCCTCCAGCAGCTGCTGGACCCGGCGGCTGTGGTCCCCCGGCACCCGCAGCGCCCGGAGGGGCTCGGCCACCGACTGGCCCACGCGCAGCCGGGGGTCCAGGGATCCGAAGGGATCCTGGAAGATGATCTGGACACCCTTCCGCAACGAGACGAGGTCCTGGCGTCGCCCGCTCAGGACAGAACGCCCCTGAAAGCGGACCTCCCCCTGGTCCGGTCGCTCCAGGGCCACCAGGATTCGGGCCAGCGTCGACTTGCCGGACCCGGACTCCCCCACCACCCCCAGCCGCTCACCCTCCCAGAGGCGCAGTGAGACCCGGGAGAGGGCATGGACGGCACGGCTCCGGGAGCCGTAGGTTCGGCTGACCGCAACCGTCTCCAGGAGCGGCTCACCGGCCAACGAAGGTCCCTGCGATGGGCGCAGTGCCAGGCTCAAGCGGGAACCAGCACGCGAAGCGGTGGCCGTCTCCGACCAGGGGTGGAACCTCCCGGCACCGGGCCTGCTCGCGCGGGCAGCGTCCCCGGAAGACACAGCCCTCGGGGAACCCGCCCAGGGAGGGGACGGAACCGGGAATCGTGGGAAGCCGGCCGGCCGCCAGCCGGCTCTGCGCCCCGATCCCCGCGGACGTCTGGAGCAGCGCCGCCGTGTAGGGGTGGCGGGGAGCCTTCAGGATCTCATCGGTTGTGGCCGCCTCCACCAGGGTGCCCCCGTACATCACCAGCACCCGCTGGCAGACGGAGGAGACCACCGCCAGGTCGTGGCTGATCAGGAGCAGGGCCGAGCCTTCCTCCGCCACCAGCCTCTGCAGCAGCGCCAGCACCTGGGCCTGCACCGTCACGTCCAGGGCGGTGGTGGGCTCGTCGGCGAGGATCAGGGCGGGATCGCAGGCGAGGGCGATGGCGATCACGACCC
>JAKATL010000024.1 GCA_021827985.1 bacterium
GCGCAACGTCACCGGGTGCACTCCCAGCACCTCCGCCGCCGCCTTGAGTCGCAGTAATGCCATGCCACCAAGTCTTACACATCACTCATGTTCGCTTAGCAAGACACACCACTGCTACAGACCCTCCCACAGGAGTGCCAGGGCGGCGACTCAGCCGACCAGCTCTCCCACCGACCCGGCCAGGAGGCGAAGATCCGAGAGCTGGTGCCGCTCGATGGCCCGGTGGGTGTGGCGCTCGATGTCCCGGATCTTGAGGATCTCGATGGGGGTGATCAGGGTGAGGGCCACCCCCTCCCGGCCGGCCCGGGCCGTCCGCCCCACCCGGTGGACGTAGTCCTCCGGGCTGGAGGGTGCGTCGTAGTTGATCACGTGGCTGATGTCCTCGATGTCCAAGCCGCGGGCGGCCACGTCGGTGGCGATGAGGAAGCGCACCTTGGAGTTCCGGAAACGCTCCAGGGCCAGGTCCCGGTCCCGCTGGCTGAGGTCCCCATGGATCACGGTCACGTCGTACCCGCGGGCCAGCAGGGCGGAGTGGAGGAGGTCGGCGTTGCGCTTGGTGGCCGTGAAGATCAGCCCGGTGCGCACCTGGGGGCTGTCCAGCAGCATGGTGAGCGCCTCCTCCTTCTCTGCCCAGGAGCACTCGATGCACCATTGGCGGACCGTGGGCACCAGCTCCATCTCCCCGGCCACCGAGAGGGTCTCAGGCTCGCGCATGTGGCGCTCGGCGAGGCGGTGGATCCAGGCCGGCACGGTGGCGGAGAAGAGCAGCGTCTGCCGCTGCTTGGGCGTCTGCTGCAGGATCCGCTCCACGTCCGGGGCGAAGCCCATGTCCAGCATCCGGTCGGCCTCGTCCAGCACGGCAAAGCGCACCCCGTTCAGCCGCAGGCTGTGGCGCTGCAGGTGGTCCAGCACCCGGCCCGGGGTACCGACCACCACCGCCGGGTGCCGCCGCAGGACGTCCAGCTGCCGTCCCATGGAATCGCCGCCCACGATGGCCAGGATCTCCACCTTGAGGTGGGCGGCCAGCTTCTCGAACTCCAGGGTCACCTGGGCGGCCAGCTCCCTGGTGGGGCAGAGGACCAGCGCCTGGACGTCGGGGCTGCCCACCTCCACCCGCTCCAGCACCGGGACCGCGAAGGCGGCGGTCTTCCCTGAGCCGGTCTGGGCCCCGCCGATCAGGTCCCGACCCAGCAGCGCGCGGGGGATGGTGAGCGCCTGGATGGGCGTTGGGTGGCTGTAACCGACCCGCTGCAGGGTCTGGAGCATCCCCTCGGACAGCCCCAGCTCGGCGAACGTGGCGGTGGGGAGCGGGGCGGCAGGTGCGGCCCCTGAAGAGACGGGGGCGAAGGTGCGGACCTGTGGTCGGAACGGGCGTCTAGATCGAACTGGCAACACCCCCACTATATCCCGGCGGGTGGGGGGCCCGGCCTGGGGAGATCAGGGGTGCCCCGCCGATCGGCGAGAATGGCAGCTGTGGGCGAGCTGAGAGGTGGGTGGCGGGCGCGCCGGCGGGCAGGCTGGTGAGGCTCCTCTTCACCGATCTGGACGGGACGCTGCTGGATCGGCGCCTCACCCTGGATCCCGTCGACGTCGAGGCGGCCCATCGCGCCCAGCAGGCCGGAAACCTGGTGGGGATCGCCACCGGCCGGATGTACCGCTCGGCCCTTCCCTATGCCCTCCAGCTGCAGACGCGCCTGCCCCTGATCTGCTACCAGGGGGCGCTGATCCAGGAGCTGCCGGGGGAGGGGGCGGGGGAGGTCCTCTACCGAAGAGAGGTGCCGGCGGAGGTGTCGCGGCCGGTTCTGGAGCTGGCCCACCGAAGGGGCTACTCGGTCAACGTCTACCAGGACGACCAGCTGCTGGTGGAGGCGCAGAACGCTGACGTGGCCTTCTACACCAGCGTGGCGCAGATCGAGGCGGTGGTGGCCACAGATCCCCCCCTGGAGGAGCGGCTCGACCGGGGCAGCACCAAGATGACCCTGGTCACCGCCGACCTGGACCGCTTCCCCCGCCTGCTCGCCGAGGTCTCGGAGCTGGTGGGGGATCGGGCCGAGGTCACCAGGTCGCTGGTGGGGTTCTGTGAGATCACGGCCAAGGGGGTGAACAAGGGGGAGGCGCTCCTCTGGCTCTGCCGCCACCTGGGGGTGGACCCCCAGCAGACCATCGCCCTGGGAGATGCTCCCAACGACCTGCCCATGCTCCGGGCCGCCGGGACCGCGGTGGCCGTGGAGGGGGCGGCCGAGGAGGTGAAGGCGCAGGCGTCGCTGGTGGTGCCGGGGCCGGGAAGGGGAGGGCTGGCGGCGGCGCTGGCGCAGCTCGGGCTGGACCGGGACCAGGCGAGTTGAGCCTCTCGGTGGGCATCGTGGGGCTGCCCAATGCGGGCAAGTCGACCCTCTTCAACGCGCTCACCAGGGCCCACGCCGCGGTGGGGGCCTTCCCCTTCACCACCATCGATCCCTCCACCGGGGTGGTCCCCGTCCCCGACCCGCGCCTGGCGCAGCTGGCCGAGGTCTTCCAACCCCCTAGGGTCATCCCCGCCACCGTGACCTTCACCGACATCGCCGGCCTGGTCCGCGGCGCCCACCGCGGGGAGGGGCTGGGGAACCAGTTCCTCGGCCACATCCGCAGCGCCGACGCCATCGCCTTCGTCCTGCGCTGCTTCGCGGCCTCCGACGTGGGCCACGTCGAGGGCGACGTGGACCCGCTCCGGGATCTGGAGATCCTGGAGCTGGAGCTGGCGCTGGCGGACCTGGCCACCCTGGAGCGCCGGCTGGACCGGGTGGGCCGGGTGGCCAGGGCCGGGGCCGGGGGCAGGCAGGCGCGCCTTGAGGTGGAGCTGATCGAGCGGCTCAGGCAGGGGCTGGAGAAGGGGGAGCCGGCCCGGAGGATCGAGGTGGCGGAGGAGGAGGCGGCGCTCCTGCGCGAGTTCCAGCTGCTGACCGCCAAGCCGGTGGTCGTGGTGGGCAACGTGGATGAGGACTCCCTCCAGGGGGACCTCCCGGCGGCCGCGCTGCCGGTGCGGCAGCGGGTGCTGGAGGAGGGTGCGGAGTTCGTCGCCGTGTCCGCCAAGTTGGAGGCGGAGCTTTCCGAACTCGAGCCCGCCGATGCCCAGGAGTTCCTCTCCCAGCTGGGGCTCTCCGAGACCGGCCTCGGTCAGCTGAGCGCTGCCGGCTATCGGGCCCTCTCCCTCATCACCTTCTTCACCGCGGGGGAGAAGGAGGTGAGGGCCTGGACGGTGCGCCGGGGGGCCACCGCCGTCGACGCCGCTGCCGCCATCCACACGGACTTCGCCAAGGGCTTCATCCGGGCGGAGGTCTGCCGCTGGGACGAGCTGGTGGCGACCGGCGGCTACGCGGGTGTGCGGGAGCGCGGCCAGCGCCGGTTGGAGGGGCGGGACTACCTCACCCAGGACGGCGACGTGATGCACTTCCTGTTCAACGTCTAGAGGGACCAATCAGAGCCGGCGGCGGCCGATGCCTGCCTGCCCGGCGCGGAAAGGCCGGTCTTTGAGTTGTCGGGCTACGCAGGTTGGCTATCCTGGCGCCGATGGGTCAACCGACCTCTCGCCGGGGGAACCTTCCGCAGGCCGCCAGGGGGGTGGCGGCGGCCACGGTGGCGGCCGCGCTCCTCAGCGTCTTCATCGCTGGGCCCGTCCGACCGGCGGCTCCGCTGCCGGTGGGCCTGGCCGCCGCCCTGCGCCAGACGCTCTGGTCCGCCGGCCAGGGCCGGGAAGCCTTCGCCGTTCTCTGGACCCGGGTCAGCGACCGGCGGCTGCTGGAGATCGGCGGGCTGGCCGGTGAGGTGACCTCCGGCCCCGGCGTCTCGGGGGCGTACGTAGCCCTGGTGGCAGGAAACTTCACCCTGCCAGCGCCTCCATCCCCCCCCACGGCCGCCGCACCCGGGCCGGTGCGCCACCGGCGGTTCCTGGAGGTGGTCGTGCCGGTGGCCACCTCTCTCGTCGCCTCCAGCCCGGATTACAGCCCGCCCTCCGGCTACCTCTCGAACTTCCTCAATTCGGCCCCGCCCCTGTCGTGGCTGGGCCCGGTCCACAGCGGCCGGCTCCCGGCGCTGCTGTCCACGCCCCCCGGCACCGTCCCAGACGTCCAGTGGCTGAACATCGCCCAGGCCCTGGGAGTCCTTGGCCGGGCTCATCTCGGAGTCGCCGTGGGGACGGTTTCCCACGGGTGGCAGCCGACGGCCGAAACCGTGCTCGTGCAGGCCCCTGGGCCCGGGGCCAGGGCCCGCCGCGGCGAGGTGGTGCGTCTCACCATCTCGCTGCCCTGAGTCCGGTGGGGCCGGGTCCCGGGCTTGGGCATCTTCGCGGACGGCCCGCGATGCGCGGCCCGAAGCCGTAGCCGGGTTCGCACTGGAGGACGGCGCCGGCCCGTCATCCGGGATTCAGGTAACCCCAGGGGCCCCGATAGACACACCGGACCCGCCGACTCCGCTCCTTGGGACGTGCACCCACCGCTGCAGTCCTCAATTGGACGGTGGGCCCGACCCCAAAAGATGGGCGCACACCAGGTAGCGGGTGAGCGCCCCCAGCGCCAGCAGGGACATGAGGAGCGAGGAGAGGGCCGCGCCGAAGTCGAGGAAGCTGGCGCCATTGAAGCCGGCCCCGATGACCATCGCTGCGGCCAGCACTGACAGCGCCGCCACCGGCCCCCCGCGGACCGTGACGGCACTCACGGCGAGGACCAGGGCCATGGCTCCGACCCCCAGCCCCAGGATCGCGTGGGCCGCCATGGCCGGAGGCCCCGAGCTGATCGCCCAGGCGACGGTGCGGGCCGACCCCGTGAAGTAGTCCGGGGGCTGAGCCCCCGGGTGGTGGCCGGCACCGTGACGTAGAGGTTCACCACCATGCCGACGGCGATCTGGAGGATCACCAGGAGCGCGGTCCAGAGCGTCAGCCGCCGCAGCGCGGACTGCCGGCGCGAGGACTCCGGTCGGCCGGTCGCGGGCGCCTTTCCCAACGGCCTGGGACTAGGGACGCGGCCCCCCCGCCTCAACGGTCCGCGGGCGGGTGCTCGTCCTTGTGGCAGAGCGGCCGGGGGCGGACCGGGGGCACCGCCTTCCAGCGGTGCCCGGAACCCGTGTCATCCCGAATCCGCCCACCTCAGGACCCGGAGGGCTCTCAGGGTGTTCCAGCGGCTCGGCCGTCCCTCCTCACCGTCCACGGGGAAGTGCAGCCTGCCGGGGTGCGGGTTCTCGAGTGGCCAGCGGCCCTCGGGATCGGCCTTGGACCGCACCAGCCCCACCGCTTCCGCCACGCGGGGGTCGGGCCCGGCCCCCGCCGAGCGCAGGAAGTCGAGGCCCCGCAGCACGTCGTAGTGCCAGTAGGTAGGGAACGAGAAGAGGTCCCATTCGGGGTCGATCACCTCGCCGTTCGAGAGCCGCCGCCGCATCCGCCGCTCCAGCAGGTACTCCTGCCCCCGCAGGCGGACGTCGTGGACGCGGGGCGACCCGCCGGTGGCTCTCTCGTACTCTAGGAGCCCGGAGAGCACCTCCTCCTCGGCGGGAGCGCCGAGGAGGTCCCGCTTCACCTGCCAGCGGACGGCGGGGTCGGAGTCGAGGAGCCACTCCAGAACGTCCACGACCGCGCATCTTAGCCGCAGGGGGGCCCCGCGGATGTCAGGCCAGCGGATCTCCCACGGGGGCCACAACCAGGTGACCTCGGTCCACCTCCAGGATCAGGACCACCTCACCCGTGGAGATGCGGTTCCCCACGGCGCTGACCGCCGGCCAGTCCTCACCCCGAGCCCGGACCTTGCCCAGGTGTATCGACCCGGGGATATCGGCGGAGACCACCCCCTGCTCGCCGAGCAGCGCCTCGATGCCGTTCAGCACGATCCGCCGACCATTCGGACTGTCGCCTCGAAGGCCCGGGGCTGCCTACCCCGCCTTGGGCCGGCCGCGTCGGGGCGGCTCCGGGGACGGCGCGGACGAGGCAGCGCCGGTCGTGCCGTTGGCGGATGCCTCCGCTCCACCGCCGCGGGTGGCTCCCGCCAGCGCCTCGGCCGCTCCCATGAGCCCAGCGAAGTCGGCGGGAACAACCAGCTTGGAGTTGGGGCTGTCGGCCAGCCGGGCGAGGTTCTTGAGCTGCCAGTAGGCGAGGACGTCGCTGCTGGCCCGTCCCTCATGCACCGCCCGGGCGACCGCCGCGATCGCCGCAGCCTCGCCCTCGGCCTCCAGGATCTGGGACTGCTTCTTGGCCTCCGCCGCCAGCACCGTGGCCTGCTTCTGTGCCGTGGCCCTGGTGATGTTGGCTTGCGCCTCGCCCTCGGCCTGGTTGATGGCCGCCTGCTTGTCCCCTTCGGACTTCAGGATCACTGAGCGCTTGTGCTGGTCCGCCTCCTTCTGCTCCTCCATCGCCCGGAGGATGTTCTGGGGCGGGAGGATGTCCAGGACCTCGATCCGGTTGACCCTGACTCCCCACTTCTCGGTGGCGTCGGCGATGTGCTCGCTGAGCAGGGTGTTGATCTTCTGGCGCTCCGAGAGGGCCTCGTCCAGAGTCATGGTGCCGAACACCGCCCGCAACGCGGTCCGCCCGATCTGATCGATGGCCACCAGGTAGTCCTGCACCTCAAAGAGCGCCTTGTTGACGTCCACCACCTGATGGAAGATGGTGGCCGACACCCCCACCGCCACATTGTCCTTGGTGATCACGTCCTGCTTGTCGCCGCGCCGGGGCACCTCGCGCATGTCCACCCGGGTCATGCTGTCCACGATCGGGAGCAGGAAGATCAGCCCCGGGTTGTGGGTGGCGTGGAAGCGGCCCAGCCGCTTGACCACCCCCTTCTGGCCCTGCTGCACCACCCGGACCGTGACCCGCACCAGGATGGCGAGCAGGACCACCACGACGATCAGGGCGATCAGGCCTCCCATGAAGGGGACGGTATCAGAGTTGGAGCGGAAACGGATCGCAGCCCCGTGCACGGCCCGGCCCTACTCCTCTGGGGGTAGATTGACGATCCGGTGACGGGGCTTGCGCTCCACAAGATGGTGTGGTTTAATCCTCCCCGGGCACAAGATGTGGCCCCACACGCATCGCCCACGCAGGCAGTGGGCGCTGGCAACGCTTCGTCCCCTCCTTCGCCGATAAGACCCCCTCCCGCCTGGCGCTCGCTGCCTGCACCCTGATCCCACCCGGGCTCCCCCTGCCCTTTGGGTAAACTGGCGCCGCGCCCGATCTGAAGCCACCGCGCACCACCACCCGGGAGCCTCACTTGGCCAGAAGAACCAGGCACCGCGCCAGCGGAGCTGCGCGCAAGCGTCCCGCCACCGCTCCCCGACCGAGTCCGGGCGCGGAAGCGGCTGCGCCGGAGAGCCATGCGACCCCGGTCGCCGGGACCCTGCCTCAGGCGGAGGCCGCGCCGGCAGCCCACAACGCCGGGACCACCTCCCTTCTGCCCCGGCGCAGGCCTGCCGCCGAACCACAGCCCAAGGTGGCGGAGCCGGCCCCGGCGGAGCCGGCCGCGGTAACCAGGGCGGCCGCCCAGCCGCCCCCCCCCGCCGCGGCGACGCCGGGGACCGGGGAGAGCCTCCTTCCCCGCCGGGGTAAGGTCGCCGGGCGCGCGGAGCGGAGGCGGCAGCAGGAGGCCGCCCTGGAGCCGCTGGGGGAGGACCCCGCGGTCCCCCTGGACCGTACCCCCTACCTCATCCTCGATCTGCGTCGGGTCGCCCTGGTGTCGGGGCTGCTGGCCATCTTGGTGGTCCTGGGGTACTTCTTCCTGCACTGACCGGCCTGGGGGCCGAGGGGACCCGAACGTATACTCCCGGAATGCGGGTGATCCTCTACACCGGCAAGGGCGGGGTAGGCAAGACCACCATCTCGGCGGCCACCGCCGCTCGCTGCGCTCAGCGGGGTCTCAAGACCCTGGTGATGTCCACCGACGCGGCCCACAGCCTGGGGGACTCCCTGGACGTGGAGCTGGGGCCGGAGCCCCAGGAGGTGGCGCCCAACCTCTTCGCCCAGGAGGTGAACGCCCTGCACGAGATGGAGGGCAACTGGGAGAAGATCCACCAGTACCTGGCGGCCCTCTTCAACTCCCAGGGGGTGGACGACATCATCGCCGAGGAGCTGGCCACTCCGCCTGGGATGGAGGAGGTGGCCAGCCTGATGTGGATCCGTCGCCACGCGGCCGCCCAGAAGTTCGACGTCATGGTGGTCGACTGCGCTCCCACCGGGGAGACCCTGCAGCTCCTGGCCTTTCCGGATGTCGCTCGCTGGTACCTGAACCGGATCTTCCCGATCCAGCGCCGGGTGATGAAGATGACCCGGCCGATGGTGCAGCCCTTCATCGGCATCCCCCTCCCGGCCGACGAGATTTACGGCTCCGTCCACGGCCTCCTGCTGGACCTGGACTCCATGAAGGAGATCCTCACCGACCCCAAGAGCACCACCGTGCGCATCGTCCTCAACCTGGAGAAGATGGTGATCAAGGAGGCCCAGAGGGCCTTCACCTACCTCAACCTGTACGACTATCTGGTGGACGCCGTGCTGGTGAATCGGATCCTTCCCAAGGACGCCGGAGGGCAGTACTTCAGCGATTGGCGCAGGGCGCAGGCGCGCTACTCCACCCAGGTTCAGGAGACGTTCTCCCCCCTGCCCATCCTGGAGTCCCGCCTCTTCGACCATGAGATAGTGGGCCTGGAGCAGCTATCCGAGCTGGGGGCCTTCCTCTACCAGGACGTGGCACCCGAGGCCATCATGTACACCACCAAGCCTCAGTCGTTGCGCAAGGAGGGGGACGAGTACGTACTCTCCCTGCAGCTGCCGTTCGTGAGCCGGGACCAGGTGGAGCTGGCCCAGAACCAGGAGGAGCTTTACGTGAGCGTGGGACCGTACAAGAGGGAGATCTCACTGCCGCGCGTCCTGCGCGGCAAGGTGACCCGTTCCGCCCATCTCGAGGGTGGGGAGCTGGCGATCCGTTTCGGGCGGGCCGGGTGATGGACCGCCGGGAGGTGAGCGCGGTGGCTCGGCTGGCGGTGCAGATGGCCATCGGGGCGGCCCACCTGGCCGAGCGCCGGCTGGAGGAGATCGTGCCGCTGGAGACTCGGCTCCACCTTGTCCGGGCCCAACGTGAGCTGGTGCTGGCGGCGATGGCGGCGCTGGAGGCGAGGGAGAGGCGCGAGCCGTCCAAGAGGGGGCCGAGGGTCCACAAGATCCCGCTGGACTGACGCGGAGTGCTGGGGACCGGGATCGAGTTCTACCTGGTCCTCGTCGTCTTCGCGATCCCCGGGATCGTACTCGGCTTCACCGTCCACGAGTACTGCCACGCCGCCGTGGCCACCGGATACGGTGACCCCCTCCCACGCCGTCAGGGCCGCCTCAGCCTGAACCCCGGGGCCCAGGTCGACCCCCTGGGCCTGGTTCTCCTCCTCACCGTGGGGTTCGGCTTCGCCCGTCCCGTGATCTACAACCCGATGTACGTGCGCCGGGGCCGGCAGCGAGCCTGGCTGGCCGCGGCCGGACCGCTGAGCAACCTGGTGCTGGCCGCGGCCCTGGGCCTCCTGGCCAAGGTCGTCATCCTGACCAACCCCTGGGTCCAGACCTGCTCCAACCCCAGCTTCGCCCTCCCGGTCATGGGGATCGTCTATTGGCTGCTGGTGTCCGCCGTCTATGTCAACCTGGTTCTCTTCATCTTCAACCTGCTGCCCATCCCCCCTCTGGACGGCTTCGGGGTGGCCGAGGGGTTCTTCCGGGGCCGACACCCCGCGCCCTTCCAGTGGGTGGAGATGCACCGCACCGAGATCTACGTTGGACTGATCCTGGTGGTCCTGGTACTCCCCCAGCTCCTCGGTGGTCTCAGCCCGCTCTCCATCCCGGCGGGGCTGGCCTTCAACTGGCTCTGGTCCCACGTGGCCACCGGGGCCGCGCCCCCGATCTACTTCCCCAACATCGCCTACCTCTTCCTGGCCGGTGGCCAGAGCCTCGCCGGCTACCTGCTCCACCCCTGCTTCATCACCTGATGACCAGGGTCGTCGGCGCCCAGGCGGTGATCCTGGACCCGGAGGGGCGGGTACTGCTCCAGTTCCGCAGCTGGCCGCCCGGCTGGGAGCCACCGGGCGGCCATGTGGGAGCCGGCGAAGACCCCGCGGCCACCGTCGTCCGGGAGACCCGGGAGGAGTGCGGGCTGGAGGTGGAGATCGTGCGCCTGGTGGGCAACTACCACTTCCGGGGGATCCGGGTGGGGCAGGACGCCGTCTTCCTCGCCCGCTCGGTCGGCGGGCGGCCCCGGCGCAGCCGGGAGGCGCTGCGGCTGACCTGGGCCGATCCCCGTCGGCTGCCCGCAGCCACCTTCCCCTGGTTTCGCCAGCGGATCTTGGACGCCCTGACGGATGGCCCCCCCGTGGAGCGCTGGCAGGAGGTCAGCCTGGCGGACGTCCTCCGCCACGGCCGAGCGCTCCTCGCCGAGCCGCTCCGGGTGGGGCGGGGCGGGCCCTGAGGTGGGCGCCTGGGCCGGGCTGGGCCTGGGGATGGTGCTCATGCTGGCCTCCGCCTTCCTCTTCACCAATGCCATGGAGTGGGCCGGCGGCAGGATGGGCCTCGGACACGCGGCCACCGGCGGGGTTTTGGCTGCTATCGGGACAGCGCTGCCGGAGAGCGTGGTCCCGATCGTGGCCCTCATCCATGGCGGGAGCGCCGCCAACGGCACCGCCATCGGAGCCATCCTGGGGGCGCCCTTCATGCTGGCCACCCTCGGCCTGGCCATGACCGCCCTCTTCGCCCTCGTCTCCGGCCACCGCCACCTGCGAGTTGGTGGACCGGAGGCCAGGGGCCCGCTCTACACCTTCCTGGCCAGCTACGTCCTGCTCATGATGGGCGCCTTCGCCCCCCGCCCGGTGCGCATCCTGGACGCCCTCCTGCTCGTGGGGCTGTACCTCCTGTACGTCCGTCGCAGCCTGAGGCGACCGCCCGGCGAGGGCGAGCCGGAGGCCCCGCACCTGCTGCTGACGCGCCGCGGCGGGGGGACCTTCGCCCTGGGCGTCGGCCAGGGGCTGCTGGGGATCGCCGGGCTGGCGGTCGCCAGCGAGCTCTTCGTCTCCGGCCTCCAGGGGGCGGCCCCGACCCTGCACCTCTCGGCCCTCGCCCTCGCCCTCATCCTGGTTCCGGTGGCGACCGAGCTACCCGAGTTGGTGGCCGGCGGCCTGTGGGTTCTGCACGGCCGGGACGGCCTGGCCCTGGGGAACGTGACTGGGGCCATGGTCTTCCAGGCCACCGTGCCGGCGCTGGTCGGCCTCTGCTTCACCTCCTGGAACCCGGAGGGGATCGGCTTCCTGGCGGCCGCCGTGACCCTGAGCGCCGGCCTCCTGGCTCTCGCCGCCAGCACCAGGGCGGGAGTGCGCGCCCTGGTCCTGCTCCCCTCCGGGGTCGGGCTGTACGCCCTCTACGTGCTGGCGGTGGCCCTGGGCCGGTCCTGACCCCTCCAGGGCGCCCGGTTAGCGGAGAATTGCGGGGGGAGGAGGTTCACCCCTAGGGGAGGCGTCTTTTTGCGATCTGGTCGCCGGTTGGCCCGGTTGGGGGCGCTCCCGGCCCTGGCCGCCACCGGTCTGCTGTGCTCGTGCGGGTCCGCGACCCCCTCCGCGGCGCACCTGCTCCAGGAGGCGGGGCGCACCATGGCCACCTCCTCCTACCGGCTCACCGGCGGTGACCGGGCGGGCCAGGCCAAGGTGAGCTTCTCACTGCGCCAGCTGCCCTCCGGCGCCTTCTCGGGAGAGGTCGAGTTTTCCGTCCCTCCCTCCCCCGTGCTCAGCACCGAGGTGGTGAGCCTCGGCTCCAGGGTGTGGGTGCTCTCGGCCGCCGCCCTGGCGCAGCTGGGGATCACCTCTCTGCCCGGCAACCTCAACCCAGCGACCACTTGGGTCCTGCAGCCCAGCTCGGTGGGGGTGAGGTACCAGCAGAGCGTGGCGCCGTTCGTGGGGTCGGGGCTGGAGGCCACCCTGGAGAAGCTGGCGGCGGGGCGCCCTCAGGTGTCGGCAGCGGAGTACTCGGGAGCAGCCGCCTGGCGGCTCAGCGAGAAGGGGAGGGCGGGGGAGGACCTCACCATCTACCTCCAGCGTCAGCCACTGCGGGTGCTCCAGCTCCAGGTCAGCGGGCCGGACGGCTTTGCGATCCGCTACTCGAGCTTCGGCCAGGTCGCCGAGGTCACCCCGCCGCCGCCCGCCCAGGTGTATGTCCCGCCCACTCCGGCGCCGGGGGCCTGAGGCCGTGCACATCGGGGCCCATGTCTCCACCCGGGGCGGGATCCTCACCGCCTTCGACCGGGCCCGGGAGCTGGGGGCCGAGGCGGTCCAGGTCCACCCCACACCGCCCCAGACCTGGCGCCACCTCCACCTGGAGGCGGAGGAGGCCCAGGAGTTCCGCCTCCGGCTGGCCTCCACCGGCCTGGCGGACCGCTTCTTCTTCCACGCGGTGTACCTGATCAACCTCGGCACGCCCCGGCCCGAACTCCTGGCCAGCTCCGAGGCCTCGCTGGTCCATTACCTGCAGCTGGCGGGTGAGCTGGGGGTGGCCGGGGTGATCTTCCACCCTGGCTCCCACCTGGGCCAGGGGTTCGACAGCGTGCTGGACCAGATCGGCAGCACCATGCGCCGGGCCCTGGAGGCGGCCCCCGGAGAGGCCCGACTGCTGGTGGAGAACAGCGCCGGGGCGGGAGCCAACCTCGGCGCCACGCTCCCGGAGATCCGGCGGATGTTGGAGGCGGTGGACTCGCCCCGGGTGGGGCTCTGCCTGGACACCGCCCACGCCTTCACCTCCGGGTGGCAGCTGACCACCGAGGAGGGGCTGGCGGCCGCCCTGGCCGAGTTCGAGGCGGAGATCGGCTGGGACCGGCTCTGGGCCGTCCACGCCAACGACTCCAAGGCGCCCTTCGGGAGCAATCGCGACCGCCACGAGAACATCGGCGAGGGGGAGATCGGGTCCGACGCCTTCGCCCGCATGCTGGCCGACCCCCGCCTCCGCCGTCCCCCCTGGATCCTGGAGGTCCCGGGCGAGGAGCGGCAGGGCCCCGATCGAGCCAATGTGGAGCGCCTGCGCAGCCTGGCCGGCCTTCCCCCCCTGGAGCCGCCATGAAGGAGGGGGCGGGGAGGACACCGGTGGTGGCCGTGGACCTGGGCGGGACCTGGCTGCGGGTGGCCCCCTTCGACGAGGCCGGGGAGATGGGGCGGACCGTCCGGGTGCCAACCCCGGCCGAACACGGCCCGAGCCGGGTGGTGGAGGCGATCTGCGACCTGGCGACCGCCGCCGCCCACGGCGGGCGGCCCCGGCTGGTCATCGGAGTGCCCGGCCCGGTCGACCCGGCCAAGGGCGTGGTCCATGGAGCCCCCAACCTCCCCGGCTGGAAGGAGGTCGCCCTCCGCGAGCTGATCCACGAGCGGCTGGGCTGGGAGTGCCGGGTGGAGCACGATGCCGGGCTGGCCGCCCTGGGTGAACACCGCCGGGGCGCCGGGAGGGGCTCCACCAACTTCGCCTACGTCACGGTGAGCACCGGGATCGGGGCCGGCCTGATCCTGGGCCGCCGGCTGTACCGCGGTTCGCAGGGCACGGCGGGGGAGTTCGGCCACGTGGTCGTGGAGCCGGACGGGCCGCGCTGCCGCTGCGGGAACCGCGGCTGCCTGGAGGCGGTGGCCTCGGGCACCGCCATCGCCGAGAGGGCGGGGATGTCCACCGGCGCCGAGGTTTCCCGGGCGGCGGCCGCCGGAGACCCCGCGGCCCAGGATGTCCTGGACCGGGCCGCCGACCACCTGGGGCGGGCGCTGGGGGGGCTGCTGAACCTGCTCAACCTGGATGCGGTGGCCCTGGGGGGCGGCGTCTTCAACTCCGGCCCCAAGTTCTGGGAGCGAATGGTGGCGGCGGTGGGCCAGGGCAGCTTCCCCGGGCCCCGGAGGCACGCGCGGCTCGCCCCCGCCGAGCTGAAGGGGGACGCCGGCCTGCTGGGGGCGTACGAGATGGCCCAGGGAGATTGGGCCGCGGACTGAGGTCAGCCGGGGATCAGCTTGCCCGGGCCACCGGGTCGCGGAGCCGGGACTCGAGCTTGCCGGCCTGCACCACGAGGAGCCGGCCCAGCGCCTGCTCCAGCTTCTGGGTGAAGCGGGCCTCGGGGACGGCGAAACCCAGGGCCCCGCCGGGGCGGCCGTCCACCGATCGGAAGGGAACGGCCAGCTCCACGCAACCCTCCTCGCGGGCGCCCCGCACGGTGGCGAAGCCACGCTCCCGGACGGTCTGGAGCGCCTCGGCCAGCTCTGAGCCCGAGGGAGGATTGGCGCTCTCGGAGAAGGCCGCCACCAGCGCCGCCGGGTCAAGGAGGGAGAGTACCGCGAGCCCGGCAGCGGTGGAGGTGAGGGGCAACCAGCGGTACAGTCGGCTGCGGGCCTGGAGGCGGCGGTTGGGCACCACCTCAGAGAGGAACAGGACCGACTGCTCCAGCGCCCCGTACACCGCCAGCTGGCTGGTCTCCTCGCCCGCTCGGGCGGCCTCCTGGAGGAGCGGCGTCGCCAGCTCGACCAGCGGTGCCCGGCGGGCCCCGCGCAGCGCCAGCCGGTAGAAGCCGAGGCTCAGCCGGTAGCGGCCGTTCTTGGGGTCCGAGGACACCAGCCCCTCCTCCTCCAGCGCCCCCAGGGAGCGATGGGTGGTGCTCGGCGCCATGTCCACCGCCGCCGCCAGCTCCCGCACCCCGAAGTCCTGGGCGTCGTGCTCGGCCATCCAGGTAAGGAGGCGAACGGTCCTCCCGAGCGGGTTCCGCTCGCGGTTCTGGATCTCAGGCATGAAGGCCCGCCGCCGCTCGCATCCCGGCATCATAGCAGGGCGTTCCGTTCTGCTGAACGCATCAGGAAAGGGGCGCGCTCCTGCCGGCAGCGGGGGGCGTCGGGAGGCGAAGATGGCCGGGTGAGCAGCAAGCACGTCCCGGTCGCCAGCCAGGTCGGCGTCCCGCCTCCGCCGCGGGAGGAGCCCCCGCTTCCATCTGCCAGGGCTCTCCGGGCCGAGCTGGGCGCGATGGAGGCGGAGCTGGGCAGCCCGGCGTGGATCGTGGGGGGGTACGTGCGCGATCTGCTCCTGGGCCGCCCCGAGGCGTCCGACGTGGACCTGGTGCTGGAGTCAGCCCCGGCCCAGGACGCCGGCGAGTGGCTGCGGCGCCGCTGGAGGCGGCGGGAGCCCGTGGTGGCCTTCGAGCGCTTCGGCACCGCCCAGGTCTCCTTTCTGGTCGCGAGCGGGCAGCGCTTCACGGTCGAGCTGGTCCGGGCGCGCCGCGAGGCCTACCTCTCGCACAGCCGCAAGCCCGAGGTCCAGGCGGCCACCCTGGAGGAGGATGCCCTCCGCCGGGACTTCACGGTCAACACCCTGCTCCTGGGGTCCCGGGGCCAGGTGCTGGACCCCACCGGGAGAGGGCTCGAGGATCTGCACCGGGGGTTGCTGCGCACCCCCCTAGAGCCGGCGGCCACCTTCTCCGAGGACCCGCTGAGGATGCTGCGGGCGGCCCGGTTCGACGCCCAGCTCGGCTTCCGACTCGACCCCTCGGTGGCCGAGGGCATGCGGGAGTCGGCGGCCCGGATCGGGATCGTCTCCGTGGAGCGGGTGCGCGACGAGCTGGTCAAGCTGCTCCTGGCTCCAGGCGCCGCGGCTGGCCTCCACCTGCTCCTGGACACGGGCCTGCTCGAGCAGGTCGCCCCCGAGGTGGCCCACATGGCCGGGGTGGAGCAGGGCGGGTACCACCTGGGCGACGTCTTTCTGCACTCCGCCCTCGCGGTGGAGAAGGCCCCCGAGGCCCGGGTGGTGCGGCTGGCGGCCCTTCTCCACGACGTGGGCAAGCCGGAGACGGCCAATCCCTCACCCTCCGGCCCCACTTTCCACCGCCACCAGCAGGTGGGTGCCGAGATCGCCAGGGAGCTGCTCCGCCGGCTCCGGCTGCCCAACTCCGAGGTGGATCGGGTGGCCCGGCTGGTGGAGCTGCACATGCATCCCATCCAGTACCGCAGCGAGTGGGCGGACAGCGCGGTGCGCCGGCTGTGGCACCGGGCGGGCGACCTGCTACCCGAGCTTCTCCAGCTGGCCCGGGCCGACACCCTGGCCTCGGGATACCCGGGGACCGCGCAGCTGGACGAGCTGGAGAACCGGCTGGAGGCCGTGGCCAGGGAGAACCCCGGTGGCCTGAGGCCGGCGCTGGGAGGTGCCCAGCTCAAGGCCTGGAAGGGTTGGCCCGATGGTCCCTGGATCGGGAGGGCCCAACGGCTACTGCTGGAGGCCGCGGTCCAGGGGGAGCTGGCCCCCGGCGCTGGGGACTCCGAGGAGGCCGCCCAGGCGTACCTCCAGAAGCGTATTTCAGAGTGGCAGCCCCGGCCGGGGGAGAGAGGGATGCACAGCACGTAGCCCCGATCACTCCCGGAGGCTGATGACCGCAGGGGGGTGCCGCTGCAGAAGCGCCCTCTGGGAAGGGAAACCGGAGGGCGAGATCGAAAAGGGTGGGGTACCGCCGCATTTACCGTCGTAAGACTCGCTGCGGCGAGACTCTCCTGTGGAAAACCGACCATGGGCCGTTCCTGAGGACCGCACTCACCACCTCCCTGGCCCGCGCTGGAAGGCCATGCCAGGCCTGTTGGCGGTGGGCGAAACGGACCGGAGATGGGCACCGAGACGGACCACCTAAGCGGCCATCTGCGCCTGCGGGAGCAGCCTGGCAGCAGCTGCCTGGGGAACATACGTCCGCATACCATTCCTTACTTTCTGCTAGAGTAAGGACATGGAAAGGACAGCCCGAATCACCTCCAAAGGGCAGGTGACCATCCCGGTGGCGGTCAGGCGGGCCCTGGGACTGGACTCCGGGAACAAGCTCGTCTTCGAGGTCGACCAGGAGCACGGACTTGCCCGGATGCGCAAGGCGACCGACTTCCTGGAGCTGGCCGGCTCGGTCCCGGTGCCGGAGGAGTGGGCCGCAGTGGACTGGAAGACCGTGCGCGAGGCGGCCTGGGCGGTCCAGGCCGGCCGGCGGAAGTCTCGCCGTTGACCGAGGCCCTGGATGCCAACGTGGTCCTACGCCACTTCACCGGCCAGCCGCCAGAGCTGGCGGCCAGGGCCACGAACGCCCTGGTGGAAGCGCCGCCACGGAGTCTCTTCCTGGCCGACCTGACGGTGTCGGAGATCGTGTACGTCCTGCAGGGGGTGTACAGCCGGCCGCGGGAGGAGGTGGCCAGGCTCGTGGAGGCCACCATCTCGCTGGCCCCGGTGCGGCTGGACGACGAGGGGCTGATCCGGAGAACTCTGGAGCACTACGGGCGCCGGGGGATGGACTGGCCGGATGCCTATCTGGTGGCGATGGTCGAGGTCCGCAAGCTGGATGGCCTGCTCAGTTTCGACCGGCTCGACGCCAAGCTCCGGGGACTCCAGGTCAAGCGCCGCGAGCCGTGACTCCGGAGCTTGGGGTCTTCAATCCCGCTCCGCCTTCTGCCCCACCTGGTCTACCAGGGTCCAGCCGGGCTCCAGCTCCACGAGAGACTCAGAGGGGACCTGCTCTAGCTCAGCTGGCGGATGGATCTCCAGCTCCTCCTCGAGCTCGCCGGCCTCTGGAGACTGCGCCGAGCCGCCCTCGGCCATAGGCGGGGCTCCAGTCGCGTGGGAAGAAGTGCGACAACTGTTTGACAACGACATCTGTGGGAATGCGGGACTTGGCCCGCAACACGAGTCGGGTGGTCCAGGACGTGGCACGGACGGGGAAGCCTGCCCTGGTGACGGTTCATGGACGGCCGCTGGCCGCGCTGGTGCCCACCGACGCGGCCGAGATCGAGGACTTCATCCTCGCCAACGCCCCGGAATTCATCGCCAGCATGCGAGAGGCGGAGGAGGATGTGGCGGCGGGCCTGACCCGGCCAGCCGGCGAGCTCTTCAATGAACTCGACAAGGACCATCCCTGAGCACGGTCGACCTCTCCCGGCGGGCCGACAATGACATTCGACAGCTGCCCCGCCCGGATCGGGACCGCGTCCGGGGGGTGCTTGAGGCACTCGGCGCCGGCACTGAGGACCTAGACGTCAAGGCTCTGACTGGGCCCAACCCTTGGCGGAGGCTCAGGGCTGGCGAATTGCGCGTCCTCTACCGGCCGATGGCGGGCGGGTGGCTGGTGGGCTGCGTCGTGCACCGCCGCGACCTGGAGCAAGCGGCGCGGTCGCTGTGAGGAGCCTTGCCCCGAGTTCCGGGGTGGTCGCGGTCAAGCTGGCAGGCGGTCACTGCGGGGAAAGGGGTGACAGGGTGCTATCTTCCCTGCCGTGGTGAGTTCAGAGATTATCTTCGCCGTGGAGGAAGCCCCCGAGGGGGGCTACATAGCGCGCGCTCGGTGAGTCGATCGTCACTGAGGCGGACGACCTGCAGTGCCTGCGGGAGATGGTCCGGGACGCGCTCATCTGCCACTTTGAGGAGGCCGAGCGGCCACGGGTGGTCCGGCTGCACCTGGTGCGCGACGAGGTGCTGGCGGTCTGAAGCTGCCCCGTGATCTCAGCGGGCAAGAGCTGGCGGGACTGCTGCGGCGCCACTACAGCCACACGGTGGTCCGCCAGTCAGGCAGCCAAATGCGTCTCGACACCACCTGGAATGGCGAGCACCACGTGACCATTCCGGCAGGAGGCCTACTTCGGGTTGGCACGCTGGCAGCGATTCCGGCCGAGGTGAGCGCCCATCTGGGCAAGACCCGGCCGGAGATTGAACGAGAGCTTTTCGGCGGCCGGTGAGGGGGCCGGGACGATCTTAGCCCCAGCCGATCAGCGGATCCGGCCCTCGGCCCCCTTGGCCCGACGCTGCTCGCCGCGCTCCCGATAGGTGAGTTCGCCCACGAGCCGCTGCACCGCTTCCCTGGCCACGGCGATCTGGGGCAGGCTGGGGTCATCCCCGGCCAGTGCAGCCGCGACCAGGGTGTCCAGTCGGCGCTGGACCGAGCGGGTGTCACGCAGTAGGGCTGCGGTCCGCTTCGCGAGCGCGGCGGCAGCAGGGGCGTCGCGGTCGGCGGTCACTGCTGGGGGAGCGTAGCCGCTTCCGCGGGCTGCGGAGCCTCCTCAGCAGGCCGCAGCCAGCCGGCGAAGGGCTGGGTGCGCTCCGGGTCGATGAGGCCTATCTGCTGGGGCTCGCCGGCGCCGATGAGGACCCAGGCGGAGCCCGGGTAGCCCGAGCGCCAGGCGGAGGCGGGGAGGCGGGGCCGCTCCACGAAGCTCTGGGAGGTGCTCTCGGTCTCGTCGTCGTGGCGCTGGTCGTGGCGCCTGGTGCGGGAGGAGGTGGTCGTGGTGAGGGAGACCAGGTGGCGGCCCACCAGGGTCTCCATCTGCTGCAGGGTGTCGGCGTCGGCGTAGCCGGGGAGGACCACCTTGGCGCCGGCCAGGGTGAGGGAGCTCTGGGCCCCGGCGGGGGTCCAGCGGGCGGCCGCCTGGCGGAGGTCCTGCATGGCTATCAGGGTGACCAGGTTGCGGTCGCCGCCCCCGGCGAGCAGGCGGGGGAGGACGGGCAGGGGGCAGATGGTGGCCACCTCGTCCAGGGCGAGCAGCCAGGGGATGGGGAGGGCGCCGCTTGGGCCGGAGATGCGCAGGGCGGCCAGGCGCAGCTCCTCCACCAGGCCCACGACCAGAGGGGCCCCGTCGGTGGCGGCGTCGGAGGGGGAGACGACGTAGACGGTGTTGGGGCCGGAGAAGAACTCGTCGGGCTGGAAGGGGAACTCGGGGGTGGCATCGGCGGCCTGGCAGACCCGGGTGGTGTCGAAGGGGGAGAGCATCCCCTGCAGGGCCGACCAGATGCTGCCGCGCTCCCCGTCGGGGGTGCGCAGCAGCCCGTGCAGGAGAGCCAGGGCGGCCTGGCTCTCCGCCTTCTGGCAGAAGGCGTGAGCGGGCTCTGAGCGCTGGGCGTGGGCCCAGGCGCAGACGGTCGCCATGGAGCGGTCCTCCAGGGCGGCGGCGTGGGGGAGGACGGCCAGGATGGGTGGCCCTGGTGCGCCAGTGGCTGGCGTCCTCGACGCCTCTTCCGGTGTCGACCGAGAGCGCCTCGGCCCGCTGGCGGGCGGTGTCCCAGTCGCGGCAGCCGCGCAGGGGGGACCAGACGAGCCGCCGGGCTTGGGGAGGCAGGGGATCCACGACACCGAGAGGGTCGAAGACCCAGACGGTCCCCATCTCTGCGCGCCGGGCGCAGGTGGCGTCGGGGACGTCGCGGCGGGTGGTGGTGGCCAGGACCGGACCCTCCCAGGCGGCGACGTTGGGGATGATCAGGCCGCGGGTCTTGCCGCTGCGGGGTGGGCCGAGGACCAGGGTTGCGACCTGGGGTGGGGCGCTGACCCAGCCCCGGTGGTCACGGCCGCAGCAGATCCGGAAAGGTGGCGGAGGACCGGGAGGAGGAACCGGAGGCAGTGGCCAGTGCCAGCCGTGCCGCTGCCAGAGCCGGCGGGTCCTGGGCAGCAGCCACCAGCCGAGCAGCGTGAGGACGATCCAGGTGATGATCTCGGAGACGGAGCCGATGTGGATCCACCAGCCGAGGAGAGCCACCCAGGCGGCGAGCAGCAGCCAGCCGGCAGCCCTGGTGATGACCGGCCCCCAGCGGCTGGCGATCGACCTCATGGCGGGGTTCTCAGGGGCGGACGCGCTCGTGGCGCCGGCGGTGGATGCTCGGCCCTCTCGCGCACCAGGGCCTGGACGAAGGCGCCGAACTCGGGGATGGGGATCGGGTCGTCCCAGGGAGCGTCGGGCGGCGGATGCCGGCCCTGGTGGGCGAGGAGCGGCTCCCAGTCGCGCTGGAGTGCGGCCAGCCCCACGGCCCACCAGTCGGCGGCATCCCTGGGGTGAGCACCAGGGCCGTAGGCGAGGGTTCTCCAGGCCTTGAGGGCGGCGAGACGGTGGACCAGCCAGCCGTGGGTGTACCAGCAGGCGGGGACTCCTACGTCCTGCTCCTGGAGCCAGGAGACGACGGCCTGAAGGTCGGCGTACCCCTGGGTCAGCTGGCCGGCTGGGCAGCGCTCCAGGTCCCAGGGGGGCGGAGGCGGAGCGGCAGGACCAGTGGACCGAGGCATGGAGCCTCCCCGCGGCCAGTGAATCACTGCGCCGGCGGCTGCACCCGGTGGCAGGTGTGTACGCCGATCAGGAGCCGGACGTCAAGAGGGGAACGCAGAGCGCTGGACTGTGCCGTCCGTGTCTCTGGCGATGCCGCGACGGCGAGCCTGAGCGTGTGCCGAGTGTCACCGTCGCTCGGTCAGGGCGGCCGTAGCATGCTCGACATGACCTCTGGGCGCGCGCGGCCACCTGAGGCTGGTCTGGGAGCGGTGTTCTCCCGCCAGGTGGTGCTCTCCCTGGCTGGGACCAGGAGCTTTGAGCGCGGAGCGGACTATGCATTCGACGGCAGGGTCACCAAGGTCGCCAGAGATGTGGGGAGCGCCCGGGCGATCGTGCGGGGCGCCGCTCCCTACCGCGTACGGATCTGGTGCGAGGACGGCGAACCGCGCTCCTCCTGCACGTGCCCAATGGGGGTCGACGGGAGCTTCTGCAAGCACGCGGTGGCGCTGGCCCTGGTCGCGACAGGCCCGGAGGCCCTTGAGGAGGTCGATGAGGAGCCCATCGACCTCGGCGCCCACCTGCGGGGTCTTCCCCACGAGCGGCTGGTGGAGCTGGTGCTGGAGCTGGCCGACACCAACGAGCTGGCCTCTGCCAGGCTGCGGCTCGAGGCGGTGCGGGCGGCCCCTGGCCCGGTGCCGCTGCGGTCGTTCACGGAGGCCATCGACGAGGCGTTCGCGACTGGCGGCTTCGTCCCCTACCGCGAGGCCTACGCCTACGCCGAGGGAATCGGCGTGGTCGTCGACTCCCTCCGCGAACTCCTCCGCGATGGCCATGCGGAACCGGTCATCACGCTCACTGAGCATGCGCTCACGGCGGCCGAGGTGGCGCTGGGATCTGTCGACGACTCCGACGGGCACCTGGGCGGGATCGCGGAGGAGCTCAAGGAGCTCCACCTGAAGGCATGCACCGGGGCCCGCCCCGATCCCGTTCAGCTCGCTGGCCGGCTGTTCGAATGGGAGTTGCACGGCGGTGACCTGGACGTGTTCTATGGCGCCGCCGCCACCTACGCCAAGGTGCTGGGGAAGAAGGGCCTCGCTGCCTACAGGAAACTGGCTGAGGTTGCCTGGGAACGGCTCCCGGCGCTGGCTCCTGGCGACGACCACTCCTACGACGGGGAGCGCCATCGCGTCACCCACATGATGGAGTCCCTGGCGGAAGCGAGCGGGGGCGCGGACGCGGTGGTCGAGGTGCTGGCCAAGGACCTGTCCTACCCGTACGCCTTTGTGCGCATCTCCGAGCGGCTCAGCGCCGCTGGGCACTTCGCCGAGGCGCTCGGCTGGGTAGAGCGCGGGCTCGACAGCTTCGGGGTGACTGCGGACTCGCGCCTAGTCGCGGCAGCTTCGGAGGGATACCAGCGGGCCGGAATGGGCGGCCGGGCGGTGGAGCTCAACTGGCAGGTCTTCGACGCCCGGCCCGATCCTGCCAGCTACCGGCTCCTCGCTGCCCAGGCGACCAAGGCCGGCACCTGGCAGACCTGGCGGACTCGGGCGCTGGAACGTCTGAGAGCCAAGCTCGCCGAGCGATCCCGGGCGGCTGGGCAGAGGGGACCGGTGTCGCTGTGGGGACCGCGGGTGGACGCCTCCGACCTGGTCGAGGTCTTCCTCTTCGAGCACGACCTTGAGCAAGCCTGGGCTGAGGCGAACTCAGGGGGGTGCTCTTCCGAGCTGTGGCTGGAGCTGGCGCGCAAGCGGGAGCGCGAGCATCCCACCGACGCCATCCCCATTTTCGAGGAGGAGGTGGAGCGCCTGATCGTCGCCAAGCGCAATGACGCCTACCAGGAGGCGGTCGAGCTCATGGCCCACATCGGCAAGCTGATGCGCGCGGCAGCCCAACCAGAGGCCTTTCAGCCCTATGCCGCAGGGGTCAGGGCCCGCCACAAGGCCAAGCGCAACCTGGTCAAGCTGCTCGATGCCCGGCGCTGGTGAGCCGGCACACCGCTCCCCGGCCGCCCGCCGGGCGGCTCCGCGGGGTCAGCGCTCAAGGGATGGACGCTCTCACCGCCGGCGGGCCAGATGCTGTTGGAGCTCCGGGAGTGACCATCCGGCCTGACGGCAGATGGAGGCCAGGGTGCCGGGGGCGAGTTCGGAGTGCAGGGGGACAATCACGGTTCTCCCACTGCCCGGGTGGCGGAATTTGAGGTGGCTGCCCCGCTGGCCGCGCCGCTCGAATCCGGCCCGCTCCAGGGTGCTGCCACGGAGTGGCCGGACACCACTGGAGCGCTGGGGCTCACACCGAGGCGCGGACGTCTATCTGGGTGACCAGCGGGTGAGGCGGCGATGGGCCCGCCGGGGTGTCCTCAAAGTACAGCTCGAGTGCCTCCTTGAGGCTGGCGAGCGCGTCCTCCACGGTCCGTCCCTGACTGGCGACCTCAACCTCCAGGCAGCGGGCCAGGTACCAGTCCCCCTCATGGGTCACGGCGGCGGTGAGCGGGAGGGAGGCGGTCGGGGCGGCCATGGGCTGAGATTAGCGGCTCGGCCGCAGGTGCCGGGGTCTGCCACACGAATCGGTTGCCGAAAGGAGGAGCGACGCGCCCAGACCGGCCCGGCATCTGGCGCCATCTGCCTACGGCACGGGCTGGGCATTCGCCTGGCGCGCCTGCTGACGGCTGATGTAGTGCAGGCCGACCATGGCAGAGAGGACCTCGGCCCTCCGCTCGCGGGCACCCTCGGGATTAGTGAAGGGATCGAGCAGGGTCGGCGCCTGCGGCAGCCCGGCGAGGAGTGCCAGCTGGGCCAGGTTGTCCTTGCCCAGAGGCTGGTGGAAGTAGGACCGGCTGGCTTGGGCGGCTCCCACGGCACCGTCCCCCAGGTACACCTGGGAGAGGTAGGCGTCCAGGATCTGAGGCTTGGTCAGATGGTCGGTGATCTTGAGGGCCAGGATGATGTCGACCCAGCGCCCCCAGATGGAGCTGTCGGAGCCGTTCAGGTAGAGGTCCTCTGCCAGCTGCTCGGTGAGGGTCGACCCGCCCTGGCAGGTGCAGTGGTGGGCCAGGTCGTAGAGAGCGGCGCGGGCCAGGCCCTGGACGTTGATCCCGTGGTCCTGGTAGAAGTTCTGGTCCTCCACCGCGATCACGGCCTCTCCGAGGTATTGCGGAACCTGGTCGGGGGTCAGCGGCCGGGTGTGGTGGAGCCGATCGAGGCGGCTCACGCCAGCACGGATGCCCAGCGTCGTCGGGGTCGCGATCCAGGTGCCCGCCCAGAGGCAGGTCACCGCCAGCGCGATGACAGCAAGAGGCCTCACCAAGGCCACGGTCGCCCCCAGTGCCTGGCCCGGTTCCCTGCCGAGCGGCGGAGACTCCGTCCGGGGCGATCTGCCAGAACTGCGGTACCGCTTGTAGAGGCCGACGGGGAGGGCCATGGTTCCAGTGCTGCCAGGCGTTGCAGGGGCGCGGGCCGACTCCGTCGCCTCTTACATGCCTGCACCAGCACACGGAGCTCATCCCCACCGCTCGCGGGGGACGGGAGCGGCCCCTCGGTGCACCTGGGCTGAGGGACTCCGACGGCCTCCTCTCGCTCCGCCGTCGCCGTGGCCGGCCCGCCGAGCCTATGCTCGGCTGCCGGTTCCGTGGGATCGAAGCTCCTCAGTAGCTGTACCCGCCTGAGCTCGATGAGGGGGAGGCAGCGGGCGAGGCAGCGGCTGTGGGCGTCAGGGAGGGGGTGGCCACGAACCACTTGCCCAGGAGGCCCTCCCCGTGGCTCTGATCTGGCCCCGTGTCGCCGGAGAAGGTGTACAGGGGGTGTCCGTTGTATTCCACCTGGCTCCCGTCGGCACCCTTGTAGATGGTGAAGCTGCCGCTGGTCCCGACGGGGGTGTTCACTGCGGAGGCCGATGTCGTCAGCGGGGGCCAGACCGTGGTGCACGTCTGCCCGCTCGGAAGCTTGCTAGTGGAGGTGCACGCGATCTTGGTCGGCGTGTCCGGGGTGAAGTAGTACAAAGTCCGCCCCGCGGCATCGGTGAAGACCGTCTCGGAGGAGCCATTCACTGCCACCGTGGCAGTCTTCACCGTCACTGCGGCCACAGCTGGCGGTGGACTTGATGGAGGGGTGTTCGTCGAGTTCGCGGTCGGGCTGGCGCTCCCGCAACCGGCCAGCATCACGGCCAGAGCCAGAGGTGGCGCCCCGAGCAGCAGCCTTCGGTGGTGGTTCGCCGCTCCTGCCGGGCAGGGCTCTCCCTGCCCTGGGGTTGAGATTCCGGAGATGCTCCTGACCAAGATCGTGGCCTCCATGAGCCGACAGGTTCGCAGCCCTCCTCAAGCAGTGGGAACGGAGGCGGCGTGGTCTTGGTTCTCCTATGCCTCGGCCCTCGGGCGCAACGGCAGAGAGAGCTGACGGTGGGGCACGGACCATGGCTCCGGACCCTCGAAGTCTGGGGGGCGGGCAGGCGGAGGACCACCCGGCCGTGGCTGTGCTAGCAAGTGGGCACCTCCATGCCTTGGCCTCGGGTTCGAAGCAGCCCTGGGCGGGCCGTGACCAGGCGTGGCAGCTGGGCGTTCACCGAAAGAGGGGCCCCGCGGGTGAAGTGGTGGGCCCGGGAGAGGATCGACGGGGGGCGAGGAGGCACTCGGTCTGCGGCAGGAGGGCGAATGTGAAGCTGGGAGTCCTGTTCAGGCGGATGGCTCACTCCCCCGGACCAACCTGCCCCCGCTGTGGTTCCTTGGCCCCCGACGGCCTTGTCCTGAAAGCGGGCGGCGGGGCCGTCTGCCTCCCCTGCTCCATCCTCCTCAGTCTGGGCCAGCAGGAGCTGGCCGTCAGCTCCCCACAGGTGGCCCGCCGAGGGCTGGCCAGCAGGCGGGCTGACGCGGCCGCTCGCCCTGCCCGCCGCTGCCTGGATCAACCCGCCTCAAGAGGACCCCATTAGCGTCGACATGGCGGGTACCGGGTGCCAGGGCCAGTCCAAGCTCCGAAGGCGTCAGGGCAACCACCCACGCGGCGCAAGACCCGAAACGGCGACGGCCTGCTTGGCACAACCCAGGTCGGGAAGGACCGCTCGTCCCGACCGGGTGTCGCTTATGGGGACTCAGCAGGAACGGTTGACACGCACCGCAACTCATCCACGATGTCGTCGCGCTCGGGAGGGTCCTATCCCAACAATGACTTGGACATGGATGCCTCAGGGACCCGTGGTGCCGAGCAATACATGCTGGTAGTTGCATAGTCGGCAGCACTGGGCGCACAAGGAGGTTGCCTGCATGCCCGGAGGGCCACATCCATGGGACAGATGGGGCTGGCGGCGTCGGGTCACGACCGTGTCCGCCTTGGTGGCCGTGGTCCTCGGCAGCGGGGTCGGCTGGGAGGTCATGACCTCAGACCGCTCAGCTGACCTGATGACGCCCGGCATGCTCAGCGTCCAATTTGTGTCACAGCAGGCCGGTTGGGCTGTCACCCCCGGCCACCTGTGGCGAACCGTAGACGGGGGCACGAGCTGGGCCACGATAGCAGCCCCGCCGGACTTCCAGGGCCGGATCGACCCCGTGACAGTCCTATCCGGCAGCACCCTGGTCATCAGCACGATGGTCGGCGGACGATGGCGCGTCTACTCTACGCAGGACACTGGTCGGCGCTGGGAGGTCACCGGAGAACTGCCTGTCCCCGCTACCCCCGGAATGCCACCTGTGCCAACGAGCAGTATGGGTGGCATATTCCTCCAGTTCGTCACGCCTCGAGATGGGTGGATCGCCACCTCGATCAGCGGGGCGGCGGGATCCGAGCGCATAGACCTGGCCCACACCACAGATGGCGGTTCCCGCTGGACGTACACTTGGTGGCCCGACCCGTCATCCAGCACGCTCGGTGGCGGCGCGGGAGACATCACGGGGATTCAGTTCCTGTCCCCCCAGTTCGGGTTCCTGACCGGCGTCAGCCCGGTCGCTCCCTACCTGGTCCGATGGACTGGGGGGATGGGGCAGGCGAGTGATCCCCCGGTCCCGCCCGCCTTTGCCAGCACCGAGATGGAGGACCAGTTGGAGGTGTCGGCCCCACTGCGCACCAAAAGCGGACAACTGCTCCTGCCCGTGTTGGCTACGCAGGGAGGATACCTGGCCGAGTCGGCCAATGACGGCGTCTCCTGGAGCATCGTTGGGAGCCTTCCTAAGAGCTTCGCAGCCTTCGTGCGATCTCCGCTCCTTGCTGCCACTCAAGGCTCCACCGACCTCTGGATTGCTCAGGGCCGGGACACCTGGATCTCGAACCAGGGCGGGCGGGCCTGGCATCTGGTGCAGCGCCTGCCCGGCGGCAAGGTGGTGAGCGGGCTTGCCAGTGCCGGCTCACAGGTCGCGTGGGTGGTCGTCGCACTCGACAATCGGTCTGGGATGCCGCTCCGGCCAGTCGCGTTACTCCGCACCACGGACGCTGGTCGGAGATGGACGCACGTGACAGTCCCGTAGGGCGGCGTGGACCTTGCCTCAGCAGGCCAGGCCCATGATGCCCGCGCGGACAGTGAGAATGTAGCCTAAACGGTCGATTGCGCTACTATTTTGAGACGCGATCGAGTTCACTGGTGCCGGTCGCCGGGTATCCCCGGGTCTCGACCTTGGAGAAGAGCGACTCCGGCCTCGGCCTGGCCGCCCAGGAGGCCGCCATCCGAGCAGCCTGCCTGGGCCGCGGGCTGCAGCTGCTGCGGATCCACCAGGGCATAGCCTCCGGTGGCAGCCTGGACGGCCGGCCCGAGCTCGCCGAGGCGCTGCCCACCATCCGCAGCGAGGGCGCCGCCGCCCTGGTGGTCGCCAAGCTGGACCGGCTCACCCGCTCGGTGCATGACTTCTCCGGTCTCCTCGAGCGGGCCCGCCGGGAGGGGTGGGGGCTGGTGGTGGTCGACCTGGGCGCCGACACCATGACCCACCCGGCGAGCTGTTCGCCAACGTCACCGCGTCGACGTCGCAGTACGAATGGCGGATGATAGGGCAGCTAACCAGAGAGGCCCTGGCGGCCAAGAAGGCCCAGGGGGTGCCGGCGCCACGGGGCGGTCACCGCTGGCATGTGGCCACCGTGGCCCGGGTGCTTGCCGGAGAGGGAGGACAGCTCGAGCGGGGCCGACCCGCCAGACCCCGCAGGTCACGACGGCCTCGTTCTAAGGCTCTTGCGAGATCGTAGCCCGTCTGAAAAGGCTATGATCGGCCTTGATGCACCAGCATCGGAGTCCTGCTCGTCCAGCGCGCTGTCTTGCCGGGTGTGGGCGAACCCTGACGCAGCCGCTGACCGGCCGGCCGCGCCTTTTCTGCTCCCCTTCCTGCCAGCGTGCTGCAGCTCGTCGCAAGGCCCGGGGCCTGCCTCTGGACAGCCCGCGGGTGGCTCCGGAGGGGCGGCGGCCACTGGTGGAGATCCTGCGAAGACGAGCCCAGCTTGGGAGCTAACACCGACGCGCAAACCCCGGGCTCACTCGAACGGCCGAGCGGCTTGGCGCCAGGACACACGTGGTCAGAGGGGCTGGAGCCGGGCGTGCAGGAGGCAGAATTCGTTGCCTTCTGGGTCGGCCAGGACATGCCAGCTCTCGGTGCCGGTCTGGCCGACGTCGGCGCGCCTGGCGCCGAGAGCAAGCAGCCGCTCCAGCTCGGTGTCCTGGTCGCGGTCGGTGGCGTTGAGGTCGATGTGCAGTCGGAGCTTCCCGGTCCTCGGGTCGCTGCTGGGGCTGAGGACGAGAGTGGGCTGCGGGCCGCCGAAGCCGGCGTCGGGCGGCCCGATCTCGATGCTTCCGTCGTCCTCTCGGCCGAGTTCGACGTAGCCAAGGACCTTGCGCCAGAATGCGGCGAGCCGGTCAGGGTCGGCAGCGTCGATGACCAGTTCGCTGATGCGACATGCCATGCCCGTCAGTCTACGTAGACACAACCCTGGGAGTCGGGGTCGGCCGCGTGCTGGAGGGCAAGCCTGGGAGCCGGGGGGAATCTCACCCCGGCTCCCTCGGACCCCGGCTCCCTCGGACCCCGGCTCCCTCGGACCCCGGCGTGACAGTCACCCCGGTGGGCCGGATGTTCTTCACAAATCCTCGGTGCCGTCGCTGAGTTCGAGCACGCCTTTACGGCCGAGCGCACCCGTGACGGCCTGGCCGCCGACCGGGCCCGGGACCGTACCGGGGGACAGCGGCCCAAGCCCAGCCCCCGCCAGGCCAGGATCGCCCAGGAGATGTACGAAGTGCTGGGCCACGATGGGCGGCGAGCCCACACCGTCGCCGGGATCGCCGCTGAGTTCAGCGTATCGCGCCCCACCATCTACCGCCACCTCCAGGGTCCGGGAGATGATCGCCGCTCAGAATCGGTGGAGTGGGGGCGGGATGAGAGGCTGATTGTGGGCACAGGTTGTGAACGCGTCCAGGGACAGTCTGAGCAGGACGGTTCTCGTAGGGGGTTCGGCTTGCGGGGCAGACAACGGGTGGGTTGACGTCGTTCATGCTCGTCAGGTGGTCCGTCCACAGACAGCGTGCCCGGTCCGGAGTCGTCTTGTAGGACTGCGCCTTCGATTCTTTGGGCGGCGCACCTGAAGCCTGCGAGAACTCCTCCGGTGAGCTTTGGACATCCGGTGGGTACAGTTACCTTTATGGCCATCGTCACCAGCTCCGGCTTCGCCCATGTCCGGCTCACCGTCACCGACATCGAGAGGTCCAAGGAGTTCTACGACAAGGTCTTCGGATGGCCTGTGGCGATCGACGCATCGGGCCAGGTCGACGAGCCAGGCGTTCGCCAATCGCCGGACCGGTTCTACGGGGGCGTCGTCTACCAGACTCCCGCTGGTGCCCTGTTCGGGCTGCGGCCGGTCGGCACGCAGCGTTTCGATTCGGAGCACACCGGCCTGGACCACATCAGCTTCATGGTGGAATCACGAGAAGACCTCGTCGAGGCGCAGCGGGCACTCCAGGATGCTGGCGTGGACCACGGAGACATCAAGGACCTTCCCGCTGCCGGCCTCGCCATTCTGTCGTTCTCCGATCCCGACGGAATCCACCTTGAGCTGACCGCTCCCCTCGGGTAGCTTCAAGCCCTTGGCGCTCCGCACCCCGATCCGGATGGAGGGGCCCTTGGCAGGCTGCCAGCCAAGGGCCCCTCGGCGCCGTCGCCGAGATCGCCTCCGAGTTCGGCGTGTCGCGCCCCACCGTCTACCGCCACCGCCAGGGTCCGGGGGATGATCGCCGCTCAGAATCGGTGCAGCGGGGACGGGATGAGACGCTGCTTGTGGGCACGGGTTGTGAATGCGTCCAGGACAGTAGTGGCCAGCTATCGAGAGCGTGTCATAACCGGTGCTTTGTTGGCCCCGGCGCCCGCCTGGTAACACGGTGGATACCAGAGGCATGGTTCAGCTGTCGCGTCGAGCGGTCCCTACAAATCCTCTCGTTTGCTGCTACAATGCCGGGCATGAACACGATTGCCTACGCTGAGGAGGCGCGCTACGTGCGCCGGGTCGCGCACCTGAGCGACCGTGAGATCGCCCAGGCCACCGGCGCGGGGCTGAGCACGGTGAGCGCGTGGCTTCGCCTGACACGTAGCCCGAGCGGGGAGCGAGCGCAGCGGCTGGTGGAGCTGTCAGCCATGGTGGAGCGCCTGGCTAGGGTCATTGCTGAGGACTACATCCCGGTGTGGCTGAACAAGCCGATACCCGCTCTGGACGATGACAAGCCACTTGAGCTGCTGGCGGCCGGTGAGTACCGGCGAGTGGCCAGGCTGATCTCGGAGCTAGAAGCCCCGACGTTTACCTGAGCGGCCGGCGGGTGGCGCTCGATGTCGACGCGATTGAGGTGCGCGGCCGCTGGGTGCGCCACATCCCGGCGGGTGGTGATCCCCTCTACCAACCGGCCGCGCCTGGGGACGGGCGCTGGCAGAGAAGCAGCGTGGTCGAGGGCTTTTACCTGGCCGACGAGCCAAGTACAGCGTGGGCGGAATGGTATCGGGCGCTGGCCGAGCTGGGGGTGGCGCCGATGCGCCAGATGCCCCGGGAACTGTGGCGTTACGTGGTGGAGCATCCTCGCCTCGCGGATCTGTCAGGCGCCGACCAGCTGGCCCGGGTGGGTCTGGCCCCGTCAGTGCCGACCAGGAGGCAGTGGCCGGCCTACCAAGCGGTAGGCGAAGCCCTCTGGCGTGACGGCTGGGCCGGTGTTCTGGGTGCCTCAGCTGCTCGACCTGGCAGGGGCAGGGTACTCTGCCTATTTCGGACTGGAGCCCAGGTCCCGGGCGTGACTCCAAGCCCGCCGCCCGAGGGCCATGACGAGCCGCCCGCCCCGCCCCAAGGACTCCACACATGAAGTCACGGGGAACAGTGGCGCTCACGGCCGCGAGACCCCCGCGCCCACCTGGCTCGGTGGCTGCTCTTTAGCGGCCAAGGCCCCTCCGGGCGGGCCGTTACCGGCCCTACAACCTTTGCGGCTGCTCCGGTGAGATTAGGAAGCAGGATTACACGCGGACGCGCTGTTAGTCTTGACACCGCAACACCCCGGAGGCCGGACATCCGCCTAGCGGTCGTCAACCTGAAAGGTGGGGTCGGGAAGACCACCACCGCACTACACCTTGCGGTTGGGCTGGCCCGCCAAGCCCCAACTCTGCTTGTCGATGCGGATCCTCAGGGCTCCGCGAGCAGATGGGCACAGCTGGCCCCAGAGCTGCCATGTCGCACTGTGGCCTGCCCATACCCCAACCTTGAGCAGCGCATGCCTGCCCTTGCCGAGGGGTGGAAGCCTCTGCCTTCGAGCCGCTAGCTGACATCCTCCGGCGCATGGCGCGGCCCCCAGACGAAGCCTGATAGCGACGCCCAAGACGCAACATCACACCCGTGCCCTGTGGGTGTCCCAGGTAGGTAGTTTCAGACGCGCGGTCGAGATCAAAAAAGGGGGGTACCGTCGTATCTATACCGTGGTTGGCGCCACTATCTGGAGATTCCATCGAGTTCACTGGTGCCCGTCGTCGGCTACTCTGCGCGTCTCTACCTTGGAGCCCGGCGAGTCCAGCCCCGGGCTGGCCGTCCAACCCGCCAGAGGTGCCTATCCCACCTCCGGCGTACCCATCTGCCCATCTCCGTGGATCGTCGCGCTTAAACTGGGGCTTTAGCAGGATCCAAGGAGAGAGGATCGCCATGCCCACATCCCGGCTCAAGCGGATCCGGTCCCTGCTCTTGGAGCTGCCCCAGCAACTTCGCCTGGCCTACTGCCTGGCCCGCGACCCCCGCACCCCGGCCGCCTCCAAGGCGGCCCTGGGGGGTGCCCTGGCGGTGATCCTGAATCCGCTGGTGGACATCCCCATGTGGATCCCTGTCGTCGGGCAGATGGACACAGTGGGGCTGGCCCTGCTGGCGGTCCGGACCTTCAACCTGCAGGTGGACCCGGAGATCAGGGCCGAGGTCGAAGAGCAGATCCGCCTCCGCCAGAGCGCCTTCGACCGCGACCTGGCTCAGGGCGCGGCCACGGCGCGCCGGCTATCCCAGCTCCTGCGCCGCGCCCCCGGGGCCTCAGGAGCACGCCTGGAGGTGCCCCCGTCCCCGCCGCCTGTCCCAGCCTGGTACCGTTCCGGGTCGGGGGTTGGGGAGGAGGACGCCCCCATCGCCGCCGGGGCGGCAGCTGAGGAGTAGAGCCGTTGAAGGTCATATTGAATCGGGACGTGGAGGGAACCGGGAAGGCCGGGGACGTCCGTGAGGTCGCCGGCGGGTTCGCCCGCAACTACCTGTTGCCGCGCCAGCTGGCCCAGCCGGCTCGTTCCCGGGCGGTGGCCCAGGTCCAGGCCCAGCGGGACCGGCAGCGTCGCCGGTTGGAGGCCGAGGTGGTGGCGGCCCGCGCTCTGGCCGAGCGGCTGAGCAGCCAGGTGGTGGAGATCGCGGCCCGGGCCGGGGAGACCGGGAAGCTCTACGGGGCGGTGGTCAACATCGACGTGGCCGAGACCCTGGAGGCCCAGCTGGGTGTCCAGCTGGACCGCCGCAAGATCGAGTTTGAGCCGGCTCACGAGCTGGGCGAGTACGAGGCCGTGGTCAGGCTGCACCCCGAGGTCGAGGCCCGGGTCAAGGTCCGGGTCGTAGGCGCGTGAGCGCCCGGCCGGAGCTCCGGCCGGCCGCGCCGCTGAGGGTCCCCCCCCACAACCTGGACGCCGAACGTTCGGTGCTGGGCGCCCTGCTGCTCGACAAGGACCAGATCGGGCAGGTGGTGGGCAGCCTGGAGGCCGACGAGTTCTACCACGACGCCCACGCCGCCATCTTCCGGGCCATGCTGAGCCTCTTCTCCCAGGGCACCCCCCTGGACACCCTCACCCTGGCCGACGAGCTGGAGCGGCAGTCGGCCCTGGAGGCCGTGGGGGGGCTGGACCTTCTAACCTCCCTGGCGGCGGCGGTACCGACCGCCGCCAACGTCGCCTACTACGCCCGCATCGTCCACGGCCACGCCATCAAGCGGCGGCTGATCCAGGCGGGAGGGCAGCTGGCGGAGCTGGGCTTCGACGAGGCCCTGGACCCCCAGCAGGCGATCGAGGAGGCCGAGCGGACGGTGTTCGCGGTGGCTGACCGCGGCCGGCCCAAGGCCGACTTCCAGCCCCTGGGCAAGCAGCTGGTGGCCACCTGGGAGGCCCTCAGCCACGCCTACCAGCAGGGGGAGGTGAGGTCGGTGACCGGGGTGGCCAGCGGCTTCGGCGAGCTGGACGCCGTCACCTCGGGGTTCCAGCGATCCGAGCTGGTGGTGCTGGCGGCCCGCCCGGGGGTGGGGAAGACCTCCTTCGCCCTCAACATCGCCCGCAACGCCGCGGTGCGGCGCCAGCACGGGGTCGCCCTCTTCAGCCTGGAGATGAGTCGCGACACCCTGGTCCAGCGTCTCCTCTGCAGCGAGGCCGGGGTGGACGCCTACCGGCTGCGCACCGGGCAGCTGGGCAGCGACGCCTGGCCCAAGATCGCCGAGGCGATGGACACCCTGAGCCGGGCCCAGATCTTCATCGACGACACCCCCGGGCTCTCGGTGATGGAGATGCGGGCCAAGGCCCGGCGCCTGCGGGCGGCGTCCAAGGTCGACCTCTTCATCGTGGACTACCTGCAGCTGATGCGCTCCCAGGGTCGATCGGACTCCCGGGCCCAGGAGGTCTCGGAGATCTCCGGCGGGCTCAAGAGCCTGGCCCGCGAGCTGGACGTGCCGGTGATCGCCCTCTCCCAGCTCAACCGGGAGTCGGAGCGCCGCACCGACCGGCGTCCCCAGCTCTCGGACCTGCGGGACTCGGGGAGCATCGAGCAGGACTCGGACATCGTCATGTTCCTCTACCGGCCGGGGATGCACGAGGAGGGGAAGGATCCCGGGCTGACCGAGCTGGACATCGCCAAGAACCGCAACGGGCCGATCCGCCGCCTGCAGCTCTACTTCAACGCCGGCCAGACCGCCTTCCGGGACCTGGACCGGGTCCACCAGGAGACCGCCTAGTGCTGCGGGGCCAGCCATGGGAGTGACCATCTGCGTCGGGGGCCAGTGGGGCGACGAAGGCAAGGGGAAGGTGGTGGACCTCCTCTGCGAGTCGGCCCAGATGGTGATCCGCAGCCAGGGGGGCAACAACGCTGGCCACACCGTGGTCGCCGGAGGCCGCACCTTCAAATTCAACCTGGTGCCCTCCGGGATCCTCCACCCCGACACCGTCTGCGTCATCGGCAACGGGGTGGTGCTGGACCCCAAGGTGGTGCTGGCTGAGGTGGAGCAGCTGGAGGCGGCCGGCGCCGACCTGCACAACCTGGTCATCAGCGAGCGCGCCCACATGATCATGCCCTACCACCCGGTGCTCGACCGGCTTGAGGAGTCGGCCCGCGGGGACGACCGGCTGGGGACCACCTTCCGCGGGGTGGGGCCGGCCTATAGCGACAAGGTGCGGCGCATCGGGTTCCGGGTGGGGGACCTGCAGAAGCTGCGCTTCCTGGAGAAGAAGCTGGACTTCGTGCTGCCCCTCAAGAACGAGGTGCTGGTCAAGCTGTACGGTGCCCCGCCGTTCATCGCCTCGGCCATCCTCGAGGAGTACACCGACTACGCTAACCGGCTGGAGCGCTTCATCCGGGACCCCTTCCCCGTGGTCCAGGGGGTCCTGGCCAGGGGGGAGCGGGTGATCCTGGAGGGGGCGCAGGGGACGATGCTGGATCTCGACCTCGGAACCTACCCCTACGTCACCAGCTCCTACCCCTCGTCCGGGGGGGCGCTGGCGGGGGCAGGGATCGGCCCCCGGGAGGTCACCTCCACGGTGGGGGTGTTCAAGGCCTACACCACCCGGGTGGGGTACGGCCCCTTCCCCACCGAGCTGGAGGGGGAGCTCGCCGAGTACCTCAGGGAGCGCGGCGTCGAGTACGGCACCACCACCGGGAGGCCCCGCCGGGTGGGCTGGTTCGACGTGCCGGTGGCCCGCTACGCGGTGGGGGTCAACGGGATCGACTCCCTGGCCATCACCAAGCTGGACGTCCTGGACGAGCTGGAGCAGGTGCGAATCTGCACCGGGTATCGCAGCAAGGGGAGGGCGGAGGACCATCCCATGGCCAACATCTCCCATCTGAAGCACCTGGAGTGCGAGTACCTGGAGCTGCCGGGTTGGCGCACCTCCACCCGCGAGGCTCGCAGCTGGGGCGAGCTCCCCCCTGAGGCCCGCGCCTACCTGGAGCGAATCTCCCAGCTGGTCGGAGCCCCAGTCGGAATGGTCTCGGTTGGCCCCGAGCGAGATCAGACGGTGTGGGTCGGTTCATGAGGCGGATCCTCACGGCGGTGGCGCTGGCGGCGCTTGCCGGCCTTTGCCTCGCCACCCCAGCCCTGGCCCAGTCCCCGGCCTGGACTCCCCTGACCGGCCTCCAGCTCAAGGGCAAGGGGCCGGCCGAGGTGTGGGGGCTGGCGGCCAACCCCACCGACACCCAGCAGCTGCTGGCGGCCACCAGCCGGGGGGTCTACAGCAGCCAGGACGGGGGGCAGAGCTGGTCCTCGACGGCGATCCGGAGCTGGACCTGGCAGGTGGCCTACGCCCAGGGGCAGGCCTTCGCGGCCACCGAGACCCGGGGGATCTACCGCAACTCCGGCTCCGGGTGGGTCCAGGACAACCTGGGGCTGGGCAGCCTGGACGTTCGGGCCATCGCCACCTCACCCACCGCCGTGGTGGTGGGGACCAACTCCGGGGTGTACGTGAGCGGGACGGGCCTGGGCTGGCAGCCGGCCGGGCTCCCCGGAGTGAGCATCAGCTCGGTGGCGATCCTCTCGGCCAGCCCGCTCTCGGTGATGGCCGGCTCCGACAGCCAGATCTCGTCCACCAACCTCTACATGAACGGGGCGGCGGCGACCTCCAAGGCCTGGCAGGCGGTCACCGGAGCCGACCCCCAGGGGGCGCCGGTGTTCGCCATCGGGGTGGGCCCGCTGGCGCGGGGCGCCTCGGCCGCTCCGGTGCTGGTGGGCACCCTGAAGGGGCTCTTCTCCACCACTGACGGGGGATCCAGCTGGCAGCAGGTGAACCTCGCGGACGGGGCCCTCTGGACGGTCAACACCATTTCCTTCGATCCCCTCAACCCCGGCGTCGTGTATGTCGGCGGGGACAACGGGGGGAGCAGCGGGGGCGGGATGCAGCGCAGCGTCAACGGCGGTTCCAGCTGGGCGCCGTACCAAGATGGGCTGCCGGCCACGGACGTGACCGGTCTCCTGGCCGAGCCGACCAACCCGGTCACGGTGCTGGCTGCCGTCTGGCGGCCGGTGGCCCAATCCGGAACGGCCGCCAAGCTGGTGGACACCTCCGCGCCGGGCCCGGTGCCCCTCCAACCCTCCTCGGCCACCAGCCCCATCCCCATCAGCCCCCCGCCCACCCCGGCGGCCACCCCCACCCCCGCGCCTCACCCCCACGGTCAGGGTTCCTCACTTCAGATCCCGGCCTGGGCGCCTCCGGCGGCGGCGGCAGTGGTGGTGGTGCTGGTGGTAGCTACAGTTATGGCACTGAGGCGCCGCCGGGAGCGCCTGGATGCGGAGGCCCCACCGTGATTCCGGAACTGGAAACCCCGCGCCGACGGCTCTCCTCACTGGGCCTCGTGCTCCCCGAGGCGCCCCAGCCGGTGGCCAGTTACCGCCCCTACGTGCTCTCGGACGGGCTGCTGGTCACCTCCGGTGTGCTGCCCCGCCGGGACGGCAGGGTGATCACCGGTCGGCTCGGGGAGTCCACCACCGTGGACCAGGGGGTGGCGGCAGCCCGCGAGGGGGCCCTGGGGCTGCTGGCCGCCCTGGAGTCGGCGGTGGGGCTGGACCGGGTCCGTCAGCTCCTCCTGCTGACGGTCTACGTTCGCTGCGCCCCGGACTTCGCCCGCCAACCGGAGGTGGCGGACGGCGCCTCCAAGTTGCTCTCCGAGGTCCTCGGGCCTGCTGGCAATCACGCCCGGGTGGCGGTGGGGGTGGCCGAGCTTCCGCTCGAGGCCTGCGTGGAGCTCCAGCTCACGGCCCGCGTCTGACCCCGTCCTCGGGGACTCAGGCGCACATCCATTCGCTATACTCGGGCACCTTGTCTCCAACCGCTATGCCCACCGGCGCCCCGGCGGTGGAGGTCTCCGCCCTTCGCCGCACCTACCGCACCACGGTGGGCGCGGTGCGCCGCCGCCGGCTCGAAGTGGAGGCTGTCCGAGGGATCGACCTCTCCATCGCGCCGGGCGAGCTGTTCGGACTGCTCGGCCCCAATGGGGCCGGCAAGACAACCACCATCCGGGTGCTCTGCACCCTGCTGCTGCCCACCTCGGGGCAGGTCAGGGTGTTGGGTCTGGATGTGGTGCGGGACGCCCGGGAGGTCCGGCGCCGGATCGGCTACGTCTTCGGCGGAGACCGGGGCCTCTACGACCGCCTCAGCGCCTACGACAACCTCCGCTACTTCGCCGAGCTTTACGCCCTGGAGCCGCGTCGCATCCGGGCCCGGATCGGCGAGGTGCTGGAGGTCGTCGGGCTCTCCGGCCGGGAGCGCGAGCGGGTGGAGGGGTACTCCCGGGGCATGCGGCAGCGGCTCCACCTGGCGCGGGGGCTGCTCCACGATCCTGAGGTGCTCTTCTTCGACGAGCCCACCATCGGGGTGGACCCCCTGGGGGCCCGGGAGGTGCGCCAGATGATCTCCAACCTGCACGATCTGGGCAAGACCATGCTGCTCACCACCCACTACATGTTCGAGGCCGACAGCGTCTCTGCAACTCTAAGCGACTCTGAGCGGGGCGTAGCCGAGTGCCCTGGGGCCGAAGTCGCCACGAGGGACGACCGCGGTGGCATGGGCGTTGCGGTGGAAGCCGCGCCCGAGGGACACCCATCTGGGCCGGTGCCCAGGTGAGGCCGAGCAGGGTTGCGCACTGGTGT
>JAKATL010000025.1 GCA_021827985.1 bacterium
CTCTCCGTCATTACCAATCCGGCCGAAGCCGGATAGGTGGCAAAGAATTTGGGGCCCCTTGCGAAGGGGCATGTGGACGCAGAATCGTCTCCACTCTTCAATTGTCAAGCTGCGACCGGCGACGCCCTGAGGCGGCCGAACACCAGAGAGGTCCCTAGCGCGGACTTCGGAGTATAGCCCAGCGAGCCGGTGGCGTCAAGCTGGATCGCAAGATCGCAAGATCCGCAAGATCCGGCATGCGCTGGACAGTTCGGGGATCCGCCGCCATCCTCAGCCTCCGCTGCCAGCAGGCCACCGGCCCCTCACGCTGGGACCAGGTCTGGCAGTGGCTCCACTTTCAGATCCCGGTCGCCTGATCCCGCCCCAACCTTCTTGTCTCACACCCCGCAAGATCGCCCTTGGGCACAGTGGCTGCGACCGGGCCCTCGGGGTGGTGAACAGGGCCCCGGGTGGATTCGGGTGCCCTGAGGGACGGTCAGAGGTCGCGGCGACCGGAGAAGGCCCGAGCCACGGTGCGCTCATCGGCATAGGCCAGCTCCCCGCCCACCGGAAGACCGTGGGCGAGGCGGGTGACTCGGACCCCGGTGCCTTCGAGGCGTCGGAGCAGGTAGCTCGCGGTGGCCTCACCCTCGAGGTCGGAGTCGGTGGCCAGGATGACCTCGGACACCTCCCCGGCCCGAACCCTGGTCACCAGCTCCTGGGCATGGATGTCGTTCGGCCCCACTCCGTCGAGGGGCGACAGGGCCGCTCCCAACACGTGGTAGAGGCCCCGGAACTCGCCGGTGCGCTCGATCGCCAGCACGTCCCCAGCCTCCTCCACGACGCAGATCAGCCGGAGGTCCCGATTGCTCTGCCGGCAGATGGCGCACTCCGCTCCGCCCTCGCTGAGAAAGAAGCAGCTGGGACAGGGGGTGACACTGGTGGCGGTGGCGGAGATGGCGGCGGCCAGCTGCTGGAGCTGGGAAGCCGGCAGGCGGGAGGCGGCGTGGAAGGCGAGTCGCTGGGCGGTCTTGGGACCGATCCCGGGAAAGCGGGCGAACTCCTCGGTCAAGCGCTCAACCGGGGAGGGCAGGAGCCCCACCGATCAGAGTCCGAGCCGGGAGGCCGCGGTCAGCGCCCTCCCGGGGAGAGCATTCCCGGCGGCAGCAGGGACTCCATGGAGCGGGCGGCCAGCTCGCGGGATCGGTCTAGAGCGTCGTTGACCGCCGCCTGGACCAGGTCCCCAACCAGCTCCGCCCCCTCCTCGAGAACCCCCGGGGCCAGCGAGACCGACGTGACGCGCTGCTGGCCGTTGCAGCGGACGGTCACGGCCCCGCCGCCGGCGGAGCCCTCGACCTCCTGAGTGGCCAGAGCATCCTGTGCCTGCTCCCACTGGCGCGCCAGATTCTGCTGCAGCTGGCGCAGCTGCCGGGGGTTAGGCGCGGGCACCGGCGGCTAGCCTCATGGCGAAGCTCATTCTAGGGGGGCGTCACCGGGGCCGCGGGTCGAGGAAGTCCACCTTCCTCACCGTGCTGCCGGGAAAGTGCTTGAGAGCGGCGGCCAGCCCCTGTCCTCCCCGGGAGCCGCCTCCCGACCTGGGGGACGGACCCGCCGAGCCGCGCAGGACCAGGGTCACCGGGATCTCACGGCCCGCCGCCGCCCGCAGGGCCTGGTTCAAGAGTTCGCGGTTGGCCGGGGAGTTGAGCTGCCCCAGGTGCCACTCGTAGTTCACCTCGACGGTCAGCGCGCCGCTGGACACCCCGGTGGCAGTGGTGTCCAGGACCAGGGCGTGAAAGGGCTTGTGGTGCTCCCGTGCCCATTCCACAACCCGCACCCAGAGCGCTTGCCAGTCGGGCTCTTGGGCGGCCGCGGGGCGCGGGTCGGGGGCGAGGGACTCAAGTTGCTCGCCGACTGGCCCTGCCGCGGCGGGGTCGGGCGTTGACCGAGCCGGCACTGCGCCTGGCGGTGAGGCGCGGGAGGGGCCATCGTCCGACCGTGACGGAGCTGCCCCTGGGGGCTGGCGCCCGGGCTGGTCCCCTTTCCCCGTGGGCGGAGCAGGGGCACCGTCGGTTCTGGAAAGGGGGCTGTCGGGCCGCACCGACGCCGAGGCCACCTGCAGAAGCACTACCTCCATCGTCATCCAGGGGTCGTCGGCCCGCCGGAGCTCCGACGCCCCCCGGGTGCAGGCCTCCATCAGCTCAAGCCACGGTTCGGCCGCTCCCCCCTTCTCCACCAGCTTCCAGTAGCTCTCCCGTGCCCGCACCCCCAGCGCGCGCAGCAGCTGGCGCGGCTCGACCCCGTACTCCTGTAGCTCACCGAGCCGCTGGAGAACCGCCTGGGGTTGGCGCTCGACCAGTGCCTCCGCCAGCCCGGCCACCGCCGCAGGGTCGGCCATCCCCAGCGCCGAGCGGATGGTCTCGAGCTCGAGGACGCCGTCGTCCAGTCCCATGAGACGCTCCAGGAGAGACTCGGCGTCGCGCAGCGACCCAGCCCCAGCCTCGGCGACCAGGTCCATCACCGGCCGGGAGGTGGTCACCCCCTCCTGATCGCAGATCCCCTGCAGATGCTCGGCCATGGCCCCCACTGGGATCCTGCGGAAGTCGAAGCGCTGGCAGCGGGAGAGGATGGTCTCACTCAGCCTCTGGGGCTCGGTGGTGGCCAGGATGAAGCAAGCGTGGGGCGGGGGCTCCTCAAGGGTCTTGAGAAAGGCGTTCCCCGCCTCGTTGGTGAGCATGTGCGCCTCATCGATGATGTAGACCTTGGTGCGCAGGTCACTGGGCAGAAACTGGGCCCGCTCGCGGAGGTCCCGGATCTCGTCGATGCCCCGATTGGTCGCGGCGTCGATCTCGATCACATCAAGGCTCCGGCCTTCCCCGATGGAGACACAGGGCCCGCAGGCGAGGCACGGCTCTCCCTCCTCCGGGTTCAAGCAGTTGATGGCCCGAGCGAGAATCCGGGCGGCGCTGGTTTTGCCGGTGCCCCGGACACCAGTGAAGAGGTAGGCATGGCCGATCCGGCCCTCCCGGACCGCGTGGCGGAGGGCGCGCGCGATCACCTCCTGGCCCACCAGTTCTGAGAAACGTCGGGGCCGGTATTTGAGGTAGAGGGTCGGTCTAACCGTTTTCACCAGGGTTGATGATGATCGCGCACCCCTCTTCGTGGGACCGCCCCCGGCGCCTACCGGCCACCGGGCTCGGGCCGGGGTGCCCGACGGCGCCCCGGTCGCTCCGCGTGCCGCTGCTTCCTTCCGGACCTGACGGGGTTGGCGGTGACCGGCCGCGTCGGACCCGACCGTCGGCACCCGGATGATCGGAGCTGACCCGGAAACGCCCCCCCTAGGAGGGGAGTTCGACCCCGCTGTAGCGGATTGCGGGTACAGGGCACCGCTAACTCCCCGTCTAGCGCGATCGAGGCGATTGTAGCGCGGTAGCGCGAGCCCGGCACTTGGCCCGCGGCCAGGGGCGAGTCGGGGCTGGACGGCCCGGAACTCGCTCAGAGGTCCATGGCAGACAGCCGCCTGGTCCCTGCCCGGAGGGCAACGCCTCCGGCGGTCGCCGCGCACAGCCCACAGATGACCAGGGACAGGACCTCCCGCTCCCAGAAGGGCATCCAGGTCAGCAGCAGTGGGAGGGTGAAGGCCACGATGGAAACGGCGACGTAGGTGGACCCCAGGAGCATGAAGGCCATGACCAGCCAGATGCCCACGGCCCGGCGAGGGTCGTTCCAGTCCAGCCGTGGCCAGGCCGCCCCCATCCCGGTCGCCAGGCCCACAAGCCCCAGAACCAGCATGGTCATCTGGGCGGCGGAGATCACCACCTCGTTCCCCGGGAGCCGCTGGGTGGCCTCGGTGACCAACAGGAGCGCCAGGCTGGCTCCGGTGGCAACCAGCGCCGGCAGCTGTGCCTTGCTCAGCAGCACAGCCTTCGGGCTGAGCGGGGCGCTGAACAGGCACCACGCGTGCTTACCCTCGGCCCCGATGGCGCGCAGACCGAGGCCGCTGGCCGCGAAGAGGGCGGCGAAGGAAGCGGTGGTGAGCGGCCCATACCAGGCCGGGAAGTCCCTGAAGACCCCCGAACCTCCGCGAGGGGAGAGCAGGTAGACGGCGAACAGCCCCACGGGAAGCAACAACTGGATCAGCTGCCCAGGGTCCCGACGAAGGACGCGACCATCCTTGCTCAGGATGGCCAGAGGAGCCGGCAGCGCACGCGCGAATCGCGACCTCCTCGTCCGGGCGGCGGTGAACTGCGAGCGGTACCACCCCTCCCGGAGAAACCGGGACGAGACCAGGATCCCCAGCGGAGTGACGACCGCGGCGAGAAGGACGGTGAGGGCCGCCAGCAGGACCGCCAGGGCGAACTGCCCGCGCGCCCCCGCCACCAGGCTCCCCGCCACCCAGGAGGTGGGCAGCCAGGCCGGCGTGCCGAACCCATGGCCAAAGTGGCCCAGGGCCAGCCCGCCCGAGCCATGGCCGTTGAAGGTCGCCGCCAGGTCGACCGCCGCCGCCCCGAAGCCAACGCCGGCGACCAGGATGCCGGCGGCATCGCGGACCCGCGCTGCCGGGACCAGCCGTACCACCAGGACCACGCCCACGAGGGCCAGGGACATGGGCACCAGCAGCAGGGCGGGCAGTGTCAGCGCCGCCAAGGGCACCAGGAGAGGCGCGTCGAAGCGCAGCGCAGCTGCCAGCACCGCGGGCGCGCCGATCAGGGTCCCGATGGTGACTCCGATGGCCAGCTGGTTGGTGAGTCGATGGGCGAGGAACACCGGGGCGCTCAGGGGAGAGGACAGCAGCCACTCCACGTCGCGGGCGAAGTACAACGAGGCCAAGGCGAAGCTGACCGAGCTGGCCAGCGTGAAGAGCCAGAGGAGAGCGGCCACGGTGGCGAGAGGCGCCTCCAGCTGGGCGGGGGACATCCGTCCCAGCAGGCGCTCGGCTGCCGGGACAGTGGCGGCCCAGAAGGCTACCACCAGCGGAACAGCGAGGGTGGCCGCCAGCCGCCGCCCCGGGCCGGACCGCCACCAGGAGTTCCAGGTGGCCAGAAGCGAGGCCCGGAAGAGGCCGAAGAGCTGCCCGCGGGGACGCGGGGCGCCCCGCTCCCACGGTCCAGACCAGGCTGGAGCCACCACGTCAGGCGGAGAGCGCGTCGATGAGGCGGTCGGAGTCGCCGTCCGCTGCTCCGGTGGCCTGCATGAAAGCGGCCTCCAGCCCCTCCCCTCCCCCTCCCTGGCCGGCCAGCTCGTCCACAGTGCCCAGGGCCACCAGCCGGCCCGCGGAGAAGATCCCCACGCGGTCGCAGAGCGCGCTGGCCACGTCGAGAGCGTGAGTGCTGAGGAAAACCGCATGCCCGGTGGCGCAGAGCGCCTTGAGGATGGAGCGCAGCTGGCGGGCGGCTTTGGGATCCAGGCCCACCGTGGGCTCGTCCAGCAGCACCACCTCCGGATCGTGGATCAACGCCGCGCAGAGGGCCAGCTTCTGGCGCATCCCCCGGGAGTAAGACTGGACCAGTTGAGGGGCGGCTTGGGACAGCTCGAGTGCTTCGAGTAGGGCGGGGATACGACGCTCGCGGCGGCGACGGCTGACCCCGTGGAGGTCTCCCGCGAGTTGCAGAAACTCGGCTCCAGTGAGCTTCCCGTACAGCGGAGCGCTATCCGGGACATACCCGAGATGACGCCGAGCGCGGCCGCCGTCCGCCTGCACGTCGTGGCCGCACACCGTGATCCTGCCGCTGCTAGGCCGCAGCAGCCCGACTGCCATCTTGATGGTGGTGGTCTTGCCGGCACCGTTGGGGCCGATGAGGCCGAAGAGCTCGCCGGCCCCCAACTCCAGGTCCAGTCCCGAGACGGCGCTGCGGCCCTCGAACTCCTTGCTCACCGCCTCGAACCGCAGCGGCGCGGGTGCCCGCTCCAACACGCGCGGATTATCACCCTGTCCGGCTCGGCCCCGCCTTCCGATGCGACGTTGTAACCTCAGGGCATGAGCAGCAACCCTCCGACCCGGACCACCCTGGACGACATGGCCCTCTCCCCGGGCAAGCGAGCCCGGCTCCACAACCTCCTCTACGACCATGGCCCGGGCAACGGCACCCTCTTGCTCCTGCCGGTGGACCAGGGACTGGAGCACGGCCCGGTGGACTTCTTCGCCAATCCACCGGCTCTCGATCCAGACTTCCAGTGCCAGCTGGCGTTGCGCGGGCGGTATTCCGGTATCGCCCTCCAGATCGGGCTGGCGGAGCACTACCAGTCCCGCTACGCCGGCCGGCTGCCGCTGGTGCTCAAGGTCAACGGGCGCACCAACGTGCCCAGTTCAGATGAGGCCTTCTCACCCCTCACCTCCTCCGTGGAGGATGCCGTCCGCTTGGGGGCCTCCGCGGTGGGCTACACCTGCTACGTCGGTTCTCCAGCCCAGGACCGGGATTTACGCCAGATGAACGAGGTCCGCCGGGAGTGCGAGCGCTACGGGATGCCGCTTATCTGCTGGTCTTACCCCCGGGGGTCGGCCATCGCCAAGAAGGGGGGGCAGGACAGCCTGTACGCGGTGGACTACGCGGCCCGGGTCGCGTCGGAGATGGGCGCGGACGTCATCAAGATCAACATCCCGCGGGCTCACGGGGAGGCCGACGGTGCGTCGCCGGCACCCTACGACAGCCTGGCCGAGGATCGGCGCCAGATGCTCGCTCGGGTCATCCGGTCAGGCGGGCGCTCGCTCGTGATCTTCGCCGGCGGCAGCAAGATCGGCGACCAGGAGCTCCTGGGGCGGATCGAGGACTGCATGGCGGCAGGCGGGACGGGATTCATCTTCGGCCGGAACATGTGGCAGCGCCCGATGGATGAGGCGCTGGCGATGACCGAGCGGGTGCACCAGATCCTCGCCCAGTACGGCGCCGGCTGACTCTCAGGGTCCCGCGAGCGGGGCCAGGGCGGCGCGGGCGGCAATCCCCATCAGGGGGCCAAGGGTCACGGTGAACCCGGCGAGAGCGGCCACGCTCAGGCCGATACCGATGAGGGTCGCCCGACTGGGCAGCTCAAGCGGCTGACCTTCGGCCTGGGGGTCCAGGAGCACCAGGATCCAGCGCAGGGCCACCGCTGCGGAGAGGATCGCCCCCAACACCACGGCGACCGCCAACCAACCCAGTCCGGCCTCTAGGCTGGACTCCACCACCATGAGGCGGGCGAAGAAGCCGGTCAGGGGAGGCAGCCCCGCCAGGGCGGAGAGCAGCAGGGCCAGCAGACCCGCGTGCAGCGGGGAGCGGGAGGCCAGGCCGCGGAGATGGACCATCCCGTCTCCAGCGCCCGACAGCTGAACCGCGCCCAGGAGGCCCAGGCTGGCCGTGACCACGGGCACCAGCCCGAGAACCAGATAGAGGACGGCCGCAGTGGCGGGGCGGCTGGACCAGGTGAGGCCGACCAGCACCAGCGCCGCGTCCCCCACGAACAGGTATCCCACCGCAGCCAGCAGCGAGCGCTGGCGCCAGGCGAGAGCCGGGGCGATGAGGATGGTCAGGGCCGCCGCTACCCCGACGCCCACGTTCCAGCCGGGAATCGCCGCACCCAGGGTGCCCGGCAACAGCCGGAGGAGGGCCGCGGCGGCAGCCAGGGCGCCGAGCGCAAGCCCCGCCAGCGCCGGGCCGAGGGGAACCGCCGCGGTGGCTCCCGCTCTCCACCAGGTGAGCGGGAAGGCACCAAGGGGCCCGGCGACTCCCACGGCGATGAGGACCACTGCCAACCCCAGCAGGGGGCTTGGAGGGAGCGCCTCCAGGCGGCTGAGCTGGGTGGCGTGGCCGAGGCCGGCCAGGATCGCCTCCCCGGCCGCAAATGTCGCCAGGAGGGCACCGGTGATCACCAGCGACCGGGCCGCGGAGCGTACCGTCACGGGATCCACCTTCCGCAGCGCGGACCCGAGGATCAGGGGAAGGCTCACGGTGGCCACTCCCACCAACAGGGTGAGGAGGTCGGCTCCCGAGGCGGTGAGCATGACGCCCGAGGTGGACACCAGGACCAGGGCGTGGTAGAGGGGCCGGTGAGGGTCGAGCTGCTCCTCCAGGTCGGAGCCGGTCAGGAGGATGGCGGCGGCGGTGGCCGGGGCGGCCGCGTAGAAGAAGAGCGCGAAACGGTCCACCAGAAAGCTCCCGTGCTCGACGTCCGGGGGCGCCGGTCCCAGGGAGCTGCGCCAGAAGCCCACTGCCGCCAGGAAGGCCAGGCCCGTGAATGCCAGTGCTATCCAGCGGCTCAGGCTGCCGCGGTCACCCCGCGAGCCGTAAATGCCACCCTCCACGCCCAGGCAGGCGACCGCTCCCAGGAGCAGGACGCCCAGTGGCGCGAAGTCCTGAAGGAAGGCGAGATTCACTTGCCGGGCACCTTGGCCGGGGCCATGCTCGAGACCCGGGCCGCCACCAGGTCGGTGCCATGGACCGTGTAGGGAACGAAGTAGCCGGCCGTGATCCCGAACACCACCGCGGCGGCCGCGAGCCACCACCCCGCGTAGAACTCTGATCCTCGGGAGTCCGCGATGGGCTCGGCGAGTTCCGGCTCCACCCCCGGCGCCCAGAATGGTCCGGTGCCCACCCGCCAGGCGGCATAGGCCAGGAGGCCTATCCCCAGGATCACAACTGCGGTAATGAAGCGGTGCTCGGCGAAGCTGCCCACCACCACCTGGAACACCCCCGGAAAGCCGACCAGGAAGGGGACTCCGCCAAGGGACGCTGCTCCCACGGCGAACATCAGCTTGAGGCGGTCCGCGCCCACAGCCCGTCCGGCTATGGATGTGATCTCAGCACCACCGCCACGATCGGCCACCGCGCCGATGGCCAGAACCAGTAGCGGGGCGATGAAGGTTAGGGCGAAGGCCAGCCATAAGGAGCCCGCGAGAGACGTCTCGGAGAACGAGATGATTCCCAGCAGGACCGGGCCTGAGACGCCGGCCAGAAGGGCGGCGGTGGCCCGCCGCGCGTCCCTCTCCCCCACCGCCCGCAGCGCCGACCAGTACAGGGTGAGCACCGCCAGCAGAAGCACCGGAACCACCAGCTGCAGGGCTCCCCTTGGGTCCATGCCCAGCAGCACCCGGACCAGCCCGTAGGCGCCCACCGGAAGAGATGAGACGACCAGCAGCATGGCCACCGGCGTCGGCGCCGCCGCCACGCCGTCCAGAAGCCATCGCTGCAACGGGAAGATCGCCATGCGCGCGCCGAAGGCGAAGAGCAGCAACCCGGCCACGATCAAGCCCGGTGCCCCCTTGAGAGGTCCGACCGTGGAGAGGGTCACGAAGTTGAAGGTGGTGTTGCCGGTCCGCAGCAACATCAGGAGGGCGGCGACGAGCAGTGCGGCGGCCCCCAGTGACTGGATCACCAGGAGGCGCCGTCCCGCCTCCCGAGCGCCCGGTCGGGAACCGGAGCCGACAAGGAGCGCGAGGGGAAAGATCGGCAGCCAGAAGAAGACCACAAGTAGCATGAGGTCCTGGGTGGCGAAGAACCCCGCCAGGCTGGTCTCGGCGATAAGCAGCAGGGCGAAGTGGGAACGGGTGCGTTCCCGCATCCGCCAGCTGGCCAGCACCAGGGCCGGGAAGACCGCGGTTATCGCGAAGAGCAGCATGAGGCTCAGTCCGTCCACCCCCAGGTGGTAGTCCAGCTGGAAGTAGAAGCCGCGCAGCCAGGGGGCGTCGATGCTGGGCTGGGCTATGGCCCCCTGGGCGGGGTTGCCCACCTCGCCCAGGAGGTCGAAGATGGCGATGGCCAGCGGGAGCCCGGTGGCCAGCAGGGCGCCGGTGCGAACCCTGAAGCGCTCCAAGTCGGTCCTCACCGGAAGCAGGGCGATGACCATCGCCCCGATCAGGGGGACGAACACAATCAGGGTCAGGCTGACGTCACTGGGCACTCAGGCTGTCCCCCACCAGGTCGCCGCAGCGGCCGCCAGCGCCAGTAGCGCGACCACCACCCCCACCGCCCGCGGCTCCCACCCGAGTCGCCTGGGTGGCGGGCTCTCGGCGAGGTCGGTAAGCCCCTGGGCTGCGAGGTCCCCCGCTGGATAGAGCGCCCGCTCAATCAGGCTCGTCACCACCCGTCCACCGCCCAGCAGAACCCAACGGTCGGCGGCCTCCAGGGTGGAACCGCCCCCCAAGCCCGGCACCGTACCCAGGCGCACCCGGTCTCCGGCCAGCCAGACCAGGCCAAGCCCGGCAAGGCCGGCGACCAGCACCAAGAGCAGCCCGGCCCCGGAGCCGCCCAGGCCCGGTACCGATCCAGCCTGGGGCAGCAGCCGGCCCAGCAGGAACGAGAACGCCCCCGCCAGCCAGGCCAGCGTGGTGGCGACCACGGGGACCACCGCCCCAGGCTGGCGCGCCCCCTGCGCCAGCTGACGACGCACCGCCCGCGCCTCGCGAACGTCCGCAGGCTCGGCTCCGTAGATGAGGTGCCAGGCAATCCGTGCACAGGCGGCGGCAAGCAGCAGGGGGACGGCCACCCCGGCAACGATGGCGAGCACCCGCAGGGGCGCTGGCGCCGAGCCGGCGGTGAGGGCGGCCGCCAGGACCTCGGCCCGAGCAAAGAAGGCCCCCACGCCCAACACACCAGCCCCGGCGGCGAGCGCGCCGAGGAAGGTGAGTGCCGCTGGGCGGGCCTGCCGCCAGACGGCCCCCAGCCGGTCCACGGCGCGGACCCGGAGGTCGTGCTCCAGGCGAGCGGCGGCGGCGGAGAGTGCCGCCACCACCAGCACCGTGGCCACCGCCATGGCCGTGGCCGCCGCCGGTGCCGCCAGCCCAACGGCCATAACCGCCATCCCCGTCTGGCTGAGGCCGACCCACCCGGCGAACGGGCGCAGCTGGTGCTCCCCGACGGCCAGGACCGCGCCCAGAAGGGCGGTGACCGCGCCCAGCCCCACGAGCGCCGGTTCCGCGCCCGAGGCCAGGTGCAGCAACGGGTAAACGGCCAGGAGCACAGCCACCGGGACCACCCCCCCGGCCACCCCCTGGAGCAATGCTCCGGCACCCGAGCGAGCCACGGCCAGCGCCCGCCAGAGCCCGTGCAGTGGCGCCTGGCCCGCCGCCCCCGCCGCGGCCACCAGGAAGAGCACGGCCGAGATCGTGAGGGTCCGCCCCCCAACTCCCCGCACCATCCCGTGGTGGGCGGCCACCCAGATGGGGTACAGGGCCTCGAGGTTCAAGCCGTAGGGCGTCTGGGTACTGGGATGCTTCCCGGTGGTGGCTGCCAGCGCCACCTGGCCGGCGAACTTGACGTAGACGAAAACCACGGCTAGGAGGAGAACGGCCCCGGATCCAGTCCAGACCAGGTAAATCCGCCGGGCCGACCGACCCGACCCCGCACCGGCGAGCATGGCCCCCATCAGCCCCGCCAGGCCGAACCCGAGGAGGAGCTGGAAGAGGCCCGGTGCGAGGGCCACCAGCTCGGCCGACAGGCCGAGGAGCGCCGAAAGGCGCATCACCGAAGGTAGCTGGGAGCTGGTGCGCAGCTGGGCCATGATCTGAGCCTGTCCGAGTACCACCGCAGTCGCCACCAGGGAGGCCAGGATCACCCCGTAGGAGGTCGCGGCGTACCCCACGCCCACCTGGAAGTTGGCCGGCAGCAGCGTGGTGGTGGCGGCGTTGAACGGGGTCTGGGTAACCGAGAAGGTCCAGAAGGTGATGGTGGACTGGGTCACATGATGGTGGTGGAGGACAGTGGCGGCGAGGAGGACGAGGGCGGCCCCCAGGGTGAGCCAGCCGCCGATCCACACACCGAGGGCCGAACCCCGCCGTGTCTCCGAGAGGTAGCTCAGGGCGATGCCGCCCAGCGGCAGGAGAAGCACGACCCACCCCACCACAAAAACCTTCACGACCCCGGCTCCAGCTCGTCTCGGGGCTCCTCTGGAGGAAGCGTCGGCTCCGCATCCGCTGCGGGTAGCTCGATCTGCGGACCCGCGGGATTCTGGTCAGCCGTGCGCGGAGCCGCCAGCTCCAGCAGATCTGACCCTGTGCGGCGGCGCAGGACCAGGGCGACCGCCACCGCTCCCGGAAGCGTCACCGCCGAGAGCACCTCGACCACCACCGCGGCAGCCTGGAGCTGGGCCGCCGCGACCGTGGTCGGCGCGGTGGCCGCGAAGCCCACCAGGGCCGACGTCACCGCGGCCAGCAGCAGAGCGACACCGGCGAACGCACCCAGGGAGTCCCGGCGGTGGACCAGTGCCGCAGCCCCGAGGGCCGCCACCGCGGCGGCGGTCACCAGGAGTCCGGCGGCCGTCCCGTTCATCCGCGCCCTCCGCGGCGCTGTGCCCGGGCGGCCGCGCGCGCCGCCGCCCGCTGCTCGGCTCGGCGCCGCTGCTCGAGGAGTCGGCGCCGTCTGGCCGCCTCGGCCTGCTCCTCGACCACCTCGCGGCGGTCGCGGCGGACGAGAACCGCTGCGGAGATCAAGACGAAGGCGGCCAGTACCAGGATGCCCATGACCGGCACCCCAGCCCCCAGCAGGAAGGCTGTCCCCACCTGCGCCGGCGAGGGCGCAGCTGCGCTGCTCGGAAAGCCGGCGGTGGTGGCCGCTCCCACGCCCACCAAGAGCGCGAAGGTGAGCACAGCTGCTGCCCCTGGGATGACCACTGAGAGCGCGGTGCGAGGGGCGCCGCCTTCCTCCGCACCGGCGGACCCGGGATCCAGGGCGGCTAGCACGGCGACCCCCGAGCCACCCAGCAGAACAACCTCCAACACCGCCGGCACCCACGCCCCGGCGCCGGCCAAGGCCACCGCCAGCCCCAGGGAGAGCAACATCAACGCCAGGAGCTGGCCCGGACGGTCGCGGCGCCAGAGGAAGGCAAAGCCGGACCCGATCGCCATCCCGCCCCCAACCGCGACCGCGATCATCTACCGTAGCGCCTCCTGACCGAATTGGTCATGCCGCCGCGCCCGGCGCGACCCGGCCCAGTGCACGTGGCACGGGCCGTCATTTTATGGGAGCGAGATCGACCTCCGAGGGCTGATGCTCAGCGGTCACGCAGGGTGAGCCGGTCGGCGAAGGCCTCAAGTCGCGCCCTGAGGGAAGGAGGGAGACCAGTGATGTGGGCCAGAGCCGCCCCGCTCCAGCCGTCGGCTACCTCACGGGCACCAGCGAGGGCACCGGACTCGTGGACCAGCGACACCACCTGTTCCCGCAACGACGCGGCCTCCGAGGGGGAAACCCGCTCCATGCGGCGAAGGCGAACGAGCACCTCGGCGCGATGCGGCCCCCGGAGGGCGCAGAGAACGGGGAGCCCACAAATCCCCTGGGCGAGGTCGATCCCCGCCGGCTTGCCGGTTCGGCCGGGGTCGCTGAAGTCGAGGCAGTCGTCAATCCCCTGGAAGGCCAGTCCCAGATCGCGGGCAAACCTCGCCACCGCCTTGACCTCCCGGGTGCTGGCCCCGGAAACCAGGGCACCGATGGATCCGCAGGCGGAGAGGAGGGAGCCGGTCTTTCGGCGTGCGACCTGGACATACGGGGCGAGTGCTCCCGACCACACCGAGCGGCGTTCCAACTCCAGGAGTTGCCCGTCGGCGATCTCCACCAGCGCCCTGGCGAATGCCCGTGATACCCGCACGTCGCCGAGCCGGGCGACCATCCCTGAGGCGCGCCCCAGGTAGAAATCGCCCACGCCGAGCGCGACCAGGGGGCCTTGTGTGGCAGCCACCGTGGGGGCTCCCCGGCGCGAATCGGCCCCGTCGACGAGGTCGTCGTGGCAGAGGGTGGCGGCGTGGATGATCTCCATCGCGGCGGCGCCGCTCAGGGCCGTCCCCGGGCGGTAGACGGGGCCTAACTCCGCGGCGATGAGCAGCAGGCGGGCTCGGATCCGCTTCCCACCGGCCCCCAGAAGGCGGGCCATCGGGGCCGCCACCGCAGCCGGGTCCCCACTGAGGGTGCGCCCCAGCTGTCGTTCCAGGGCGTCGCGGGAGGACAGGAGTGCCCCAACCTCCGGGGGCACCGGGAGGGAGTCGCCGCTGGCACCGCCAACCGCAGCCAGACGCTGGCCGCCGCGCCACCACCGGGCCTGGGCCTCGCCCGAGGCTCCGGCCGCGCGAGCCGCGCTCCAGCCGGCCGGAGGCAGTAGCTGGCGCACCACGACCCCGATGTCCGCCCCATTGGCCAGCGCCGCCCCGGCCGAGGTCAGCCCGTCGGCGAGGGCGGCCTCGTACTCGACACTGCCGCAGCGGGTCAAGAGGTCGGCGGCCTGAGCCAGGCAGTAGTCACCGGCCAGCGTACCCACCCCCACCTGGGAGCGGCCGCGAGCTGCCGCCCAATGCCACTCCAAAGCCCGCTGGGTCAGCTCGACAGCGCCCGCGAGCTGAGCCACCGAAGGCGCCACCCTGGGAGCAGAGGCTCCTGCCCTGATCGCCCAGAGGGCGGCCACCCCGAGCTCCTCAGTGGCCCGGAGGGGGCCACCGCCGAACTGCAGCCCCTCGATCTGCGCCAGGGTGATCCGGTGAAGCTCCCGACCCAGGCGCCCGCGCAGCGGCGGAGCCGCCTCGGGTATCCCGACCGACACCGAGGCATTCATGCATCAGCCCCCGGATGGCGAACCAGGAACCCAGCACTCAGCAGCGCCACTAGCAGCAGCAGTCCCACCACCGCCAGCAGCATCTCCCCCGACCCGTGGCCGACCGCCGCCAGCGCCAGCACCGCAAGACCGGCCGGCGCATAGCCCCAGGTGAGAAGGCCGGTCTGCCGCACCAGGAGTCTAGCCCTCCGAACGGACCCGGACGGCGGGCCGAGCCGGAGCAGGCCGGCGGCCATCACCACGGCAACCACCAGCCCCAGCACTGCGGAGAGCACCCTCAGGCCTCGCTGTCGGGATTCGCAGCCGGTCCGGTGGGGAGGGGTCGATCCGATGGTCTGGGGGCCGGGGGAGGCAGCAGAAGGTAGACCGCCAGGGCGGCCACGGCCACGCCGGCCAGGATCAGGGTCGGCACTCCGACCCCAGCGGCCAGCACCGGCCCGAATGAGCCGTTGAGGGCCCCTACCTCTGCCACGAGGGCGAGGATTGTCGCCGCCCCGACCAGCGCCAGCGGCCAGCTCCACCAGCTGTAGGCGAGCTGCAGGGAAGCGCAGGCTAGGAGGCAGCCGGCCAGGCCCATGAGCAGCAGGACGGCCTCCATCGGCCAGGCCATCAGTTGAACTCCTCCCCGGGTTCCACCTCGATCTCCCCGCCGGCCACCACCTGGTCCCCATCGTAGAGGACCAGCGACTGGCCCGGCGAGACCGCCGCCTGAGGTGTGGCAAAGCGGATCGCGGCCCGTTCCCCAGGTATGCGTCGCCAGGTGACCGGGGTCGGCCTGGCGTGGGCCCTGAGCTGGGCCGTGGCCCGGTGCCAGCCGCGGCTTGAGGGGGGTACCAAGGCCACGACCCGGCAGATGTGGCAGTTGGATCTAAGCAAAGAACTCCAGGGGCCGACCCGGAGGGTGTTGCGAGCGCGGTCCACCGCGTAGACGTAGAGCGGCTCGGCATCCGGTCGGCGGGCCGCCAGGCCCAGGCCATGCCGCTGCCCTACGGTGTAGAAGGGCAGCCCCCGGTGGCGCCCCACCAACACCCCCTCACGATCGACCACCGGCCCCGCGGAGAACGAGCCAGTGAGTTCCTTTGCCAGCAGCTCCCGATGGTCTCCCCCACCCACGAAGCAGAGCTCCTGGCTGTCCGGCTTGGCGGCGACGCCAAGGCCGAGCGCGGCGGCCAGCTCACGGACCCTGGGCTTCTCCAGGGAGCCCAGAGGGAACAGGCAGCGGATGAGGACCTCGGGAGGCGTCCGGTACAGGGTGTAGGACTGGTCCTTGCGGGAGTCGTGCGCCCGCCGCAGCACCACCCCCGCAGGGCCGCCCTGCTCCACCTGGGCGTAGTGACCGGTGGCCAGGTGGCTGGCGCCCACCCGCGACATGCGCAGGTAGAGATCGGCGAATTTGACGGTCTCGTTGCAGCGGACGCAGGGGTTCGGGGTCCGGCCCCCCCGGTACTCCTCGAGGAAGTGCCCCACCACCGCCCGCTCGAACTGTTCGCGCAGGTTGATCACGTAGTGGGGGATCCCCAGCCGGGAGCACACCCGCCGAGCGTCCTCCACCGCGTCCAGGGAGCAACAGCCCCCCTCCCCCCGCTCGAAATCTTCCTCAGCCCAAAGCCTCATGGTCACCCCGACGACCGGGAGCCCGGCGGCAGAGAGCAGGCCCGCGGCGACCGAACTGTCCACCCCCCCGCTCATGGCCACCGCCACCAGGGTGGGGCGGGGCAGGGTCCCCGCCAGCCGCTCCAGCAACGGCATCGCCCAGGCGGGAAGCAGGGATGCAGTGTGGCCGGACGACCCGGAGTTCACCGGCGCCTCAGCTTGGTGGAGCCCGCGCGCACCCATGGCATGGGTCGCAAGCACCATCTGGGACCTGGCTCGGTCGACTACCTCAGCCCGCCCGCGACGGCGGGAACGATGCTGAGCTCATCCTGGGGCTCGAGGGCGGTGTCCAGCCCGCCCGAGGTACGGATGTCCTCATCGTTGCGGTAGACGTTGACGAAGTGGCGGAGGGATCCGTCGGCCTCGAAGAGGCGGGCCTGGAAACCGGGAAACCTCCGCTCCAGGTCGGCCAGCGCCCCGCCCACGGTCGCCGCCTCCACTTGGACCTCGGCCAGCCCCCCGGTGAGCTGGCGCAGGGGGCTGGGGATACGGACCTTGGTGCTCATTTTCAATCCTGGGTTGGACGGTCGGATGCTGTGGAACGGTACCGGGGATGCTCAGGCCGGGGTCGAGGGCGGAGCGGCCGCCGAGGCGTCCACAGCGGCGATCACCACCGCGGTGCCGTAGGCGAGGATTTCGCTCACTCCAGGGGACAGTTCATTGGAGTCGTACCGCATCGCCAGGACGGCGTTGGCGCCGAGGGCAGCGGCGTGCTCGACCATGAGGTCGAACGCCTCCTGGCGGGCGTGGTCGCTCATAGTCATGTACACGGTCTGGCGGCCACCGACGAACTGCTGCAGCCCGGCCCCGATGTTGCCGACCACCGAGCGGGAGCGGATCATGAGGCCTCGCACCACGCCCAGCTGGCGCACCACGCGATAGCCGTCGAACCCCGCGCCCGTGGTGACCCAGAGCGGGGGGCGGTTGTGTCCGGTCTCTGGCTCCGGCTGGTAGCTCATCCCCGGAGTCTACCAGCCGCCCCCGCTGGAGAGGCAGGGAGGGTGATCTCCGGGCCGAAGTCCGTCAGGTGATCCCCGCCCCCCCTCAGGAGGCGGTCGTAGACAAACTGGGACCACGTCTCCATCTCCAGATAGAGCACCTCGAGTTCGGGCACCGCCAGGAGCCGCCCCTCCAGCTTGTCCTCCTCACGGACGGTGACTCCCGCATCCCCCGCGGTGACCAGCACCAGGACTCCCAGATGGACCCGGCCCACCTCGCCGGCGCCGTCCTTGATCAGCCCCACGAGCCGCCCGACGGCGGGCTCGGGGGATACCACCTCCTCGGCCCACTCCCTGAGGCAGCCGTTAAGAAAGGCCGACTCGAGCGGACCATCCTCGGAGTTGATGTGGCCCCCCACCCCCAGGGTCACCTGCCCCCGCAGCCGGCGCTCACTGCCCCGGCCCAGCCGGCGCATGGCCAGCACCTTCTGGCCGGAGCTGACCACCAGGTGAGGGATCACCTGCTGCCAGCGGTCGTCATCCTCGACCTCAGCCCTCGGGAGGAAGCGCCCGTGGCGGGGGATGGCGGCGAGGACCTCGCCCACCCCTTCCCGGCGGATCCCGTGCCAGGAGACCGGTCCGAGGGCGACCTCGCGCGGCAGGACCAGTACCTCCTCCCGTCCCGCCAGGACCCCGACCGGGCCAGGGGTCGCCTTGGACACGCCAGCTACCCCGACTTCCGGAGGGCCGGCGTCGCGACTCGCTCTGGCATCGAGCGTGAGCATAATCGGGCGGCAGGGCGCCTGCTGCCGGAGCGGCTGGGCGCTACCCTGCCCTGGTGGCCGCGTCTCCAGTGTTCGCCATCGTGGGGGGGGGCTTGGCCGGGGGCCGAGCGGTAGAACGCCTTCGGGAGCTGGGATTCGACGGCCGGCTGTTGTTGTTCACTGACGAGCCGCGGCTTCCCCACGAGCGCCCCCCACTCTCCAAGCAGTACCTGAGAGGGCGGCTGGCAGAGTCCCGACTTCTCCTCCGCCCGGCCGCCTTCTATGCCGAGAACGCCGTCGAGGTTCGGACCTCGACCAGGGTCGTCGGGCTCTCCCCTGGGGACCGGGCCCTCACCCTGGCTGACGGGGAGCGACTGCGGTATGACCGACTCCTGCTGGCCCTGGGCTCCGAACCGATCCGCCCGGCCATCCCGGGCGCCGATCTTCCCGGGGTGGAGACGCTCCGCACCGTCGAGGATGCCGACCGGATCCGCCAGCGGCTCCGGCCAGGTGCCGCGGTTCTGGTCCTGGGGGCGGGGTTCCTGGGCAGCGAGGTGGCGGCCACCGCCCGGGAGGTCGGCTGCAGGGTTCATCTGGTGGAGGCTGGGCAGGCCCCCCTAGTGGCGTTCGGGCCTGAGGTTGCAGAGTGGGCCGCGAACCAGCATCGGGAGCGCGGGGTGGAGCTCCGCACCGGCGCCACGGTGACCCGTTTCGAGGGTACCGGGGAGGTGGAGGCGGCGGTCCTGGCTGACGGGGCCACCATCCGCTGCCAGCTGGTGGTGCTGGCGGTCGGGGCCAGGCCCCGGGTACAGCTGGCCCAGGGGGCCGGGCTCCGGGTTAGTGACGGGGTGCTGGTTGACGGTGCCTGCCGCACCTCTGTGGCGGAGATCCTGGCCGCGGGGGACATCGCCCGCTTCCCCAGCCCTGGCGGGACCACCCGGTCCGAGCACTGGGACAACGCCCAGCTCCAGGGGCGTCACGCGGCGGAGTCGATGGTCGGGCCCGTCGGTGACTTCTCGACCCTCCCCTATGTCTGGACCGAGCTCTACGGCTCCACCCTCCAGCAGTTGGGAACCTGGGCCCCGGCGCGCCCCTCGCTTATGCGGGGCGACCCGGCTTCCGGTCGCTTCACCGCCCTGCAGCTGTACGGCGGGCACCTGCGGGCCTGCGTTGCCGTGAACCAGTACCCCGCCATCAAATGGGCACGCCGGGTGATGGAATCGGCCACCGTCCTTGACCCCGACAGCCTAGACAAGGACGGTCCGAGGGTGTGGTCGGAGCAGGCGCCAGGTCCCCTCACCCTACGCTTGGATTAGGACATCATGTCCTAGGCAGGCGGCGTCTTCTCAGTCAGGCGGGCCGATGCGATCCGAACACTTTGTCCCTATGCTGAGGGTTCAGTGACCGGTTCGGACAGGGCGGGGGTGAGGGTGGCGATCACCGGCATGGGTTTGGTGACGCCAGTGGGCACCGGCGTGGAGGCGGTCTGGGAGAGCCTGAGCCAGGGCCGCTCGGGGATCGGGAAGATCACCCAGTTCGACACCACCGGCTACCCCACCCAGATCGCGGGGGAGGTGCGGGACTTCGATCCCGAGCTGTACATGGACCGCAAGACGGCCCGCCATGTGGCCCGCTACTGCCAGCTGGGGCTGGCGGCGGCACGCATGGCGGTCGAGGACAGCGGCCTTCGGCCCTCGACCATGGACCCGGATGCCGTCGGGGTGGTGCTGAGTTCCGGTGCCGGAGGGATGGAGGAGATCGAGCGGGGGCACCGGATGCTGCTGGACCGGGGGGTGAGCCGGATCAGCCCCTTCACCGCGCCCATGATGATCACCGACGTCGCGGCCGGCCTGGTAGCCATCGAGCTTCAGGCGGGAGGGCCGAACTACGCGGTGGTAAGCGCCTGCGCCAGCAGCGGACATGCCATCGCCGATGGCTTCGAGGTCATCCGCCGGGGGGACGCGGTGGCGATGATCGCCGGCGGCGCCGAGGCGTCCCTCACCCCGCTCATGATCGGCGCGTTCTGCCAGCTGAGCGCCATGAGCCGACGCAACCAGGATCCCACCGCTGCTTCGCGCCCCTTCGACTTGGGCCGGGACGGCTTCGTGATGTCAGAGGGGGCGGCGGTCCTGGTGCTCGAGGAGATGGGCCACGCGGTCTCCCGGGGGACCCGGATCTGGGGTGAGGTGCTGGGGGCGGGAGCGAGCGCCGACATGTACCACTTCACGGCCCCGGATCCCGAGGGGCGGGGGGCCGCCCGGGCGATGCGAGCCGCCCTGCGCAAGGCTGGGCTGAGACCGGAGGACGTGGACTACGTCAACGCCCACGGGACCTCGACCCAGCTGGGCGACATCGCCGAGACCCTGGCCCTCCACCAGGTGCTGGGCGAGCGCGCCCGGACCGTCCCGGTGAGCTCCACCAAGTCGATGACCGGGCACCTGCTGGGAGCCGCCGGTGCCATCGAGGCCGCCGCCTGCGTGCTGGCCATGGACCGGGGCCTGGTGCCGCCGACTATCAACCTCGAAGATCAGGATCCGCGATGCGACCTCGACTACGTCCCCAACCGGGCCCGGCCGGCCGACGTGCGCGTCTCGCTCTCGAACTCCTTCGGGTTCGGAGGACACAACGCCAGCCTGGTTTTGGGACGGGGCACTTCGGTCAACGCCAAAGGAGCGTGAACAGGTGAGCGCCACAAACCCGGCCCCCTCAGGGGAGCCCCCCGACTTTTCAGAACTCCAGCGGATGGCAGGTGAGATCCTCGGAGTGGATGCCGACCGCGTCCAGCTGGATGTCAGCTTCGCTCGCGACCTGGCCGCAGACTCGCTGGACCTGGTCGAGCTGATCATGGCCATCGAGGACCGCTACCAGGTGTCCCTGCCACCCGAGCGGCTGGAGGGCATGCGCAAGGTGGGGGATCTCTGGGAGTTCCTCATGGAGCAGCACGGGGCGGCGTGACCCTCTCCCTCCCCCTCCCCACCCTGAGCGGCCCACTCGCCCTCCTCTTCCCCGGTCAGGGGGTGCAGCGGCCAGGCATGGGCCGGGATCTTGACCGCCTGTTCCCCTCCGCCCGGGCCGCGCTCCAGCGGGCGGAGGAGGTGCTGCAAATGCCGGTCCGTCGGCTCTGCTTCGAGGGCCCTGCGGAGGAGCTGTTCCGCACCGAGAACATCCAGCCCTGCGTGGTCGCCGTTTCGTATGCGGCCTACCAGGCGTTCCGGGAGCGCTTTGGGGAGGTCGGGGTGGAGGTGGTCGCCGGCCACAGCCTCGGGGAGATCAGCGCCTGCGCCGCCTCCGGGGCCTTCAGCTGGGAAGAAGCGCTCCTCCTGGTGCGGGAGCGCGGCCGGCTGATGGCCGCCGCGGCGGAGACCAGCCCGGGACGGATGCTGGCAATCGTGGGCCTGGACGAGGGTCAGGTCCAGGAGATCCGGGCCGCCGCCGGTAGCCAGGGTGGCATCTGGATGGCCAATCTGAACTCGCCGAACCAGTTCATTCTGAGCGGGGAGGCAGCGGCCATCTCCCGGGCGGAGGAGATGGCCAACCGGGCCGGCGCCCGACGGGTGACGGTCCTGGAGATCCCGCTGGCCGCCCACTCCCCCCTCATGGCGCGGGCTGCCCTGGCGCTGGCGGAAAAGGTCCGGCAGCTGCCCATCCGTCCACCTCAGATACCTCTGGTGGCCAACAGCAGCGGGTTGGTGCTGCGCTCGGCCCGCTCCCTGCGCTCCGAGCTCCAGGGACATCTCCTGAGGCCCGTGCAGTGGGCCCGGACCATGGCCGCCCTGCAGCGGCTCCGGGTAGGCACCGTGGTGGAGCTGGGGCCGGGACGGGTCCTCGCCAGCCTGGCCGCCAAACACATGCCAGGGGTCTCGACCTGGAACGCGGACGAGCTCCTGGTTGAGCCGGAGCTGGGCTAGCGATGGACCTGAGCCTGAGCGGCCGGCGAGCGCTGGTGACCGGGGGCGGGAAGGGGATCGGAGCGGCGGTGGCCAGGGAGCTCGCCGCCATGGGAGCCGAAGTGGTGATCAACTTCCGCGCCGACCGCGACTCCGCCGAGGCCGTGGCGGCGGAGATACCCGGGGCCAGTCTCCAACAGGCGGACGTGGGAGACCCGGCCCAGGTGGCCGAGCTGTTCGCCAGCTCCGGCCCCTTCGACGTGGTGGTCAACAACGCCGGCATCCTCAGGGACCGGCTGCTGCTCCGGATGAGCGCCGAGGACTGGGACCAGGTGCTCCGGACCGACCTCTCGGCCGCCTTCCACATCACCAAGGCGGCGGTTCCCCAGATGATGCGCTCCCGGTGGGGACGGATCGTGAACGTGACCTCGATCGTGGGGCTGGGGGGCAACCCCGGTCAGGCCAACTACGCCGCGGCCAAGGCCGGGCTGGTAGGGCTCACCAAGTCGGTGGCCAAGGAGCTGGGCACCCGGAGCATCACCTGCAACGCCGTAGCCCCTGGCTATGTGCGCACTGAGCTGACCAACAGCTCGCTCAGTGAGGAGATGCTAAAGGAGCTGGTCCGGCTGACTCCGTTGCGGCGCGAAGGGACCGCAGCCGAGATAGCCGCGGCGGTGGCCTTCCTCTGCAGCCCGGCGGCCTCCTTCATCACCGGGGAGGTTCTCGTTGTGGATGGAGGACTTTCGGCCTGATCTATCGGCCGCAGAGTTCGGCCACGACGTCTCGCACGGCAGCGGCGGGCGCGTCTCCCCCGGCCGCCTCGACGATCCGGCTCCCGACCGCCACCCCGTCCGCGAGGCCGGCCAGGGAGACCACCTGTGAGCGGAGGCGGACCCCGAACCCCAGGACCAGCGGCCGGTCACTGAGGGCTCGAACTCGTTCCAGCAGGCCGGCCCCCTCAGTCGGTTCGCCGGCCCCGGTGACCCCGGTCCGGGAGACGCAGTAGACGAAGCCGCTGGCGCGGGTGGCGGCCAGGGCCAGTCGTGCTTCGGGAGTGGTGGGAGCGACCATGGTGCACAGGGCCAGACCGGCTCGCGAGGTGGCGCGACCCAGCCCATCCATCTCCTCCAGGGGGAGGTCGGGAACCAGGACGCCGTCCACTCCGGCGGCCACGGCGGCCTGGCAGAACTCTTCCAAGCCGAACTGGGCCACCGGGTTCAGGTAGGTCATGACGACCACCGGGACCCGAAGCCCGCGTGACCGGGCCTGCGCCACCTGGTTCAGGGCGAGCCGGGAGGTCATCCCGCGTGACAGGGCCAGGCGACCGGCCGCCTGGATTGTGGGGCCGTCGGCGAGAGGATCGGAGTGGGGAATGCCTACCTCGATGACGGCGCCGCCGCCGGCCTCAGCCGCCAGCAGCAGGTCAGCTGTCGCCCCCGGCTCCGGGAACCCGGCCATCAGATAGGGGCATACCCGCGGCTCCCCATCCGAGCTCGGCAGCGCGGCACGGATCGCGTCGCCCGCCGAGCTCAAGCGGACTCCCAGCCGAGCACCGTCTCCAGGTCCTTGTCCCCCCGGCCGCTGAGGCACACCAGGATCGGGCCCCCGGCTGCCGGCAGCCGCAGGGCTGCGGCCACGGCGTGGCTCGATTCGAGGGCGGGGATGATCCCCTCCAAGCGGGTTGTGAGGTGGAAGGCCTCCAGCGCCTGGCGATCGTCCAGCGCGGTGTACGAGGCTCTCCGGGTCGCCATCAGGTTGGCGTGCTCCGGACCCACCCCGGGATAGTCGAGGCCGGCGGAGATGCTGTGGGTGGGCAGCACCTGCCCGTCGGGATCCTGGAGGATGTAGGACCGCGACCCGTGAAGCACACCGGGGGTTCCCAACCCCAGGCTGGCTCCGTGTGCGCCGGGTTGGGGGCCGCGCCCTCCGGCCTCCACCCCCAGCAGCTGGACCTCGGTGTCCGGCAGGAAGGCGGCGAAAATCCCAATGGCGTTGCTGCCCCCCCCGACGCTGGCGACCACCACCTCCGGGAGCCGACCAGCGAGCTCCAGCATCTGAGCCCGGGCCTCGCTGCCGATCACGGACTGCAGGGTCCTCACCAGCCAGGGGTAGGGGTGGGGCCCGACCACGGACCCGATCACGTAGTGGGTGTCGCGCACATTGGTGACCCAATACCGGATGGCCTCCGAGGTGGCGTCCTTGAGGGTGGCCGCCGGGTCCCCCACGGGCTCAACCCTCGCCCCCAGCAGCTCCATCTTGGCCACATTCACCGCCTGGCGGCGCATGTCCTCGCGGCCCATGTAGACGACGCACTCCATCCCCAGGAGGGCACAGGCGGTGGCGGTGGCCAGGCCATGCTGGCCGGCGCCGGTCTCGGCCACGATGCGGTGCTTCCCCATCCGCTTCGCCAGGAGGAGCTGGCCGAGGGCGTTGTTCAACTTGTGGGCTCCGGTATGGAGGAGGTCCTCACGCTTCAACCAGACGGGCCGCCCGGCCCGCTCGGAGAGCCGGCGGGCGTGGTGCAGTGGCGTGGGCCTGCCGGCGTATCCCGCCTCCAGCCCATAAAACTCGGCGAGGAAGAGGGGATCGCTGAGTGCCTCGACCGCAGCAGTCTCCAGCTCCTGGAGGGCGGGGACCACGGTCTCCGGTACGAAGCTCCCCCCGAACTCGCCATATCGCCCCCTGGGGGGCGGCGCGGTCACGATGAGCCGGCCGGGACCGTTCATGCCCCCTCCGAGGCCTCGCGGGCGGCCGCCACGAAGCGCAGCACCAGGCGGCGGTCCTTCCGTCCCGGGGCAACTTCCAGTGACGAGCTGGCGTCCACCCCCTCCGGCCGGACCACCCTCACCGCCTCGGCCACGTTCTCTGGGGAGAGTCCTCCGGCGATCCACACCGGCCGGTGCCTCGCCAGGGCCGCGGCCACCCCCAGGTCTGCCGGCGCACCAGTGCCCCCGGCGCCCTCCGACGTGAGCGAGTCCACCAGGACAGGGAGGGTGGGCCACCACTCCGCCGACTGGCGCAGCGCCCGCCGGTCACCAGGCAAGAAGGGCAGGATGGACACTGGCAGTTGGGTGATCAGCTCCCGGGGGCAGCTCCGGAGGTGAAGTTGCAGGGCGGTGAGGTGACATGACGCGGCCAACTCGGCCAGCTCCGCCAGATTCGCATCCACCAGCACCCCGAAGCGGTCGGCGGCCGCGCCCACATAGTCGGAGATCTCCCGCGCCTGCCGGGATGAGACCCGCCGGGGGCTGCCGGGATGGAGCACCATCCCGATGGCGTCGGCACCGGCGTCCAGCGCGGCCCGAGCATCCTCCCTGGTGGTGATCCCGCAGATCTTGACTCTCAAACCGTCGCCCTGCTGAGCGCCAGGAGCTCCCGCAGCCGGGCCGCCGGGTCCGGGGCCCGCATCAGGGCCTCGCCGACCAGGACCGCGTCAGCGCCGCAGGCGATCAGCCGGGAGACATCGGCGGGACTCGATATGCCGGACTCCGAGATCAAAATGGCTCCGGGCGGGGTGAGAGGGGCCAGCTCCTCGGTGGTCCGCAGGTCGACCGTGAGCCGGTCCAGATCGCGGTTGTTTATCCCCACCAGATCCGCCCCCACGCTGGCGGCGATCCGCATCTCCATCTGATCGTGGACCTCCACCAGGGCATCCATGCCCAGATCGTGGGCCGTCTGCAGGCAGCTCCGGAGCGTCTCCAGCTCCAAGGCGCGGACGATGAGGAGCACGGCATCGGCGCCGGCGGCCCGGGCCTCCAGCACCTGCTCTGGCCCGACCAGGAAGTCCTTGCGCAGGACCGGCACGGTGGAGGCGGAGCGCACCAAGTGGAGGTCGTCCAGCGAGCCCCGGAACTGGGCGGGCTCAGTGAGGACGGAGAGAGCGGCAGCTCCCGATCGGGCGAGGGCGGGAGCCAGCTGAAGGGGGTCGAGCCCGGGCCGAAGGGGGCCGGCGGAAGGTGAGCTTCGCTTCAGCTCCGCTACCACGGCCAGCCCAGGACCGGCGAGGGCCCCCCGAAAGCCACGTGGCACCGGAGCGTCCGCGGCCAGTCGCTCGAGCTGGCCCGGCCCGTGCCTTCGGCGCAGGTCGTCGAGGCGCTGGCGGGAGCCGGCGACAAGGGGCCCGAGGACCCCGTAGCGGTCGCGGGCTTCCATCATCCGGCGATCGCGAAGGGTGAGAGCCCGGGTCCCACCGCCTCCTCCTCGACCTGAACCATCTCCACGAGGGCAGCAGGGGGGCCCTCCCGGAGGAAATCGATGTACTCGAGCACCGCTGGCAGGGGCCCCTGGGCCACGGTCTCCAGCCGCCCGTCCGCCAAGTTGCGCACCCACCCCACCAGGCCGAGCTCGTCGGCCCGGCGGGCGGCATAGGCGCGGAAACCGACCATCTGAACCCGACCGCTCACCAGGCACCGCCGGCGGACCTCGGAAGGAGCATTGTGCGTCATCGTCCCAAGGTTAGACGACCCGGCTGGGCCTCACTTGAGCACCGTTCCCCCGGCCTCCTCCTGCCGGGCCAGCATGAAGAGAAGATCGGACAGCCGGTTGAGGTAGCGGAGCACCTCGGGATTCCCCAACAGACCCTGACGCTGCAGGGAAACTGTGCGGCGTTCCGCCCTTCTCACCATGGAGCGGGCCAGGTCGATGGCCGCGGCTCCGGGCGAGCCCCCTGGGAGAACGAACCCCGCGGGTATCCCGACCTCTCGCTCGAGACGGTGCACCCACGCCTCCAGCCGCTCCGGGGCCTCCGGGGAGAGCACCGGGAAGTGCTTCTCCAACCGGTCCCGGAGGTGAGGGTCGGTGGCCAGCTCCGCTCCCACCGTGAAGCACTCCCGCTCCAGCTCCAGAAGACCTTCGGCGACCTCGCCCCGGGAGCAGAGGGACCGGGCCAGCCCCATGGCGGAGATGGCCTCGTCGAGGGCGCCGTAGGCTTCCGTCCGGAGGTCATCCTTGGGTACCCGCCCGCCGTATAGGAGGCTGGTCTCGCCCTGGTCACCCCCGCCGGTCACGATGCTCACCCGGCGCCGACGGCCGCCATCTCGGGCTGGGCCAACTCCTCCTCGACGTACTTGGTGGCCGCGATGGCGGCGGTGGTGCCGTCTCCGACCGCGGTGGTGACCTGGCGGGTCAGCTGCGCCCGCACGTCACCGGCGGCGAAGATCCCGGGGATCGAAGTTCGCATGTTGGCGTCGGTGAGGTAGTACCCCTGAGCGTCATGCTCAACGTGCCCGGCGACCAGCTGGGTGTTGGGGATGAAGCCGACGAAGATGAAGACCCCGCCGACCGCGAACTCGCTACGCTCGCCGGTCCGAACATTGCGCAGCCTGAGGGAGGTCACCCGGCTCTCGTCACCGGTGATCTCCTCCACGACGGTGTCGAGCAGGAACTCGATCTTGGGGTTCTGTCGGGCCCTCTCCAGCAGCAACGGCTGGGCCCGGAACTCCTCGCGACGGTGGATCACCGTGACCTTGGAGGCGTAGCGGGTCAGAAACGCCGCCTCCTCGATCGCCGCGTCCCCTCCACCCACCACTGCCAGGTGCTCCCCGCGGAAGAAGGCCCCGTCGCAGACCGCGCAGTAGGAGACACCGCGGCCGGCGTACTCCTGCTCCCCAGGCACCTCAAGCTTCCGGGGCTGGCCGCCGGCGGTGACGATCACCGCCTTGGCGTAGTAGGGCTCCTCCTCCTCAACCTCGATCCGCTGCCGGCCGTCGGGAAGTGGGACGATGGCGGACACCCGCGCTGATACCAGCTCGGCGCCGAAGCTGAGCGCGTGCTCCGCCATCTTGCTGGCGAGCTCCGGTCCGGTGATCGAATTGAAGCCGGGATAGTCCTCGATGGCCTCGGTGTTCAGCAGCTCCCCGCCGGGTAACCCCGCTTCGAGAAGCAGTGTCCGCTTCAGCGCCCGTCCCGCGTACAGGGCCGCCGTGAGCCCGGCGGGGCCCCCTCCCACGACCGCAATGTCGTACTCCCGTTCCGTCACGACGCGCCTCCAGATGGCCAGAACTCTCCCACAGCTTACCCACTAGGAGAGGCGCCGAAGCCGGGATCAGCCCGCCAGCACGCCCTTCAGCGGGTCGGAGCTCACCCCCTGTCTGGAGTAGCGGTCCCAGACCTCGTTGCCACCCCGCTTCCAGCTCACGCTGGGGACTTCGAGCAGCACCCGGTCGACCCGGTCCCGAAGGGATTCGACGCGGGCGATCACCGACTCCAGCAGGGTGTCCTCGAGGTAATGGGGCTTGAGGCCCAGGTCGAGGAGGTGTTGGTGCCTGGCGTTGTAGTAGTGCTCCTCCATCTCCACCCTGGGGTTGGGGAGGTGGGAGATCTCGGTCTTGAGCCCATGGCGCTGGCGCACCTTAGCCACCAACTCCGCCAGCTCCCGCACGCTGAATTGCTCGGTGAACTGGTTGAAGACTCGGCACTCGCCCCGCTCAGCAGGGTTTCGCAGGGCCAGGGTGATGCAGGCCATGGTGTCGCGCAGGTCGAGGAACCCGCGGGTCTGCCCCCCCTTGCCGTACACCGTGAGCGGTTCACCCACCGCCGCCTGGGCACAGAAGCGGTTGAGCGCCGTGCCCCAGATGGAATCGAAGTCGAAGCGGGTGCTGAGCTCGGGGTGGAGGATGGTGTCCTCGGTATCTAGCCCGTACACCACCCCCTGGTTGAGGTCGGTGGCCCTGACCCCCCAGGCTCGGGTGGCGAAGTAGATGTTGGTGCTGTCGTGGACCTTGGAGAGGTGGTAGAAGCTGCCCGCCACCTTGGGGAAGGGGAGGCGGTCCCGGCGGCCGTTGTGCTCGATCTCCAGATACCCCTCTTCGATGTCGATGTTGGGAGTGCCGTACTCGCCCATGGTGCCGAGCTTGATGAGATGGCAGTCGGGCACCCGGTCCCGGATGGCGAAGAGGAGGTTCAGGGTTCCCACCACATTGTTCGCCTGGGTCAGCACGGCATGGGCGCGATCCACCATCGAGAACGGGGCGCTGCGCTGTTCGGCGAAGTGGATCACGGCCTGGGGACGAAACTCGGCCATCAGGGCGTCGACGGCGCGGAAGTCACGCATGTCGGCCCGCCGCCAGATGATCTCCCTCCCCGTCAGCTTCCGCCAGCGCGCCGTCCGCCTGGCCATGGTGGCGATGGGGACAAGGCTGTAGGTTCCTCCCTCTCGGTCCCAGCGGCGGCGGGCGAGGTTGTCCACCGCGACCACCCGATGCCCCAGGCGAGAGAGGTGCATCGCCATCGGCCAGCCGATGTAGCCATCCGCACCCAGCACCGCCACCGTGAGGCCCGAGGGTTCGGTGGTGCTGCTCATGTGGTGAAGTCTCCTCTCCGGATGAGGGGCCCGGACGGAGGCCGCGGTCCCAGCAGAGGGCGATCGTGCCACATCCCCGCACGGGGGGTCAAACGGACAGTTGCCCCCCCGGGGTCGGGCGAATCGGCGCCCGGCAGCCCCTCCGGTCATCGGCGTCGCGGCGGACAGTGCCCCCAATCCAGCTCAAAGCCCGCCCGTTCGCCCGCGCCGGGGGTGTTCTGGGTCAAAGACGGGGGACGTTGCCGTATCTTGGCCGGCGGTCGCCGACCGCGGGCACTCCACCCGGGCGGCAGCTGGCGATCCACAGATCCAACCTCTGTCGGCGAGTTCCACCTCTGAGCGCGGCGCTGGGCCGGCGGCCTACCCCGCGGTCCACTGCCGGATCACCGGCAGGACCTCCAGAAGCGGGATGGCGAACGCCCCCACCCCGAATTTGGCCGCCAGGGTCATGATCCCCACCACCTGCCCCTGGGCGGTGAGCACTGGTCCGCCGCTGTTTCCCGGGAAGATGTGGGCGGGGATGCGGATCAGATCGATGTAATTGGTCAGCTGTCCTGGCTCGGCATCACCAACCGTGGCCCTCTGGTTGAGGCCGTCCACCAGGGAGACGGTGACCGGGGGATGTCCCGTGGCTCCCTGGGACGCCAGGACCACGACCGCCTGCCCCATGGACGCGGAGGCGGTGTCCAAGGGCAGCGGCGATTCGGTGAGGCCCTCAGCCTGAACCTCGGCCAGGTCGAGCTGGGGGTCCGAGTTCACCACTCGGGCCGGGTACTCGGCTCCGGACGACGTGACCACGTGGAAGCTCAGCCCCTGGCTGACCACATGGTCGTTGGTGATGAAGTCGCCGCGGGAATCCACCGGCCACCCAGTGCCCAGCTCCTCGGAGGCGGTGCCCACCGCCACCACGGTGACGATCTCAGGAAGGTCCTGGCCAGCGATCTCTTGGAGGGCGGTGCCAGTGCCCGCGGCAGTCGGTGTGGGGGTCGGGGCCAGGGCCAGATTGCGGGCCACATGGTGACCGTCGGGAGTACGGCGCGCCAATGAGAGCCCGGCCGTGGCGCCCGCGGCCAGTCCGATGGCGATCACCGCCACCCCGGCTGCCACGCGGGTCCACCACCGATGGCCTCGGGGTGAGAGCGGATATTCCCCCCCTGGACTCCAGGCCTCGGGCTCCCATCCCTCCGCTACCGGGGAGAGGTCAACTCCGGGCGGCTCCCAGGGAAGCGGCTGCCTGGGGGCTGTCCAGCCACTATCCGCTCGCCCGCCCTGGTCCGGGACGTGTGGTTCCGTCGTCAAGCCTCCTACTCGGCGGCCGGCTCCAGATCATGCCGCCCCCGCCGCGCCGCACTCCGATGTGCAGGGTAACTCCGGGACCCTCCTCCAGGGCCCCAGGTGGTGCCGGGAGCGGGACTCGAACCCGCACGCAGTGACCTGCACAGCGCCCTGAACGCTGCGTGTCTACCAGTTTCACCATCCCGGCCGGGCCCGCCAATCGTACCGGATGAAGGCTCGGGGATCGAGCGCCGCCGGCTCACCCCGTCCACTCCGCCACATTTGTGAAGAGCTGGGCGGGATCGCCCACCGCCGGCATGCCCGGGGTGTGGACAGAGGTGAGGTGGGCGTACACCAGCTCTGGGGTGTAGAGGAACACCGCCGGCATCTGGGTCCCCAGCTCCTGGACCACCACCCTGTAGGCGGCGATGCGGCTGGGCAGAGATGTGGCGGTGGCCAGCTGGTCGAGGGCGTGAGTCAGGATGGGATCGGCGGCCCCCTGACCGAGGTCGGCGCCGGCCGCACCGCTGCCCCCGAAGAGGCCGGAGATGTCGAGGGTTGGTCCATTGTCAAAGCCCACCAGCGCCATCTGGAACTCCCCCTTGCCGAGCTGGGCGGTGAGGAAGGATGCGGCCGGGTATTGGGCGACCCGCACGGGAATGCCCGCTGAGCTGAGCTGGGCGGCCAAGGCGCGGGCCACGGCCGGGAGGGGCTCCACGTCAGGCACCGCGAGGCGCAGCTGCAACGGTCTTCCGCCAGCCTCGTAGAGTCCCACAGGCGGGGTTCGCCGGTACCCAGCGGAGGCCAACAGCTGGCCCACCGACGAGACCGGGGGGCCGGCTGGAGTGACGGCCGCGGCCCAGCTGATCGAGTCGGGGAGCGGTCCGAACTGCGGCCGGGCCATTCCGGGCACGGCACGGGCGATGAGCTGGGACCGGTCCACCAGGGCGGCCACCGCCTGGCGGACGGCCACATCCATCAGGGGCGGGCTGGACTGGTTGAACAGCAGCTCCACCAAGGAGTAGGTGAGTATGGGCGCCCGCACCACCGGGGGGGGCAGGCTGGCCAGCTCGGAGCTGGTGGCCAGGAGCCAGCCGTCGACCTTGCCGGCGCTCATCTGAGCGGCCACCGCGGCAGAACTGGGCTCGAGCTGGATCACAAAGCGCGCGATGTGCGGATGTGGTTGATAGTTAGGATTGCGGGCCAGCACGACCTGGTCCGGCAGGTTGGCGGTCAGGGTGAAGGGGCCGGAAGCCGGCGGGAATGGGCCGGTCGGTCTCAGGCCGTCGCGCAGGTAGCGCGCGGGCTGGTCGTGGTACGGGGCCTCGGGGAGGATGGGGAGCTCCGCCGTGGTCGCGAAGTTGGGAGCTGGTCCGGGGAGGATGAAGGTCCCAGACCAGAAGGAGTTGGCCTCCAGGCTGATCCCCAACCAGGGGGCGGCCAGGGATGGGTCGGGGAACTTGCCCGACTGCAGGACCGCGAGGGTGAAGCCGACATCCCTTGTGGTGATCGGCGCTCCGTCGGACCAGCGCCCGCCCGGGGGCAGGGTGAAGCTCCAGCGCGAGCCATCAGCCTCGGACCGGAAGGAGCTGGCCAGCCCCAGCCGCGGCGATCCGGACGGTCCGGCCTCGGTGAGCCCGGGGGCGCTCAGGGCGGCCACCATCGTCGCCACCGGGCTGGTGGGGTCGAGCAGGGAGCTCAGGGGAGATGGGCCGGTGGGGGCGACGAGCCCCTCGGTGAAAACCTGGTTGGCGCCCAGCTGGAGCAGTCCCAGGGTGAGGGCGCCAACGCCCACCAACACGAGCGCGGCTGTGGCTGCCAGGGCCGGTAACCGGAGAGGATGACGGCGGCGGTCGAAGGCGCCCGAAAGGCTGAGGTGGTCCCTCAGCCGACCCGGATTTGGATGATGGCCACCAGGGCGAACGCCGCTGTCAGCCAGATCGAGGCGCGGAAAAGCCCCTTCTCCAGACCGCGGCGGGTTCGGTACCCGCCCCCCATGTCCGTCCCCCCGCCTATGGTGCCGCCAAGGCCGCTCGACTTGGGTGTCTGGAGCAGGATGGTGATCATCACCAGTACTGCCAGAACCACCTCGAGGACGGTTACCACGGTTTTCATCAGCTCTCCACCACAACGCCCGGGGGATTATAGCCCGGCCCGGCATGGCTCCCTTCTCCGGTGGGCACCTCCTCGAACTCAGCTCCCTCGTCCTGGCCGGTGAGGATCCACGCGGTGGCCCGCCTCATCCTCCCCTGGTCCACGGCGCAGACCACGTACACGTACCCCGGCCAGGCGTGATCGCGATCGAACTGGCTGGGGCGCGCGGGGTGGTCCGGGTGGGTGTGAAAGAAGCCCAGGACCTCCTCTCCTCTCGAGCGGCTGGCACGCTCGGCGGCGATGATGTCCCGGGGGTCGAGCTCGTAACGGTCGTGGCGCCGGTCCTCGACCAGGTTGCGGCCAGGGAACACCTCCGAGACGTCCCAGACGCCTTCCCCGACCTTTCCCACCAGGACACCGCAGCCCTCGAACGGGTAGGCGGACTCGGCCAGTTCGCGCATCCTCTCCCACTGGCCACCGGTGAACCTCAGCTCCCGCGCCGCGTCTTCGTTCATACCCCTCCGTAGAGACCGCCACTCAGGTAGCGGTCGCCGCCGTCGGCGAAGATCAGGACGGCCACCCCTTCCCGCAACCCGGCCTGGATCAGCTGGCGCACTCCCCAGAGTGCCAGGCCAGACGAGTGGCCTGCCAGCACTCCCTCGTCACGGGCCAGCTGCCGGGCCAGGTCGTACGACTCGCCGGTCGGCCCCAGAAGGTGCCGGTCGGCCAGGCTGGGGTCGTAGATGCCGGGAACGATGGCGCTGGACATGTGCTTCAGGCCCTCCAGACCGTGGAAGGGATCGTCGGGCTCCAGGCTGACGCACTCCACCTCTGGGTTCAGCTCCTTGAGCCTCCGGCTGGTGCCCATGAAGGTGCCACTGGTGCCGAGACCGGCGAGAAAGTGGGTCACCCCTCCCTGGGTCTGCTCCCAGATCTCCGGGCCGGTCGACTCGTAGTGGGCGCGCCAGTTGGCCGGGTTGTTGTACTGGTCAGGGTAGAAGTATCCAGCTGGATCCTGGCGCACCAGCTCCCGGCAAAGCCGGATGGCACCGTCGGACCCCTCCATGGGGTCACTCAGGATCAGCTCAGCCCCGTAGGCACGCATGAGCTGCTTGCGCTCCTCGGTGACGTTGGCGGGCGCCACCAGGCGCACGGGATAGCCGAGAGCGGCCCCCAGCATCGCGTAGGCGACCCCGGTGTTGCCGCTGGTGCTGTCGATGATCGTCTTGTCCCGGGTGAGGCGCCCCCGGCGGATCCCGTCCCGAAGCATCCAGAGGGCGGGCCGGTCCTTCACCGATCCGCCGGGGTTGAGAAACTCGGCCTTGGCGTAGACCTCCAGATCAGGCGCCAGCTCCTCGAAGAGGCGCAGGCGAATCAGGGGGGTCGCACCGACCAGCTCGACCACGCTGCGGTCATCCCCTCCCGGCGCCAGCTGCAGGCGACGGTCGCTCATCACAAATCCAACTCTAGCAGTCAGATTAAGCCGGCTGGCACCTCCGCCGAGCGGGACTAGACTGGCCCGCGGAGCAGATGAGGTGGTCAAGAGCCCGGCTGCGGGCGCCGCGGATGTCCGCGGGAATGATGCTGGTGGTCGCGGTGATCGCCTTCCTGTCGGTCTCGGCGGTCGTCGACGTGCTCACCAGCATCGGGTCGGTGGGGGGCTCTGCGGGCCCTCCCCGGGCCCAGCTGGACGGCAACCTCAACCTCAGGGGGCTGCGGGTGGGTCGCCCTGCCCGGCTCACCTTCGGGCTCTTTCTGGCTTCGGGAAGCGCCATGGACCCCGCCTGCGTTGGGGCCAATCTCAGCCCCGAGTTCCAGGTGGTGCGGGTCACCTTCCTCAATTCCCCGGGCAGCCGCTGGGCCGACAACGAGTCCTGCGGGCAGATCCTGGAGACCAACTCCACGATCCCGGTGGTGATCACCGTGGTCCCCCGGTACCCGGGGGACTTCTCTATCGCCGCCCGTCCCAAGGTCCGCTCCCGGAACGTCGGCACGGGACCGAGGGGTACGGTCTCAGTCCGGCCCTGAGTCCTGGGCGCAGGCCGCCAGCAGTGCTGCGTGCACCCGGGGTCCGGCGGCCACGATGTCGCCGGTGCGCAGGTGACTCCCCCCTCCCTCCCAGTCGCTCACGACTCCGCCCGCCTCGGTGACCAGCAGCGACCCGGCCGCGATGTCCCACACCTTGAGCCCCAGCTCGAAGAACCCGGAGAAGACCCCCGAGGCCACGAGGGCCAGGTCTAGGCTGGCGGCGCCGGGTCGGCGAGCGTCCTCGCAGCTCTCCAGCACCCGCTGCAGGGCGCGCAGCAGACGGGGCAGCCGCCCCTGCTCCTTGAAGGGAAAGCCGGTGGAGACCACAGCCTTCTCCGGCGCCGAGTCGACGACGCTGAGCCGCCGCCCCTCCTGGTCGAAGGCGCCGCATCCGCGCCGCGCCGTGTAGGTCCAGCCCAGGAAGGGGGCGTGGACCGCGCCCACTGCGGGGCTCCCATCCACCAGGAGGGCCACCGAGACACCGACCATGGGGAAGCCTCGGCTGAAGTTGGTGGTCCCGTCCAGGGGATCCACCACCCAGCCGGTGGGGGAGCTCCTGCCGCCCGCCTCCTCAGAGAGCACCGGGAGATCAGGGAAGGAGGCCCGCAGGATCCGCACCACCACCTCTTCGCTGGCCCGGTCCACATCCGTGACGTAGTCGCCGGGCGCCTTGGCCTCGGCACGATGGGGCCCCACCCCTGCCGCCCTTATCACCGCCCCGCCCGCCTGGCTGGAGTACCTGGCGGTCGCCAGGGCGAGGTCCAGGTCTACGGGGGTGGGACCGAACTGGCTCAGCGCCGGCCCCGGCCCCGCGGTGGCTCCCGGGAGACCTTCTTCTTGTGCTTCTTGGCCTTGGAGGGAGGCGCTGAGGGGATGAGCTCGGGCGGCGGAGCGGCTGGCCGGGGCGGAGGCGGGGGGATCTGGGAGTCGGTCATGGTCATATGGTGACAGCTAGAGGCCACCGGTGGGTGCCTTCGCCCATCGCCTCAGGTCCAGAGTCGGGCCGGATCTCGCCGAATGACTCGGGGCATCCCCGGGCGCAGCTTCAGCACCACCCGGCCCACCACCCGGTCAACTGCCACCGGGCCGAACTCCTCACTGTCCGTGCTCTCTTTCCGGTTGTCACCGGCCAGCCAGACCAGCCGCCGGCGTGAGCTGACGGCGGCCACCCTCTTCACCAGCTCGAAGCCGGCACGGTGTGGGTGTTCGGCCACCACAACATCGCCCACGCGCGGCATCCGGCCCCTCGTGGGAATGAGGACGGCCCAGCTCCCCTCCTGGAGGTCGGGCTCCATGCTCCTCCCCTCCACCAGGAGGAGCTGGGGAAGCCAGGGACCGCGCTGCGGTTTGCCGCCAGTCACGGGCTGATGGTAGTTTGGACGGGACCGGAGGAGATCTCCGACAGCACCAAGGTTCGAAGGGAGGCGGCCATGTCAGTTCGCAAGCTTGTCGCGCTGGTCCCGCACCGCGTGGTCCACGCCCACTGCGACATCCCCTGCGGCATCTACGACCCCCACGAGGCGCAGCTGGCGGCGCAGACGGTGGAGCGGATGGTGACCCTCATTCACGGCCTTCCTGACGCCACCTCGGAGGCCAGCCGCAACTCCTTCGTCCGCATGGTGGAGGTGAAGGAGCTGCACGCCGAGAAGGTGAAGCACGAGGTCCAGATCATTTGGTCGGACTACTTCAAGCCAGAGCACCTGGAGAAGTTTCCGCAGCTGCACGACCTTACCTGGAAGACTCTCAAGGCGGCGTCTGCCTGCAAGCAGTCGGTGGACGCGGAGAAGGCTGCTGAGCTGCGGCGCCAGGTGGATGAGTTCGCCCGGATCTTCTGGGAGACCAAGAAGTAGGCCTGAACTGAAGGAGTGGATAAGGACGGGAAGGAGGGTTGGGGGCAGGTAACAGAAGTGCCTTGCTGACTTGGGAAATCGGGGTTGACACCCACCCGTGGGCTCCAAGCAGGAGGCACTCAGCGAGCGGAGCGGAGCGGAGCGCCACCGTCCCCATCGTTCACCGCGACCCCGATGATCCCAGCCTCACCTCTCGCGCCGGGCTGCTGCTGGCTGCTCCGTACCTGAACTCCAAGCTGCACCTGGTGGAGCGGCGGGACGCCGCGGTGGAGGAGGTGCCACAGTTCAAGCAGCGGCGCCGGGGGCCGACCTGTGGCGAGCTGCTGGTCTGCCTTGGGGCAGTCCATCCTGGCCGGGGGCAGCCATCTGGCGCACCTGGATCCTCTGCATGAGGATGTGGCCGACCGAGTGCTGCCGGCGGTGGCCAGGGTGCCCGCTCCGAGAACGCCAGCTGCTGCCGCGGTTCACCCAGCACCAGTTCTAGGCGAGGTGATTGCCGCCCAACAGGATCACCTTGGCCAGGCTCACCAGCAGCTCGCCCGCGCTCCGTCCCCGCCGCCGTTGCTTGAATTCTCACACCGCATTGACGGCCGAGTCCAGCCGGCCCACCCACTCCAAGCGATGCACCAGCTCGCTGCTGAGCAGTAGTTCCGCCCCGCCGCTCAGGGAGCGGTCACCGGCACGAATGTGGGCAGGGGCGCGATGCGATGTGGCCCCTTTCGCCAGAAAGGTGCCTTCGTGCTGGGGGATCGGGTTGTTTCTCTACTTCCAACTCTCCCATCTACGGAGGCACTTTGCCTGCGGACCTCCTCGGACCCTCTCCGCCTGCCCCCTACTCACCGATCCAGGTCAGCGGTCACGGTGAAGGTGCCGACCATGCCCTGGGCGGCATGCCCTGGGACCGGGCAGAGGTACTCGTAGCTGCCTGGCGGGCCGGCGGTGAAGCGCAGCGTCGCGGCGTGAAGGCCGGCCGAGGTGGGGTCGCCCAGAACCCAAACCGCGGCACCTTCAAAGGCGGGCGCCGCAGTCATCATCGGCATCCACGACGAGCCCGCGCCGCCAGCCGTTACGACCAGGCCGTGAGCCATGTCGCCGTCCCGGTTGACGACCTCGATGCTGACGTGCGCACCGGTGGGAACGACGACGGTCGGGTCGACCATGCCGGCGATCTCGAAGGAGTACATCGGGGTCCCGGGCCCGCTCGCGACTGCCGCCAGAACGACTGTCGAGCGGTGGAAGGTGATGCGGCTCCGAGTCCGGTCCACAGTGGCGCCGACTGGGACCTGCTGGCCCAGGCGGGCCGCCGCCTCGGGGCTGACCCGCGGACCAGGAGCGCTTGCCAGCACCGCTCCCATCACCTTGCCCGGGTCGGCGCCACCTCCCATCATCGATCGGGGAAGGGTGCCGCCGGTCATCCAGCCTGGAGGCGCCGCGCCACCCAACATCGAGCCATAGCCGGGGAGCCCGCTCATAGCCCCTGGCAGCGGTGGTCCGCTCACGGCCAGGGCAAGCCCCACGCCGGTCGCGGCAACCAGGGCAGCGGCACCCACCACGACGATGAGCATGCGGCTCACAGTCGCGTTCCCGTCGTCGTGCCGCTCACACCCGGCGGGGCGACGGTGGCGACATCACCCGTGCCCGCGGGCTGGGGCGGGTTGGGCCGGCGCACCTCGGCCAGCCGCCACCACCATGAGATGCGCTGCTCTAGCCAGTAGTCGGCGCTGTAGCGA